>NZ_JBNCLF010000016.1:0-231226 GCF_049844535.1 Streptosporangium sp. DT93
CCGGGATCTGGGTCGGCCGGGTGAGGCGGTGCCGCTGTTGGAGCGGGCGCTGGCCATCACCGAGGCCGCCTATGGCCGTGATCACCCCAGCGTCGCCATCGGGCTGGGTAACCTCGCGAGCAGCTTTCGGGATCTGGGGCGGCCGGGTGAGGCGGTGCCGCTGGAGCAGCGGGCGCTGGCCATCACCGAGGCCGCCTATGGCCCTCATCACCCCGACGTCGCCATTCGGCTGGGTAACCTCGCGGTCAGCTTTCGGGATCTGGGTTGGCCGGGTGAGGCGGTGCCGCTGTTGGAGCGGGCGCTGGCCATCACCGAGGCCGCCTATGGCCCCGATCACCCCACCGTCGCCACCTTGTTGGGTAACCTCGCGAACAGCTTCCGGGATCTGGATCGGCTGGGTGAGGCGGTGCCGTTAGAGCAGCGGGCGCTGACCATCACCGAGGCCGCCTATGGCCCTGATCACCCCAGCGTCGCCATTCGGCTGGGTAACCTCGCGAGCAGCTTCCATGCTTTGGGTCGGCCGGGTGAGGCGGTGCCCCTGTTGGAGCGGGCGCTGGCCATCACCGAGGCCGCCCGCGGCCTTGATCACCCCAGCGTCGCCATCGGGCTGGGTAACCTCGCGAGCAGCTTCCATGCTTTGGGTCGGCCGGGTGAGGCGGTGCCGCTGTTTGAGCGGGCGCTGGCCATCGCCGAGGCCGCCTATGGCCCTGCCCATCCCACTGCCGCCAGCCTACGAGGTGCTCTGTCCTATGTGATACATGCCAAGTAACTGCATCTTTCTAGAGCATGTATGAAATGATCAAGAGAGGTTAATCATTCCGTGTGCTGTACCAGCAGGTCAAAGCGGTAACATCGCCAAACGGTAATCGCTCCCCCTATGTGAGTATCCCAGGACCAGAAGTTTCCTCATAATGGGTTGTCGTGCGGCGACTTGCGCTCTTCGACCTGGACAACACACTCGTCAACCTGGATGAGGCGTTCCAGGTATGGGCCGAGGAGTTTGCCGAGGAATACGACTTGGAGCATGAGGCGGCTGACTGGTTGCTTTCTCTTGACCGGGCCGGCTACCCACATCGTGAGGTCTTCTTCACCAAGGTTCGTGACCGCTTCACCTTGCCCGAGCCGGTCGACGGGTTGTGGAATCGCTACCGCCAACGCATGCCCTACCTCGTCCACTGTCGACCCGAGGTGATGGACGGACTGTCTCGACTCCGCGCGTCGGGCTGGAAGGTGGCGATCGTCACTAACGGCACCGCGGACAACCAGCTCGGCAAGATCCACCGGACCGGACTGGCCGAGGCCGTCGACGCCTACGCGCTCTCAGGACTGGAAGGCATCCGTAAGCCCGACATCAGGCTGTTCGAGGTCGCGGCTCAACGCTGCGGTATGACTCTCGAAGGCGGGGGATGGATGGTCGGTGACAACCTCGTCGCCGACATCGGCGGAGGACAGGCAGCCGGACTACGTACCATCTGGATCGACCGAGGCACTTGGGCCGGCCATGACCACAGCGCGGATCATGTCGTCACCGACGTGCTTCAAGCCATGGAGATTCTGCACAGCGAGCGGTGATCGAGCGGCCGTGCCGCAGCCCGCGAGGAGTGCTGTACAGCAATCCTGTACAGCAACACCGCCTTACACGATCACACGCCACCGACCCGTATCTACCGTCTGATCAGGACGTGAGGCCGCCGACCTGGGACGTGCCGTTGACTCGTAATGAAGGGGTCTGGGGTTCGATTCCCCAAGGCGGCTCCCAGGTCAAAGGCCCTCCGGGATTATCCCGGAGGGCCTTTTTCGTGTCCGTACAGCAACGGAGTCAGCTGTTCAAAGGGCGGTTTGGTCATGGCTCTTGCTCGACAACTCGTTGATCAGGCGGGGCTCGTTCTGCACGCTCCCCGGGAGCCCCGGGTGCCGCGCACCGTTGACGGGATCGCTGAGGCCCTGCAAGGTGGCCGGCGGATGGCGTTCTACCGGGAACTCGGCACAGCACATCTGGATCAGGCGGAGACGGTCCTGCGTCGTTGGTGGTGTGAGGCGATGCTCGACACGGATCCCGAGGCCGACCGGATCCGTGAGGCCGCGCTGGAGGGCACCTTGCCCGTTGCAACGCTCGCTGATGTCCCTTGCTCGCCGAGGGCAGCAAGGGCTGTCCCCCGCGCCGGGGCAGTCAGTCCAGCGCGGCCGCCTTGCGGAGCAGCACCGAGCGTTCGCGCCGGTTGGCGCACAGCCGGGCGGCCAACTCCAGCTCGGCGCGCGCCTCCGGTCGCCGGTCGAGGCGGGCCAGCAGCTCCCCGCGTACGGTCGGGACCAGATGTGAGCCGGGGAGCCGGTTCGAGGCGATCAGCTCGTCCACGATGGCCAGGGCCCGCGCCGGACCCGAGGTCATGGCCACGGCGACGGCACGGTTGAGCTCGACCACCGGCGAGGGCGCGACCCGGCCGAGCACCTCGTAGAGCAGCACGATCCGGTCCCAGTCGGTCTCCTCGGCCGAGGGGGCCGACGCGTGGACGGCGGCGATCGCGGCCTGCAGGCCGTAGGGGCCGAGGCCGCGGGCCGATGACGCCCTGGCCAGCGCGGCCAGCCCCCGGCGGATCGCCGGGAGGTCCCACAGCCGCCGGTCCTGGTCCCCGAGCAGGATCGGTGTGCCGTCCGGGCCGGTCCTGGCCGGGAAGCGCGCGGCCGTCAGCTCGCACAACGCGAGCAGGCCGTGCACCTCCGGCTCGTCCGGCTGCAGCGCGGCCAGCGTGCGGGCCAGCCGGATCGCCTCGTACGCGACGTCGGGGCGCAGCAGCCGGTCGCCCGACGTGGCCGTCGACCCCTCGGTGAAGATCACGTAGAGGACGCTGAGCACGCCGCCCAGCCGTTCCCGGCGTTCGCCGACCGGGGGCAGCTCGAACGGCACCCCGGCCGCCGCGATCGTCTTCTTGCCCCGGGTGATGCGGGCCTGCACGGTCGGTACGGGGACCAGGAACGCGCGGGCGATCTCCTCGCTGGACAGGCCGCCGACCACGCGCAGGGTCAGCGCCACCCGGGCCTCGCGGGAGAGCACCGGGTGGCAGCTGACGAACATCAGCGCCAGGACGTCGTCGTCGATCCCGTCGGGGTCGATGTCCTGCTCGTTCGCGGGGTCGGCCGCCAGCAGGGCGTACCGGTCCTGGAGGGCGGTCCGGCGGCGGATCGCGTCGATCGCCCGCCGCCGGGCCGTGGCCATCAGCCAGCCGGCCGGATTGGCCGGGGAGGCGCGCGGCCACGACACCAGCGCCTCGGCCACCGCCTCCTGGGCCGCGTCCTCGGCCAGCCCGAAATCGCCGGTGAACCGGGTCAGCGCGGCGACGATCCGGGCGGACTCGATCCGCCAGACGGCCTCGACGTCGGCCGTCCCCATCAGGTCCGGCCGTCGGGCCGTCCCCATCAGGTCCGGCCGTCGGGCCGTCCCCGTCAGGTCGGGCCGTCTGGCCGTGCCCATCAGGTCCGGCCGTCGCTCTCGCCGCTCTGCGGGGCCTCGTCGGCCTCAGCCACCCGCCGGACCTCGATCTTGGACCCGCGGACCACCGGGACCCGCTTGGCCCACTCGACGGCCTCCTGCCTCGTGGCGACGTCGAGCATGAAGTAGCCGCCGAACAGTTCCCTGGTCTCGCCGTAGGGCCCGTCCGTGACCACCGGAGCCTCGCCGCCGAAGTCGACCACGGCACCCTGGCCAGGGTCGTCCAGCCCCTCGGCCGCGACGAGGACCCCGGCCTTCATCATGTCCTCGATGAACCGGTGGGTCCTGGACATCATCTCGTCGAGATCGGCCATCATGGCCGCGTTCGTCTCGTCGGTGCCCCGCATGATCAGCAGGTATTTCGACATCGTGTTCTCCTCGTCCGGCGGGGCCGCCTCTCGGTCCTCGCTCCCACACGTCGAACGAGCGGCCCGCCGATCGACACGGCTCCGGAGAAATCTCCCGCCGCGACGCGGCCTGTCCCGTCGGACCGTCTCCTGAGCGACGGCCGGTGCGGACGCCCTGCCGATGATAGGCGTGCCGTTCCGCTCAGCCGTGTTCGGGCTCCACCGGGAGCCACAGCTCGGCGTCGGCCTCGGTCCTGTCCGGCGACAGGCGGGTGCGCAGGATCTCAGGGCCGGTGCGGGTGCGGTACGGGTTCGACGGGAACCACTCGGTGAACACGTCCCGCCACAGTTCCTGGATGGCCCGCGGCACCGGCCCGGAGACGGTGAAGACCGCCCAGGTGCCGGCCGGGACGGCCAGCGTGGTCGTGCCCTCCGGAGCCGCCATGGAGGTGATCACGCCCTGGTGGTAGTCGAGGTCGGTGCCCTCGGCGCGGCTGGGGTCCAGGTCGTCGCAGATCGCGACGATGCCGTACGGCTCCTGGTCCGACAGCTTCTCCAGGCGCTCCAGGGTCCGCGGGTCGATCCCGCGGACGAAGTCGATGATCGCCTGGTTCGGTCCCGCGTGCACCAGCGGTATCCGGGTCCTGAGCCCGACGACGGTGAAGTCCGCCTTGTCCACGACGCGGTACCGCATGCTGCTGCTGCCCTCGACGACGAGGCGGAAGGCCATCCGCGACTGGGAGCTGAGCACGGCGCCGGTACGCCGCGCCTCGCCCGGTCCGATGCCGTGCATGGCACGGAACGCCCGCGCGAACGCCTCACCGGAGCCGTAGCCGTAGCGCACCGCGATCTCCAGCAGCGTCTCGCGTCCCGCGAGGACCTCGGCGCCCGCGAGGGTGAGCCGGCGGCGCCGGATGTACTCCGACAGCGGCATGCCCGCGAGCGCGGAGAACATCCTGCGCAGGTGGTACTCCGAGGTGGCCGCGATGCGCGCCAGCTCCTCCACCTCGAGGGCCTGGTCGAGATGGCACTCGATGTGCTCCATGGCCTGGTTCAGCCGTTCCAGCATGCCCCGGCCCCCCTTCCCCTCGGCGACCACCACGCTAGCGCTGTGATCGGGGGAGGTCGTGCGGTGGGGTTAAGGGGGCGTTCTCCGAGGCGGGGTGCCCTTCTCGCCGCGGACGCGGGCACGTTCGCGGCGTCGGGCGGACGGGCCGGTCGCACCCGACGGCCGGCAGGTCTACCCGGCGTCGCGGTCGGTGCCGTCGGTGCCGTCGGTGCCGTCGGTGTGGTCGGTGCGGTCGCCGTCCGGGCCGGGGGTGTCCTGTCCCAGGCCCCGGCGGATCGCGATCTCCACGGCCGAGTACGCGCCGTCGGCCCGCTCCAGCTCGTACGGCGCGGCCGGCATCAGCGGCGGCTGGGCCATGAAGCGCGGCCGTACCCCGTGGTGCGGCTGCGCCGCGTGCACCAGGAACGGATGGCACAGGAAGACGTCGCCGGGGGAGCCGGTGGCGAGGGCGAGCGGCCGGTGGTCGGACGCCGCCACCAGATCGGGCGCGAGGACCAGCCCGCTCGCCCCGTCCTCCCCGTACTTCTCCAGCACCTTCGGTACGTCGAGGTGTGAGCCGACCCGGATCCGGGTCGGGGCGTCCTGTTCACCGACCTCGCTGAACAGGAACAGCATCAGCAGCGCCCGGCCCTTGGAGCTCAGATTCGTGAAGTACCAGCTCTCGCCCTCCGGCAGATAGCTCCCCTCGATGTGCCAGCCCGCGTCGTTCGGCTCCTCCTCGTGCGGGAAACGCAGCGGGAACGTGCCCAGCGAGTAGCGCGGCTCCCAGCGTCCCGCGCCGACGAGCAGGTCGTACGCGTGGTGCAGGAACGGGGAGTTCGGTGCGGCGGCGAACGGCCCCTGCGCCAGGCCGGGCACCCAGTGCACGGGCTTCGTCCACGTCGCCGGATCGTCCGGGTCGCAGCCCGTCTCCCGCCACAGCAGCCGCGCGCAGTCCGCGGCCACGCGCGGCGCGACGGCGCCCTCCAGCTTCACGAAGCCGTCGCGGAGGAAGCGGGATACCAGGGTCGTGTCGTCCATGCCCCCATCGTGCGGCGACGGCGGCCCCGGCCGCCCGACATTTCCCGCACCGCCTTTGTCGGGTCTCCACCGAGCCCCTTCCCGCTCCGCCGGGACCGGATTTTCCGGTGTGCCGTCGCGTACGTGGTTCTGACCACGGTCCCGATCGGCCGAGCACGACGATCGGTCCGCTCGAGAAGCGGAAGACCGGTGTCCTCGTCACGATCCGCTGTTTTCCCGCAGGTCGCGGGACAAGGGCCGGACGGTCCCCGAGGGAGAAATGCGGCGTGCGGGGGAATCGTTTCAGGAAGGCATTCACACGTGATAGGTGGGACTTTCGGGCCCGTGTGGGCCGCCTTTTAAATGCTTTGCCCGTGGACGGCGCGCGCTGGGATGCTCGGTCGAGCCGGAACGGGAAGGAAACCGTGAAATGGCCGCAACTGCATCCAGTGAGTCGTTCGAGTCCGGGCCGGAGTTCGAGTCCGGGCCGGAGGTCCGCACCGAGGCCGGTGTCCTGCGCGGTGGCCGGGAGGCGGGCCTGGCGGTCTTCCGCGGCATCCCGTACGCCGAGCCGCCGGTCGGCCCCCTGCGTTTCGCCGCGCCGCGACCGGCGCGCGGCTGGGACGGGGTGCGCCCGGCGGTCGCCTACGGCCCGCCGCCCCCGCAGTCCGGTGTGCTCGGGGCGTCCCAGGACGACGCCGGCGACGGCTGGCTGACGGTCAACGTCTGGACACCGGAACCGGATCCGGCGTCGGGGCTCCCGGTGATGGTGTGGATCCCCGGCGGCGGCTACGCCATGGGCGACGCCGCTCTCCCGGAGTACGACGGCGCGCACCTGGCCGGGAGCGGGGTCGTGGTCGTGACCCTCAACTACCGCCTCGGCGTCGAGGGGTTCGCGCGGATCGACGGGGCCCCGGCCAACCGGGGGCTGCTCGACCAGGTCGCGGCCCTGCGGTGGGTGCGCGACAACATCCGCGCGTTCGGCGGTGACCCGGACCGGGTCACGGTCTTCGGGCAGTCGGCGGGCGGCGGATCGGTCGCCGCGCTGCTCGCCATGCCGCGCGCCGCCGGGCTCTTCCACCGGGCGGTCGCGCAGAGCGTGCCGGGGACGTTCTTCTCCCCCGAGCTGGCCGCCGACATCGCGGCCGACATCGGCGCCGAGCTGGGAGTACGGCCCACGGTGCCGGGCCTGTCGGCGGTGACTCCGGCCCGGTTGCTCGCCGCGGGTGACGCGATCTTCGCCGGGACGGCCCGGCGACGGGAGCGCTGGGGGCAGATCACCCACCGGCCGATCCCGTTCGCACCGGTCGTCGACGGTGACGTCCTGCCGGAGACCCCCTGGCGGGCGCTGGCTGGCGGCGCCGCCCGGGACGTGGCGCTTCTCGTCGGGCACACCCGTGACGAGCACCGGCTGTTCAGCCTGATCGACGGCGTGCTCGGCCAGGTCACGCGCGAGCAGGCCGAGACCGCCCTGCGCGTGCTCGCCCCCGGCGCGGACGGCGCGCACCGGTACCGGGAGGCGTTCCCCGCCGCGACCGACGAGGAACTGTACGAGCTGGTCAACGGGGACTGGTTGTTCCGCATGCCGAGCCTCCACCTCGCCGACGCGCAGCTCGCGGGCGGCGGCCGGGCCCACCTGTACGAGCTGACCTGGCCCGCCCCGGGACTGGGCGGTGTCCTCGGCGCCTGCCACGGCCTGGACGTGCCGCTCGTCTTCGGCAACCTGGGCAGCGGGCAGACCGCCGCACTGATCGGCGACCCGCCCTCCCCGGAGGCGGAGGAGCTGTCCGCGCTGGTCCGCGGGGCGTGGACGGCGTTCGCCGCTCACGGCGACCCGGGCTGGCCCGCGTACGACACCGGCCACCGTCTCGCGCGGCTCTTCGACACGCCGTCGACGGTCGCCGCCTACCCGGAGGAGACCTCGCGGCTGCTGTGGCGGGACCACGCCTTCCCGGCCCTGCCGCTGCTCACGCGGTGAAAGGAGGGGAGAGGCCGGAGGCTTGAGTGCCTCCGGCCTCTCCCTTCCTCGTCCCGAGGTCACGGCCGGGCCGTCGTGGCCCCGCGGAGGCGCCGCGCGGCGAGGGCGAGGATCACGACGGCGACCAGCGCGAACAGTATGTTGCCGGTGCGGGCGACGACCGGATCGGTCGTACCGGCGATGGGTGTCAGGAAGAAGCTCGACCACGCGTAGGCGACGACGGCCCCCGACGCGGCGGCGAAGACGTGCGCCGGTCCCCACTCTCGCCGGCGGCCGTACCACCGGAGCGCGGCCACCGCCGCGACCTCGACCGTCAGGCAGACGACGACGCTCACCCAGCCGCTCAGCTGCTCGGCGCTCTGCCGGACGACGCTCGTCACCACCAGCGAACCGGCGAGGACGAGCACGGGTGACGGGACGAAGCCGGGCAGGGGGGACGGGGCGGAGCCGGGCGTGCGGGACGGCACGGCGCGCGGCCGGACGGCGAACGCGGCGAGGACGAGCACCACGGCCGTCACCGCGGTCGCGATCATCTGGGACGCGGAGGGACGGAACACCGGCACCCCGGCCCCCGCACCCGCCGTGTAGAACGTCCCGGCCCAGTAGAGCGCGACGGTGAGCAGGAACACCACCGAGGTGACCACCAGGCCGCGGGTACGCAGCCACGGCACCCGTGCCCGGTCCGGGAACAGGGTCTCGGCGAGTGCGATTGGCGTGCAGATGCTCCAGATGACGTGCAGCGACAGCACGTAGACCGTCCAGTGCGCCCCCATGCCCAGGAAGGGCAGGGGCGCCTCGTCGAGCAGGCGGTAGCCGGCGAAGTCCGGGTTGAACAAGGACATCGTGGCGAAGCCCTCCTCCAGCACGCCGAAGGCCCCCGCCAGCAACGCGATGGCAGGCCAGCCCCGGCCGGTGCGCCGCGCCAGTTCGCGGATGAGCAGCGCCCCGCAGCCGTACAGCGGGACGAGGACCACCACGACGCCCACGGCGGTCAGCGCGATGTCGCCGAGCAGCAACTCCGCCACGAACGGGGAGAGCAACAGCAGGGAGACGATCGGTGCCCACAGCCGTCGTTTCGGCTTCGGCCTGTCGCCGGTCGGAGCCGAAACGGCGGTGGTGGACGGGACGGGATCGGGGAAAGGCGCGTTCTTCGACATTCGATGTCCTTTGGGAAGGTGTTTCGCGACGATGAGGGCGGTGAATCGACCTGTGCGCGATCGCAGACGGACGCCGGGGGCGTCGACGCCGTTGAATTTCCGGATTCCGTACGGACAATGGACAATCTATTCATCGACATCCCTGTACGTCCCGCAACCGAGTTGCGTCGTACGTCGCCGAGGTTGCGTGTTCGCCGGCGCGGTTCCCGGCCGCACGTGTTCGCCGGCCCGGTTTCCGGCTTCGCGACGGGGTGACGGCATCTCCTGGCGGGGAAGGTGCGCGGTCATGACAGCACGATCGACACTCGCCGGCGGCCGCGGTGCCGGGTGGGCGGGACATGTCGTGGTGTTCATCATCATCGTGGCCTACGCGTGCCTGCAGGTGCTGCTCCACGCCGGGGGGCAGCGGACGTCCGGAGCGCTGGGACCGGCGGCGGAACTGGTGTTCAACCTCGTCGTCGACGGGCTCCTGCTGTTCGCGCTGAGCCGTCCGCGGACGGTCGGTGTCCTCGTCGTCCTCGGCGCGGTGATCGCACGGGTCGCCGATCTGGCCGCCCCCGGGTTGCTGATCTCCACCGACCCGCTCTTCGCGGGCTCGGTGCCACTGGCGACGCCCGTCGCGGTGTGGATCCTGGTCTACCTGCGGGCCACGCCCACGGCGTTCGCCTGCGTCGGCGCGCTGGTGCTGCTGAACGTCCAGCCGTGGGCACCGACCTGGACCGGCCTCTACGCCGGTGTGGTCTACGCCGTGCTGCCCGCCGTGATCGCGATGTACGTGCGGGCGCGGGCGAGCCTGCTGAGCTCGCTGCGCGAGCGGGTCGAGATCGCCGAACGCGAACGGCATCTGCTCAACGAGCGGGCCATCGTGGCCGAACGCCAGCACCTGGCCGCCGAGATGCACGACGTCGTCACCCATCACGTCACCGAGATCGTCCTGCACGCCGGAGCCCTGCGGACGTCGACCGACGACGAGGCCGTCAGGGCGGCGGCGGGACGGATCGGGGACCTCGGCTCCCGGACCATGGTCGAACTGCGGGACCTCATCGGCGTCATGCGGAGCGGCGAGCGGGCCGCACCGGCAGGGGGAGCCTGTGACGGGGGCTGCCGCCGTCCGGGGTGTGACGGGGACTGCCGCCGGACGGCGCGGAGCACGGACGACAGGGGAGGGGACCTGGCCGAGCTGACCGGCTCCGCCGGGGCGTCGCTGCGCGTCGGAGGCGATCCCGGTACGGCGTCCCCGGTGATCTCCCGTGCCGCGTACCGGGTGGTGCAGGAGGCGCTGACCAACGTCCGCAAACACGCCCCGGGGGCCCGGGTGAGCGTCGACCTGCGTCACAGTCCCGAGGCGGTGCGCATCGAGATCCTCAACACCGCGCCCACCGGGCCCGCCGATCCGTCGCTGGTGGCCAGCGGATCGGGTGCGGGGCTGGCGGGCCTGCGGCGCCGGGTGTCCCTGCTCGGCGGCACCCTGCGGAGCGGGCCCACCGAGCAGGGCGGGTACCTGGTCACGGCGGACCTACCGGCGCTCGTCCCCACCGAGGAGCACCACGAGCGCGAGGGATCGGCCTCCCCGGCCCCGTCCCCGCCGTGAGTCCTCACGCGGGCCGCGAGTTTCCGCGCTCGTGTCCCCTGCGAGTTCCCGTGTGAGGGATGGGTTTTCACGCGCTCGCGCCCGTCGTGGGTTCCCGTTCGAGCGATGGCCTTCGTGCGATGGCCTTCGAGCGATGGCCTTCGTGCGCTCGCCTCCGCCGTGAGCCCGGTGCGGGCGGCGGAACTTCTTCCGGCCTCTCGGCGCGCCCGGCGCGGATATATACGCTTGGGACATGACCACCCCCCGGCGGGCCGGGCCGCCGGAAGACACCGGCCTGACCGACGTCGGCGACCATGGCGACGGCAGCGACCATGGCGACGGCAGTGGCCGGGCCGACGGCATCGGCCATGCCGGTGTCGGCGGTGGCGACCGGCCCGGCGGCACCGGCGCGGCGACGGTGATCAGAGTCCTGCTCGTCGACGACGACCCGATGGTCCTCGGTCATCTGCGGACCATCCTGGGGTCGTCCGCCGAGATCGACATCGTCGGCGCGGCGCACGACGGGGCCGAGGCCGTCGAGGAGGTGCTGCGCGGCCGCCCCGACGTGGTGCTGATGGACATCAGGATGCCCGGTGTCGACGGTGTCACCGCCACCAGGGAGATCAACAGGCTGTCCCGCCCGCCCGCCGTCGTGGCACTGACCACCTTCGACTCGGACGACCACGTGCTGGAGGCGCTGGAGGCGGGCGCGGTCGGCTTCCTGGTGAAGACGACACCCCCCGAGGACCTGCTCGGTCTGGTCAAGGTGGTCGCGGGCGGGCACAGCGTACTGTCGCCCGTGGCCGCGCGACACCTGCTGGAGCGGTCGGCCCGCGCGGCGGACGGCAGGGAGGCCGCGCTCGGCAGGATCGCCGTGCTGAACGACCGGGAGCGCCACCTGCTGGGCCTGGTCGGGCGGGGCCTGACGAACCGGGAGATCGCCGAGGACCGCTTCCTGTCCGAGACGACGGTCAAGAGCTACGTCTCCCGGCTGCTGGCCAAGCTCGGGCTGGCCAACCGGGCCAACGCGGTGCTCCTCGCGCACGAGGCCGGCCTGGTGGACGACCCCGGCGTGCGGGGCGGCCCGTCTCCCGGATGACGGGCCGCCCCCGCCGGACCGCCCTGAGGAGTCAGGCGAGCTCGTCCAGCCCGGCGATGTCGTCCTCGCTCAGCCGCAGCCCGGTCGCGGCGACGTTCTCCTCCAGGTGGGCGACGGAGGAGGTCCCCGGGATGGCGAAGGTGACCGGGGAGCGGGCCAGCAGCCACGCGAGCATCACCTGGGCGCGGCTCGCGCCGTGACGTCCGGCGATGTCGTCCACGGTCCGTTCCTGCTCCGGGGTGGGGGCCATGCCGGGCGGGGCCTGTGACGTGTCGAGGCCGGGCCTGAGCATGCCCGCGGCGAGGGGGAAGTACGGGACGAAGGCGATCCGGTGCTCCTCACAGGCGGCCAGGACGTCGGAGCAGCCCCGGTCGAGGAGGTGGAAGCGGTTCTGCACCGCGGTCACGGGGGCCAGCTCACGGGCCTCGGCGAGCTGGGCGACGGTGACCCCGCTGAGCCCGAGGTGCCGGATGAGGCCGCGCTTGCGCAGCTCGGCGAGCGTGGCGAAGGACTCCGCGAAGGGGGTGTCGTCGGGGAAGAGCATGCCGTCGCCGCCGACCCGCAGGTAGACCAGGTCGAGGCGGGCCCGGCCGAGCCGGGAGAGGTTCTCCTCGACCTGGTCGCGCAGGTCGGCCGGTGTGGCGGCCGCGTTCCAGCCGCGCCATTCGTCCCGGACGACCCCCACCTTGGTGGCGATCACCAGGTCGTCGGGATAGGGGTGGAGGGCCTCGCGGATGAGGTCGTTGGCCACGTGCGGGCCGTAGAAGTCGCTGGTGTCGATGTGGGTGACGCCGAGCTCGGCCGCCCGGCGCAGGACGGCGCGGGCCGCCACCGGGTCCCGGGGCGGCCCCCAGGCGCCGAGGCCGGGAAGCTGCATGGCCCCGTAGCCGAGACGGCTGACGGCCGGCCCGTCTCCCAGGGGGAGAAGGCCGCCGGGGGCGGTGTGTTCGCTGGTCATGTGTGATCTTCCCTGGTGATGACCGGCGCGCGGGCGGCGAGCCGGGCGCGGACGGAGGCGACGGTGATGCCGGGAGGAAGGCGTTCGAGCTTGCCGCGGCTGGCCAGGTCGTGAACGCCCTGGCGGGTGATGCCGAGCATGTCCGCGGCCACGGCCACGGGGACGGCGACGGCGGCGCTGGGATGCCCCGCCCGCAGGAGCACGGCCTGGCCGAAGGGGGTGCCCCACCACCCGGTCGGCGGGTCGAACGGGGCGTCCCCGGGGTACAGGGCGCTCACCAGGCGGATCGCGGTGTACGCCGCGGCCTGGTCGTCCGGGCCCAGCAGCGTCCCGGCCCATGCGCGGGCCTGCGACGCCAGCCGGTCCCGCATCAGGTCCGCCGTGCCGAAGAGGATATCGAGCGGGTCGAGCAGCCGGTTGCCGACGAGCCTCTCCAGATCGTCCGCGAGCGCGTCGCGCGCCTCCGTCCAGGTGGTCATGGTCCCTCCCTTACTTGACGTTCGTCGTCAAGTAGTATGGCCGAGCATCGACTACTTGACGTCGTACGTCAAGTAGCTTCCGTCCACGACGGCGGGCGGTGGCCGAGCGCGGTTCGCCAGGAGCTCCGCAACCGCGGTCGACGGGCGGACGAACGAGCATCACGTGACGTGTGGCCGCTCGACATCTCGGCGACGGCTCCAGCCCCCGGCGCCGGCCGTTCGATCCGGCTTGACTCTGCCGTCGCGTCAACATCTACCGTCGTGAACAGGCCGGAAGATCCGGCACGGTGATGAGGGGAACGGACGGGCAGGCCATGGCGTGGTCGATCGCACAGGTGGCGCGGATGTCGGGAGTGACGTCCAGGACCCTGCGCCACTACGACGAGATCGGGCTGCTGGCGCCCGCCCGGGTCGGCGGGAACGGTTACCGCCACTACGAGGAGGCTCAGCTGCTGCGGTTGCAGCAGATCCTCCTCCTGCGGCGGCTCGACCTCGGTCTCACCGAGATCAGGGAGATCGTCGACCGGCAGACCGACCCCGTGGCCGCGCTGCGCGAGCACCACCGGCGACTGCTGGGGGAGCGCGACCGGCTGGACGCGGTGGTCCGCGTGGTGGAGCGCACCATCACCGAACTTCAGGAGAGCACGGAAAGGGGAGGCATGTCCAAGATCAACAGACCGGAGAACCTGTTCGAGGGGTTCGACGGGGCGCGGTACGGCGCGGAGGCTCGTGAGCGCTGGCCGGGGCACTGGGAGCGGGCCGGGCAGCAGGAGCTGCTGGACACCGCGACCCCGGAGGAGATCGACCGCATGGGGCGGGAGGCGACGGCGGCGATGGTGCGGCTGGCCGAGCTCATGACGGCCGGCACGCCCGTCGACGACCCCGCGGTCCTCGCCGAGCTCGACGTCCACTACCGGGAGACGACCCGCTTCTGGACGCCGACCGCGGCGGAGTACGCGCACCTGGGGCGGATGCAGGTCGACGAGGAGCTGTTCAGGGTGAACTACGAACGGATCGCCGAGGGGCTGGCCGCGTACATGCGTGACGCCATGGTCGCGTACGCGGACACCAGGCTGAGCTGAGCCTCGCCGGCGAAAGTCGGGGGAGCCGCGGATCCCCCGGCCTGTTTTCCGGGTACGGGCCCCGGCGCGGCCGTCCTCGTCAGCCGTCGTGCCCGCGTCCCGCGGTCGCCTCCGCGCGTTCCTGGGCCGCCATGACCTCGTCCCCGTGCTCGAAGGCCCACCCGCCGAACGCCTCGATCGGCTCCAGCAGCGTCCGCCCCAGCGGGGTGAGCTCGTACTCGACACGCGGTGGTGAGCCGGGGTGCGCGCTGCGCCGTACGAGGCCGTTGAACTCGAGCCGCCGCAGCGTCTCGGTGAGGACCTTGGGACTGATGCCGCCGATCCGCTCCCGCAGCCGTCCCGGCCGGGAGGGACCGTCGCGCAGCGCCCACACCACCACGGAGTTCCAGGTGTTGGCGAGCAGGTCGAAGGCGAGCCGGGCACGGCAGTCGGCGAGGAACATCTGCTGAACGGTCACGTACCGAATGGTGCCCGAGCGGTTCCCTAATGTCGTCCTGAATCCGGCAGCAAGGACATCCAAGGGAGCGTGAACGGGATGAGGATCGGAATTCTCGGTACGGGTGGCATGGCGAACGCGCTGGGCGAACGGTGGGCGCGCGCCGGACACGCCGTACTCGTGGGAGGGCGGGACGCCGGTCGCGCGACCGCGCTGGCTGGCAGGATCGGCGGCCTGGCGGGCACCCTTCCGGAGGCGGTCGCGCACGGCACCGACGCCGTGCTGCTCGCGGTGCCCCACGCGGCCGCGGACGGCGTGGTGTCCGGGCTCTCCGGCGCGCTGGAGGGACGAACGCTGATCGACTGCACGAACCCGGTGGGGCCGGGCTTCGTCCTGGAGACCCGGGGCGGTCCCTCCGCGGCCGAACGCGTCGCGGCCGCCGCACCCGGCGCGCGCGTCGTCAAGGCGTTCAACCTCTGTCACGAGAGCGTGTGGCGCATGACCCCGCCCGTCTTCGACGGCCGACCCCTGGCGGTCCCGCTCTGCGGCGACGACGCGACGGCCCTCGACACGGTACGACGGCTGGTGCGCGACCTCGGCTGCGAGCCGTTCGACGGGGGAGGGCTCGCCCGCGCGGGCCTGCTGGAGGCGACGGCCGCGTTCCTGATCGGCCTGTGGGTGGGCGAGGGGGTGGACGCCCAGGCCATCGCACCACCACTGGAGTACGCGGGGACCCGCTAGGCGTCGCCGGGGCTTTCTAGACGAGAAGGTCCGGATGGTGCCAGGGGAGGGTGACGGGCTCGTCGGGGATGTCACCGGCGAGCAGGCGTTCCAGCAGGCCGACCAGGCCGAACGGGATCACCTGCTCGTCGGTGGCGCGCAGCTCGGGCAGGGACCACCAGCGGAAACCGTCGATCAGCGACCGCTCGTGGTCCTCCATGCCGGAGTCGTCGACCTCCAGTTCCCGGCCGTGCAGGAAGAAGAAGGACTCGCGGGAGAAGAACAACCGGCCGTCGGGGTGACGCCAGTGCCCCTCGGCGGCGGCCACGACGTTCCCGAGCTCCTCGGGCCGCACCGAGTGCCCGGTCTCCTCGCGCAGCTCTCGCGCCGCGGCGTGGTTCAGGGACTCGCCGTCGTTGATGCCGCCGCCCGGGGTGAACCACGAGTGCTCGGCCGCGTCCGTCATCCTCAGCCCGCGATAGAGCAGGATTCGATCCTCACCGTCGACCAACAGGATGCGCGCGGACGGCCGCATGGTCACTTCGGGCATATCGGTGATCATAGGTCGCGTACGATCAGACCGCTTCGGCACCGTGGCCGGTGGCGATCGCATCGATGTGGCGGGCGAGCTCGAAGTCCTTGGCCGTGAGACGGTTCCCGGCGTCGTGAGTGGTGATGACGAACCGGATCCGCTGCCACGTGATGTGGACGTCGGGGTGGTGTCCGACCTCGCGCGCCTTGGCCGCGACGTACGCGGCCAGATGTACGCACTCGTGATAGGTGTGCTTGAAGGTACGGGCGATCGCGTGATCCTCACGCTCCCACCCCGGCACCTCGGCCAGGCGGGCGGCGATCTCCGCTTCGGACAGCGGCTGAGGGGTCATCGGCGTCTCCAGTAGATCAGGCGAACCTGGAAATGATCTCAGTCAACTCCCGGCCGGGCACGGTGTCCGCCCAGGCGGCCGCTCGGCGCGCAATGGCCTTGAACTCCTGACGTAGTCTCACCGATCCGGTGCCATCGACGATCGACGCGGTAATGGATGCGATCTGAACCACTCGCTCGGGCTCAGGGATCGCGGCCAGAGCACCCGCCTGTCGTGCCCAGAACACACCGTTGTCGCGCCGGGCCGACTCCGGCGCGGTGCCGAGAAGCTCGTCCCAGAGTGCGACTGCCTCTCGATAAGCACCCAGCCGCAGATAGGCGGTCGCCCGCTGGACATGGACGTACCCCAGCGTGCGTCGGCAGGCGTTGCCCCAGGGGTGGTCGTCATCGACCCGATCCACGAGCTGGGCCGCTTGATCCAGCAGCCGGTCCACCAGTTTCTTGTCCCTGGCCGGCAGCATCGAATGGCCATGCGCTTGGTGAACCAGGGCGAGTATCCGTACCTTCGGACACAGCTTGCTTTCATCGATCGAAGCGGCTTCGGCATAGTCAACGACGGTACGGCCGTCTTCCAGGTCGATCGCGAGCATCGCCTTGTTCGTGAGGGCATAGCTGATGAGTTGTGGATCATGAGAACGGTGGGCCATATCCAAGGCGATGGTCCGCCAGGTCCTCGCTTGATCGGTGTCACCGGCATCTTGGTAAAGCCAACCAAGTAATGCCGTATATGCGACACCAGCGCCCAATAAGTCGCGACGCACCGGTGCGTCGGCCGCGTGAGCGAGTTCCTTGATGAGCTGCGCCTGAGTCGTGACGGTCAGGATCAGGTGGCGAGGGCCGAGCCACATGTCGGCCTTGTAGTGGCCGGGAAGCTGCTCCAGGAAGTACGTGACGAGCTCCGGGGCTACGGGGCCTTGGCGGGAAGGGTAAGGAGCGAGGTCGATCACCCCGGGTTCGATTCCCAAGATGCCTTGCCGCGTCGGCTCCTTCGCACCGAAAAGATCATCTTCAGTAACATCGAAGGCTGTTGCGTAGGCGGTGGTCCAGTCACGGGGAAAATGCTTTCCCCTCTCCCAGTCTCGGATCTGCCGAGCCAGAGAATCGACAGATCCATGATCATAACCAGCGGCACGGATGAGCTGACGCGCCATCGCGCATTTGTTCCAGCCGTGTGCTTCCCGCTGGGCCTGTAGTCGCGCGGCCCACTCTGGTCGCTGTTGCCGGGTCACCGCTGCACCACCCGATCGGAGTACCCGGAGACTTCATGTCTCCGGGTTGTTCTCCGCCATTCTCCACCTCCCGCTACGGAGCGCGCACGACTTCACTAACAGGGTGGCCGCCACATAAAGACGGACCCGTCCGGCGCTTGCGACGTCCGGACGGATCCTTGATCAGGAAGGCTCTCCTGACCCATGAACAACTTTAATGCTCCGGTTCTCGACCGTTCTACGCCGACCGATTGCTACTGCTTCAGAGACGCGCCGCCTCTGCCGATGGGGTGTGCCGTCTGTGGGCACGCTCCCTACGCGCACGGCTGCCCCGGCCAGGCCGCCGATCACGAGTACGCGCAGCCGTCCGGCGAGCTGATGGCCGAGCGTCTCGACGCGCGCCGTCGGCTCGGCCTCGGCCGGACCCTGCCGACGTTCGAACCCGCCCACGAGGTCAGCGCGCGGTCGACGCCCGTACCCGCATCCCGCCACACCGACCCCGAGGCGGCGCCGTCGCGCACCCGGCCCGCCGGACGTACGGACACCCGGCGCCCGGCAATGTCCGGCGGCGTCCGTCCGTACCGGCCGGTCGAGACACGGGCCGACCGCGCGCTCCGCCTGACCCTCGCCCGCGACCCCCTCACCCGACGACGAGCCCGTACCGTGGCCCACGCCCTTCACCCGGTTGGCCGGCCACCGCTCACCCTGCTGCCGGTCCCGTCCGAGCACCGGCATCGGGTCCTCCGGCCGGGGCTCGCCGTCGCCCCCGGCCGGAGTCATCTCCGGGACACCTCTCCGCCCGGACGGTACGAGCCCTACCGACAGGAGATCGCGGCATGAACGCGGCCCCGCGGCAGGGTGAGACACCCATGAGCAGGCGCGGCGGCGGACTTCCTTCCCATGCGCACGCCGCCGCGCCGTCGATCCCCATGCGCGACGAGGCGCACCGGCCCGCAGCCCTGGGCCGGGCCGAGGAACTGGTCGCCGCGCTGGCCCGTCACGACATCGCGGCCGATGTCCATGAGCTGGCCTCCGGCCGGGTGGCGGTGTCGGTCTACTACGGACTGGTGGTCCACACCGACGGTGAGGAGTTCCGCTGGACCTGCCCCGGGCTCACCTCTCAGGACAGCCTGAGGGCCGTCTTGGAGACGACCACGACCGTCGCGACCGAACGGCTCGTCGAGCACTACCGGATCCTGCGGGCCCGCCCGCTCACCGACGTGCTGGGCAGCGAGCTGCCGCTGCTGGCCGACGTCATCACGGCCGATCATGTCGTCCCGCGATGACACCCCCGCGGCCCGAGTCGTCGAGCGGGTACAGCGCCCGGTGTCATGTCCCGCCGGGGGTGATCCCGTATCGCCGGAGTCGTTCGGCCTCGCCGGTCCGGCCCAGTTGCTCCAGCAGGCGTGTCGCCTGCCGGAGGGCGCCGGGCACTCCCAGTTCGGCGGCGCGCAGGTGGACGAGGACCGCCTCGTCCGGGCGGCCGAGCTCGCACAGCAGGACAGCCGACCAGGTCAGGGCCTCCAGGTCGCCCGCCTCGGTACGCGCGTCCAGCCAGGTGATCGCCTCCTCCGCGCGGCCCGTCTCGCGCATCAGGTCCACCGCGTGCCACAGGGCCGCTCCGTCGCCGTCCTCGGCGCGGGAGCGCAGCCAGGTGACGGCCTCCCCGGCCCGGCCCGCCTGGTGGAGCAGCGCGGTGAGCCGCCCGAGGGCGTCGCGGTCGCCGTCGCGGGCACGGTCGCGCAGCCAGATGACGGCCTCCTCGGTCCGCCCGGACTCCTGGAGCAGCTCGACCGCCTTCCACAGGGCGTCCTCGTCGCCGCTCTCGGCGCGGGAGCGCAGCCAGGTGACGGCCTCCCCGGTCCGGCCCGCCCGCTGGAGCACCTCGATCATCCGCCAGCCGGCGTCGGTGTTCCCGGCCTCCGCGGCGCGGCGGTAGGCGGCCAGGGCCTCGCCGGTCCGGCCCGTCCGCTCCAGCAGTTCGACCATTCCCCAGCCTTCACCGACGTGGCCGGTCTCGGCGGCGCGGCGGTAGGCGGCCAGTGCCTCCTCCCACCGGCCCTGACCGTGGAGCAGGACGGCCATCGGCCAGTGGGCGCCGGCGTTCCCCGCCTCGGCGGCACGCCTGTGGGCGGCGATCGCCTCCGTGGTCCGTCCCGCCTCGCTCAGGAAGGAGGGCACCAGCTCGGCGGCGTGCCGGTCGCCGTCCCTGGCGCGCTCGGCCAGCCAGGTCACGGCCTCCTCGGTCCGGCCGGTGTGCCGCAGCAACCGGGCCGTCTGCTGGAGCGCGAGGCTGTCGCCGGTCCGCGCGCGGGCACGGAGCCAGGCGATCGCGCGGTCCGTCTGCCCGGTCTGCCGCAGGAGGCCGACCGCCCGCCAGTAGGCGTAGGTGTCCCCGTTCCGCGCCCGGCCGGTCAGCCAGCCGACCGCCTCCTCGGTACGCCCCTCCCGTCCGAGCAGCTCGACCAGCTCCGAGGTGGCGCGGTGGTCGCCGTGCTCGGCACGGGTCCGCAGCCAGGTGACGGCCTCTTCGGCCCGGCCCGCCTCCGCCAGCAGCCGGACCGCCTGCCCCAGGGCGCGGCGATCGCCGCCCTCGGCGAGATCCCGTGTACGGGCGATCGCCTCGTCGGTGCGTCCCGCCTCCACCAGCAGGGCGACGGCCTGTTCGTGGGCGTTCCGGTCACCCGCCCCGGCGGCGCGCAGGTAGGCGGCGATCGCCTCCCGCCGGCGGCCCGTCCTGTGCAGCAGGGACGCCAGCCATCCCGGATCGTCGAGGTTCCCGACCCCGGCCGATCGCCGGTAGACGTCGAGGGCCTGCTCGGGGTGGCCCGCCCGGTCCAGCAGGGCCGCCGTCCAGCCGAGCAGGCCGGCGTCGGCGGCGGGGTCCCGCGTCCGGGCGACGGCCTCGCCGATCCGTCCCGCCTCCACCAGCAGGGCGATCACCTCTCGGAGCGCGTCGGCGTCCCCGGCCTCCGCGGCGCGCCGGTAGGCGGCGATCACCTCCTCGTGGTGCCTGACGTCGTGCAGCAGGGGGGCGATCCGTCGGAGGACGCGGGCGTCGTCCAGCCCGTCGTGGGCCCGCAGCCAGGCGAGCGTCTCGCCGGCCCGGCCCGCCTCCGTCAGCAGGGCGATCGCGTACCGTGGCGCCTCCGGATCTCCCGCGACGGTGGCCACCCCGTACAGCCGCAGGGCGTGACGGTGCAGGCCCCGGGCGTGGGCCTGTACGGCGACGGGCAGGTGGTCCCCGGGCGCGCAGTGCGGGATCAGCGCGTCCCACACGAACGCGGGAACGGGACGCGTGCGGCGGACGGTGCGGCCGAACTGCTCCAGGTGGTCGGCCAGCCGGTAGCGGGCCGGTACGCCGGGAAGGGACCGGGCCGGGGCGAGAGGGCCGCCGACCCCTCGATGGGGCGCGCAGGCGTGGGCCACGGCCCGGTCGAACCAGTCCTCGGGCAGCGGCTCGCGCTCGGGACCTGTCAGGTAGCCGGGTGCGGCGGCCCTGAGCAGGGCGTCGGGCAGAACCGGGCCGTGACCCGCGCGCCGTGAGTCCACGGCCGCCTCGATCAGGGCCCTGACCGGCGCGGGCGCGTCGCGGTAGCGCTCCACCAGGGCGGGCGCGCCGGCGAGGTACTGGGCGATCCGGCCGTCACGGGCCTCGGTGTACGCGCGCGCCAGCCGCGGATCGTGTCTCCCGGACGCGCGTACCGCCGCCAGGGAGCGTCCGGGGAAGCGGCTGGGAACGTGGACGGCGGTGCCGGTCAGCAGCGCCCGCGCCCTGGCGTGGGGGTCGGCGGGGGTGCGGCCGGGCTCACGGGTGAAGCCGTCCGTGACGGGATCGTCCGCGGCGGGGACGGCACGACCGGAAAGGGGGGCGGCGTGGCCGGAGGGACAGCTGGGATCGGCGGGGTCGGCGGGGCCGTCGGGGACGGCTGTCAGGGCGGCCCAGTACTCCGGCCAGATCGTGCCCAGCACCAGGACGGGTCCGCGTTCCGGGTCGCGCAGCAGGGTCCGCAGGGCGGAGGCGACCCGCTCCCCCCGCCCGTCGGGGGTGAGCAGGTGGAACTGCGACTCGTCGAGCCACACGACGGTCCTCGGTACGACGAGGGCCAGGGCGTCGGCGGTCGCCTCGGGACGGACCGGATCGGCCGGCCTCCACAGTCGCCACCCGCCGGGCAGCAGCCGTACGGCCTCCCAGCAGGTCCGTGTCTTGCCGGTGCAGGAGTCGCCGACCAGCATCGCCATGCCGCTGTGCCCGGCCACGGCCCGCCGTACCAGGGCGACGATGTCCTCGTCGTGGCGGCGCGGCACGTAGGCGGGCAGCCCCGGTGGGCCGGCACCTCCGGCTCCCGGGTCGATCGACGGGTGCACCCCGAGCGCGAACGGGTCGGTCAGCGAGCTGACCGGCACCCCGGCGGCGAGGGTCTGGCGACTGCGCGCCCACAACTCGCGAGCCCGTCCGGCCGTCGTGCCCGGGTCCCGCCCGGCCAGGCGGGCCAGGACGGTGACGACGGCGGTCAGGTCGGCCTGGCCGGGCGGGGGCCGGGACGAGGCCAGCAGGCGGTGCACGGTCTCGGCCTCCGGAGCGGCGGTG
The DNA here is from genome assembly GCF_049844535.1 of Streptosporangium sp. DT93. Taxonomy (NCBI): domain Bacteria; kingdom Bacillati; phylum Actinomycetota; class Actinomycetes; order Streptosporangiales; family Streptosporangiaceae; genus Streptosporangium; species Streptosporangium sp. DT93. Next base: position 22,064 of record NZ_JBNCLF010000016.1, read on the forward strand.
AGGCCGTCGTCGGCGAGGATCGTGGCGGCGATCGTGCCGGGGGAGGGCGCGCCGGCCTCCACGTACAGCTCGTACAGCAGATCCTTGAGCTCGCGCAGCGGTCCCGGGGGGATTCGCGGCCGAGTGATCGGGGGCGGCCCTCGTCTGACCCGGCCGCTCTCGTCGCCGCTCATCGCACCATCATCACCCCATATGAAGGGCAGGAAAGGATGAAATCAAGAATTTCAACCTGAAAAGCTATCTCGTCCTGATTTAGGACTTTATTAAATAATATTGACGCCATTTTTCCGTGTTTACGGATGCCGGGGACGGGGGCACGAGGGATCCCGGGCCAGGCCGATGACGCCCGCGCACGGCCGCTGGCGTTCACGCGTGACACGCGTAACCGGTGACGGTCCGCACAGCCGGCAACGGTCACGCGTGGTCGGTCACTGTTACGTGTGGCCGGTGGCGTTCACGCGCGACCGGCCACGGTCAGGCGGAGCCGGTGGTGTTCACACGGCACCGGTCACGGTCACGCGGAGCCCGCGACGGAGACGAACCCGGAGCCGGGGCGGTAGTCGGGGGACTGGTGCCGGAAGTAGGTGTTGTAGACCTGGCAGTAGGGCCCTCCCCCGGCCAGCAGCGTGGCGTGGTCGCCCTCCTCGACGATCCGGCCGTGATCCAGCACGATGATCCGGTCCACGTGCTCGATCGTGGACAGCCGATGGGCGATGACGATGGAGGTACGGTCGGCCAGCACCCGGTCCAGCCCTTCCTGGATCTGGGCCTCGGTCAGCGGGTCGACGCTGGCGGTGGCCTCGTCCAGGACCACGATCGCCGGATCCTGGACGAGCAGGCGGGCCAGCGCGACGAGCTGGCGCTGCCCCATGGACAGGGCGCGGCCGTACTCGCCGACGTCGGTCCGCAGGCCGTCGGCGAGCGCGTCGATCCAGTCACCGCCGCCGACCGCCGTGGCGGCGGCCAGCACCTCGTCGTCGCTCGCCCCCGGCCTCGGGTAGCGGATGTTGTCGGCGACGGTCCCGCTGAACAGGAACGGCGCCTGCGGGACCGCGCCGATCTGCCGCCGGTACCCGGCGAGGTCCAGCGTGCGGACGTCACGTCCGTCGATCGTCAGCAGGCCCTCCTGGAACTCGTAGAACCGGGTGATCAGCTTGCTGAGCGTGGACTTGCCCGCACCGGTGTGGCCGACCAGCGCGACGCTCTCCCCCGCCTCGATGACGAGGTCGAAGTCCCGCAGGACGGTGCTGTCGGCCTCGTAGCCGAACGTGACCCCGCGGAACTCGATACGGCCCGCGATCCTGCCGACCGGCAGCGCGTCGGTCTGCACGACCCGGGGCGGCGCGTCGATCAGGGCGAAGACCCGCTCGGAGGCGGACAGGCCCTGCTGGAACTGGGACCAGAACGCGGCGATGGAGGTGAGCGGAAGCCAGAAGAGCGCGACACTCTGCAGGAAGAGGTACCAGTCGCCGGCGGTCAGGCCTCCGCCGAGCGCCCGGGTGCCGCCCAGCTGGACGAGCGCGACCGTGGCCAGCCCGGCGACGAGGAAGAGCACGGGGAAGATGCTGGAGAAGACGAAACCCTGCCGGAGCGTCACCTGGTAGCTCTGCTCGTTGATGGGGCGGAACTCGTCGTAGACCCGCTGCTCCTGGCGGAAGTTCTTGGCGACGGTGATCCCGCCCATGGTCTCCTGCAGGGTGGCGTTCACGCGGCTCAGCGAGCGTTGTGCCCTGCGGGTGCTGGTGCGGGCGATCCGCCGGAACAGCAGGGCGACACCGACCACGACGGGCACCACGATGAGGGTCAGCAGGGCGAGCTCGACGCTGCGCACGAAGAGCAGGATCGCGACGAAGCCCACCATCAGCACCTGGCTGATCAGGTCCATCGTGAGGGTGACGACGGTGGCGAAGTCGTCGGTGTCGGAGGTGACCCGGCTGACGATCCTGCCCGAGGGGGTCTCGTCGTAGAACGACAGGTCACGCTTCAGGACGGCGTCGAACGCGTCCTCGCGCAGGCGCAGCACGACGTCGCCGGTGACCTTCGCGCTGTACCACTGGCGGACGAAGTTGAACAGCCAGCCGAGCACCCCGGCGAGCAGCAGGCCCGCGCTGAGCCGCAGGCCGACGTCGGCGATCGTGCCGCTCTCGATGCCGTCCACGCCCTCGCTGATCAGCAGCGGCATGGCCGCCTGGGTCAGCGAGAACAACACGACCATGACCGCGACCAGGACCATCGCGCCCAGCTTCGGCCGGAAGTAGGACAGGATCCGGTGGAAGAGCTCGCGGTCGCTGTAGGTGCGGTCGTAGTCCTCGGCGTCGAGGCCGTCCATGATGAAGCCCATCAGGCGTTCCCTCCCTGCTCGCTCGCGAGGACCACGGCCGGCACGGCCGGCCCGGGGGACCCGCCGGGCCCGTCCTGATCGGACGGGGCGGGCCCGTCCGGCCTTCCGAACTCCCCGGATCTCCCGGGCTCCGCGGTCGTGGTGCCCGGCAGGTCCACCTCGTCGTAGTGGGCGAAGATCCGCCGGTAGAGACGGCTCCGGGCGAGCAGCTCGTCGTGCGTGCCGAAGTCGACCAGCTCGCCCCGGCGCAGCAGCAGGACCTTGTCCGCCCAGCGGATCTGGGAGAGGCGATGCGTGATCAGGAGCGTGGTGCGCCCCTCCTGGACGCGGTCGATGGCCTGCTGGATCCTGTCCTCCGTGGCGGAGTCGATCGCGCTCGTCGAGTCGTCGAGCACGAGGATCGCCGGATTCGTCAGCAGGGCCCGCGCGATGGCCAGGCGCTGGCGCTGGCCGCCGGAGAGGGTGATGCCGCGCTCCCCGATGACCGTGTCGTAGCCGTCGTCGAGCTCGCCGATGAACTCGGCGGCCTGCGCCTCCTCGGCCGCGTGGACGACGGCCTCCCGGTCCGCCCGCTGGCCCAGCCCGAAGGCGATGTTCTCGGCCACCGACCGGGAGAACAGCACGATGTCCTGCTCGATGGTGGAGATCTGGGAACGCAGCGAGTCCAGCTCCCACTCGCGTACGTCCACGCCGTCCACCAGGATCCGGCCGGCGGTGGCGTCGTAGATCCGGGGCACCAGCTTCGCCAGCGTGCTCTTGCCCGAGCCGGTCTCGCCGACGATCGCCACGGTCTCGCCCGGCCGCACGGCGAACGTCACGTCGCGCAGCACCGGATCGCCGTCCTCGTAGCCGAACGTCACGTTCTCGAAGACGATCGACCCGCCGATCGGCGCGGCGTGACCGTCGGAGCGCTGCCCGAGCTCGGTCTCGGTGTTCATGATGCCGAGGATCCGGCGGGAGGACACGATGCCGATCTGCACCAGCGAGAAGCTGAAGATCGAGATCGAGGTCGGGAAGCCCAGCATGCCCATCAGTCCCATGAAGGCGACCAGCTCGCCGATCGTGAGGGCGCCCGAGGACTGCAGGTGCAGGCCGTGCCAGAGCGCCCCGGCCATCGCGAAGGCGAAGAGCAGGTTCGGCAGGTAGCGGGCCTGGACCAGGCCGCCTGCCGCGAAGGAGTCGCGGTAGCGCCGGGCGCGGGTCCGGAACCTGCGCCGCTCCTGGTCCTCCTGCGCGGTGACCTTGATGACCTCGATGCCGCGTACGGCCTCGTTCAGCCCGGCGTTGAGATCGCCGAACTCCTCCCGCATGCGGGTCGCCACCGGGTTGAGCCGCCCCATGTAGTGCCGGAGCGCGATGACGAAGACGACCGCGAAGACGCCGGGCGCCAGCAGCAGGCGCGGATCGATGGCGGCGATGAAGAACAGCGGCACCAGGCCGGTCAGGCCGGAGTCGACGATCAGGTCGACACCCGGATTGATCATGGTGGAGAGCTGCCGGATGTCGTTGGCCGCCCGCGCCATCAGGTCGCCGACCCGCTGCCTGTTGTGGAAGGTCTGGCTCTTGCCGAGCAGGCTGACGTAGAGCTCGTCGCGGGCGTCGCGCTCCAGGCGCTTGGCCAGGATCTCGCCGGACAGGCGCGCGACGACGTCGAAGGCGCCCCTGGCCAGCACGATCGCCAGCAGGGTCAGCGAGATCAGGCCCAGCGCCCGCGCGGCCGCCCCGGCGTCCACGCCACCCCCGCCGCCCTTCAGCACGGTGTCGAAGGCGGTGCCGGTGAGGCCGGGGACCAGGGCGTTGAGCACGACCATGACCAGGGAGGAACCGAGGAACCCGACGAGCTGGAGCGGATGGCGCCGGACGTGGGACCAGATCCACCGCACCGGCCCCCGCCTGTCGTACGGGAGGCCGGAGACGGAGAACTCCGAGCTGCTGCTGGCCACGGCTTGGCTCCCGGACGGGTCGAGAATGGGGGTCGGACCTGCTTTCTATCACCGGCCCCCGACGATTTCCCATCGGGTTTCCCTCCCCCCACCCGCCCACGGACCTCGCCAAACGCCGCGTTCCCGCTGCTCACGGCCTCTTTTCCCGGTCAGGCAGGAGAGGGGTCCACGCCACCGGCGGCAGCGGGGCCCCGGCCGGACCGCACCTCTCGCGGGTGCGCCTCGGTACGGGCTCATCGAGGGATGGCGGCTGAGAACCGGGTGACGGAGAAAGCTCGTCGGTCGCGACAAGGGGCGACGCAGCCCTCCCGGCGGGCTCCGGTGTACCGGGTCACCGCCGGGAGGCGCTGGGTCGGTTCGTCACCTGAGGGTCACTGCCAGGTGTCCAGGCGGCAGCCGTCGGTGGTCTTGCCGTTGTTGCAGTGGTTGAGCTGGAGGGCGTCGAGCCGGTAGGCGAAGGTCTGGCCTGCGGGGCTGACCACCGAGATCTGGACGGAGGCCGCTCCGGCCGGGGCGGTCGCCCTGTGCCGGTATTCCGTCCAGGTGCCGGTCAGCGCGGTGGTCGGACCGTCACTGGTGGAGATCAGAGTGTTGGACGCGTTGTACCACGACAGGCGCAGTTTCACGTTGCCGGAGGTGGCGGTGGTCATCTTGGCGAAGAACTTGTAGGCCTGGCCGGCGGTCACCGCGGGTTTGCGGGTGACCGACACGACGCCCTCGGCGTGCGACTGCACGTTCATGGTGAGCGACCGGCGGCCGTCGTAGTGCTTGGCCGAGATCTGTGACGTCGGGCCGGGCGGGGTCACCTGGATCCAGCCGCCGCCCGAGACGCCGAACCCGGTCGGGGTGGCGTACGGCGCGTCGGCCTCGACGGTGCGTTCCTGCGCGGTCAGCAGGTCGTTGCTGTAGCCGATGTCGCAGCAGGTGGGGGTGGTGAGGTAAGGCCAGGCCGCGACGTTCACCTTGCGGGTGTCGGTGGCCTCGTTGCCGGTGTAGAAGGTCGCCGTGGTCTCGCTCGGGTCGTAGTAGTTGTTGAAGTCGTGGTCCAGTTGCCAGTCGTAGACCTGGCTGGACATGACGTCGGGATAGCTGAGGTGGTCGACGGCCTCGGTGACCTTGGGATGGTCCACGTAGAAACCGTCCGCGCCGAGGTGGATCAGTTCGTGCAGCAGGGTGGCGCTGGACCATTCGTCGGCGGTCGCCGCGCACGTCGTCGAGCACCAGGCGGTCGCCGTCCCGTTGAAGTCCTCGAACACCACGTACTTGCGGTTGGCGTTGTCGTATCCCGCCGCGCCGAGATCATCGGGGACCGTGTAGTACGGGGTCTCGCCGCCGATCACGCCGGCCTCGATCTTCTCCGGTATCACCAGCGCGCGGGCGTAACCGGCGTAGGTGCTGGTGTCGTAGCCGGTGCGGCAGCTCAGCTTCAGGTGCTGGTCGTAGTTGGTGGAGTCGTCCAGCTCCAGGTCCATCCGGTCGACCAGCTTGGCGATCTGCTCGACGTGGGTCTCGTAGTTGTTCCCGCCGCCGTCGTGCCAGGCGTAGATCACCTGGATGGCCGGGGTGCTCCCGCTCGCGTTCTTGGGGTCGGACAGCGTCGTGGTGCAGCCACGCTTGGGCACGGAGGCGTCCACCGGCAGTGGGTACGGACCGGTGGGTTCGTTGATGTACGGCGGCGCGAACGCGGCCGCCGGACTCGCCATCGCCAGGACGACGAGTCCCCCCGCGGCGATCGCCGACATGATGCGACGCAGTTTCAGTGACAAAGGTGTTCCTCCCGTTGAGAACCCATGATCGGGAGAGTAATCAGCGCCACTGACGAAACAAATACCCCATTTCAACTATTTTCGGACTACTGAATAAACGTACGATCTTGCTCTGGTATCGGGTTTGCCGTAATTAAAAGTGCAGTACCGATAACGGCTTCAGATGGCTATCTTTTTCTGATAAAAATATAAATAAAGCGCTTTGGGCGATTTAATTATTTATGTTAACAAAAAGGATGGTTTGTGAATTTTGCGTCGTATGGCGGCGACGGACCGGTGGCGGGGCCGGGAGGAGTTCACCGGCTCACGGGCGCCGGGGCGATCTGCTCGCCGTGGGCATGACGACCGGATCGCCGGGCCGTACCGGCTGGAATTGGGATGCCGGACCTGAAACCGGCATGTAGCCTGCGCGGGGACTTGGAAAGAGGGAAGCGCCGTGGGACACGTTGAGGTCGGCCATCTGACATATGTTCTGCCGGACGGGCGGCCGCTGCTGGAGGACATCTCCTTCCGGGTCGGCGAGGGGGTCAAGGCGGCGCTCGTCGGACCCAACGGGGCGGGCAAGACCACGCTGATGCGGTTGATCGCGGGCGACCTGAAACCGGTCGACGGCAGCGTCGCCGGCTCGGGCGGCCTGGGGGTCATGCGGCAGTTCATCGGCAGCATCCGCGACGGCCGGACCGTGCACGACCTGCTGGTCAGCGTGGCCCCGACGCGCGTACGGGAGGCGGCCGCGAGCCTGGAGGCGGCCGAGCTGGTGATGATGGAGCGCGAGGACGAGAAGGCGCAGATGCGCTACGCGCAGGCCATCATCGACTACACCGACGCGGGCGGCTACGACATCGAGGTGCTCTGGGACACCTGCACGATGGCCGCGCTCGGCATCCCCTACGACGACTGCAAGTACCGCGAGGTCAACACCCTGTCGGGCGGCGAGCAGAAGCGGCTGGTGCTGGAGGCGCTGCTGCGCGGCCCCGACCAGACGCTGCTGCTCGACGAGCCCGACAACTACCTGGACGTGCCGGGCAAGCTCTGGCTGGAGCAGGCGCTGCGCGAGACCCCCAAGACCGTGCTGCTGGTCAGCCACGACCGCCAGCTCCTGGCCGAGGCCGCCGACCGGATCATCACCGTCGAGTCCGGCAACGTCTGGGTCCACGGCGGCGGCTTCCGCTCGTACGCGCAGGCGCGCCGGGAGCGCAACGAGCGTCTCGACGAGCTGAAGAAGCGCTGGGACGAGGAGCACGCCAAGATCAAACGGCTGGTCCTGATGCTCAAGCAGAAGGCCAAGTACATGGACACCATGGCCGCCGCCTACCACTCGGCCCAGACCCGGCTGCGCCGGTTCGAGGAGGCCGGGCCGCCCGAGGCCGCGCCCAAGGAGCAGTTCATCAGCATGCGGCTCAAGGGCGGCCGTACCGCAAAGCGGGCCGTGATCTGCGAGGGCCTGGAGCTGACCGGCCTGATGAAGCCGTTCGACCTGGAGATCTGGTACGGCGAGCGGGTGGCGGTGCTGGGATCCAACGGCTCGGGCAAGTCGCACTTCCTGCGCCTGATCGCCGGTGAGGAGGTCCGGCACAGCGGGGTGGCCAGGCTCGGCTCCCGGGTCGTGCCGGGGCATTTCGCCCAGACGCACGCCCGTCCCGAGCTCCTGCGCCGCACGCCGTGCGAGATCGTGATGACCGAGCACGCCCGGCTCAAGAACGAGGCGATGAAGATCCTGTCCCGCTACGAGCTGGCCGGGAGCATCGCCGAGCAGCGCTTCGAGACCCTCTCCGGAGGGCAGCAGGCGCGGCTGCAGATCCTGCTGCTGGAGCTGTCGGGCACCACGCTGCTGCTGCTGGACGAGCCCACCGACAACCTCGACCTGGCCAGCGCCGAGGCCCTGCAGGAGGGTCTGGACGCCTTCGACGGGACCGTGGTCGCGGTCACCCACGACCGCTGGTTCGCCGATGACTTCGACCGGTACCTGGTCTTCGGTTCCGACGGGAAGGTCTACGAATCCTCAGAACCGGTCTGGGACGAGACCAGGGTGGTCCGGCAGAGGTAAAGAGTCGGGCCGCCGTCGGCGTGTCGGGGTGGGTGGGGGAGCCGTGCCGGTTATCACGGCTAGGTGAAGCACAGCACCCGAATCGTCGCAGTCCTGGCCCTGTCGCTGCTCGCCGCGGGCTCCGGCTGCGGCGGCGAGGAGAAGGCGCCGGACACGCCGCTCCAGCCGCTCGCGGTCAGGGAGCAGGCCTCGTCCATCGTGAAGGGCGACGACGGGTACGTGGTGAACTGGGCCGGGGTCCTCGCCAACACCAACCCGTGGCACTTCGGCGAGCACGTCGTGGCCACCGTCGTCGCCGGGGACTCCCAGGGCAAGGAGGTCGTCCGGCTGGACCAGCCGCTGGACGCGGTGCCGCCCGCGGGGACCCTTCCCTTCACCGGCCAGGTGGTGACCCAGGACAGGCCCGTCACGGTGAACATCACCTACCGCCCGGCCCGCTGGCACCAGGCGGGCCGGATCGTCTCGGCCTTCCAGCCCTTCCCGGTGTACGACGTGCTGACCGACCGCACGACCGACGGCGACTACCTGGTCACCGGCTATGTCGGCACCCCGTACGTGACACCGGCCCGCAGCCTGGCCGTCACCGCGCTGCTGCGCGACAAACGGGGGAAGCTGCTGGGCGGCGGGAGCACCTTCGTGGACAACGTCCAGGCGGGTGAGAGGCGCCGGTTCGTCCTGCAGATCAAGAGCGTCGAGGACCCGCGTGACATCGCCTCGGCCGACGTGACCGCGCGGGCCTGGGGATCGAGCAGCCGTCCCTTCGAGCAGCTCGCCATGGGCGGTGCGCTGCCGTTGAACACGGTCAAGCCGAAGATGCCCCCGTTCGCCAAGGATCGCGGCAGGCAGACGCCCCTCGCCGGGGTGATGGGCCCCTGACCGCCTCCGCTCTCCGCTGATCCGGTGCCGTTCCCCCGGAGGTGCACGGTCTGTCCCGGTGATCCGCCGCCGTTCCTCGGAGATGCACGGCTTTTCCCGGATGCCCGCGGCCGTTCCTGCCGGTTCGCGATCGCTCCTCCGGAAATCCATGGATTTTCCGTGATCCACGGCCGTTCCTGCCGGTTCGTGACTGTTCCTCCGGAAACCCGCGGCTGTTCCCGCTGGTCCACGGCCGTTCCTTCCGAGGTCCACGGTCGTTCTCGCTGGTTCGCGGACGTTCCTGCGGAGGTCCGCGATCGAGATGAACAATCCGGTCAAATAGCCATTCATATATTTATGGCGCAATTCTGGAGCGCCTTTTTTTACCGATTCGATTGACCCGGCAAAGACAGTTCTCGTCATTGTCGGCGAACCACTGGAACGTGGTGTGACGAATCCTTTACCGTCAGTGACATGATTGACAGCGTCCTGGTCGAAACCCTGCGTGCGAGGGAGCCCGGGGCTCTCGTCGCCCTCTACGACGCCTACGCCGAGGGCGTCTACCGCTACTGCCGTTCGGTGCTCGCGACCTCCGAGGACGCGCAGGCGGCGTTCCTCGACACCCTCGTCGCCGCCGAGGCCCATGTCCACGCCCTGACCGACCCCCGGCGGCTGGAGGCGTGGCTGTACGCGCTCGCCCGGCGGGAGTGCCTGCGGCGTGTCCCCGCCGGGGCCCCCGAGACGCCCGTGCCCGCCCCCGAGATCACCGGCGGCGACGCCGACCTGCGGGTGATGGCCTGGAACGCCACGCGCAGCCTGTCCCCCGGCGACAGGGAGGTCCTCGACCTGAGCTGCCGGCACGGCTTCGGCCCCCTCGACCTGGGCGCGGTCCTGGGGGTGAGCGCCAAGGCCGCCGGCGCGCTGTACGAGTCGGCCAGGGAGCGCCTGCGCGACGTCGTCACCGCCGAGGTCCTCGTCCGCAAGGGGCCCTACGACTGCGCGGGCAGGGCCCGTCTGCCGGCCGGTTTCGGCGGCGAGCTCACCCCCGAGGCCCGGGAGCGGGTGATCCGCCATGTGAACCGGTGCGACACCTGCGCCCCGCACCGGGTCAGGCAGGTCTCGGCGGCCAAGGTCTTCGACCTGCTCCCGGTGGCCCCGCTGCCGCCCGCGCTGCGCACGCGGGTGATGGACTGCTTCAGCGACCCCGGCCGCGTCCCCTACCGGCGCGAGGTCGCCCAGCGGGCCGCTCCCCTGGACGGCGCCGGGTTCCCCGAGGTCCGGTCTCCCCGAGGCCGTCGCGGTTCCCGGGTGGCGGCCGGAGCGGCGGTGGCGATCGCCGCGGCGGCCGCGATCGCCCTGGTCGTCGTCCAGGCCGTGGCCGATCCGGCGGGCATCCGCTCCGGCGTCGCCTCGGGCGGGTCCCCGGCGGTGGTGGAGCCTCCGTCCGGACACCGGCCGTGGGAGCCGGGGCGACAGGGGACGGCCCTGACGCCGGACCGTGCCGGCGGGGGAGTGGCCGTCGAGCTGGTCGGTTCGCTCGGGTCGGCGCGTTCGCGCGATGACACCGGGGCCGGACCGGGAGACGGTCCGCGACCTCCGGACCACGACCGGACCGGGGAGGCGACCGGGGAGAGAACCGGGGACCGGGCCGGGGAGAGAATCGAGGATCGGGCCGGGGAGGCGACCGGGGAAGGGGCCGAGGACCGGGCCGGGGAAAGGGGCGAGGACCCGATGGAGGCGCCGTCGGAGCGTGGCCCGAGGAACCCGGCCGAGCCTCCGCCGGACGGTCCGGGCGAGACCTCCCGCCCACCCGGCGACGGCCCGGCCGACCGGCCGGGAGGCCCGCTCCGGCCGCCTTCCGTGGAGCCCCCCTCCCCGCGTCTCCCGCACCCCCCGCCCGTGCCGCCGTCCTCGGGGACCGGCACGCCGGACGGCCGCCACGCCGGCCGCCTGCCGCACCGCCGCCACCAGGGGCACCGGCCGCCCCGCCTCTGCGCTCCCGCCGCCACGCCTGCCGGCCGCTCCGACGCCCCCGGGAGGGGGCCGGGTTCCTCCCGGGCGGAACGCACGTCTCCCGCACGCACGTCTCCATCACGGACGTCTCCATCGCGGACGTCTCCATCGCGGACGTCTCCCGCGGACGGCACCCGGCGGTGGCGTCCTGGCCCGGATCGCCCGCACGACGGCTCCCGGCCCGCGTCCGGCGGCCACCGGCCCCGGCCGGAGGCGGCGGACTCGCCGGACACCGGTTCCGGGCGGCGGGAGAACGCCGGGCCGCCCACCCCCACCGGCGCGGACCGGGGACGGCACCTGCCCGGGCCGGTGGGAGCCGAGGAGCCGGTGCACGACGGTCCTCTGGGCGAGGCGCCGCGGGCCGACGGGCAACGGAACAGGTGATCGGCGGGGCCCGTGGACGGGAGAGCCCTTTGTTCGGCGGGCCTCGCGGGGGAGAGTGCCCGCGTCCGGCTGACCCGTCCGCGAGGTGCCGGGGACCTCGCCCGCGGGAGTAGGGTGACGGACGGTCGTCACGGGGTGTGAGCGGCAGGTGTGCGCGGAGTGATCGGCGGGAATGGTGAGAGATGCCGCCTGGGGGCGGTACGCGCCGCTCTGGGGGCGGCACCGCGTCACGCGGCACCGCAACCATGCGGCACCGCGTCATGTGGCACCGCGCCACACGGCACCGTGTCATGTGGCACCGCGCCACACGGCACCGCGTCATGTGGCACCGCGCCACACGGCACCGTGTCACGTGGCGCCGCGCCGTACGGCGCTCCGCGTCATGCGCGGCACACAGGGGGACTCCGGGGGGAGAAGCATGGGTTCAATCGGACGGCGCCGCCATGTCGCCGCGGTGGCGGGCCTGGCCTGCTGCCTGATCGCCGGGCCCGGGCTTCCCGCCGGTGCCGTGCCCGGCCTCCTCTCCCCGCCCGACGACGGCGCGCCCGGCAGCGTACGGGGCCCGTCGGCCACGGAGGTCGCCGAGGCGCGGGCCAGGGCCCGTGAGCGCGCTGAGCGCCTCGGCACCGCCACGGCCCTGGTCGCCGAGGCGCAGGCCAGGCTGGAGGGGCTGACGATCCACGCGGAGCGCCTCGTCGAGGCCTACAACGGGGAGCTCGTCAGGACGGCCCGCGCGCGGGAGCTCGCCGAACGGTCGGCCGAGCAGTCCCGGATCGCCGGCTCCGAGGTCGACGAGGCCCGCCGGACGGTGGCCGCGATCACCGCCCAGAACTACGGCGGTCTCGACCCGAGCGATCCGCTGATGACCATGATGGGCGGGGGCGGCACCTCCGACGACGGCTACCTGCGCCGGGCCAGCATCCTGGCCCACATGGGCGGCGGCCAGGCCGAGAGGCTGAGACAGCTGCGCGAGGCCCTGGAGGTCTTCGCCATCCTGAGGGAACAGGCCGGGGACGCCTACGCCCGGCAGCGGGAGGCCGCGGCCGCGGCCGAGGAGGCCAAACGGGCCGCCGAGGAGGCCGTGGCCGAGCAGGTCGAGGAGACCCGGCGGATCGAGCGGGAGCGGGCGCTGCTGGAGAGGCAGGCCGACGAGGCGCGCGGTGCCGCCGACCTGCTCGCCAGGGAACGCGCCGCGGCCCTGGAGCGGGCCAGGATCGCCAGGGAGAACGCCGAGCGTGCCCGGTTCCAGCAGGCGGCGCTCCGCCGCGAGGCGGCGCGGGCGCGGGTGGCGGCGGGACAGCCCGCCTCCCACTGGGCGCGGGACGTGGCGGAGGGGTCGGTCAGGGGCGACATCGCCGCCGACTGGGCGCTCACCCAGCTCGACAAGCCGTACGTGTGGGCGGCGGCGGGACCGGCCGCCTACGACTGCTCGGGGCTGACGATGCGGGCCTGGGAGCGGGTCGGGGTCGCCATCGACCACTGGACCGGCACCCAGTGGACCTCGGGGCCGCACGTCCCGATCAGCGAGCTCCGCCGGGGCGACCTGCTCTTCTACGGCCAGATCACCCGCGACCCCGGGGACATCCACCACGTCGGGATCTACATCGGCCAGGGACTGATGGTGCACGCCCCGCAGACGGGCGACGTGGTCCGGGTCGCGCCGATGTGGCGCAGCGACCTGGTCGGCGCGACCCGTCCCGCCTGACGTCCCGCCCGATGTGCCGCTGCCGCACCGGGCCGGGTGCCCGCACCCGGCCCGGGAACGATCTAGTGCGCGCCGAGGACGTCGTCCTTGGCCCGCTGGATGGAGCGCACGATCTCCTCCTCGGCCTCCACCCTGCCGACCCAGTTGGCGCCCTCGACGGACTTGCCGGGCTCCAGGTCCTTGTAGACCTCGAAGAAGTGCTGGATCTCCAGCCGGTCGAACTCCGGTACGTGGTGGATGTCGCGGATGTGCTCCATCCGGGGGTCGGTGGCGGGGACGCACAGGACCTTGTCGTCGCCGCCCTTCTCGTCGGTCATCCGGAACATGCCGACCGCGCGGCACTTGATCAGACAGCCGGGGAAGGTCGGTTCCTGCAGGAGCACCAGGGCGTCGAGCGGGTCGCCGTCCTCGCCGAGGGTGTCCTCGATGAAGCCGTAGTCGGCGGGGTACTGCGTGGAGGTGAACAGCATGCGGTCGAGCCTGATGCGGCCCGACTCGTGGTCCACCTCGTACTTGTTCCGTTGCCCCTTGGGAATCTCAACGAGAACGTCGAACTCCACCGCGGTTCCTCCACTCAACCCTCCGGGCACCCCCGGTTGGGCGTTAATGTCTCGTAAGCGTTTTATGCCTGATAGTTGTGACGATGAGAGGTCGGCGGCGTGATGCGGCGTGATCGGTGGGTGGCCGTGGCCACTCTCGTCCTGCTGCAGATTTTCGTCGTCGCGGCCGGCGCGTACCTGCTCACCGGTGATGCGCTGGTCCGGGGGGTACCCGAGCAGGTGGCGTCGGCGAAGCCGCCCCCCGTCCCGGTCATCACCGCGGGTCCGGTGCTGGCCGCGGGGGGGAACGGGCCTCTCCCTGCCAAGGGTACTTTGGCGGAGCGGCTGACCAAGGCGTTGGGGGACCCGGCGCTGGGCGACAGCGTCGGCGCCGCGGTCCTCGACGCGGAGACCGGCACCGTGCTGTTCGGCAGCGGCGCCGCCGAGGGCCTCACCCCCGCCTCCACCACCAAGGTGGTCACCTCGGTCGCCGCGCTCGCCTCCCTGGGCGCCGACGCCCGGCTGAGCACCCGCGTGGTGCGGGGCTCCTCGCCCGGCACGATCGTCCTCGTCGGCGGCGGCGACCCCACGCTGGCGAGCCCCCGGGCGGCGGCCCGCCAGGTCTACCCCCGGCCCGCCGCGCTCGCCACGCTCGCCTCGCGTACCGCCAGGGCGCTCAAGGCGGCCGGGACGGCCAGGGTGACGGTGGCCTACGACGACTTCCTCTACAGCGGGCCGCGCACCGCCGCGACGTGGAAGCCCGGGTACGTGCCCGAGGGCAGCGTCGCCCCGGTCACGGCGCTCATGCTCGACGAGGGCAGGGTCTCCCCCGGCGACGGCGGCCGGGTCCCCGACCCCTCCCGCGCGACCCACACCGCGTTCGTGTCGCTGCTGTCGAGGTACGGGGTGAAGGTCTCCTCCTCGGCCAGGCGGTCCCGGGCCCCGGCGGGCGCACAGGAGCTCGCCCGCGTCGACTCCGCCCCGGTCTATGCCCTGGTCGAGCGGGCTCTCACGCTCAGCGACAACGACCTGTCGGAGGCGCTGGCCCGGCACGTGGCGATCAAGGAGGGTAAGCCCGCCTCCTTCGACGGCGGCGCCGCGGCCGTGGGCGCGGTGCTGGCCAGGCTCGGCGCGGACCGGGGGGTGAGGGTCTTCGACGGCAGCGGGCTCTCGCCGCGGAACCGCATCACCCCCGAGGCGCTGGCCCGCCTGGTCGCGGTGGCGACGGCCCCGGGCAACCCCGGCCTGCACGCGATCACCGGCGGCATGCCGATCTCCGGCTTCAGCGGAACCCTGGGACACCGCTTCGACCGGCTGCGCTCCGCCTACGGGCTGATCCGCGCCAAGACGGGCACCCTGAACGGGGTCAACACCCTGGCCGGGATGACCGTCACGCGGGCCGGACGCCTGGTGACCTTCGCGTTCATGGCCGACGACGTCCCACCCGGCTGGGGCAAGGCGGAGGCGGCCCTGGACCGGCTCGCCGCGACGGTCGCCTCCGGCTGATCACGGGTTCCGGGTGCGCGGCCGGACGAGTGAGCACGTACGGTGGACGGTATGCAGGTGATCGATTGGGACCTTGCCGTAGCGACCGGAACGCGCCTGGTGCGCCCCGGGCCGCAAGTGAGCCGAGAGGAGGCCCGCCAGGCCGTCGCCGATCTTCGACGGCTCTCGCGCGAGGCCGAGGGGCACGTCCGCGAGTTCACCCGGATCGACACCGAGACCGCGCCGCAGACCGCCACGATCGTGGACCGGCCCGGCTGGATCAAGGCCAACGTCGAGGGCTTCCGGGTGGTGCTGGAGCCGTTCACCGAGCGGATGGCCGCCCGCAGGGACCAGACGCCCGCCATCGTGAGCGCGGTGGGCTCGCGCGTCACCGGCGTCGAGGTGGGCGCGGTGCTCGCCTTCCTGGCCTCCCGGGTTCTGGGGCAGTACGAGCTGTTCCTGCCGCCGGACCCGACCGGCCAGGCGCCCACCGGCCGGCTCACCCTGGTCGCGCCGAACATCGTTCACGCCGAGCAGGAGCTCAACGTGAACCCGCGTGACTTCCGGCTCTGGGTCTGCCTGCACGAGGAGACCCACCGGGTGCAGTTCACCGGTGTCCCCTGGCTGCGCGAGTACGTCCGGTCGCAGACGACCGACTTCCTGCTGGCCTCCGACATCGACCTGCCCGTCCTGCTGGAGCGGCTCCGCTCGGCCGCGGGCACGTTCACCGACGTGGTCAGGGGCGGCGAGGGCAACCTGATCGACGCCATCCAGACGCCCGAGCAGAAGGTGATCCTCGACCGGCTCACCGCGGTGATGACGTTGGTCGAGGGGCACGGCGACTACGTGATGGACGCGGTCGGCCCCTCGGTGGTGCCCTCGGTCGCCGACATCCGCTCCAAGTTCCACCACCGCCGCGAGGGCGGCTCCCGCCTGGACCGCACGGTCCGCAGGCTGCTCGGCCTCGACCTCAAGATGAAGCAGTACGCCGAGGGCTCGGCCTTCGTCCGCACGGTCGTGGGCCGGGTGGGCATCGACGGTTTCAACAAGGTGTGGACCTCGCCGGATACCCTTCCGACCCAGGCCGAGATCGCCGCCCCGGAGCGCTGGATCTCCCGGGTCGTCGACACCCCGGCCATCCCGGAGTCCAGCGGCACCGTCGGCTGAGTGACCGGCGGCCGGCCGGCCGGCCGCCGGTCCGCTCCGTCCCGTCGTGGTGTCGCGCACCGCGCCCTGCCCGGCCTCGCTCCGCCGCCTCGCCGGGGACGCGGGGCCCGCTCCGCGGTGACGGTGTGACCTGACCCGTCCCGTGCTGTCGCCGGAGGCCGGGCGGAGGCCGGACAATGGCGGTCATGGGTCCGCATCCCGCCGTCGCCGACGTCCGCCGTGCCGTACGGCTCGCGCTGGGCGACCTGGAGCCGGGCCGGTCGGTGCTGGCCGCGTGCAGCGGCGGCGCCGACTCCCTGGCCCTGGCCGCCGCGCTGGGGTTCGTCGCGCCGCGCGCCGGGCTCCGCGCCGGCCTGCTGACCGTCGACCACGGCCTGCAACCGGGTTCCGGCGAGCGCGCGGACGACGTGGTCGCCCTCGCGCCCGCCCTGGGGCTGGACCTCGCCGAGGCATTGCCGGTCTCGGTGGGCACCGAAGGAGGCCCGGAGGCCGCGGCCCGGCAGGCGCGGTACGCGGCCCTGTCGCGGGCGGCGGAGCGGCTCGGCGCCGAGGCCGTGCTGCTCGCGCACACCAGGGACGACCAGGCCGAGACCGTGCTGCTCGGCCTGGCCAGGGGGAGCGGCACCCGCTCGCTGGCCGGCATGCCCGCCCGGGCGGGCCTCTACCGCCGGCCGCTGCTGGGGATCGGCCGCGCCACGACCGTGGCGGCCTGCGCGGCGCTCGGCCTGACCCCGTGGCAGGACCCGCACAACCTCGACGCCCGCTTCACCCGCGTCCGGGTCAGGAGGCGGCTGCTGCCCGCCCTGGAGGACGAGCTCGGCCCGGGGATGGCCGAGGCGCTCGCCAGGACCGCCGCCCTGTGCCGGGACGACGCCGACGCGCTCGACGCCTGGGCGGACGAGGTCTACGACCGCTCGGCCACCCGCGACCGTCCACCCCCTCACGACCGCTCGGACACGGTGGATTGCGCTCTTAGCGATATCGTCACGGTGCGGGTGGCCGTACCGAGGCTGGAGGGCCTTCCGGCGGCGGTGCGCCGCCGGGTGCTGCGGCGGGCGGTGATCGACGCCGGGGCCCCGCCCGGCACGCTCGCGGCCTCGCACGTGCTCCAGATCGACCGTCTCGTGACGGCCTGGAGGGGTCAGCGGCGTATAGAGGTGCCCGGGGGGGTGGCGGTGGTCCGGCGGTATGACACCCTGATATTCGCCAGACAGGTAGACAGCCCCTTTTCGTAAGGAAATTCCCAGGTGGACGCAGCCGACATTGGCAGGGATCTCGCAAAGGTCCTGATTCCCGAGGAAGAGCTCCAGGCCAAGATCAAGGAGCTCGCGAGCCGGATCGACGAGGACTACGCGGGCAAGGACCTGCTGCTCGTGGGGGTGCTCAAGGGCGCGGTCATGGTCATGGCGGACCTGGCCAGGGCCCTGCACCTGCCCGTGCAGATGGACTGGATGGCCGTGTCGTCCTACGGGGCCGGCACCAGGTCGTCGGGGGTCGTCCGGGTGCTGAAGGACCTCGACACCGACATCGCCGGACGTCACGTGCTGGTCGTGGAGGACATCATCGACTCCGGCCTGACCCTGTCGTGGCTGGTGCAGAACCTGCGCTCACGCGATCCCGCCTCGGTGGAGATCTGCGCGGCGCTGCGCAAGCCGGAGGCGGTGAAGGTGCCGATCGACGTGAAGTACATCGGTTTCGACATCCCCGGCGAGTTCGTCATCGGCTACGGCCTCGACTACGCCGAGCGCTACCGCAACCTCCCGTTCATCGGGACCCTCGCCCCCCACGTGTACGGAGCGGGCTGAAAAGTACGCCCTGCGCGAAGTGTGTCATTCACAAACGCGACATTGCCCATAGCGGCGGGGAACACGGACCTACCTGACGTACGTTGGTAGGGCAAAGCCGGTGTGGACCGCGCGGGTAACCCCGCGCGTCGCGCCGGTGTACCTTCGGACGACCGAGGGGGTGGCCGAGGCCGCCCCCGGGGTAGTCAGTTGGAGCGGTTAGGGATACCGCGAACCCCGGGTTCGCCCGGGGTTGCCAGGCTCTGGTCAGGAAGGGACGGGCCCGCCGGGGTTCCGCATCGGATGGATCTCAAGCGATTTACACGTGGGCCACTGCTGTGGATCCTGGGCATCGTCGTCGTGCTTCTTCTCGCCTCCACCATGCTCGGCGGGGACGGCAACTTCGAGAAGAGGGACACCTCCCAGATCATCAGCTGGATCGACGGGGGCAAGGTCTCCAACGCCAAGGTCATCGACAAGGACCAGCGCATCGAGGTCACGCTGACCGACAAGAAGCGCTACTACTCCATGTGGGTGGCCGGTCAGGGCGTCCAGCTCACCCAGAAGCTCGAGGCGGCGGCCAAGGCCAACCGGCTCCCCGGCGGTTACAACGTCGAGGTGCCCCAGCAGAGCTTCCTCGTCGGGCTGCTGGTGAGCTTCCTGCCGATCGTCTTCATCGTGCTGATCTTCCTGTTCGTCATGAACCAGATGCAGGGCGGCGGCTCCCGGGTGATGAACTTCGGGAAGTCGAAGGCGAAGCTCATCACCAAGGACACCCCCAAGACCACCTTCGCCGACGTCGCGGGCGCCGACGAGGCCATCGAGGAGCTCCAGGAGATCAAGGAGTTCCTCCAGGCCCCGGCCAAGTTCCAGGCGATCGGCGCGAAGATCCCCAAGGGCGTGCTGCTCTACGGTCCCCCCGGAACCGGCAAGACCCTGCTCGCCAGGGCCGTCGCCGGTGAGGCGGGGGTGCCGTTCTACTCCATCTCCGGTTCCGACTTCGTGGAGATGTTCGTCGGTGTCGGCGCCTCCCGGGTCCGCGACCTGTTCGAGCAGGCCAAGGCGAACGCCCCGGCCATCATCTTCATCGACGAGATCGACGCGGTGGGCCGCCACCGTGGCGCCGGTCTCGGCGGCGGGCACGACGAGCGCGAGCAGACGCTGAACCAGCTCCTCGTCGAGATGGACGGCTTCGACGTCAAGGGCGGCGTGATCCTGATCGCCGCGACCAACCGGCCCGACATCCTCGACCCCGCGCTGCTGCGCCCGGGCCGTTTCGACCGGCAGGTCACCGTCGACCGCCCCGACCTGGAGGGCCGCAAGGGCATCCTCAAGGTGCACGGGCGCGGCAAGCCGTTCGCCGAGGGCGTCGACCTCGACATCATCGCCCGCCGGACGCCCGGGTTCACCGGTGCCGACCTGGCCAACGTGATCAACGAGGCCGCGCTGCTCACCGCGCGGGCCGACCAGAAACTGATCACGATGGAGCTCCTCGAGGAGTCCATCGACCGCGTGATGGCCGGTCCCGAGCGCAAGTCCCGCCTCATGTCGGACCAGGAAAAGAAGATCATCGCGTACCACGAGGGCGGTCACGCCCTGGTCGCGCACGCGCTGCCCAACTCCGACCCGGTCCACAAGATCACGATCCTGTCCCGCGGACGCGCCCTCGGCTACACGATGACGCTGCCGATGGAGGACAAGTTCCTCGCGACCCGCTCGGAGATGCTGGACCAGCTCGCGATGCTGCTCGGCGGCCGTACGGCGGAGGAGCTCGTCTTCCACGAGCCCACCACCGGCGCCTCCAACGACATCGAGAAGGCCACCACCATCGCCCGCCGCATGGTCACCGAGTACGGCATGAGCGAGCAGCTCGGCGCCCGCAAGTTCGGCAGCGGCAACAGCGAGGTCTTCCTCGGCCGCGAGATGGGCCACGAGCGCGACTACTCCGAGAAGATCGCCTCCACGATCGACGAGGAGGTCCGCCGCCTCATCGAGTCCGGGCACGACCAGGCCTGGGAGATCCTCGTCGAGTACCGTGACGTGCTCGACAACCTGGTGCTGGAGCTGATGGAGAAGGAGACCCTCTCCCGCGACCAGGTGCTGCAGATCTTCGCGCCGATCGTGGTCAGGGAGAAGCGTCCCTCCTACTCCGGCTACGGCAAGCGGCTGCCCTCCAACCGCCCGCCGATCCTGACCCGCAAGGAGCAGTCCGGCAACGGCTCGCTCCCGGCCGGTGAGCAGGCGGCCGGCGGCAACGGGGCCGGCGGCAACGGGGCCCTTCCCGCCGGGGCGGGACATCCCGACTCGGTGCCCAGGGACGGGAACTGATCATGGGAGGCGTGCAGCCGCTCAAGGTCGACGCGGTCCGCCTGGAGAACGCCGTCCGGGAGATCCTCATCGCCATCGGTGAGGACCCCGACCGGGACGGCCTCCAGCAGACCCCGGCCCGGGTGGCCCGTGCCTACGCCGAGCAGTTCGCCGGGCTGGGCCAGACGCCCGAGGACGTGCTGACCACGGTCTTCGACGTCGACCACGACGAGATGGTGCTGGTACGCGACATCGAGGTCTACTCGACGTGCGAGCACCACCTCGTGCCGTTCCACGGCGTCGCCCACGTCGGCTACATCCCGAACGTCAAGGGGCAGGTCACCGGCCTGTCCAAGCTGGCCCGCCTGGTCGACGTCTACGCCCGGCGCCCCCAGGTGCAGGAGCGGATGACGTCGCAGATCGCCGACGCGCTGATGAACGTGCTCCAGCCGCGCGGCGTGATCGTCGTGATCGAGTGCGAGCACCTCTGCATGACCATGCGGGGCGTCCGCAAGCCCGGGGCCAAGACGATCACCTCGGCCGTCCGCGGGGACTTCCGCAGCAGCGACAAGACCCGCGCCGAGGCGATGGCCCTCATCATCCGCCGCTGAGACCGGCGCCGGATCCGCCACCGGATCCGCTGCCGGGTCTTCTCCCCGGCCGGGGTTTCCCGGCCGGGCCGGGGACCCTCCGGTGACGTACGGTGAGATGTCCGGTGGTGGCGCGTTCCACGGCGGGTGTGCGGATTCGTTATGGCGCAAGCCGGACCCACGACACAGGCGGGACACGGACAACGCCTAGGCTTGTCCGCATGACTACGTGGAGTGTGCCCGGGCTGCCGGACGCGGGCCGGTGTCTCGTGATGGGCGTGGTCAACGTGACTCCCGACTCCTTCTCCGACGGCGGCCGGTGGTTCGACCCCGACGAGGCCGTTCGCCACGGCCTGGAGCTGGTCGAGCAGGGCGCCGACATCGTCGACGTGGGCGGCGAGTCCACCAGGCCCGGCGCCGCGCGGGTGCCCCTGGAGGAGGAGCTGGCCAGGGTCGAGCCGGTCGTGCGGGGGCTGAGCCGCGAGGGCGTCACCGTCAGCGTCGACACGATGCGGGCCGAGGTCGCCCAGACGGCCGTGGAGGCCGGGGCGGGGATGGTCAACGACGTCAGCGGCGGGCTGGCCGATCCCGAGATGCCCAGGGTGGTCGCGGCCTCGGGCGTGCCGTACGTGGTGATGCACTGGCGGGGGCACAGTCACGCCATGGACCGCCGGGCGGTGTACGGCGACGTGGTGGGCGAGGTCCGCGAGGAGCTGGCCAAGCGGGTCGCCTCCGTGCTGGCCGAGGGGGTGAGCGAGCGGCAGATCGTGCTCGACCCGGGGCTGGGCTTCTCCAAGAACCCCGAGCACAACTGGGCCCTGATCGCGGGCATCGACCGGCTCGCCGAGCTGGGGTACCCGCTCATCGTCGGGGCGTCGAGGAAGCGGTTCCTGGGCCGCCTGCTGGCGGGCCCGGACGGCACGCCCCGCCCCTTCATCCACAGTGACGACGCCACCCTCGCCGTGACCGCGCTCGCCGCGCGGGCGGGGGCCTGGTGTGTACGCGTGCACGATGTCCGCCCGAACGCGGACGCCGTCCGTGTGGCTGCCGCAGTTCAGGGAGCGAGATCATGAGCGTCGACACCACCGCCGTCGAGACGGTCAACCAGGAGTTCTACACCGCCATCGAGAACGCCGACCTGGACCGGATGACCGAGATCTGGGCCGAGGACATCGAGGGTGAGCAGATCAGTTGCGTGCACCCCGGGTGGCCGATCGTGAACGGCCGCCAGGAGGTGCTGCGCTCCTGGGCGCTGATCATGGCCAACACGCCCTACATCCAGTTCGTGCTGACCGACGTCCGCGTCATGGTCCTCGGCGACGTCGCCGTCCTCACCTGCGAGGAGAACATCCTCACCGCGGGCGACGAAGGTGATTCCAGCTTCGCCGCGGGCAAGGTGGTGGCGAGCAACACCTACGTGCGCACGTCGGCGGGGTGGCGGCTCTGGCTGCACCACGGCTCCCCCGTGCTGCAGGGCGACGACGAGGACGAGGACGAGGAGACCGCGTGAGCGAGCGCACCGGCGGACGGCACGGCGACGGCGACCCCCCGCACGCGGGGAGCGCCCCCCGGACCGGTGACGACGCCCGGGCGGGCGGTGACGGCGGGACCGGCGGCGGAGGTACGGATGAGGGCTGGACCGGCGACGGCGGGATCGGTGACGCGGCCGGTGCCGGGCCGTACGATGCCGGGCCGCACGATCCGGCGCCGCTGCGGATCCACGACGGGGTCAGCGAGCTGATCGGCGACCCGGTCGACGGCGTCTTCCCCGGCCCGCCCGCCGGCCCGGGCCGCGGGCCGTTCGGCGACCCCCTGCGCGACCCCCTCTACGACCCCTCCCGCGGTCCGTTCGGCGATCCCGTCCGCGACCCGTCCGGCGGCCCCTTCCGCGGTCCGTCGCGCGATCAGGCGTGGGAGACGCCGTACGGGACGGCCGGGGCCGGGCGGACGGCCGACCGGATCAGCGTCACGGGGCTGCGGGCCCGCGGGCGGCACGGCGTGCTGGCGGCGGAACGCGAGCTCGGCCAGGAGTTCGTCGTCGACGTGACGCTCTTCCTCGACACGGCACCCGCTGCGGCCGGCGACGACCTCTCCAGGACCGTCCACTACGGCGAGCTCGCCGAGGACCTGGTGCGGGTCGTGGAGGGTGAACCGGTCGACCTGATCGAGACCCTGGCCCAGCGCCTGGCCGACGTCTGCCTGGCCCGCGAGCCCGTCCTGGCGGCCGAGGTGAGCGTGCACAAGCCGTCCGCGCCGATCCCGCTGCCGTTCGACGACGTGATCGTGGCGATCACCCGGAGCCGGGCATGAGGGTGGTCCTGGCGCTCGGGAGCAACCTGGGCGACCGGCACGCCACCCTGCGAGGAGCGGTCGACGCGCTCTTCGCCGAGCCCGGTCTCACCTTCGTCGCGGCCTCCCCGGTCTACGAGACCGACCCGGTCGGCGGCCCGGAACAGGGCGCCTACCTCAACGCGGTGGTGATCGCCGAGAGCACGCTGGAACCAAGAGGCCTGCTCGATCGTGCTCAGAGTGTGGAGAACGCCTTCGGCAGGGTCCGGGTGGAGCGCTGGGGAGCGCGCACCCTGGACGTCGATCTGATCACCGTGGGGGACGTCGTGACGGACGACCCCGACCTCACCCTGCCCCACCCCCGGGCGCACGAGCGCGCCTTCGTGCTGGTCCCGTGGGTGCGGGCCGACCCCGGCGCCGTCCTGTCCGGACGGCGGGTGGCCGACCTGCTGGCCGGCCTGGACCAGACCTCGGTACGGCCGCGCACCGACCTGACCCTGGGCGGGCCCGCGTGAAGCCCACCCGTCCCGGAGTCCTCGTCGGGATCCTCGTCGTGCTCGCCGTCCTGACCTGGTCGCTCCTGCGGCCGTTCTACTCGGACCTGCAGGCCGTTCCGTGGACGGCGATCCCGACGGTGCTGCTGCTGGCGGTCGGCGAGTTCTACAGCGGGTGGATGACGAAGGCCAGGATCGAGCGCAGGCCCGGCACCGAACCCGTCGAACCCCTGGCCGTGGCGCGGCTGGTGGCGCTGGCCAAGGCCTCCGCGTACGGCGGGGCGGTCTTCGGCGGGATCTTCGCCGGGTTCGCCCTCCACACCGTCGAGCTGCTGGGGCAGGAGGTGCCCCGCCGCGACTTCTTCGTCGCCGGGGGATCGATGCTGACCTGCGTGCTGCTGGTCTGCGCCGCCCTGTACCTGGAGTACTGCTGCAAGGTCCCCAAGGACACCTCGGACGGCGAGCGCTGACGCCGGCGGGGTCGCGTCAGCGCCGCCCCCCGGCCCACCGGCGCCCGAAGAGCATGATCACCGGAAGTGTGCACACCAGCGCCCCGCCCACGGCCAGGGGGCGCTCCAGCCACCAGGACAGGTCGGGCCGGACCAGGGGGGCGGGCCCGCGGCCGATCACCCACCAGGTCAGGGCCACCCAGATCGCCATACCGGTGGTGTGGAACAGGAACAGCGGGAGCGCGAACCGGTTGACGGTCTCGTTCACGCCCTGCCACCGGGGACGGTCGAGGAGGCGCTCCATGGAGGGCCTGATCACCTCCACCAGGCCGATCTGGAAGATCAGCAGGGCCACGATGACGAAGGTGGGGGGCGCCATGTTGGAGAGCCTGTCGCCGGGCACGCCCACCATCGACCCCGGGTAGATGCCCGAGTAGACCAGGCCGAAGAGGGCGAACAACCCGGTCCACAGGATCGCCTTGTCGAAGCGGCGCGGCAGCGCCACCACCCTGTCGTAGAAGAAGCCGGCCTGGTGGGCCAGCCCCCAGACGATGATCATGTTGAGCCAGCCCGCGGCCTCGTACCCGTAGCGCAGCCGCAGCACGTCGACGACGAGCGCCGCGCCCGCCAGCCAGATCAGCGCCAGCACGTCGTAGTGCCGGTGCAGCCAGAGCGCGACCGGGAGCAGGGCGATCAGCACGAGGTAGACGCCGATGAACCACAGCGGGCTGATGACGAGCAGGACCACGCGGTCCATCCAGCCGATGCCGAACGCCCACGTCACGAACACGCCCAGCACGACCCAGGTCGCGGCCAGCGCCAGCGCCGGGATCGCGAGGCCGCGGATGCGCCGCCACACGAAGGCGCCGATGCCGACCCCGCGCTCGCGGGCGCGTTGCCACGACAGCAGGTGGACGTGCCCGCCCACGTAGAAGAAGAGCGGCAGCACCTGGAGCAGCCAGGTCAGGATCCACAGTCCCGAGGTGAAGCCCAGCGGGCTCGTCGGAGAGGGGCCGTCCGGTCCCCACTCCAGGATGGTGAACGCCCAGTGCCAGATCACCACGACGACCAGGCTGATCGCGCGCAGCCAGTCGACGTACCGGTCCCGCTGCGAGGGTGCCCGGCCGGACGGTGCCTGGCCGGACGGTGCCTGGCCGGACGGTGCCCGGCCGGACGGTGCCTGGCCGGACGGTGCCCGGCCGGACGGTGCCCGGCCGGACGGAGCGGGGTCGGACGAGCCGGGAGCGGATGGTGCGGGGTCGGACGGGGCGGGGGCGGGGACGTCCGCGGGGGAGGTCGTCCGCTCTCCGTCCCGGGAGGAGTCGGTCATGTGGTCCGGCCCTCCCTTACTTGTCGATGTCGCCGACGACGAAGAACATCGAGCCCAGGATGGCGACCATGTCGGGGATCAGGTGTCCCGGCAGCAGCTCGCGGAGCACCTGGACGTTGTTGAAGGAGGCCGAGCGCAGCTTCAGCCGCCACGGCGTCTTCTCCCCGCGCGAGACCAGGTAGTACCCGTTGAGGCCGAGCGGGCTCTCCGTCCACGCGTAGGTGTGGCCCTCGGGGACCTTGAGCACCTTGGGCAGGCGCTGGTTGATCGGCCCCGGGGGCAGGTCGAGGAGCCGCTCCACGCAGGCGTCGGCCAGGTCCAGGGAGACCTTCACCTGCTCCAGCAGCACCTCGAACCGGGCATGGCAGTCCCCGGCGGAGCGGGTGACGACCCTCACCGGCAGCTCCCCGTAGGCGAGGTAGGGCTCGTCCCTGCGCAGGTCCACGTCGACACCGGAGGCGCGGGCGATCGGGCCGCTCACGCCGTACTGCATGATCGTCTCCCGGTCCAGGACGCCCACCCCGCGGGTACGGGCGAGGAAGATCTCATTCCCGGCGATCAGGTTCTCGATGTCGGGCAGCCGCCGCCGCACCTCGGCCACGGCCGCCGAGACCCGGCCCGTCCACCCCTCGGGCAGCTCCTCCTTGAGGCCGCCGACCCGGTTGAACATGTAGTGCATGCGCCCGCCGGAGATCTCCTCCATCACGGCCTGCAGGGTCTCGCGCTCCCGGAAGGCGTAGAAGACCGGTGTGATCGCGCCGAGCTCCAGCGGGTAGGAGCCGAGGAACATCAGGTGGCTGAGCACCCGGTTGAGCTCGGCGAGCAGCGTGCGCGTCCAGACGGCCCTGACCGGCACCTCCATGCCGAGCATCCGCTCCACCGCGAGCACGACGCCCAGCTCGTTGGCGAACGCCGACAGCCAGTCGTGCCGGTTGGCCAGCACGATGATCTGCCGGTAGTCGCGCACCTCGAACAGCTTCTCCGCGCCCCGGTGCATGTAGCCCACGATCGGCTCGGCCGAGGAGATCCGCTCCCCGTCCAGGATGAGCCGCAGCCGCAGCACGCCGTGCGTGGACGGGTGCTGCGGCCCGATGTTGAGGATCATGTCCTCGGTCGCGAGCTCCTTGCCGTGCGCGCCGTCCACGGCGGCGGCCCCCGCGCCCATGCCCACGCTCAGCTCGCGGTGCGCGGCGGCTCGGGCGTGAGGTTCGGTCATGGGTCCATGCTGTCACGTCGGGCGCGCGAGGCAAGATCCCGCAGGGCTGTCGTATCAGGCGCGCGAGGCAAGATCCCGCAGGGCTGTCGTATCAGGCGCGCGAGGCGAGATCCCGCAGGGCTGTCGTATCAGGCGCGCGAGGCGAGATCCCGCAGGGCGCCGATCAGCCGGTCCACGTGCTCCTCGGTCGTGCCGATGCCGACGGAGGCGCGTACCGCCGAGGCGGTGACGTCGTCGCAGCCGCCGTCCTTGGCGCCCAGCAGGTGGCGGACGAAGGGGTGGGCGCAGAACTTGCCGTCGCGGACGCCGATGCCGTGGTCGCCGGAGAGGGTCTCGGCGACCTCGCGGGCGGTGAAGCCGTCCACCACGAAGGAGACGATGCCGACGCGCGGGTGGTCGGGACCCCACAGGGAGAGCTCGTGCACGCCGGGAATTCCGGCCAGGCCCTCGCGCAGCCGCGCCAGCAGGCGCTCCTCCTCGCGGATCAGGGGGGTCCAGCCGGTGGCGGACAGGGCGTCGCAGGCCGCGGCCAGCGCGACGGCGCCCAGCACGTTCGGGGTTCCGGCCTCGTGCCGGGCCTCGGGGTCGTCGTGCCACTCGGCCCCGTCGTCGCCGACGGCCCTCACCGCGCCGCCGCCACGCAGGTACGGCTCGGCGTCGGCCAGCCAGTCGGAACGGCCGATCAGCGCGCCCGTGCCGAACGGGGCGTAGAGCTTGTGGCCGGAGAAGACCACGTAGTCCAGGTCGAGCGCGGTCAGGTTCAGGCGGCGGTGCGGGACGAGCTGCGCGGCGTCGATCAGGACGCGGGCGCCGTGGCGGTGCGCGATGTGGGCCAGCGCGGCGATCGGCCAGAGCTCGCCGGTGACGTTGGAGGCGGCGGTCACCACCAGCAGCGCCGGGCCCTCGATCGAGGAGAGGGCCTCGTCGGCGGCGCGGACGGCCTCGCCGGGGAACGCGGGCACCGGCAGCCGCACCGCGCGGTCCCAGGGCAGCAGCGAGGCGTGGTGCTCGGTGTCGAAGACGACCGCGGTGGTGCCCTCGGGCAGGCTGCGGGACAGCAGGTTGGTCGCGTCGGTGGTGTTGCGGGTGAAGATCACCGAGTCGTCCGGGCGCGCCCCGACGAAGGCGCGCACCGTGTGGCGGGCCTGCTCGTAGCGGGCCGTGGTGAGCTGGGAGGCGTACCCCGCGCCCCGGTGGACGCTGGAGTAGGCCGGGAGCGCGGCGGCGACGGCGGCGCTGACCGGCTCCAGACAGGGGGCGCTGGCGGCGTAGTCGAGGTTGGCGTAGCGGACGAGCCTGCCGCCCCTGACCGGGACCTCCAGGTCCGAGCCGAGCACGGCCGGGATCGGCCGGCCGCCGGTCACCGTGGTCCCGCCGGTCACCGTGGTCCCGCCGGTCGCCGCGGTCGCGAGTGCGTTCGCGGGGGCGGCGAGGACGTCGGCGACGGGAGCGGAGGATTCGAAGATCGTCAGGGCGGGCATGTCAGGGCTCCTTCGAGGTCATCGGACCTCGACCCATGAGACATAGGCACCCGAAGCCCGCGCTTGCCCGGCACGTCTCGTGCCGGACCAGGTCCTCACCCGGGGCACCCCGCCGCGGACGCGAGGGTTGCCGGCCAGCGAGCCGGGGCTTGTCACTGGCACTCATGACCTACGGGGGAACTATAACCGACGGTCGCCGCCCTCCCGCAAGTCCGGACACGCGCCGAGGGGCGCTACGGAGGGTGACTTTCGACCCGGAGGCGCGCGCCAGGAACTCCTGGAGGCTCCCGCTCGTCCAGGCAGTCAGCCGAAGAAACGTTCTGGCCGCCGGCCGGCTCTGTTCCACCGCGGGCCGACAAAGGAGGAAGCAATGGACTGGGTGACCAATCCGGAGATATGGATAGGGTTCTTCACCCTTGTCGCTCTGGAGATCGTGCTGGGGATCGACAACATCATCTTCATCTCGATCCTGGTGAGCAGGCTCCCTCCCGAGCAACGGGACAAGGCGCGCAGGCTGGGGCTCCTCGTGGCCCTGCTCAGCCGCCTCGCCCTGCTGGTGGCGCTCGCGTGGGTGGTGAGACTCACCGAACCCTTCTTCGAGGTGTTCGGGCACGGGATATCCGGGCGAGATCTGATCCTGATAGTCGGCGGCCTGTTCCTGCTGGCCAAGAGCGTCCACGAGATGCACGGCAGCCTGGAGGGCGACTCCGGCCACGCCGGGGGCAGGATGGCCACCTCCTACGCCTCCGTGATCATCCAGATCATGATCCTCGACGTCGTCTTCTCGCTCGACTCGGTGATCACCGCGGTCGGCATGGTCGACGAGCTGGGCGTCATGGTCGCGGCCGTCATCGTCGCGGTCCTGGTGATGCTGTTCGCCTCCGGGCCGATCAGCCGCTTCGTGGACCAGCACCCGAGCATCAAGATGCTCGCCCTGTCCTTCCTGGTGCTGATCGGCGTCGTGCTCATCGCCGAGGGCTTCGAGCAGCACATCCCCAAGGGCTACATCTACTTCGCGATGGCCTTCTCGCTGCTGGTGGAACTGCTGAACATCCGGATGCGCCGCAAGACGGGCCAGAAGCCGGTCGAGCTGCACAGCCGCTACGAGGCGGGCGACGGGCCCGGGGCCTCCGGGCCCCCGGCTCTGGCCGGAACCTCCGAGCAGGCCGGGACCTCCGGGTCGGCCGGAACCTCCGGGGCGGCCGGGACCTCGGTGTCGGCCGAGGAGGGGGAGCACGCCGGCCCCGGGCCGCATGGCCGCCTCCAGGCCGGGACCCGGCCCGACGAGACCGATCGCCCGGTGTGAGGCCGGGTGAGCGGCCCGGCTTTCGGGCCGGATTACGATGCTCACGTGCGCTTTGATCCCTGGAATCCGGAATTCGTCGCCCACCCGTACGACGCCTACGACGAGCTGAGGCGGGAGCGGCCGGTCAGCTTCTTCGAGCCGACCGGCCAGTGGCTCGTCGCCCGGCACGCCGACGTCAACGCGTTGCTGCGCGACCGCAGGCTCGGCCGCTCCTACCTGCACGTGGCCACCCACGCCGAGTTCGGCAGGCCGGACGACCCGGAGTTCCAGGACCCGTTCTGGCGGGTGATCAGGGCGGGCATGCTCGATGTCGAGCCGCCGGTGCACACCCGGCTCAGGAGACTGGTGTCGAAGGCGTTCACGCCGCGCATGGTCGAGGCGCTCCGCCCCAAGGTGGCCCGGATGGCCGGGAGACTGGTCGACGACTTCGTCGAGCGCGGCGGCGGGGACCTGATCGCCGAGGTGGCCGAGCCGCTCCCGGTCACGGTGATCGCCGAGATGCTCGGCGTGCCCGAGGCGGACCGGCACCTGCTGCGGCCCTGGTCGGCCCAGATCTGCGGCATGTACGAGCTGCGGCCGTCGGCCGAGGCCCAGCACACGGCCGTACGCGCGGCCGAGGAGTTCTCCGCCTACCTCGTCGAGCTGGCCCGCGCCCGGCGGGCCGACCCGGGTGACGACCTGATCAGCGCGCTCGCCCTGGTGGCCGACGAGGGGGACCGGCTCACCGAGGAGGAGCTGGTCGGCACCTGCGTGCTGCTGCTCAACGCCGGGCACGAGGCCACCGTCAACGTCACCGGCAACGGCTGGTGGGCGCTCTTCCGCAACCCGGCCGAGCTGGACCGGCTCCGCGCCGACCCCGGCCTGCTGCCCACCGCGGTCGAGGAACTGATGCGCTGGGACACGCCGCTGCAGATGTTCGAGCGCTGGGTGCTGGAGGACATCTCGGTGGGCGGGGTCGACATCCCCCGGGGCACCGAGGTGGCGCTGCTGTTCGGCTCGGCCAACCGCGACCCCGAGGTGTTCGCCGACCCCGGCCGCCTGGACGTGACCCGGGCCGACAACCCGCACATCTCCTTCGGCGCGGGCATCCACTTCTGCCTGGGTGCGCCGCTGGCCAGGGTCGAGCTGATCGAGTCGTTCGGCGCGCTGCTGCGCAGGGCGCCGAGGGCGGAGCTCGTCACCGAACCCGCATGGAAGCCGGGCTACGTCATCCGGGGCCTGGAGTCCCTCCAGGTACGCGTCTGAGCCGGGCTACGTCGTCCGGGGCCTGGAGTCCCTCCAGGTACGCGTCTGAGCCGGGCTACGTCGTCCGGGGCCTGGAGTCCCTCCAGGTACGCGTCTGAACCGGCCCGACCGCAGGAGAGGGAAAATCACATGAGTGATCGTGTACGGGTCGGGCTGGCCGGGGTCGGGATCATCGCGGAGACCCATCTCGCGGTCCTCGCCGAACGGCCCGAGGTCTCCCTGGAGTTCACCGCCGACCCCCGGATCGCGCAACCACCCCTGTTCCGGGGGAGCAGGCCGCCCCACTACGGCTCGCTGACCGACGCGCTCGGGGCGCACCGGCCCGACCTGATCGTGATCGCCACCCCCACCGCCACGCACGCGGACCTGGTCGCCTCGGCCCTCACCCGCTCCTCGGCGCGCGTGCTCGTCGAGAAGCCCCTGGTCCACGACCTCGCCTCCCTGGCCCGGCTGGCCTCCCTGGACGGGGCGGCCGACGCGCGGGGCCGCGTGTTCACCGCGCACCACTTCGCGTTCTCGCCCGAGGTGCTCTGGGCCGCGGAGCAGATCGCCGGGCACGAGGAGTGGGGACCCGTCACGGGCATCACCTCGGCGTTCTACGACCCGTACGCCGTCCGGGGCGAGGACGCCTTCACCTCGTACGTCTCCAGCTGGACGGACTCCGGGATCAACCAGCTCAGCATGCTCTCCCGCTTCGTCGACCTCACGGCGCTCGTGTCCGTCCGGCAGACGGACGGGGGCGCGAGTGCCTGGTGCGTCTGCGAGTACCGCTCCCGGGGCGAGGTGGGCAGAGCCCGGCTGCGGACGAGCTGGCTCGCCGGGTCCAGCAGCAAGGAGACCGTCCTCGCCCTCGGCGGTTCCGACGTGGAGATCTGGATCGACCACACCGCCATGACGGGCTTCGTGGCCGGGGCCGGCGAGCTCCTCGGCACGCACGGCGACGACGGCCGCACCCCCAGAAAGATCGCCCACTACCGGCCCCTGTACGAGAGCCTGCTGTCCGACCGGCCCGACCCGGTCCTGGGCCTCGACGTCGCCACGACCATCACCGGGCTCTACCACGCGACACCGCCCGACGACGCCACCCTGTGACGCCGCCGTGACGCCGTACGGTGAGGACGCGTGATGACGACGGCCGGTGACGCCGCGCGGTGAAGGTGTGTGGCGACGACGGCCGGTGAGGGCGTGTGGCGACGACGGCCGGACGGGGCCGGACGACAGCGCCCGTCGGCGCCGCCGGGTGGCCCCCGTCCCCCTCTCCGGTCTCAGGGGCGGCTCTGGGAGAGCCAGCCGAACCCGCCGAGCCCTCCCGGCGCGATGAGCTCCGCCTCCTCCGAGGAACGGGCCAGGGCCCGCAGGTAGCCGCGCGGGTCGGCGGCGGCCTGCTCGGCCGGAGGGCGCCGCCCGGTGATGCCGAGGGCGCGCAGTGCCTCGCGCTGCGTGGTCAGCGCCGTCGTGACGGCCCCGGCGCTCTCACCGGCGGCCGCGCACGCGTCGAGCGCCACGTGGGCGGTGATGTCGCACGACCCGTCGGGCACCGGTGCCACCATCGACCCGTCGCGGTATCCGGCCAGCGTGCCGTAGGGCGGCCGGTCGTCCACCGCGTGGGCGTAGTCGATCGCGATCGCCCGGCCGCGGGCCAGGCGTACGATCACCGACGCCCAGGCCCGGTCCCGGGGGCGGCCGATCTCGGCCCGCTCGCCGGTGAGCCGCATCGGCCACCAGCGGTTCAGCCAGGCCAGGTCGGCCTCTCCGGGCCTGCCGCCGAGCCGCTCCTCACCGTCGATGACGTTGACCAGGACCAGCCGGGGGCCGGTGACCGTCTGCTCGACGATGTCGACGGGGATGTTGTCCAGCCACTCGTTGGCGAGCACCAGCCCGCAGATCCCGTCCGGGGCGGCCCTGCTCCAGGCGATCTCCCCGGGCAGCGCCGGGGGCCGGGGAGCCAGCTCGACCGCGGTCACCCTCAGCCTCCGCCGCAGCGAGGGCGGGGCCGCGGCGAGCACACCGGTCGCCAGGCCGCCCTCGCCCGCGCCGATGTCGACCAGGTCGAGCACGTCGGGGCGGCCGAGCGCCTCGTCCACCGCGACCAGCTCGCGCAGCACGGCCTCGGCGAACAGGGGGGAGGCGCCGACGGAGGTGCGGAAGTGACCCGAGGGACGCTCCCGGAGGTAGAAGCCGCTCTCGCCGTAGAGCGCATGCTCCATCGCGGCGCGCCAGGTGAGCCACACGTCCTCAGACGCTACCCGGCGGGGCGGGGGAACGAGATCGACTCGTGCCGACGATGGGAGTGAACACATGACCGCATTCTGTCACCGGCGCGCGGGACGGTGACAGAGGTCACGTCGGCGCGTCCCTCACCCGGCCGGTGGTCGTGTCCCCGCGGGCCTTTCACAGGGTCCCGGTGTCCCGCCGGAGATCGGGTTTGGCACCCTTGTGGGGGAACCTCACCGCCCGTACCGGAAGCGCGTCTTCATGGTCGGCGCGGTACGGCCCGTTACGCTGGTCAATCGGGCACGGAGCCCTCACATGGTCGAAGGACGGGACGTCATGGACGCAGTCGATCGCCCGGCACGACTGGCCGTCGGAGTGGTCGGGGCGGGCAGGGTCGGTTCGGCGCTCGGCGCCGCGCTGGTCAGGGCGGGACACCGGGTCGTCGCGGCGAGCGGTGTCTCGGACGCCTCCAGCGAACGGGCGGTCGAACGGCTCGGGCTCGTCCCCGTCCGGCCCGAGGACGTGGTGGCCGACGCGGATCTCGTCCTGCTGACGGTCCCCGACGACGTGCTGCCCGGTCTGGTCTCCGGTCTGGTGGGGACCGGTGCCGACCTGAGGGGCAAGCTGGTGGCCCACACCAGCGGCGCGTACGGGCTGGCGGTGCTGAACCCGGCGATCAAGGCCGGGGCGCTGCCGCTGGCGCTGCACCCGGTGATGACCTTCACCGGCCGCGACGACGACCTGCGCCGCCTGGCCGGCATCTCCTACGGGGTGACCGCGCCGGACACGCTCCGCGCGGTGGCAGAGGCCCTGGTCATCGAGATGGAGGGCGAGCCGGTCTGGATCGCCGACGAGGACCGGCCGCTGTACCACGCGGCCCTCGCGGGGGCGGCCAACCACATGGTGACGCTCATCGCGGAGTCCTCGGAGCTGCTGGAACGGATCGGCGTGGAGCAGCCGGGCCGGATGCTGGGCCCGCTGCTCGGCGCGGCCCTGGAGAACGTGCTGCGGCTCGGCATCGCCGGGCTGACCGGGCCGGTGGTGCGCGGCGACGCCGGGACCGTCCGCAGGCACGTGGACGCGCTGATCCTCGCCGCCCCCGAGGCGGCGGACGCCTACGTGGCCCTCGCCAGGCTCACCGCCGACAGGGCCCTGGCGGCCGGGCTCCTCAAGCCCGAGGCCGCCGAGCGCCTGCTGGACGCCCTGGGCGGCAACACGTGGACCTGACACGGTCCCCGGAGCCGCTGCGCGACCTCGCTGGGAACGCCGTCCCTTCCGGGACCGATGCCCGGAGCGGCACCTTCCGGCCCGGAAGCCCGAGCACTCTCGCCCGGCCCGGTATCCGGAGCATCCCTGTCCGGCCCGGTATTCGGAGCATCCCTGTCCGTCCCGGTGTCCCGAGCATCCCCATCCAGCCCGGTGTCCGGCCCGGTGGCCGGAACACCCCCGTCCGGCCCCGGAGCCGGAACACCCCCCGGAGGTCACAGTGATCGTGGCGGACGACCGCGCAGGACTGATCAAGGCGCGTGAGGCCCTGGGGATCGGCGCCGGCGCCCTCTCCGGCGGGGCCGCGCTGGCTCTCGTGCCGACCATGGGAGCGCTGCACGAGGGGCACCGCTCCCTCATCCGGCTGGCCCGCGAGCGGGCGGACCAGGTGGCGGTGAGCATCTTCGTCAACCCGCTCCAGTTCGGTCCCGCCGAGGACTTCTCCCGCTACCCCCGTACGTTCGAGGCCGACCTGGAGATCTGCCGGGCCGAGGGGGTGGGCATCGTCTTCGCCCCCTCCGCCGGGGAGATGTACCTGCCCGACAGGCAGGTCGGCGTCTCCGCCGGGGCGATGGGCTCGGTCGTCGAGGGGGAGTTCCGCCCCGGCCACCTCGACGGTGTCCTGACCGTGGTGCTGAAGCTGTTCAACCTGGTCCAGCCGGACGTGGCGGTGTTCGGGCAGAAGGACGCCCAGCAGCTCGCGATGATCCGCCGGATGGCCGCCGACCTGAACCTGCCGGTCACCGTCGTCGGGGCTCCCACGGTCCGTGAGCCGGACGGCCTGGCGCTGTCGAGCCGCAACCGCTACCTGTCGGCCCAGGACCGGCCGGTGGCGCTGGCCCTGTCCCGGGCGCTGGACGAGGGGGCGCGGGAGCGTACGGCGCCCCGGGTCCGCCGGGCCGCCCGCGCGGTGCTGGACGCCGAGCCGTCGCTGGCCCTGGACTACCTGGTGCTGGTCGATCCGGCGACGTTCGCGGAGGTCGGCGACGACCACGCGGGCGAGGCGATCCTCGCGGTGGCGGCACGGGTGGGGACCACCAGGCTGATCGACAACGTCACACTCACCCTCGGCTGACCGGAACCGGCGGACGGTCCCCGTAACCGGTTCCGGTTCCGGTCGCACGGTGCCCGCACCTGGAACCGGAACCGGCCGCACGATGCCCGCACCCGGAACCGGCCGCACGGCGCCCGTCGCCGCGACAGGAGCGGGCCGCGCGATGCCCGGGATCGGTGCCGGTCCCCAGGGACCCACCCCGGGGTGGGTCCGCTCGGACCCGCGCGTTATCGTCACATTGACGAAATGAACGGCCTCAACGAACCCCCGCGAGGAGGCGGCAATGAGCATCCCGGCCATCCCCCAGAGGTTGACCGCGCCCGCACCGGGCTGGACGGTCCAGGCGGACGTGGTCGTGGTGGGCTCCGGAATCGCGGGCCTCACCCTGGCACTCCGGTACGCGAGCCTCGACCCCGCCGCGAAGGTCCTGGTCGTCACCAAGGACGTCCTGTCGTCCGGCTCCACCCGCTGGGCCCAGGGCGGCATCGCCGCCGTGCTCGACCCGGCCGACACCCCCGCCGAGCACCTGTCCGACACGCTCGTCGCCGGGGTGGGGCTCTGTGACGAGGAGGCCGTACGGGTCCTGGTGACCGAGGGGCCGGACGCGCTGCGCGACCTGATCGCCTCGGGCGCCCGGTTCGACACCGACGCCTCCGGCGCGCTCCAGCTCACCAGGGAGGGCGGTCACCGGCGCGACCGCATCGTGCACGCGGGCGGCGACGCCACCGGCGCCGAGGTGCAGCGGGCACTGGTGCAGGCCGTCGGCGGGGCGGGGATCGAGGTGATCGAGCACGCGCTCGTCCTCGACCTCCTCAAGGACGCGCGCGGCCACGCGGCGGGGGTGACCCTGCACGTCATGGGCGAGGGCGAGCGCGACGGGGTGGGCGCGGTCACCGCCGGGGCGGTGGTGCTGGCCACCGGCGGCATGGGACAGGTCTACGCCGCCACCACCAATCCGGTCGTCTCCACCGGCGACGGGGTGGCGCTCGCGCTGCGCGCCGGCGCCGTGGTCAGGGACCTGGAGTTCGTCCAGTTCCATCCCACGGTGCTCTGGCTGGGCGAGGACTCCACCGGCCAGCAGCCGCTGATCTCCGAGGCGGTCAGGGGTGAGGGCGCGGTGCTGGTCGACGCGGACGGCACCCGGTTCATGCGGGACGTGCACGAGCTGGCCGACCTGGCCCCCCGCGACGTGGTGGCCAAGGCGATCATGCGGCGGATGCGCGCCACCGGGGCCGACCACGTCTACCTCGACGCCCGCCACTTCGGCGAGGAGAAGTGGCGCACCCGCTTCCCGACGATCCACGCGGTCTGCCGGGAGCACGGCATCGACCCGGTCGTCGACCTCGTCCCGGTCGCCCCCGCCGCCCACTACGCCAGCGGCGGCGTCCGCACCGACCTGCGCGGCCGTACCAGCGTCCCGGGACTGTACGCGTGCGGGGAGGTCGCGTGCACCGGCGTGCACGGCGCCAACCGGCTGGCCTCCAACTCCCTGCTGGAGGGGCTGGTCTTCGCTGCGCGGATCGCCGCCGACGTCCACGCCGGATCGGCCGGAAGGTCCGCGCACGGCCCGTCCACCGTGACCGGCACCCCGGACGCCGGGACCGTCGAGGCCGACGCCAGGACCGACGCCGGGGCCACCGGGGACGTCCCGGCGGGCGGGCCGATCGGCGACGACCGTCCCACCGGCCTGATCGATCCCAGGGCCCGGACCAGGATCCAGGGGCACATGAGCCGGGGGGCGAGCGTGCTGCGCGGCCAGGAGTCCCTGGCGGAGGTCTCCAGGGCCCTGGTGAACCTCCGGTGGACCCCGGTGGCGGTCGAGCCGTGCACCGAGTCCTGGGAGACCACCAACCTGCTGACGGTCGCCTCCGTGCTGGTGGCGGCGGCCGGGCGGCGCCAGGAGACCCGGGGCTCGCACTGGCGCGAGGATTTTCCCGAACGGAACGACGAGCGGTGGCTCGGCCACCTCGACGTGACCCTGACAGCGGAGGGACCGACCATGACGTACGTACCCCACGGGCGGCGCGAGACGGCGCTGCCGCACCGGGTGGAGACCGACCTCGCCGAGGCCGGGCTCGACCCGGCGGCGCTGGTCGCGCTCCTGGAGAGCGCCGAGGCCGAGGACGTGTGGCAGGGGGGTGACGTCACCAGCCTCGCCACCATCCCGGCGGACCGGACCGACACCGCCGACGTGGTGGCCCGCGCGGACGGCGTGGTGGCGGGCCTGCCCGTGGCCGAGGCCGCCTTCTCCCACCTCAGCCGGGGCCGCCTGACGGCCGAGCGCAGGGTCAAGGACGGCGAGCGCGTCGCCGCCGGGGAGGTGCTGATGACCGTCACCGGTCCCACCCGGGACCTGCTGACCGCCGAGCGCACCGCGCTCAACCTGCTCACCCACCTGTCCGGCATCGCGACCCTGACCGGCCGCTGGGTCGACGCCGTCGCCGGGACCGGGGCCGCGATCAGGGACAGCCGCAAGACGCTTCCGGGACTGCGCGCGCTGGAGAAGTACGCGGTGCGCTGCGGCGGAGGGACCAACCACCGCATGTCCCTTTCGGACGCCGCGCTGATCAAGGACAATCACGTGGTGGCCGCGGGCGGGGTCGCCGAGGCGTTCCGGGCGGTCCGTGACGCCTGCCCCGGCCTGCCGATCGAGGTCGAGGTCGACCGGATCGACCAGATCGAGCCGGTGCTGGCCGAGGGAGCCGAGGAGATCCTGTTGGACAACTTCACCGTCGAGGAGCTGACGCGCGCCGTACGGCTGGTGGACGGCAGGGCCCGGCTGGAGTCCAGCGGGGGGCTGACCCTGCGAACCGCTCGTGATGTGGCCGAGACGGGTGTTGACTACCTTGCCGTGGGCGCGCTCACTCACTCGGCGCCGGCACTGGACATCGCCTTGGACCTTCGGGGGAATTGATGCTGCTCGCCATCGACGTCGGCAACACGCACACCGTTCTCGGCCTCTTCGAGGGTGAGGACGTGATCGAGCACTGGCGGATCTCCACCGACCCCCGGCGCACGGCGGACGAGATCGCCGTCGTGCTCCAGGGGTTGCTCGGGCAGTCGCCGCTGCTCAAGGGGGCCGACGTCAACGGCATCGCGATCTGCTCGACCGTCCCCTCGGTGCTGAACGAGATGCGCGAGATGTGCCGCCGCTACTACGGGGACGTGCCCGCGGTCATCGTGGAGCCCGGCGTCCGCACCGGCGTCCCGGTCCGGATGGACAACCCCAAGGAGGTCGGCAGCGACCGCATCGTCAACGCGCTGGCGGCCATCCAGCTCTACGGCGGGCCGTGCGTCATCGTCGACTTCGGGACCGCGACCTCCTTCGACGCGGTCTCCGCCAAGGGCGAGTACGTCGGCGCGGTGACCGCCCCCGGCATCGAGATCTCGGTGGACGCGCTGGCCGCGGCCGGGGCGCAGCTGCACAAGGTGGAGCTGATCCGGCCCCGGTCGGTGATCGCCAAGAACACCGTGGAGGCGCTCCAGGCGGGCATCATCTACGGCTTCGCCGGCCAGGTGGACGGGATCGTCGAGCGGATGGCGGCCGAGCTGGCCGACGACCCCGACGAGGTCACGGTGGTGGCCACCGGCAGCGCGGCGCCGCTCGTGGTGAGCGAGGCGCGCTCGATCGACATGCACGAGCCGTGGCTCACGCTGATCGGCCTGCGCCTGATCTACCACCGCAACACCACCTGAGCCCCGCCCACCTCTCCGCGGCCGCCCGCCGGCACCGGGACAACCCGCTCCTGACCGAGAGGCGGGACCTGATCGGGTTCGGCACCGAACTCGGCACCGAACTCGGCACCGCCTGCTCGGAGCCGGTCGACCCGGTCGAGCGGCGCCGCCGTCCCACCGGGCGGTCGCCGCTCGCCGCGGGCGGCGCCCCCGAGGCCGTGCGGCTTGACGAGGGCTTCCTCGCCGCCCTGGAATATGCGATGCCGCCCGCTCGCGGCACGGGGCTGGGCACCGACCGGCCCGTCGTGGCCCTCACGGGCGGGAACATCCGCGAGACCGTCCTGTTCCCGCCGGTCAAGCCGCCGGGCCGAGCCTGACGGGAAGCGCGGCCAGGCCGCGCAGGACGACGTTCTCCTTGTACGGGGGCGCCGGGTCGGCCAGGACCAGGCCCGGTGCCGCCGTCGCCAGCGCGGAGAGCGCGACCGTGCCCTCCAGGCGGGCCAGCGGCGCGCCCAGGCAGAAGTGCGCGCCCAGGCCGAAGGCCAGGTGGCGGCCGGGGCGGCGCTCCAGGTCGAGCCGGTCGGGCTCGGCGAACACCTCGGGATCGCGGTTGGCCGCGCCCAGCAGCGCCATCACGCCCTCACCCGCCCGGACGCGCGTCCCGCACAGGTCCGCGTCGGCGAGCGCGACCCTGAACGTGAGCTGCACGGGCGGGTCGTAGCGGAGCAGCTCCTCGACCATCCGCGACCCGTCGCCGCTGCCGTCGCCGCTGCCGCCTTCGCGGAAGCGGTCCAGGGCTCCGTGCCGCAGCAGGGCCAGGGCGCCGTTGCCGATCAGGTTGACCGTGGTCTCGTGCCCGGCCACCAGCAGCAGCACGCAGGTGGCCAGCAGCTCGTCGACGGTGAGCGCGCCGGTGCGGACGAGGTCGCTCAGCAGGTCGGGGCCGGGCTCGGCCCGCCGCCTGGCGGCCAGTTCCGCGAAGTAGGCGCGAAACTCCGCCCTGGCCGCCTCCCGCTCCGCCACCACCCGCTCCGGGAGCATGAAGTCCGGGTCCAGCCCGCGCGCCAGTGCCTCGCTCCAGCCCTGGAAGCGTGCCCGGTCCTCGGGGGGTACGCCCAGCAGCTCGCTGATCACCCGGACCGGCAGCGGGTAGGCCAGGGCGGCGATCAGATCGCTCTCCCCGCACCCGCTCCCGGCCTCGTCCCCGCCTCCGGACCCGTTCCCCGCGCCGCCCTCGCCCCTGCCCGCCAACGCCGTCATCGACCCCGTCACCTGCGCCGTCACCGACCCTGTGACCGACCCCGTGACCGACCCCGTGACCGACGCCGCCACCGAAGCGGCCAGCTCGACGGCGACGGACTCGACGCGGGGCCGCAGCCGCTCGATCATCCGTGCCGTGAAGGCCCCGCTCACCAGGGAGCGCAGCCGGGTGTGGTCCGGCGGGTCCATGGTCAGGAACGAGCGCGCCACCCGGCCGCGCCGCCGAAGGTCCGAGCCGTGACCGAACCGCGGGTCGCGCAGCAGCGCGGCGCAGGCGGCGTACCCGGTGGCCACCCACATGCCGGACGCCGTACGCGTCAGCGGCCCGTGCTCCCGCAACCGCCGGTAGTGCTCGTACGGGGCGCGGGTGAAACCGGGGGCGGAGGGGTCGAATCCCAGCAGGTCGGAAACGGCGGTGCTCACGGTCCTCCGTGCAATGTGGAGGGGTTTCTGCATAGCGCAGAAACCCCTTCTAGTATGGCCAATATCCCGATGCGGGGGTGATCACGCGCGACACTTCGCAAATCCCGCGAATGAGACAGCCGTGCACCATTTCCTGGTTTTTTACGGGGCACCGTCAAGGAGACGGGGGTGTGATCACCGCCGTGCGGGGGGCAGGGGGGCGGGTGTCCCGGAAAATACGGGGGAGCGTGCCCGTCGCGGGCTCGGCCTCCAGGGGGTCGCGGCGCCGGTCACGCGGACGAAACCTTGTTCTGTGGACATGCCCATCGCCGCAGGCAGAGGGTGGTTGCGAGCCCGTGCCCGCTCAGGGTCGTGACTTAAGCGCAAAGGCGCTGACATATCCTGAGTACTTCACGTATAGCCTGCTATGTCAATAGTGCGGACGCGCTATGAAGGGCGGAACTTGACGACCTTTGAACAAGGCGTTTACCGTTCCTGGCGGGTGGTAATCATTCCTGGCGCCTTAGGCCCGGTTTCCAGAGTGGGGGGAGTGACTCTTGATGGCATATCCCGAAGTGGATTCACGCCATGGCGACAGCCCCCTGGGCATCGGAGACATCGGTCTCAGCGAGGACGATCTCGTGCTGCTGGCCGAGCTCGCCAAGGGCGTCACCGTGGACCGGGTGGGCCGCAGGCTCGACATCAGCGGCCGGACCGTCAGGCGCAGGCTCAGGGGCATCTGTGACCGCATCGGCGTCGCCACCGCGATCGAGGCCGTGGCCTGGGCGGCTCGCCGCCGCCTGATCTAACCGCCCGCGCCTGCGGGCCGCCCGGAAGGACGGTCGTCACCTGGTTCGACGGGATTCCCGGCCGCCCGCGCGTGCGGACCGCCCGCCTGGGCCAGGCGGCCTCGGCCGCGACGGTCCCCCGGCCACCCGCGCGTGCGGGCCGTCCCGTCCCGGAGGAAGCGCGGAGGCGTCCCCGATCCGGGGGGAGCGCGAGATCGCCCCCGGCTCGGAGACGGTGCGGGGCCGTCCTTCCGCCCGGGAAGGCCGGACGGCCCGGCGGTCAGCCGGCGACGCGTACGCCTCCCACGAAGGGCCGGTTGTCGATCGTGGTGATGTGGATCACGTCACCGGTCCTGGGCGCGTGGACCATCAGGCCCGCGCCGATGTAGATCCCGACGTGGTGCAGGTCGGAGTAGAAGAAGACCAGGTCGCCGGGGCGCAGCTGGCTCCTGGAGACGCGGGTGCCCGCGGTCCACTGGTCACCGGTGTAGTGCGGCAGGCTGATCCCGACCTTCTGGTAGGCCCACATGACCAGGCCGGAGCAGTCGAAGGAGTTGGGCCCCTCGGCACCCCAGACGTACGGCTTGAGCTGCTGGGTCAGCGCCCAGCGGGCGGCCTCGGCACCCTTGCCGGCGCCCACGATGGGCGCGTCGACCTTCACCCGGGCGCCCCGGTTGCCGACGGCCTGCGAGCGCACCTCCTTGAACAGGTCGCTCTCCACCCGCGCGACCAGCCGCTCGATCCTGGTGCGCTTGGTGTCGATCTCCGTCAGCAGCTTCTTGACCTCGGAGGTCCTGGCCTTGGCGCCGGCCTGGGCCCGCTCCGCGGACTCGATCGCCCGCGCCACCTGGGCGACCTCCTCGCTCTGGCGCTGCTGCAGGGCGTAGGTGGTGGTGGCCTGGTCGAGGAAGGCGTCGGGGTCGGTCGTCTGGGTGAGCGCGAGACCGGAGTTCAGGCCGCCCGACATGTAGCTGCTCTGCGCCAGCAGCGCGGCCTTGGCCCGGCGTGACTCCAGCTCGGACTCGCTGGTGGCGAGGGTCTTCTCGGCGCTGTCCGCGGCCCGCTGGGCCTGCTTGAGCTTGACCCGCTCGCCGTTGTACTGCTCGGCGAGCGTCTCGATCTCGTTGTGCAGCTTCTCGGCCTGCTCGGCCAGTTGCTTGAGGCTGGGCTCCGGGTCGGCGGTGGCCGCGACCAGGGGGGTGCCCAGCGTGAGAGTGGCGAACGCCAGGCCGATGACCGCCATGCGGCGGCGGAGCCCTCGCGGCGCGCGTCGTGGACGGCGGGCGTCGCCACCCGCTCGGTCTCCTCCGCGGTCGCGCGTGCGCTTCACCAATGGACTCCTCTCCTCGGCCGCCTACCGGGTTAGCTGACGGGTTCGGGCCGGAGGCAGCCCTACCGGGTGCGCCGGTGGCACTCGGATTCACCCCAGGGACACGGTGGGTCCCCGGTTCTTCCCTGCGGAAGATTCGGCGGGTCAGGCTCTTTCACATGTCTGACATCGAGCACGGAGATTAGTCGACCCGTGGTTCCTGCTCAACCAGAACCCTGAATTCAGTAGAGGTTCCGCAACTGAAATGTCACGGGCGGATCACATCTCACAATGATCACTGTTGCCTTTGCGCGGCCTTTGCCTGGTGCTTCACCAGGCCCTCGGGGGTCGGCCCAGCTCCGGAACCGTACCAAAGATGAAATGGGCCACACCACGGCACCCCCGTGCCCAGTGTGGTAATGCCACTACCAAGGGTCATGGGGGAGGGGTGGTGCGTGAGTTAGGGATGAGCCGTAATTGGAGGTCGGCGGGCGACGTACGCTGATCGGTCATGGAGCAGGTTGCGGAACAGTCTGCGGCGCCGGTCGTGCACACCCCCGCCGAGACCGGGCGCGGGGCCGGGCACGAGTCGGGACACGAGGCGGGGTGCGAGGTCGGGCACGCGACCGGACGGGCGAACGGACGCGAGTCCGTACGCGGGAACGGCTCCCGGGACGGCGCGGAACGGGACGGCAGCGAGCAGGACGGCGAGGAGCGGGGCGATTCGTCCATGGTCGCGGAGGCCGCCGAGATCACCGTCCGGCGTGCCCGCACCCCGGACGTCCGCGCCATCAGGCGCCTCGTCGACACCTACGGCGGCGCGGGGCCGCGTCTGCTGGAGAAGGCCACCGTCACGCTGTACGAGGACGTCCAGGAGTTCTGGGTCGCCACCGACGGGCAGGGAGAGGTGGTCGGCTGCGGGGCGTTGCACGTCCTCTGGGAGGATCTGGCCGAGATCCGCACCGTCGCGGTCGATCCGGCCCGCCGGGGGGCCGGGATCGGGCACCGGATCGTCTCCGCGCTGCTGCGCACCGCGGTCGATCTGGGCCTGCGCCGGGTCTTCTGCCTGACGTTCGAGCTCGACTTCTTCGCCCGGCACGGTTTCCGGGAGATCCAGGGCACGCCCGTCGCCCCGGAGGTCTACGCCGAGCTCCTGGCCTCCTACGACGAGGGTGTCGCGGAGTTCCTGGATCTGGAGCACGTCAAGCCCAACACCCTGGGCAACACCCGGATGTTGCTCCACCTGACACGCGAGCCCGACGCGAGTGACTTTGAAGCTGACAAGGTGGAAAGGTGACTGTTGTTACCTATGTCGATACCTTGTGCTGCAACAGGCATGTGCGTCTGACATCTACCACATGCACATTCAAAGTGAGGTGACGCGGTGAGCACCGGACAGCCGCCGTATCCACAGGATGATCCCGATCGCGATCGCACACCGTCGGGGCACCCGGAATACGGACAGCACAACGCGGGTCGAGCCCCTGGCGGTCTCGACCCCGACGTAACGGTCGTGGGTTATCGGTCGGAGGCCTCACAGCCGAACACCGGTCCCGGTCAGGCCCAGGGGTACGGCCAGCAGGGCTACGGCCAGCAGGCCGACTACGGGCAGCAGGGCTACGGCCAGCAGCAGGGCTACGGCCAGCAGGGCGGCACGGGCGGTTACGGCCAGCAGCAGGGCTACGGCCAGTCCTCGCACGAGCAGTCCGGCTACGGCCAGCAGGGCACCGGCGGCTACGGGCAGCAGGGCGGGACCGGCGGCTACGGGCAGCAGGGCGGCTACGGCCAGTCCTCGCACGAGCAGCCCTCCTACGGCCAGCAGAGCACCGGCGGCTACGGCCAGCAGGGCGGCACGGGCGGCTACGGCCAGCAGCAGGACTACGGCCAGCAGGGCGGCGGGTACGGCCAGCAGCCCTACGGGCAGCAGTCGTCCCAGCCCTCCTACGGCCAGCCCGACTACGGCCAGCAGCAGGGCTACGGCCAGCAGCCGACGTACGGCCAGCAGGGCTACGGTCAGCAGCCCGACTACGGGCAGCAGGGCTACGGCCAGCAGCCGGCCTACGGGCAGCAGGGCTACGGGCAGCCGTACAGCGGCGTCCCGGGCGCTCCGGCACCCCTCGCCGAGTGGTGGCAGCGTCTGGTGGCGCGCATCGTCGACGGGATCCTCCTGGGGATCTCGA
The DNA here is from genome assembly GCF_049844535.1 of Streptosporangium sp. DT93. Classification (NCBI taxonomy): domain Bacteria; kingdom Bacillati; phylum Actinomycetota; class Actinomycetes; order Streptosporangiales; family Streptosporangiaceae; genus Streptosporangium; species Streptosporangium sp. DT93. The sequence continues at coordinate 66,948 of NZ_JBNCLF010000016.1, forward strand.
CGGCGATCGTCACCTTCATCCTGAGCTTCGTGCTCATCGCGCTGCTCGGCATCAACAGCGTCAGCACGGAGACGAGCTTCGTCGCCTCCCTGATCATCTCCCTGTTCGTCGCGGTGGTCTACTTCGTCTACGAGTTCCTCATGCTCAAGAGGAACGGGCAGACCGTCGGCAAGATGGTCATGGGCATCAAGGTCGTCCCCGTCGGCTCGGTCCTGCCCCCCGGCGGACTCAGCTCCGACATCGCCCTCAAGCGCGCCGGCGTGCTGTTCGGCCCGCAGTTCCTGTCCTGGGTCCCCTTCCTGAACTGGGCGGCGAACATCTTCTCGCTCGTGAACGTCCTGTGGCTGCTGTGGGACCAGCCGCTGCACCAGGCGCTGCACGACAAGGTGGCCGAGACGGTCGTCGTGAAGATCAAGTAGTTTCCCGGACGACGGGACCGGCGGTTCGTCCGCCGGTCCCGTTTTTCGTACCCGGGCGGCCTTCCCGGACGCGGGGCCCACGCGCCCCCTCGCGCCCTTCTCGCGCCCGCCCCCCACACGCGGCCCTTCTCGTCGCAGGCGGGCTTTCCCGTACGGACCCTGACGCGGGATCCCGCCCGTGAGGAAGTCCGTGGCCCTCGCGCCCGCACGTTCCTCCCGGACCCTCCCGCACATCCCTTCCCGTGCCCTCACGTTCCCTGACGCCTTCGCGCTCTCACGCACGGCCCTTCACCACGCGCCTTCACGAACGCGTCCTCGTGTACGCGTTCCCCACGCGAGACCCGCCGGGCCCGCGCCTTACACCCGAGCCCGGATCCGCCCCTTACACCCGAGCCCCGGATCCGCGCCCTTCCCCGGGCCTTCGCACGCGGCTTCTTCTTACACGCGGCTTCGGGCGCGGCCCGGAAAACGGGGCGCGGGGGATCGCGGTAACGGTCCGGCCCGCCGGACCGTCACGGTGCCGTAAAAACATTTGCCCCCGGCACGCCGGCCGGACTTATGGCCCGCTCTCGGCCTCCTCCGGTGAAAATACCCGTCCTCGACACTCGGCGGCGTCCTCGATACGTCTATGCCTCTCAATGGCGGATCGTCCACCGTCGGTGGTCCGCCCACCACTCACCGAATGACCGATCCCACTCGCCCCGGACATCCCGCGTGACGCTCCCGGGTTTTCTGTGGTTCGTCTTCCGGGGCGCGTTCGCGGCGGCCGGTGAAGGCCTTCTTGGAGATCCGGGCAGGGCGGACGCGGCCGTGGCGGGGTTGTTGTGAGGGGGGCGCGCCTTTGGTGGTTATACGGTCTACGACTATGTGCCGTCTACCGGGACGGGTCGCACTCTCGGCAAGAAAGCGTTGAAGATCCGTCTTGTTACGTGGACTGCACCCCATCGGTTCGGGCAGGGGTGATGAGGTGACCGGCTCCGTGCCCCGTCGTTCCAGCGGCTCCGGGCATTCCCGTGATGAACCCGGCCGCCGCGATCCCGGTTTCACCACGGGAGGGCGTTCTTGTCACGCGTGCCCCTGAACAGGGCTTCCGGCGTAGGGGACGCGCCGGCGCCGAGGCCGGGAAGCCCGTGGGGACGGGTATTCCCCGCGTGCGGACGATCATCTGTTCGGCCGGGCTGTTTTTCTTCCCGGCTTTACGGCCGCAACCGGTAAGGCGGCTGGAGAGAAGCATTAGGCTGGAGAGCGACGGGCGTGGCGCCCCTGCGACGCATGCCGCAGGTCGGTGGCGCTATGGTCATCCTTGAGCGGTTCCGGGCCGATGGGCACGCGCCCGTGCCCGGGAGTCGCCACATTTCCCCGGCCTAGAAAGCATCCACGGTGCGGAGCGAGGACGAATGTACGCTGTATTGTCCGCGTTGATACCCCCGGCGGTCGTCGGCGGGGCCTTCATCTACGGAGTCGTCAAGTTGGTCCGGAGTGAAGCCGCCGGCCGGCGCCCGGCAAAACAGGCCGATCCCGCCGACACGCAGAAGAGCTGATCCACGGCGGGCCTCGACGGGGAGTCTCGGTTCCCTGTGAGAATCGCCGAACTTCTGGAATTGCCGCTCTTCGGTCGCGGGTATATGTTTAGCTTGCGAATGAAACAATACTCCGCGAAAGGATTGTGTAGATGGCCAAGCAGATCCAGGAGATTCTCATCGACGACCTCGATGGGGGGGAGGCCGACGAGACCGTCACCTTCTCGATTGACGGCACCAGCTACGAGATTGACCTGAGCGACGTTAACGCCAAGAAGCTGCGTGACTCCCTCTCGCCTTTCGTGCAGAGTGCCCGCCGTTCCGGTGCCCTGGCCACCCGCCGCCGTCGCGCGGGCGGAGCGCGGGCACTCACCCGCGAGAAGAGCGCCGACATCCGCGCTTGGGCGAAGGCCCACGGGATGAACGTCAGCGAGCGCGGACGGATCGCGTCCAAGATCGTCGAGGACTACGAGCGGGCTCACTAGATCGGTCCGTACGATCGAGTGAATCATGCGGTTATGGCGGTCACGGTGGGGTCCGGTGGCGGCCATGACCGCATGATCTGTTTCACGGGTTGAGAAACGTCGTTCGCTTGCGGCGTAGCGGGAACATCCCACCCCCCGTAAGTAGTTGGATGGAGGGTGAACGCCCTGCTCTCGGGGAACGTCTTCTGCATAGAGCGGTCGCCGGGTCGGGGCTACCATGCGGGATGACAGGGCCCGGATATCCCGGACCTGCCTGACCGCTCTGTGAGGAGCGACGAGATGTTCGAGAGGTTCACCGACCGCGCACGGCGGGTTGTCGTCCTGGCCCAAGAAGAGGCCCGGATGCTCAACCACAACTACATCGGTACGGAGCACATTCTTCTTGGCTTGATCCATGAAGGTGAAGGCGTTGCCGCCAAGGCTCTGGAGAGCCTCGGCATCAGTCTTGAGGGTGTGCGTCAGCAGGTCGAGGAGATCATCGGCCAGGGTCAGTCTGCGCCGTCGGGGCACATTCCGTTCACCCCGCGTGCCAAGAAGGTCCTTGAGCTGTCGCTCCGCGAGGCCCTGCAACTGGGACACAACTACATCGGCACCGAGCACATCCTGCTCGGCCTCATCCGTGAGGGCGAGGGCGTCGCCGCCCAGGTGCTGGTGAAGCTGGGGGCCGACCTCAACCGGGTCCGGCAGCAGGTCATCCAGTTGCTCCACGGCTACCAGGGCAAGGAACCGGCCGCCGCGGGAGGCCCGACCGAGGCCGCCCCGTCGACCTCCCTCGTGCTGGACCAGTTCGGCCGCAACCTGACCCAGGCCGCCAGGGAGGGCAAGCTCGACCCGGTCATCGGCCGGGAGAAGGAGATCGAGCGGGTCATGCAGGTCCTGTCCCGCAGGACCAAGAACAACCCGGTCCTGGTGGGCGAGCCCGGCGTCGGCAAGACCGCCGTCGTGGAGGGCCTGTCCCAGAAGATCGTCAAGGGCGAGGTGCCCGAGACGCTCAAGGACAAGCAGCTCTACACCCTCGACCTGGGCGCCCTGGTGGCGGGTTCGCGCTACCGCGGTGACTTCGAGGAGCGGCTGAAGAAGGTCCTCAAGGAGATCCGCACCCGAGGCGACATCATCCTGTTCATCGACGAGCTCCACACGCTCGTCGGAGCGGGCGCCGCCGAGGGCGCGATCGACGCCGCCAGCATCCTGAAGCCGATGCTGGCCCGTGGTGAGCTGCAGACCATCGGCGCCACCACGCTCGACGAGTACCGCAAGCACCTGGAGAAGGACGCGGCGCTGGAGCGTCGTTTCCAGCCGATCCAGGTGGCCGAGCCCAGCCTCAGCCACACGATCGAGATCCTCAAGGGCCTGCGGGACCGCTACGAGGCCCACCACCGCGTCTCCATCACCGACGGTGCCCTGGTGGCCGCCGCGCAGCTCGCCGACCGCTACATCAGCGACCGGTTCCTGCCGGACAAGGCGATCGACCTCATCGACGAGGCCGGTTCGCGCATGCGCATCCGCCGCATGACCGCGCCGCCGGACCTGCGGGAGTACGACGAGAAGATCGCGGGCGTGCGGCGCGACAAGGAGTCCGCGATCGACGCGCAGGACTTCGAGAAGGCCGCGGCCCTGCGTGACCAGGAGAAGCAGCTCCAGCTCAAGCGCGAGCGCCGCGAGAAGGAGTGGAAGGCCGGCGACATGGACGTCGTGGCCGAGGTCACCGAGGAGCTCATCGCCGAGGTCCTCGCCACCGCCACCGGCATCCCGGTCTTCAAGCTCACCGAGGAGGAGTCCCAGCGACTGCTCCGCATGGAGGACGAGCTGCACAAGCGGATCATCGGCCAGGACGACGCCATCAAGGGTCTGTCCCGCTCGATCCGCCGGACCCGCGCCGGCCTGAAGGACCCGCGCCGCCCGGGTGGCTCGTTCATCTTCGCCGGCCCGTCCGGTGTCGGTAAGACCGAGCTGTCCAAGGCGCTGGCCGAGTTCCTGTTCGGGGACGAGGACGCGCTGATCATGCTGGACATGTCGGAGTTCATGGAGAAGCACACCGTCTCCCGCCTGTTCGGCTCGCCTCCGGGCTACGTCGGATACGAGGAGGGCGGTCAGCTCACGGAGAAGGTGCGGCGCAAGCCGTTCTCGGTCGTCCTGTTCGACGAGATCGAGAAGGCCCACCCCGACATCTTCAACTCGCTGCTGCAGATCCTGGAGGACGGTCGCCTGACCGACGCCCAGGGCCGGGTGGTCGACTTCAAGAACACCGTCATCATCATGACCACGAACCTCGGCACCCGGGACATCTCCAAGGGGCAGGGGGTCGGCTTCGCCAAGAACAACGACGCCGAGTCCAACTACGACCGGATGAAGTCCAAGGTCCAGGAGGAGCTCAAGCAGCACTTCCGGCCCGAGTTCCTCAACCGTGTCGACGACATCGTGGTCTTCCACCAGCTCACGCCGAAGGAGATCATCCGCATCGTGGACCTGATGCTGGCCCAGGTGGGCCTGCGTCTGAAGGACCGCGACATGGGGATGGAGCTCACCCAGGAGGCCAAGCAGCTCCTGGCCGACCGTGGCTACGACCCGGTGATGGGCGCCCGCCCACTCCGGCGCACGATCCAGCGCGAGCTGGAGGACACGCTGTCCGAGAAGATTCTGTACGGCGAGCTCCGTCCCGGCCAGATCGTGAAGATCGCGATCGAGGGCGAGGGCGAGAACGCGAAGTTCACCTTCGTCGGTGAGAACGCGCCGGTCGACCGGGTCCCCGACTCGGCCGCCGAGATCGCGGAGCCCATCCAGAACTAGGCACGACGGCCCCCAGGGGCCACCGGCAGGCCCCGCCGTGAGGAGACTCACGACGGGGCCTGTCTATTTGTTACCAAAGAAGGTGTGTCCGCCACGACGGGTAGTACTACACTCTGTAGAGTGAGCTCGGCGGGGTCTCACCGCGTGATCCTCGGACCACGCCGGCCCCGTGGACCACCGGCGAGGTCAGCCTCGTGGGGTAGCGACATATCAGCTCCGGGATTGACGCGGAGGTCGCAGGCCGCGCGGGATGCTGCATGAAGCCGGGCCGGGCTCCCGGCTGGGAGAGAGCCTCCGGCTCACAGCGCCGCGAACGGCCGGCGTGGGGCGATCGGGGACCTTACGAGAAGCACGCCTTGGAGGCACCACATGCGTTTACGGCACGAGGACGGAACACTCGTTCACCTGGCCTACAACGCGGGTGTGCACCCCGCCGAGGACCTGGAGAACCTGATCGCGCACCTGACCAGGTACGCGGTGCCGGTGCGCAAGCGCCTGGGCGTGGAGCGCATGGGCGTCGGCCTCTGGCTCTCCCCGAGCGTCGCCGACCACCTCAGCGCCGACAGGATCGAGCTGGTGCGCCTGCGCCGCTCCCTGGAGGAGCGCGGCCTGGAGGTCGTCAGCCTCAACGGGACCGGCGGCAGGAACCAGGAGTCGCCGGGCCCCGACTGGGCCAAGCCCGAGCGGTACCGCTACACGATGGCGCTGGCCAGGATCCTGGCCTTCCTGCTCCCGGACGACGTCCGCTTCGGGAGCATCTCCACCATCCCCATCGGCTGGCGCCGTGACTGGCCGGCCGACCTGAACGCCATCGCCTCGCGCCGCCTGGAGCGGCTGGCCCGGGAGCTGCGCGGCCTCTACAGCGTCACCGGCAAGACGGTCAGGGTGGGTTTCGAGCCGTGGCCCGGCTGCGTGCTGGAGACCACCGAGCAGGCCCTGGAGCGGGTCGGCGGCATCGACTCCGAGCACCTGGGCGTCTGCCTGGACGCCTGTCACCTCTCAGGAGGCGCCGAGGAGCCCGGAGCCGCCCTGCGCGGCCTGGCCGCCGCCGGGGCCCCCGTGGTCAAGCTCGGGCACGTGCACAACCACATGACCGCCGCCTGCCAGGAGCTGCCCAGCACCCGCCCGATCCTGGAGGACACCCTCACCGCGATGCTCTCCGGCGCGGTGAACGGCACCGCCCACATCGAGGTGGAGACCCACGACCTGGCCGTGCCGCTGCGGGCCAGGGGGCCGGGCGCGCTGGTCAACATGATCGCCGAGGAGCTCGACTGGGCCAGGAGCAACCTCACGGCCCTGGGCCTGCGCCTGGCCGCCTGAGAGGACACGCCCCGGCCGGAGCGTGCGCGGCGTGTGATGCGCGGTCACGGGCCGCCGTCGCGGGTGGTCGCGGACTCGTCGAGGGCCGCTCGGGTCGTCCGGGGTCGTCGCGGCTCCGCGGTGCCGGTTCTCAGGCGGGGAGGCGGTAGGTGCCGTCGTCGAGGACCTCGGCCAGCCCGTCCGCGATCAGGCCGTCCAGGGCTCGCTCGCGCTGCGGCGCGTCCTGCCAGACGACGTCGAGGGCGTCCTTGGGAACGGCGCCGTGGGATTGGCGCAGCACCGCCAGGAGGCGACCGCGGCACTGGCGGTCCGTGCCCGCGTACGTCTGTCCCTTGCGTGCCGGGCCGTCGTAGGCGGGCTTGCCCGCCAGCCGCCACGCGCACAGGTCGCCGACCGGGCAGTCGGCGCAGCGGGGCGCGCGGGCGGTGCAGACCAGGGCGCCCAGCTCCATCACGGCGACCGCCCACACGGGGGCGCGGCCGGCGTCGGGGAGCAACGATGCGGCGAGCCTGCGCTCGGCCGGCGTGGTGGCCTTCGGCGGGTACTCCTCGCCGCCGACGGCCCGCGCCAGGACCCGCCGGACGTTGGTGTCGAGAACCGGGTGCCGGCCCAGGAAGGCGAAGCTGGCGACCGCGGCGGCGGTGTACTCGCCGACGCCGGGCAGCGTCAGCAGGGTGTCGTGGTCACGGGGGACCTCGCCGCCGTGCCGGTCGACGATCGCGCGGGCGCACGCGTGCAGGTTCAGCGCGCGGCGCGGGTACCCGAGCCGCCCCCAGTGGCGTACGGCCTCGCCGGGCGCCTCGCGGGCCAGGTCGGCAGGGGTGGGCCAGCGCTCCGTCCACTCCTTCCACACGGGCAGCACCCGCACGACCGGGGTCTGCTGAAGCATGATCTCGCTGACCAGGATCGACCACGGTGAGGCGCCGGGCGTCCGCCAGGGAAGGTCGCGGGCGTTGCCGGCGTACCAGTCGAGGACGGGTTCGAGCAGGCGGTTCGACTCGGGCACGTTCCGACGATAGTGCCGCCTCCGGAGTCCCCGACCCGCCTTTCTGTCCTTCGTCCGCTTTCGCCGGGCGGCCGGGCCGGTTCGCGGGCCGGGCCGCAGGCCGAAACGGGGCGGGAGCGGCGGGTCGGCTCCCCGGGCCCGTGCGAGCTGCCCATACTGTGAGCATGGACCCCGACACGTTCCGTGACGACATCGGAGCCGACATCTACTGGCGGCGCCGGATGACCGCGCTGATCGGTGTGCTGCTGGTGGTCGCCGTGGTGGCGTGGGCCTGCTCGGCGACGGGAGGCCCGGACGACGTCCGCGAGCGGAGCGGCACCGCGGGACACGCGCAGGAGCCGATGCCGGGAGTCCTGCCGCCCCTCGAGACCACCTCCCCGGCGACCGGGAGCCGCACACCGTCCCCCGGAGCACCGGAGACGCCCGGCGCGACCGGGACGCCCGGCGCGACCGGGACACCGGGTGTGACCGGGACACCCGGCACGACCGGGACGGCGGTCCGGCACAGGCGGCCGGGGCAGGCCTGCGCCGGCCGGCAGCTCGTGCTGAGCATGGAGGGCCAGGGGACGGTCTACCCGCCGGGCATCAGGCCCCGGTTCATCCTGACCCTGGTCAACGTCGGCAAGGTGATGTGCACCACCGAGGTCGGGCCGCGCTCCCTGGAGGTCCGCATCACCTCCGGCCCCGACCGGGTGTGGTCCTCCTCCGACTGCATCAGCGGCGAGACCGACCGCGTCGACCGGCTGGAACGCGGCGTCCCCTACGTCCGGGAGCTGGTGTGGGACCGCCGCCGCTCCGGGCACGACTGCGCCGCCGACCGGGTCGCGGCCCGCCCCGGCACCTACGTCGCGGTGGCCCACGCCCCCGGCCTGAGAAGCCGCAAGGCCGTCTTCCACCTGCGCTAGGAGAGCGGGCCGAACCCGTTCGGGCGGCCCCCGAGCCGTGCCCGGCCGCGAACTCCACGCCGCGCCGGGCCGCCGACTCCACGCCGCGCCGGGCCGCGAACTCCACGCCGCGCCGGGCCGCCGACTCCACGCCGCGCCGGGCCGCCGACTCCACGCCGCGCCGGGCCGCCGACTCCACGCCGCGCCGGGCCGGGCCGGGCTGGGCCAGGAGGCAGGTGGTGGATGGTCCACATGCCGGTGACAGAGGGAGCTACCGGTGGGATCCCGCCGCCGTCGCCGTCGCGGCCTCGCACGCTTAGGGCCCCGGCCGGGGCGTGAGCGGGCCGGCCGTGGCGTTCCCGTACGACACGGAGATCACCCGCCTGGCGGCCCGGCACGGCCGGGGGCATGCCGGGCCGGGCGAGGTGTGCCGGCGATCGGGTCCGTGACGGCGAACGCCCGCACGGACCCCGCACGGACCTCAGACGTAGCGTTCCAGGATGGACGACTCGGCCAGCCGGGACAGGCCCTCGCGGATGTGGCGGGCCCTGGCCTCGCCCACCCCGCCGACCTCCTGGAGCTCGCCGACGCTGGCGGCCAGCAGCTTCTGCAGGCCGGCGAACTGGTCGACGAGCCGGTCGACCACGGTGCTCGGCAGCCGCGGGACCTTGGCCAGCAGCCGGTACCCCCGGGGGCTCACCGGCGTCTCCAGCGCGTCGCTGCCGGCGTGGCCGAGGACCTGGGCGACGATCGAGAGGTCGAGCAGGTCGGTGGAGGAGAGCCGGTCGAGCTCGTGCAGGGCGTCGGCGAACTTGCGCGGCCGGCGTCCCGCCGCGGGCAGGTAGTCGCGGACGATCAGCTCGCGGTCGCTCTCCGTGCCGGCCACGAGCTCGTCCAGCTGCAGGGAGAGCAGCCGGCCGTCGGTGCCGAGCTCGACCACGTAGCCGGCGATCTCCTCGGAGATGCGCCGGACCATCTCCAGCCGCTGGGCGACCACCGCGATGTCACGCACCGTGACGAGATCCTCGATCTCCAGCGCCGACAGCGTGCCGGAGACCTCGTCCAGGCGGAGCTTGTAGCGCTCCAGGGTGGCCAGGGCCTGGTTGGACTTGGACAGGATGACCGCCGACTCCTCCACCACGTAGCGGATGCCCTCCAGGTAGAGGGCGATGATCCGCATGGACTTGCTGAGGGAGATGACCGGCAGGGAGGTCTGCAGGGCCACCCGCTGGGCGGTGCGGTGGCGGGTCCCGGACTCGTCGGTGGGGATGGAGGGATCGGGCATCAGGTGCACGGCCGCGCGGACGATCCGCAGGTCACCGGCGTTGAGGACGATGGCGCCGTCCATCTTGGCCAGCTCGCGCAGCCGCGTGGCGGAGAACTCGACGTCCAGCTCGAACCCGCCGCTGCAGATCTCCTCGACCGTGCGGTTGTAGCCCAGGACGATCAGGCCGCCGGTGTGCCCGCGGAGAATGCGCTCCAGGCCGTCGCGCAGAGCGGTGCCCGGGGCGACCGCGGCCAGGATGCTCCTGCGGCGCTCGTCGAGCCCTTTGTAGGTTGCTGCCACCTGACCCCCGTGGTCTGCCTATGGCACCCAGCTTACCGGCGAAGGCCGCGCCGGGCCCGGAATCGCCGGATGCCCGTGAACCACGGGGCCTTCGGGGCCTTCGGGGCCTCCGCCTCGGGGATCAGGTGACGTGGGTGAGGGCGTCCCAGACGTTCTCCGCCTCGACGACGTCGAAGCCCGGGGCGAAGGCCGCGCCGCGCCCGCCCACCGGGACCAGCGAGTTGTCACCGCCGCGCCGCTTGCCGCCCTCCAGCGAGCCGGCCGGGACCAGGGCCCGGGTGAAGCCCAGCCGGGCGGCCTCCGACAGGCGGCGCCGCACGTCGCGCACCGGGCGCAGCTCCCCGGCCAGGCCCACCTCGCCGAGCACCACCAGGCCCGAGGGCAGCGCCTTGTCACCGGCCGCGCTGGCCACCGCGAGCATCACCGACAGGTCGACCGCGGGGTCGCTGAGCTTGATCCCCCCGACGGTCGCGGTGAAGACGTCGCACCCGCCCAGTTTGGCGTTGAGCCGCCGCTCCAGCACGGCCAGCACCATCGTCACCCGGTAGGTGTCGAGCCCGGAGGAGGAGCGCCGGGGCTGCTGGGCCTCGGTCCTGGCGACCAGCGCCTGGACCTCGGCGGGCAGCGGCCGGGTGCCCTCCAGGGTGACGGTGACGCAGGTGCCGGGCACCGGGTCGGTGCGGTGGGAGACGAACAGGCCGCTGGCGTCGGCGATGCCCTCGATGCCGCTCTCGTGCAGGTCGAAGCAGCCGACCTCGTCGACCGGGCCGTACCGGTTCTTGATCGCGCGGACGAGGCGGAGGCGGGAGTGCCGGTCGCCCTCGAAGTGGAGCACGACGTCGACCAGGTGCTCCAGGGTGCGGGGCCCGGCGATCGAGCCCTCCTTGGTGACGTGGCCGACCAGCACGGTGGACATGCCGCGTTCCTTGGCCAGCCGCACGAGGTTTCCGGCGACCTCCCTGACCTGGGTCACCCCGCCGGGCACGCCGGTCGCCTGGACCGAGCCGATCGTCTGCACCGAGTCGACGATGAGCAGGTCGGGCTGGACCTTCTCGACGTGTGAGACCAGCGCGCTCAGGTCGGTCTCGGCGGCGAGGTAGAGGCGGTCCTGGATCGCGCCGATCCGGTCGGCCCTGATCCGCACCTGGGCGGCCGACTCCTCGCCGGTGATGTAGAGGACGGTCTGCTGGCGGGCGATCTTGGCCGCCGCCTCCAGCAGCAGGGTGGACTTGCCGATGCCGGGCTCCCCGGCCAGCAGCACCACCGCGCCGGGCACCAGGCCACCGCCCAGGACCCGGTCGAGCTCGGCCACCCCGGTGGGACGCGCGTGCGCCATCTCGGCCTTGACCTGGCCGATCGGCACGGCCGGGGCCGACACCGCCCCGGCGGAGGCCACCCGCACGCCCGCGCGGGCCGTCTCCTCCTCGACCGTGCCCCAGGTCTGGCACTCGCCGCAGCGCCCCACCCACTTGGCCGTCTGCCACCCGCACTCGGCGCAGCGGTAGCCACCAGCCTTCTTCACCATGGCCGCACGTTACCGGCCCGCACCGACAACTTTCACCCGGTACGGGCACGCCGTACCGGGTGAGAGGGATCGTGTGCCGGGCCTCAGATGTGCCCCTCCAGGTCGGCCAGGAGCAGGCGCTTGGGCTTGGCGCCCTTGATCTGCTGCACGACCTCGCCGTTCTTGTAGAGGTTGAGCGTGGGCAGCCCCATGACGCCGTACCTGGCGGTGATCTCGGGGTAGTCGTCGGCGTTGAGCTTGGCGATCGTGACGCGGTCGCCGTACTCGGCCTCGATCTCGGCCAGGACGGGCGCGATCATCTTGCACGGCCCGCACCACTCGGCCCAGAAGTCGACCAGGACGGGCTTGTCGCTCTTCAGCACCTGCTCGTCGAAGTTCTCGGCGGTCAATGTGATCATGATTCTCCTGCTTTCCTCAGTACGCATCCCGGGCAGGCCGTGGTGAACTGCGCCGCCACCTCGGCCCTGCGGATCAGCAGTGTGCGGATCTCGTCGTCGATCTCGGAGAGCTTGCGCCGGTAGACGGCCACCGAGTCCGGGCACGACCCCCCGGAGTCGTGCCCGGCCCGCAGGCAGGCCACGAACGGGCGGGCGTCGTCCAGGGTGAAGCCGACGGCGAGCAGCGACCGGATCTCGGAGACGAGGCGCAGGTCCGCCTCCCCGTACTCCCGGTAGCCGTTGGCCGAGCGCCGTGCCGAGATCAGGCCCTGCTGCTCGTAGTAGCGCAGCGCCCGGGGGCTGACCCCCGCGCGCCGTGCCAGCTCACCGATCCGCATCAATCCTCCCCGATGGGACGACGATAGACCTTGACACCAACGTCAAGGTCAAGCCGCCGCCCGTTGTTCCCGGATCCGGCGGCGGGGGGATTCTCGCGGCCGGGCCCGAAGGCCCGGCTCGGTCGGACTCCGCCGGACGGGGCGGCCGGACGCTCCGGTTCGGCCGGGTGGGAGGGCAGGCGCGTGGGTGGGGTCAGTAGAGCTTCCAGCGGAGCAGGTTGGGGTAGTCGATCTCCAGTCCGGCGGTCTCGGCGATGGCCCGCCCGGCGACCTCGGGGGTGAACTCGATGCGGAGCACCGCCTCCAGGTCGGCGCGGCGCTCGAAGCGCATGCGCAGGTCGAGCTCGGCGGCCTGCCAGCCCTGGCGGCTCCAGAACTCCTCGACGGATCGGGCCGAGTAGGTGGGGATCGACCGGGAGAACCAGCGGCCGAAGGCGCCGCGGCCCGCGTCGACGTCGATCACGAAGGCCGCGCCGCCGCGCCGCAGCACCCGGGAGAGCTCGGCCAGGCCGGGCTCGCACCCGGGTCCGAAGAAGTAGGCCCAGCGGGCGACGGCCACGTCCACGCTCGCGTCGGGCAGCGGGAGCGCCTGGGCGGTGCCCGTGTGGACCTCGACGTTCGGCAGCTCGCGGCACCGGCGCCGGGCCAGGTTCACCAGGTCCTCGTGCGGTTCGACGCCGACGACCCGGGCGGCGGTGGCGGCCAGGGACGGCAGGTGGTAGCCGGTGCCGCAGCCGACGTCCAGGACCGTCGCCCCCCGCCAGGGCCGGATGGCGGCCATGGCGGCCTCGGCGCGTCCCTCGGGGTCCACCGCCCGGTTCTCCAGCTCGTAGGTCCTGGGCGTGTTCCAGATGTTGGGGCTGGGGATGGCGCCCTTGGCGTACCTCGGCATGCCCTCACCGTAACGGTGTGATCTCGGACGCGTCGGGCTCCGGCGTACAGCACCGCTCTCCGGACCCGCTTAGGCTGGCAGAGGTGAGCGACATGAGCGAGCGGACCGGTCGGCCCGGCGGTGTTCGCGAGCGTGTGCTCCGAGCCGGAGACGAGGAAGCGGTATGAGCGTCCGTACATCCAGTGCGAAGATCGCGCTGTCCACCGCGTCGGTGTATCCCGAGCGTACTCCCGACGCCTTCGAACTGGCCGCACGCCTGGGGTACGACGGCGTGGAGATCATGGTGGGCGCCGACCCCGTGAGCCAGGACGTCGACGTCCTGGAGCGGCTGTCGGACCACTACCAGATGCCGATCCTGGCCATCCACGCGCCGTGCCTGCTGGTGACGCAGCGGGTCTGGGGCAAGGACCCCTGGGCCAAGCTGCAGCGCGCCCAGCGTGCGGCCGAGCGGGTCGGTGCCCGCACGGTCGTGGTGCACCCGCCGTTCCGCTGGCAGCGCGACTACGCCCGCGACTTCGAGATCGGCCTGGCCAGGATGCGCGACGAGACCGACGTGGTGTTCGCGGTGGAGAACATGTTCCCCCTCAAGGCCAGGGGCAACGAGGTCGTCCCCTACTCTCCCGACTGGAATCCGGTCGACTACGACTTCCCCCAGGTCACGCTGGACCTGTCGCACACGGCGGTGTCCGGGTCCGACGCCATGGAGATGTTCACCAAGCTCGGCGACCGGCTCGCCCACCTGCACCTGGCCGACGGCGTGGGAGTGCCCAACAAGGACGAGCACCTGGTCCCCGGGCGGGGTGGCCAGCCGTGCGCGCCGATCCTGGAGCGGATGGCGGGCAACGGGTACTCCGGGCTGGTGGTGCTGGAGATCAACACGCGCAAGGCGGCCAGCCGCACCGAGCGGATCGACGACCTCGCCGAGGCGCTGGCCTTCGCCCGGCTGTACCTGTCCGCCTCCGCCAGCGCATGAGAGAGCCCGTCGTGAGCGATCCCGCTGCGGGCGATCCCGTGGTGGTCGGGTCCGCTGCGGGCGATCCCGTCGTGGGTGAGGCCACCGTCGGGAGTGAGGCCGCCGTGGACGAGGCCGCCGTGGACGAGACCGTCGGGGACGAGACCGTCAGGGACGAGGCCGTCGGGAGCGGGTCCGTCGCGGACGACCCCGTCCCGGCGGCGAGGAGACGGCCGGGGCGCAGGCCGGGGTCGGCGGACACGCGGGGGCAGATCCTCGCGGCGGCGCGCGAGACCTTCGCGGAGAAGGGCTTCGACAAGGCGACCGTCCGGGGCATCGCCCGGCAGGCGGGGGTGGACCCGGCCCTGGTCCACCACTACTTCGCCGGCAAGGAGGGCATCTTCGTCGCGGCGATGGAGCTGCCGATCAACCCCGAGGACATCGTCACGGCGATCCTGGCGGGCCCGCGCGAGGAGGTCGGCGAGCGGCTGGCCAGGTTCATCCTGACGATCACCTCGGACGCCGCGGCCCGCCAGCCGCTGCTGGCGCTGGTGCGCACCGCGATGACCAACGACCAGATGGTCGTCATGATCCGCGAGTTCATGACGCGGGCGCTGCTGCGCCGGGTCGCGGAACTGCTGGGGATCCCGCCCATCCGGATGGAGGCGGCCTTCGCGCAGCTCTTCGGCGTGGTCCTGGTGCGTTACGTCCTCAAGCTGGAACCGCTGGCCTCGGCCGACATCGAGGAACTGGTCGACCTGCTCGCCCCCACGATCCAGCGCTACCTGGACCCGCCCGACCCCGGGTGAGGACCGAGGTCCCCCTCGTATCCGCGATCCGGCGATCGATGACCGGGCCCCCGTGCCCGTGAGTCCGGTGCCGTCCGGGCCCGCTCCGGCCACAGTGATCACTTCGGTATCTGGCCGGAGGCGTACAGAGCATTGTTCTGGGCACTGGGTCGGCCATAGGGTGACCACGGTCGGCCAGGGGTCGGCGCGCGGGTAAGTTACCCGTAAGTAGGCTTCGTGGGGACCCGTCGTCATCATGGGTGACCGGCGGTCGTACGCTGGCAGCCAACGCCGTCTGTGGGAGGACCCGTGCTCTGGGTAGCGATCATCGGGCTGGTCATGACAGCCGTCGCGCTCGCGCTTGCCGCGCGCCGCGTGTTGTTCCTGTACCGGCTCGCCACCGTCGGGCCACCCGCGCCCGAGCGCGTCGAGTACGCCAGGACCCACCTCGGGGAGGAGATCAAGGCCCAGCTCGTCGAGGTCTTCGGCCAGCGCAAGCTGCTGAAGTGGACGGCGCCCGGCACCGCGCACTTCTTCGTGATGTGGGCGTTCTTCATCCTGGTGACCGTCTACGTCGAGGCCTACGGCGCGCTGATCCAGGGCGCGATCACCGGCACCCCCGACTTCCACATCCCGCTGGTGGGGACGTGGCCGGTACTGGGCTTCCTGCAGGACTTCATCGCGGTCGCGGCCCTGTGCGGCCTGATCGCCTTCGCGGTCATCAGGATCAAGAACTCGCCGAAGAAGCTGGGCCGCAGGTCGCGCTTCTCCGGCTCGCACCTCGGCGGCGCCTGGCTCGTCCTCTTCATGATCTTCAACGTGATCTGGACGATGTTCCTCTTCCGCGGCGCCGCGGCCAACACCGGCAACCTCCCCTACGCCTCGGGGGCGTTCGCCTCCGACGCGACGGCCGCCCTGCTCCGGCCACTGGGCGCCCCGGCCAACGAGGCGCTCGAACACGTCGGCCTGCTGCTGCACATCGGCGTGATGCTGGTCTTCTCGGTCATCGTGGTGAACTCCAAGCACCTGCACATCTTCACCGCACCGCTGAACGTGGCCTTCTCCCGGCGCCCGAACGGCAACGGCCCGGCCCAGCCGCTGCGGATCGACGGCAAGGTCGTGGACTTCGAGGACGAGGAGCTCGACGGTGACCGGCTCGGCCGGGGCAAGATCGAGGACACCACCTGGAAGGGCTTCCTCGACTTCTACACCTGCACCGAGTGCGGGCGCTGCCAGGACCAGTGCCCGGCCTGGAACACCGACAAGCCGCTCTCCCCGAAGATGCTCATCCTCCAGCAGCGCGACCACGCCTTCCAGGTCGCGCCGTACCTGACGGCCACCGAGGAGCAGCGCGCCGACCTGCACGAGGACGTGCTGGCCCTGCTGAACAAGCCGCTGGTCGGCGAGGACGGCGTCATCCACCCCGACGTGCTGTGGTCGTGCACGAACTGCGGCGCCTGCGTCGAGCAGTGCCCGGTCGACATCGAGCACATCGACCACATCCTGGACATGCGCCGCTACCAGGCGATGGTGGAGTCGAACTTCCCCTCCGAGGCCGGCGTCATGGTCAGGAACCTGGAGAACAAGGGCAACCCCTGGGGGATGTCCGAGACCAAGCGGGCCGACTGGATCGAGGAGCTGGCCGGCCGCGAGGTCGACCCCATCGAGGTCGCGCTCGTCGACGAGAAGCTGGACGAGGACGTCGAGTACCTGTTCTGGGTCGGCTGCGCCGGTGCCCTGGAGGACCGGGCCAAGAAGACCACCAAGGCGGTCGCGGAGCTGCTGCACGTCGCCGGGGTGAAGTTCGCGGTGCTCGGCCCGATGGAGGCCTGCAGCGGGGACCCGGCCCGGCGCCTGGGCATGGAGTACCTCTTCGACATGCTGGCCAGGCAGAACATCGAGACGCTGAACGAGGTGGGGGCCAAGAAGATCGTGGCGACCTGCCCGCACTGCTTCAACACGCTGGCCAACGAGTACCCGCAGCTCGGCGGCACCTACGAGGTGGTGCACCACACCCAGCTGCTGGCCAAGCTGGTGGACGAGGGCAGGCTGGTGCCGGTCACGCCGATCGAGGAGAAGATCACCTACCACGACCCGTGCTTCCTGGGCCGCCACAACAAGGTCTACTCCCAGCCGCGCGACATCATGGCCAAGGTGCCCGGGGTGAAGACCCAGGAGATGCACCGCCACAAGGACCGCGGTTTCTGCTGCGGCGCCGGCGGCGCGCGGATGTGGATGGAGGAGCGGCTGGGCAAGCGCATCAACACCGAGCGGGTGGACGAGGCGCTGACCACCGAACCCGACACGATCTCCACGGCGTGCCCGTTCTGCCTGGTGATGCTCGGTGACTCGATCAACGAGAAGAAGAACGCGGGCGAGGCCAAGGAGACGCTGGAAGTGGTCGACGTCTCCCAGCTGCTGATCAAATCGATCAAGGGCCAGCCCGTCGAGGCTTCCTGACCCTCCTCTGATGTCAGATACGAGCTATTTCAACGGCTCGTATCTGACATTTGGTCAAGTGTTCGTGAAAAGGGTGAAAGGTCAAAAACCATTCTCCACATAACGGGAAAATCACGGTAACCTCAACGTCGCGTAGCTCATTCAACGGGGAGGGGGCTCGACGATGCCTGTCGTCGTCAGCGATGCCGAGGTCACCCTGGCAGACGTTCTCTCACTTCGGCTGGCCGTCGACGAACCGCTGGCCGACGGCGCCGAGCTGGTCCTTCGCAACCGGGCCACCTCGGCCGAGAGCCGGGTGCCGCTCGGCAGACCGGGGGCGGAGGTGCGCGACGCCGCGCTCGCGGTCTCGCTCGCCCCGCTGGAGCTCGGACCGGGCCGCTGGGACACGTACCTGCAGCAGGGCACGTCGCGCACCCGGCTGCGCAGCGTCGACCCCGGTTTCTCCCTCGACCACCTCGAGGCGTACGCGCTGAGCCGGCGCACGCTGGCCTACCGCGCGTACCGGACCCGGAACGGTTTCCTGGCGTTGAAGATCGACGACGCCCGGCCGGCGGCGGAGGTCAGGTCCGTCTGGTTCCGGGAGGGCCGCTTCGAGGTGACCGGGCTGCTGGCCTTCACCGGCCTGGAGGACGACGAGGCGCGGCACGAGGCCCGCCTCACCCTGAACCGCAACCGGCCCGACGCCGAGCTCTCCTCGGCCGCGACGGTCCAGGGGGTCCGTTTCCACGCCGCGCTCTCGCTCTGCGACGTCATCGAGGCCGCCCCCGGCCAGACCGGTACCTGGGAGCCCTCGCTGCAGGTACGCGGAGTCTCCACCCCGCTGCGGCTGGGCTCCCGGCTGGACGACGTCGACGGCAAACGCCGGCGGCTGCACTACCCGGCGGCGCAGATCGACGGGGTGCCGATCCGCCCGTGCTACACCGCGGACGACGAGCTGCGGATCGAGGTCGGTGGGTGAGGATCTGCCTGCTCGTCCCCTCCGTGTACGGCATGCGCGGTGACATCCGCTCGATCGTCAACCTCGCGGGGGAGCTGGCAGAACGTCACGACGTGGAGATCGTCAGCGTCCGCCGCCACCGGGAGAGGCCGTTCTTCCCGGTGGCCTCCGGCGTGGAGCTGTCCTGGGTGGTCGACGGCAGGCCCGGGGTGAGGCACCTGCTTCCCGGCGGCCGGATGCGCGCCGAGGTCGCCCTGTGGCGGCGGCTGCGGGGCCTGAGGGCCGATGTGGTCATCAGCACCCGGCCGGGGCTGAGCGTCCAGGTCGCCCGGCACGTGCCCCGCGGCCCGATCCGCATCGCCCGTGAGTGGGGCCGCCCGCCGGTGCCGGGACCGATCAAGAGGTTCTACCCGCGCCTGGACGCCGTGGTGACCGCCACGGAGACGGCCCGGCAGGAGTGGGACGGGCTGCTGTGCGGGAGCGTCCCGGTCGGCGTGATCCCGGACGCGCTGCCCGCCGGGCCGTGGCCGCGCTCGCGGATGGACAACCGCATCGTCGCCGCGGGCGGGCGCCTGGTGCCGGTCAAGGCCCACGAACGGCTGATCCGGGCGTTCGCCGTCGTCGCGGGCAAGCGACCCGACTGGCGGCTGCGCCTGTACGGCGGCGGCCCCGAGGAGAAGCGGCTGCGCGCCCTGGTCGGCGACCTCGACCTGCACAACCACGTCTACTTCATGGGCACGACCTCCGACCTGACCGGCGAGTTCGCCAAGGCCTCGATCGTGGCGACGACCTCCAGGACCGAGGAGCTCGGCATGACCGTGATCGAGGCGATGTCCAGCGGGGTGCCGGTGATCGCGTTCGACAGCCCGCGCGGGCCGGGGGAGTTCGTGACCGACGGGCGCAGCGGCGTCCTGGTCGCCGAGGGGCGGGAGGAGATCGAGGCGTACGCCTCGGCGCTGCTCACGCTCATCGACGACGAGCGGCGGCGCAGGACGCTCTCGGCGGGCGCGCTGGAGGCCGCGACGGCGTACGGGGCGCCCGCGGTGGCGGAGCTGTGGGAGAAACTGATCGCGTCCACGTCCCGCCCGGCATGAGGGGGAGACCGATCGCGGCGACGTCCCGCCCGGCGTGACCGGGATGGCCGGGGTGGGGGAGAAACCGGTGGCGGCCACGTCCCGCCGGACCCGGGTACCGTTGGGACATGCATGGGTACAGCGGTGACAAGCAGGCGTACCTGACCCGCCTGCGGCGTATCGAGGGGCAGATCAGAGGCCTTCAGCGGATGGTCGAGGAGGACGCCTACTGCATCGACGTGCTCACCCAGGTCTCGGCCGCCACCCGGGCGCTCCAGGCGGTGGCGCTCGGTCTCCTGGAGGACCACATCGGGCACTGTGTCACCGACGCCATCGCGGCGGGCGGCCCGGAGGCGGAGGAGAAGGTCAAGGAGGCCTCGGCCGCGATCGCCCGGCTCGTCCGCTCGTGACTAGTCACATGACTATCTTTTTCGACCGCGTCCCGGACCCCGTCGAAGGGTCCGGGACCAGGTCTCGGAAATCGTTCCTGCCGTGGCCTCAGCAGACAGCCGAGGCGCTCAACCCGAGCGCGTTGTCGAGCTCAACCAAGGTGAGGGGCCGTTCGCTGATCGCGACGGCGGACAGCACCTCGGCGTAGAGCGCGATCTCGTCCAACGCGACACGGTCGTGGACTCTGGAGTCCAGGTCGTCGTGCCCCACCGCGTCGTCCTTCCTTCCGCAGCCCACACCCACTTCGAGGTTACGGCGGGCGGTCATCGGTGCCCATGGCCCATCGGGACCATTCCTCGCCCCGCCCGGTCCGTCCTCTTGGAGGATCATTTCCCGATTGCGAGATCACAATTCAGCCAATTGTCTGATACATACGGGCTGAGAAGGATATAGCGGCAGTAAGGATAAAATAACTAAATCTGTGGTTTGCCGTCATGGAACCGTGTCAGAAGTGACGGGGATAGGTGCCCGATGCTCCCGGGACGGGATCGTCCCGCTCGTGCGTGAGCCGGTGCACCACGGCCGAGGCCGTCGCGAACCCGCGCTCCGGCACCTCGGTGCCGGTGAGGCGGCACCAGGCGAGCCCGACGGCGTAGGCGGCTCCGAGCAGGGCGGCGGCGGTGGCCCGGTCCGGCGGGTGCAGCGCCGACGGCAGCTCTCCCGAGCGCGGCCAGCACTTCCGCAGCGGGTGCGAGGCGTCGGCGAGGACCTCGTTCACGATGTGCCGCAGCTCCGGGTCCAGCCACGGGGAGAGCCCGTCGGCCGCCCGGGGGGCGAAGGCCTCCAGGTCCGCGGCCAGCAGCGAGGCCGCCACCGCCCGGGGGTCGGCCCCGGCCGGGGCGAGGAAGCCCAGCGCCGCGACCAGGTCGTAGACCGCGTGCTGGAAGTGCTCGCCTGGGAAGGCGTCGGGCAGCGTGACGTGCGACGGGCAGCGCGCCAGCCACGCCTCCCGTACGGCCTCGTCGCCGTCGTGGGCCAGGACGGGGTCCTGGCAGGCCCGCCGGAGCAGCGGCCGGAGCATGCACAGCAGGGCGTCCGCGCGCGGCCCGAACCTCGGGTCGCCGCGGATCACGGCCGCGGTGTCGGCCATCAGCGCGACCAGCCGCAGGCCGGCCTCGGGATGGGCGGCCCTGACCCGCTCGCAGTAGAGGGCGACCAGATCGTCCAGCCGGGTGGGCGGCAGCCAGCGGACCCACTCGTCACCGGGGAGCGGGCGGGCCAGGAACTCCCCGAACATCG
Source organism: Streptosporangium sp. DT93 (assembly GCF_049844535.1). Taxonomy (NCBI): domain Bacteria; kingdom Bacillati; phylum Actinomycetota; class Actinomycetes; order Streptosporangiales; family Streptosporangiaceae; genus Streptosporangium; species Streptosporangium sp. DT93. Next base: position 88,027 of record NZ_JBNCLF010000016.1, read on the forward strand.
ACAGCAGCACCTCGTTGCCGTCGAAGGCCGGGGCGTAGGCGCACCACATGAGCGTGCCCCAGATCGCGGCGACGGGACTGGCCACCTCCGGCGCGAACAGCCCGGTGAAGGCCACGGTGAGCGGGAAGTCCTCCCGGCGCCTGCCGCGCTGGGAGATCACCAGCTCGCGGACGCGCTCGGTGATCTCGTACGGCACGTCGGGGCCGACGAAGCCCTGGACCGAACCCCGGTCCACGGTGAAGTCGAGGCCGGTGGGGATCAGGTGCGGCAGGATCGCCGAGGCGACCCGTGTCCGCTGCGCCGCCGCGCGAAGATCACGGCCGGCCGGGGGCGCGGTCAGGTACCAGCGGCCGTCGGCGGGGTCCTGCCGGTACCAGCGGGCGTGCGCGCCGAACAGCCAGCGCCCGCCGTCCGAGGTGGCCAGCGCGCGCTCCGCCAGCATCTGGGCGCGCGTGAACGGCGACAGGACGGCCCACCGGGGGTCGGTCACCATGGCCCGCACGTCGTTCTCCACGGCGTCGAACCCGTCCCACTGCCACATGCCCGTCATCGGCGCTCCGGGGTCAGGCCTGTGGCACGGGGACGGCGGCGCGGTGGCGGGCGGCCTTGTCGACGTAACCGGCCGCCGTGCCGGCGAAGAGGGCGCGGTCGTCGTCGGTGAGGTCGCGGACGATCCTCGCCGGGACGCCCGCGACCAGCACGCCCGCGGGGATCCGCTTCCCCGGCGGGATCACGGTGCCCGCTGCGACCAGCGTTCCCGCGCCGATCCTGGCGCCGCCCAGCACGATCGCGCCGATGCCGACGAGGGACCCGGTCTCCACGTACGCCCCGTGCACCATGGCCCTGTGCCCCAGGCTCACCCGGGGCTCCAGCACGGCGGCCTCGCCCGGGTCGGCGTGCAGGCAGCACAGGTCCTGGACGTTGCACTCCTCGCCGATCTCGACGTCCTCGTCCTCGCCGCGCAGCACCGAGCCGTACCAGATGCTCGCGGCCCGGCCCACCCGGACCCTGCCGACGATCACCGCCCCGGGGGCGACGTAGGCGTCCGGATGGATCCGGGGGACGGCGTCGTCGCCGAGCGTGGCGACGTAGGGTGCGGAGGTCATGACAGCGATGGTACGGGGGGCGATTTGTCCGGTGTTTCGGCGGCCAGGTGGGGGTTCAGGTTGCGGACGGGGGCGTTAAGCAGGAAAGTCGTGTCCTGACGTCTCCTTTTCCGCCACACGATCTCCACGGGCAGTGCCATGACAAATCAGCACGAGAGCTTTCCCGACCTGATGCATGAGGACTCGTTCGAGGTCGTCATGCGCGGTTACAGCCGCCGCCAGGTGCACGACTACATGGACCGGCACCGCCACCAGATCCGCGAGCTGGAGCAGCGGCTCGCGCACGCCGCCCAGCAGGTCGAGCAGAGCCGGCTGGAACTCGACGAGGCGCGCCGCAGGGTCTCGGACGTTCCGCAGGGCTACGACGAACTCGGCGAGCGGCTCAGCCAGATCCTGAAACTGGGCGAGGAGGAGGCCGCCTCCAAGAAACAGGTCGCCGAGGCGGAGGCCGCCCGGGTGAGCGAGGAGGCGGCCACCGAGTCCGAGCGGCTGCTCACCTCCGCGCAGGAGCGGTCCGAGAGCATCCTGAACGCCGCGCAGCAGGAGGCGGAGCGCCGGGTGGCCGAGGCCACCGCCGCGGCCGAGCAGATGCTGTCCCAGGCCGGGAACGACGCCGAGGAGACGCTGAACGCGGCCCGCGCCGAAGCGGACGAGACGCTGCGCGGCGCCCGCGACGAGTCCGAGCGGCTGGTCACCTCGGCCAGGAACGAGGCCGAGCGGACGGTGGAGGAGGCCCGCGCCGAGGCCGAGTCCACGGTGGCCGCCGCCCACGCCGAGGCGCAGGCGACCGTCCTGGCCGCCGACACCGAGGCGCAGTCCACGCTCGCCGCGGCCCAGCGGCGCGCAGCCGTCCTGGACGAGTCCACCGGCCGCCGGGTGGTCTACCTCACCGACACGCACAACGAGGTCATGCGCCGCCTGCACGAGATGGGCGCCGTCCTGGGGGACGTGCTGCACCGCGAGGGCAGCGCCGGGCCGCTGGTCGACGAGGACGCCGTGCTGCCCCCGGCGCGGGTCAAGCCCGCGCTGACCGCTTCCACCTCTCCCGCCGCTCCCGTGGTCTCCGGCGACGCGGGTGCCGGGGACGGCTCCGAGAGCTCCGCCGGTTCCGGGGCATCCGCCGGTTCCGAGAGTTCCGGCGGCTCCGGCCGGACCTCCGACGAGACTCCGGGCGAGTCCTTCGCGGGTGTTCCCGCCGAGAGCTCCCCGGGTGCTCCGGGGGTCTCTGGTGTCGCGGGTGCCTCGGGTGCCTCGGCCGGAGGTTCCGCGGACGCTTCGGCCGAGCCCGTCGGCCCGGTCTCCGGAGGTACCGAGCCGGAACGCGCGCCGGGACGGACCGGAGCGGGACAGGAGCCGGCCGGGGAGGGTCCCGGTCGCACGGCCAAGGACGGTTCCGGCCGCACGGCCGGGGACGAGCCCGGCCAGACGGCCGGGGGCGGCCGGGGCGAGGACCCGATCGACGACTCACCCGACTTCGCGTCCGTCCGCGTGATCGTGGACGACGACCTGCCCGCCAGGGGCGCCGTTCCCTCCGCCGGGGAGCGGTCCGGAGAGCGGCACGCCGACCCGTACGCCGGCAAGAACATCGGCAAGGACATCGGCAAGGACGCCGGTACGGCTTCCGGCCCGGAGGCCGACAAGGAGAACGGGGCGGAGGCCGCGCCAGAGGCCGGGGCGGAGAGCCCGGCGGAGGCGGGGACCGGCGGTGCCACGGGGCCGGACGCCGACACCGACACGGTGATCACCCCCGCGCCCGGGCGCAGGAACCAGCGGTACGCGAACCCGCGCAAGTAACGACTCGTCCGGAAGGGGGGCCGCGAGCGGGTGACCGCCGGGCCCCCCGCGGCCGGTCGCCCTTCGTCGGGTCTCCAGGAGGTCGAGGCGTCGAGGTCGTGGGGACATCGGGGCCTCGGAGGTCTCGGAGGTCTCGGAGGCGTTGAGACGTCGGGACGCCGAGGTCGCCGGGATGCCGGGCGGAAGCCCCCGCCCCCGATCGGGTCGGGGGCTTCCGCGATCTGAGGCCCGGCGCCGGGACCGCGTCGGATCCGCTCATCCCGGCACCGGGCGGTTTTCAGGCGTTCGTCCCGGGCTCCGTGCCGCCGGAACGTTCCCGTTGTTCGAGGAGCTGCTCGCGCAGCCCTTCGGAGTCGTCCGCGTCGATGGTCATCGCGCAGCCGAGGTCGCGCTGGGCGGAGGTCAGCGGGTGGTGGCGGGTCGCCCACCACCTGCCCGCGTCGCTCCGCCAGATCGTCCAGTCGGGAAACTCCCGGGCGATCTCCGCGAGATGTCGGTCGAATGACATCCGTGCACCTTCCCCGCGCCCAGGTTCGCCCTTTCGACGTTCCACCTTCGACGGTGAGGCAGTTCTCTAGAGAAATCAATGATCGCGGGGGACAGGTCAACCTATCGGTTGACGGATGGTCTTGATCTATGCGTCGAAGTCGTACTGAAGTACATAAGAGGCGGCGTCCAGCACCATCTCGTTCACCTCGACCGCCGTGCCCTCGGCCGTGTAGGCGACCCTGGCGACGGCGATGACCGGGGTGCCCGCGGGCAGGTCGAGCTGGACGGTCTCGTGGGGATGGGGCATGCGGGCACGGATCTCCTCGGTGAAGTGGGCCGGGGGGTGGCCGAGCTCGCCCAGGCGCGCGTAGACGCCCCCGGCCCCGGTGTCCTGCCTGGTGATGGCGCTCCCCTCGACCAGGCCGGCCGGGAAGTGGGAGACCGAGAGCTGTACCGGCCTCCCGTCCACCGAGTAGCGCCGCCTGCGGACCCACACCTCCGGGCCTCCCAGGACGCGTGCCACGGCGTCCTCGGCGGTCTCCCGCTCGATCTCCACCTCGTCCACGGTGTAGGGGCGGCCCCTGGTGTCGGAGTCCCAGATGGCCTCCCCGCGTCCCCAGCCGTCCTGGGAGAGCCGCTTGGAGCCGTGCCGCCTGATCGGGCGGAACTGCCTGACGTAGACCCCCGATCCGCGTTTGGGGACGGCCAGTCCTTCGTTGATCAATACGGAAAGAGCCTGCCTGGCGGTCGCACGGGCGATGCCGTGTCTCGCCATCAGGGCGTTCTCGCCCGGAAGCCGATCCCCGTCTCGGAGATCACCGGACAGGATCGCTCGGCGAAGCCCGTCGGCGATGCGCCGATAGATCGGGGGCTCGGGAGGTACCGGGGACTGCTGCACGTTCGATCACCCTCTGTCACCAACCGGGTTTGGCGTCTCCAGAGAACTTGCCCCGCCTTGTCCACGATCGCACAGATGCAGAGGGTGGTAATGATGCTTCTTTTGGGGGAATCGTGCCCCTGTGGTGATCTTCGCGGGTTTTCCCGGTCCGTTACCGTGGAACGGTCCCGGCCGGTATTCGCGCGGCCCACCACCGGCGCGTGACGAGCGCGGCCAGGACGGCACCCGCCGTGTTGACGATCACGTCGTCGACGGAGCTGACCCGTCCCAGACCCAGGGCGTACTGGAGCGTCTCCACGGTGATCGACGCCGCCGCCGCGACCGCCGCGACGGCCCCGATCCCTGCGGGCGAGGCGAAGCGCGCCGAGCGGACCGGAAGCATCGCGCCGAGCGCGGCGAAGACCAGGAGATTACCCCCGACCTGCACGAACGCCGTCTGAGGAGGCCCCTGGAGGACCGCCCGCAGGTCCGCGAAAGGGACCGGGCCGACACCGCCGGGACCGGCCGCCGGGGTGAGGATCATCCAGATCCAGGGGGCGGTCCCGGCCACCGCCACCACGTCGGCCAGGGCGGTGCGGACGGGGTGGGGACGGCCCGCGCGGGCGCGGCGGAGGGCGAGCAGGCGGGCGGCCACCACGGCCACCGGGACCGACAGGAAGGCCGCGATGACGACGTTCCCCCACATCTGCCACGCCTGGTGCATGAGGCAATGATGCCGGTCCGCGGGGCCGGACGGGCGGCTCGCGGGGGTACGGGAAGGTGACCTTCCGGCAAGGTCCCCTCGCCGCCGCCGCCTCCCTCCGCCGGAGACCGCCGTCAGGGCTGGGCGTCCCCCTCCGGAGCGGACGTCCACGGCGAGGCGGGGCTCAGGTGGCGGCCGAGGAAGGCCACGGTCCGCTCCCAGACGATCTGTGCCGCCACGGGGTCGTGGAACTGCGGGGCCTCGTGGTTGTGGAAGGCGTGACCGGCCTCCTCGGCGACGTACATCTCGACGTTCGGCCGTCCGGCCGCGGCCTCCTCCACCACGGCGACCCGCTCGCGCGGGATGAACGGGTCCGAACCGCCGAAGACGAGCAGGAGCGGGCGGGTGATCTTCTCCAGCATGCCCGTGGCGTCAGGGACGGCGGAGCCGTAGAACGACACGGTCGCGTCCACCTCCATCGTGGCCGCGAGGAGGTAGCCGATCGAGCCGCCCAGGCAGAACCCGAGCACCGCCGCCCCCGCAGTGCCCCCGGCGCCCCCGCCGCCCTCCGTGACGCCTTCGGTGGCCTCGGGAAGCTTCCGCAGGTGCGCCAGGGCCATCGCCGCGTCGGCCACCCCCTGGGGCACGTCGAACGCGGCGCCCAGTTCCATCGACCGCGCCGTCCCGGCCTCGTCGTGCCCGGATACCCAGTTGGGCCGCAGGCGCCAGAACAGGTCGGGGGCGCCGACGACGTACCCGAGCGCGGCCAGGTCCTCGGCGACCCTCCTGATGTACGGCCCGACCCCGAAGATCTCCTGGAGCAGCAGGACGACCGGTCCCCGGCCGCTCGGGGGCAGCCAGAGGTGCAGGTCGAACGAGCCGTCGGCGACGGTGACCGTCTCGGTGCGAGCTTCCACGAAAATCCTCCTGGCGGGTCCGGAATCGTCAACGAGCAGTGAATCGCATACCCGCCGGACGCGGACAGATGTGAGTCTCCGCCGCGCGAACCCTCCACCGCACCCGTCGTCCCCCTGTTCGAGGCCCACACGACCCCGCGCGCTCACCGTCCTCGCGCGCTCACCGTCCTCGCGCCCGCCCTCCCGGGCCGTCAGATGGTCCTGGCCAGGGCGCGGGAGATGCCCAGGGCCGCGGCCTTGACCGCCGGGGCCAGCCGGGCCGGATGGAAGCGGGCCAGCGGGACCGACACCGAGAGCGCGGCCACGGCCACGCCGTCGCCGAACACCGGGGCCGCGATGCAGGCGCCCCCCGGCTGGGCCTCCTCGCGCTCGTACGCCAGCCCCGAGGCCTGGATCTGGCCGAGGGCCTCCTCCAGCCGCCGGGGGTCGACGATCGAGTGCGGGGTCAGCCGGCGCAGCGGGCGGCCGAGGATCTCGTCGATCAGCTCGGGACCGGAGTAGGCCAGCAGCGCCTTGCCGATGCCGGTGCAGGTCAGCGGGAGGCGCCCGCCGACGCGGGACGGCAGCGCGAACGCCTCCTGGCCCTGGATCTTCTCGACGTAGACCACGTCGAGGCCGTCGCGCACCCCCAGGTGGACGGTCTCGTGGGTGGCCTCGTACAGGTCGTGCATGAAGGGCAGGGCCGCGTGTCTCAGGTCGCGTTCCCCGGGCACGATGCTTCCGAGCTCGAAGAGCCGGCGGCCGAGGTAGTAGCCGTCCGGGCGGCGGGTGATCGCGCCGATTTCGGTCAGCTCGGTGAGGAGCCGGAAGGCGGTGGTCTTGGGCAGGTGACAGCGTTCGACGACGTCGTTCAGGCGCAGCGGTCCTCCCGTGGGGCGGAACGCGTCAAGGACGAGCCATGACTTCTCCAGCTGGGAGAGCCGGTCGGGGTTCCGTCTCACGGAACGCATTGTTGCCTATCGGCCGCCTCACGTTCTATACCCGTACGTAGTGACCTCCACATAGGACGATCCCCGGGGAGCAGACGTGTCCGACCAGGTGAACCACTTCATCGGTGGGGTGCCGGTCGCCGAGGGGGCGACGTTCGCGGCGTACGACCCGGTGACCGGAGCGGTGGTCGGTGAGGTCCGCGAGGCGGATCGGGCCGTCGTCGACCGCGCGGTGACCTCGGCCCGCGCGGCCCTGCCCGGGTGGGCGGCGCTGCCGGTGGCCGAACGCGCCGCCTGGATGCGCCGCCTGGCCGGCGCGATCGAGGAGCGGTTCGAGGACCTGGTGGCCGCGGAGATCGCCGACACCGGAAAGTCGATCACCCAGGCGCGCACCCTGGACATCCCGCGCGGCGCCGCCAACTTCCGGTCGTTCGCCGAGATCGCGGCCCAGCATCCGGAGAACGCGTTCCACCTGACGGACGTGCTGAGCTACACCGTGCGCAGACCGCTGGGGGTGGTCGCGGTGATCGTGCCGTGGAACCTGCCGTTCCTGCTGGCGACCTGGAAGCTCGGGCCCGCGCTCGTGTCGGGCAACACCGTCGTGGTCAAGCCGTCGGAGCACACGCCGGGCTCGATGGCGGTGCTCGCCGAGATCGCCGCCTCGATCGGCCTGCCGCCCGGCGTCCTGAACGTCGTGCACGGCTTCGGCGCCGGCTCCACCGGCGCGTTCCTGGTCGAGCACCCCGGCGTGGACGCGGTCACCTTCACCGGCGAGAGCCGGACCGGATCGGCGATCATGAAGGCGGTGGCGGACCGGGTCAAGCCCGTCTCGTTCGAGCTGGGCGGCAAGAACGCCGGGCTGGTCTTCGCCGACGCCGACCTGGACGCGGCCGTCGAGGGGAGCGTGCGGTCGGTCTTCACCAACGGCGGCCAGGTCTGCCTGTGCACCGAGCGGCTCTACGTGGAGCGGCCCGTCTTCGAGGAGTTCACCGAGAGGCTGGCCCGCCGGGCCGGGGAGCTGCGGTTCGGCCGGCCCTCCGACGAGAACGCCACGATGATGCCGATGATCTCCGCCGAGCACCGCGACAAGGTGCTCTCCTACTACGAGCTGGCCGCGCGCGAGGGCGCCGAGATCCGCGCCGGGGGCGGCGTGCCCCGGTTCGGCGACGACCGCGACGGCGGCTACTACGTGGAGCCGACCGTGCTGACCGGCCTGCCGCACGACTCCCGGGTGAACCGGGAGGAGATCTTCGGCCCGGTCTGCCACGTCGCCCCGTTCGACACCGAGGCCGAGGCCGTGGCGCTGGCCAACGACAGCGAGTACGGCCTCGCGGCGACCGTGTGGACCTCCGGCCTGAGCCGGGCCCACCGGGTCGCGCAGTCGCTGGAGGCCGGCCTGGTCTGGGTCAACACCTGGTACCTGCGCGACCTGCGCACCCCGTTCGGCGGGGTGAAGCTGTCGGGCATCGGCCGCGAGGGCGGCACGCGCTCCCTGGACTTCTACTCCGAGCCCACCACGATCACGATCAAGCTGGAGCCCGAACATGACTGAGTGGAGCGAGGCCACCGACGTGCACGCCGAGGCGGCCGACCGGCTGCTGGAGGCGGCCCGGAGCGGCACGCCGTGCGCCCCGGTGCGCGAGATGCTCCCGGCCGGGAGCACCGAGGCCGCCGGGTACGCCGTACAGGAGATCAACACCAGGCGGGCGCTGGCGCAGGGGCGCCGTCCGGTGGGCAGGAAGATCGGCCTGACGTCCCAGGCGGTGCAGCGCCAGCTCGGCGTGGACACCCCGGACTACGGGGTGCTCTTCGCCGACATGGCCTACCTGGACGGCCTGACCGTGCCCACGGGCCGTTTCCTCCAGCCCCGGGTGGAGGCCGAGATCGCGCTGGTGCTGGGGAGCGGCCTGGAGGGCGGCCCGTTCACCGTGGCGGACGTCATCCGCGCGGTCGACTTCGTGCTGCCCGCCATCGAGATCGTCGACAGCCGCATCGCGAACTGGGACATCACGGCCGTCGACACGATCGCCGACAACGCCTCCAGCGGCGCGTTCGTCCTCGGCAACACCCCGGCGGACCTGCGCGCGGTGGACCTGCGCCTGGCCGGGATGACCATGACCCGGCGCGGCCAGGAGGTCTCCACCGGCGCGGGCGCCGCCTGCATGGGGCATCCGCTGAACGCCGCGGTCTGGCTGGCCGACGCGCTGGGCCGCACCGACTTCCCGCTGGGCGCCGGGGACGTCGTGCTCACCGGAGCGCTCGGCCCGGTGGTCGCCGTCGAGTCCGGCGACGCCTTCGAGGCGCACATCGACGGCCTGGGGTCGGTAAGGACGGTCTTCTCGTGAAAGTCGCGATCATCGGTTCCGGGAACATCGGCACCGACCTGATGTTCAAGGCACTGCTCTCGGAGCGGGTCGAGGTGGTCGCGATGGCGGGCATCGACCCCGGCTCCGACGGACTGGCCCGCGCCCGCCGCCGCGGGGTCGCCACGACCGGCGAGGGCGTGGAGGGGCTGGTGGCGCTGCCCGGGTTCGACGAGGTGGACGTGGTCCTCGACGCGACCTCGGCCGGGGCGCACCGGCGCAACGACCGGGTGCTGCGCGCGCACGGCAAGCGGGTCATCGACCTGACGCCGGCCGCGATCGGCCCCTACGTGGTGCCCTCGGTCAACCTGGAGGCCCACCTCTCCGAGCCGAACCTCAACATGGTCACCTGCGGGGGGCAGGCCACGATCCCGATCGTGGCGGCGGTCGCCTCGCGGACGCCCGTCCGGTACGCGGAGATCGTCGCCTCGATCGCGTCCCGGTCGGCCGGGCCGGGCACCCGGGCCAACATCGACGAGTTCACCGAGACGACGGCACGGGCGATCGAGCGGGTCGGCGGGGCCGCCAGGGGCAAGGCGATCATCGTGCTGAACCCGGCCGAGCCGCCGCTGATCATGCGCGACACGGTCTACTGCCTGGTCGGCGACTGCGACGAGGCCGCCGTGACCGGGGCGGTGCGGGACATGGTGGAACAGGTCAGGACGTACGTGCCGGGCTACCGGCTCAAGCAGGAGGTGCAGTTCGAGGAGATCGGGGCCGGGGAGCCGCTGCCCGACGGCACCCGCGACGGCGGCGTCAAGGTGACGGTCTTCCTGGAGGTGGAGGGCGCCGCCCACTACCTGCCCGCCTACGCCGGCAACCTCGACATCATGACCTCGGCCGCGCTGCGCACCGCCGAGCGCCTGGCCGACCGGACGCCAGGACGCTTGGAAGAACGTCCGGACGGACCCGTGGCCCCGGCCGCCGGCGCCCGGGACCGGGACGTGGAGGTGGGGGCATGAAGCTGTACGTGCAGGACGTGACGCTGCGGGACGGCATGCACGCCATCCGGCACCGCTACACCGTCGGCCAGGCCGCCACCATCGCCGCGGCCCTCGACGCCGCCGGGGTGGCGGCCATCGAGATCGCGCACGGGGACGGCCTCGCCGGGGGCGGCTTCAGCTACGGCGTGGGCGAGCACACCGACGACGAGTGGATCGAGGCGGTCGCCGGGGCCGTACGGCGGGCGAGGCTGACCACCCTGCTGCTGCCCGGGATCGGCACGGTCCGGGACCTGCGGCGCGCCCACGCCCTCGGCGTCACCTCGGTCAGGATCGCCACCCACTGCACCGAGGCCGACGTCTCGGCCCAGCACATCTCCGTGGCGCGCGAGCTCGGCATGGACGTGGCCGGATTCCTGATGATGTCCCACCTGGCCCCCGCCGGGGAGCTGGCGCGGCAGGCGGCGCTCATGGAGTCCTACGGCGCGCACTGCGTGTACGTGACCGACTCGGGCGGCCGGCTGACCATGGACAGGGTCCGGGAGCGTATCCGGGCCTACCGTTCGGTGCTGCGGGAGGAGACCGAGATCGGCATCCACGCCCACCACAACCTCGGGCTGGGCGTGGCCAACTCGGTCGTCGCGGTGGAGAACGGCGCCCACCGGGTGGACGCCTCCCTCGCCGGGATGGGCGCGGGCGCGGGCAACTGCCCGATCGAGGCGTTCGTCGCGGTGGCCGACCTGACCGGCTGGGAGCACGGCTGCGACCTGTACGCCCTGATGGACGCGGCCGACGACCTGGTCAGGCCCCTGCAGGACCGGCCGGTACGGGTGGACCGGGAGACGCTGACGCTCGGCTACGCCGGGGTCTACTCCAGCTTCCTGCGGCACGCCGAGGCCGCCTCGGCGCGCTACGGGGTCGACACCCGGGCCATCCTGGCCGAGGCGGGCCGCCGCCGGATGGTGGGCGGCCAGGAGGACATGATCGTGGACATCGCCCTCGACCTGGCACGCCCGGCCTCCCCGGAGAGCCCGGAGAAAGCGACCCCGGAGGAGGCGGCCGGTTCACGTGAACCGGCGCGTCCGGCGCGTCCCGTGGACCCGGTCCTGTCCGGGCCGGGCACCCGTTCGGAGGAGAAGGCATGACCGGCTTCGGAGGAGAGGGCATGACCGACCCGCACAGGCTGGCCGCCGTCCTGGACGAGGCGATCCGCACCGGCCGCGCGGTGCCGCGGCCGGAACAGGACTACGACGTGGCCGACGCCTACCGCGTACAGGAGGAGCTGATCCGGCTCCGCCTGGAGCGGGGGGACCGGCTCGCCGGGGTGAAGCTGGGCTTCACCAGCGAGGGCAAGCGCCGCCAGATGGGCGTGCACGACGTCATCTTCGGCCGGGTCCCCGCCTCGTCCGCCATCGCCGACGGCTCGTACGTGGACGTGTCCGGCTTCGTCCACCCGAGGGTGGAACCGGAGGTCGTCTACCTGCTGGGCCGGCGCATCGCCTCGCCCGCCGACGCGCTCGCGCCGGACGCCGTCGCGGCCGTCGCGGTCGGCGTCGAGGTCATCGACTCGCGCTACGAGGACTTCCGCTTCTCGCTGCCGGACGTGATCGCCGACAACACCTCGGCCGCCGGGTACGCCGTCGGCCCGTGGCAGCCCCACGACCCGTCCCGGTGGAACCTGGGCGTCGTCCTGGAGATCGACGACCGGGTGGTGCACGCCGGGTCGACCGGTGCGATCCTGGGTGACCCGCGCCGCGCCCTGGCGGAGGCCGCGCGATTGGCCGAGCGGGTGGGAATGGTCCTGGAGGAGGGGTGGATCCTCCTGGCCGGGGCCGCCACGCCCGCCGAGCCGCTCCTGCCGGGCGCGCGGGTACGGGCCGAGATCCAGCACCTGGGCTCGGTGTCGTTCACCGCCAAGGAAGAGGGCACACCATGAACGAGGGGCTCGTCGTCGCCGGGAAGGCCGTCCCCCGGGGGCGGTTCCCGCACGTCAAACGGGCGGGGGACTTCATGTACGTGTCGGGCACCAGCTCGCGCAGGCCGGACGACACGTTCGCCGGGGTCAGGACCGACACGTCCGGCAAGATCATCCTGGACGTCGCCGAGCAGACCCGGGCGGTGATAGAGAACATCGGCGACATCCTCAAGGCGGCCGGGGCCGACCTGAGCAACCTCGTTCAGATCACCACGTACCTCGTGAACATGGACGACTTCGGCGCCTACAACGCCGTCTACGCGGAGTACTTCGACGAGACCGGGCCGTCCCGCACCACCGTGGCCGTCCGCGAGCTGCCGCACCCGCACCTGCTCATCGAGATTCAGGCCGTCGCCTACCGACCGGAGGATCATCAGTGATCAGCCCCATCGACTTCACCGCGTGGATCGACGAGCACGCCCACCTGCTCAAGCCGCCGGTGGGCAACAAGATGGTCTTCGAGCGCAGCGACGACTTCATCGTCATGGTCGTCGGCGGCCCGAACGCGCGGACCGACTTCCACATCGACCCCTACGAGGAGCTCTTCTACCAGATCCGCGGCAACATGCACGTCAACGTCATGACCCCGGAGGGGCCCCGGACCGTGCACGTCCGCGAGGGCCAGATGTGGCTGCTCCCGGCGAACACCCCGCACTCGCCGCAGCGTCCCGAGGAGGGCTCCGTCGGCCTGGTGGTGGAGCGGATCCGGCCGGACGGGGTGCTGGAGAAGTTCCTCTGGTACTGCCCCTCGTGCAGTGCCGTGGTCCACGAGGTGGAGCTCCAGGTCCGGAACATCGTGACCGACCTGCCGCCGATCTTCCAGGCGTTCTACGACGACGAGAAGGCGCGCACCTGCGACGACTGCGGCGCGCTGCACCCGGGCAAGGGATAACCCTTGATCGTCGACGTGCACACCCACCACGTCCCCGCGGGCTGGCCGGACCTCGGCTGGCCGGGGGCGCCCCGCCTGCGGATCGACTCCGAGCGCGAGGCCGTCATCCTGCTCGGCGACCGGGAGTTCCGCCGGATCGCCGACGACTGCTGGAACCCCTCGGCCCGGCTGGAGCGGATGGACGCCGACGGGGTGGACGTGCAGGTCGTCTCGCCGACGCCGGTCTTCTTCTGCTACGACCGCCCGGCGCCGGAGGCCGTACGGGTCGCGCGGATCTTCAACGACCTGGCGCTGGAGATCTGCGCGTCCGAGCGGCTGGTGCCGTTCTGCCAGGTGCCGCTCCAGGACCCCGACCTGGCGTGCGCCGAGCTGGACCGGTGCCTGGCCGCCGGTCACGCGGGCGTCGAGATCGGCAACCACGTCGGGGACCGCGACCTGGACGACGAGGGTGTCGTCCAGTTCCTCCAGCACTGCGCCGCCGTGGGCGCGCCCGTCTTCGTCCACCCGTGGGACATGCCGGGCGGGCCCCGGCTGGACCGGTGGATGGCGCGGTGGCTGGTCGGCATGCCCGCCGAGACGCACCTGTCGATCCTCTCCCTCATCCTGGGCGGCGTCCTGGACCGGGTGCCGGAGACGCTGCGCCTGTGCTTCGCGCACGGCGGCGGCTCGTTCGCCTTCTGGCTCGGCCGGTTCGAGAACGCCTGGCACCGCCGCGCCGATCTGGTCGGGGTGTCGGAGCACCCTCCCTCGCACTACCTCGACCGGTTCAGCGTGGACTCGGTGGTGTTCGACGAGCGGGCGCTGCGGCTGCTGGTGGACACCATGGGGGAGGACCGGGTCATGCTCGGCTCCGACTTCCCGTACCCGCTGGGCGAGTCACCGGTGGGCGCGCTGGTCCGCGGCGCGGGCTTCCTGTCGGAACCGGCCCGCGCCAAACTGCTCGGCGGCAACGCCGTCCGCTTCCTGGGCCGCTGAACCGTCCGGGGCCGCGGGTTCACGGGTCCCTGCGCTTCATGCCCGGGGAGCCGTACGCCCGGACGGGGCCCGGGCCCGGGTGAGGGAGGCTTCGACGGCCACGGCATGATGGACCGGTCGTCAGGTGCCTACCCCGGAGGATGACACGTGGCCCCCAGTCGTGCGGAGTGCGTCGCCCTCGACGCCGCCGATCCCCTCGGCCCGTTCAGGGACGAGTTCGTCCTGCCCGACGGGACGATCTACCTGGTCGGCAACTCCCTGGGCGCCCCGCCCCGGGCGGCCGCCGCCGCGGTGACGAGGACCGTGGAGCAGGAGTGGGGAGGAAGGCTGGTCGGCGCCTGGAACGTCGCGGGCTGGTTCGACCTGCCGCTGACCACCGGCGACCGGATCGCCCCGCTGATCGGCGCGGGACCCGGTCAGGTGGCGGTGGGCGACAGCACGTCGATCGCCATCGTCAAGGCCGTCTCGGCGGCCCTGAGCCTGCGGCCCGGACGCCGGGTGATCGTCTCGGACCTGGCCAACTTCCCCACCGACCGCTACGTGGTCGAGGGGCTGGCGGGCGCCCTGGGGGATCACGAGATCCGCGACGTCAGCAGCGTCGGCGAGATCGCGGAGGCGCTCTCGGCCGCGCTCTCCGACGAGGTCGCGTGCGTGCTGCTGTCGGAGGTGGACTACCGGACCGGGACCCGCCACGACACGGAGGCGATCACCGCGCTGGTCCAGGCGTCGGGCGCGCTGATGATCTGGGACGTCTGCCACAGCGTCGGCGCCTACCGGGTGGACGTCTCGTCGGCGGACCTCGCGGTCGGCTGCACCTACAAGTACCTGAACGGCGGCCCGGGAGCCCCGGCCTTCGTCTACGTCCACCCGCGCCACCAGGACGAGGCGCGGCACCTGCTGACCGGCTGGCACGGGCACGCCGCGCCGTTCGCCTTCGAGCCCGGCTTCCGTCCCGCCGACGGCATCCGGCGCTTCACCGTGAGCACTCCGCCGGTGATGGCCTTCGCTCCGCTCAACGCCTCGCTCGACATCTGGGAGCGCGTCGACCTGGACGCGGTACGCGCCAAGAGCGTGGCGCTGACCTCGCTCTTCATCGAGCTGGCCGAGGAGCTCTGTGGGCCGTACGGGCTCGGGCTCGTCTCGCCCCGGGACCCGGAGCGCCGGGGCAGCCAGGTGAGCTTCAGCCACCCCGACGGCTACCCCGTCATGCGCGCCCTGATCGACCGGGGCGTCCACGGCGACTTCCGCGCCCCCGACGTCCTCAGGTTCGGCTTCGCGCCGCTCTACATCCGCTTCGCCGACGTCCACGACGCGGCCGTGCTCCTGGCCGAGGTGCTGGAGAAGGAGCACTGGCGCGACGACCGGTACGGGCGGCGCCTCGCCGTCACCTGAGGCCGCCCCCGCCCTCCTCTCAGGGGGAGGGCGGCCATGGCCGTGTCCTGTCGCCGGTACGCCGTCGTGGGCGCCGCGGGGGTCAGCGTTCGCTCAGCTTGCGTCCCCTGTACATCGGGTGGCTGGTCTCCCAGTACCTCCAGCCCTCCACCCGCGCGGGGATGCTGGCGATGCCCGCGGCGACCTTGTACACCCGGCAGCTGTGGACCCTGCGCCAGGCCGTGAAGCCCGTCCGGTAGCCGAAGACGCGGTACCACAGGTTGCCGTACTTGCCCTCGCTGATCTCCTGCGTGTACTCGTGCCCGCTCTCCACGACGTACTCCTCGGCGACCAGCGGGTTCACCAGGTTGCGGAACAGGCGCACCAGTTCCTCCCTGTCGATCGTGTTGACCCTCTCCCGCTCGACCTCCATCTCGGCGTACACCCGGTGCTGGCGGTTGACGGAGGCCGTCATCGTGCCGCCGGGGCCGTCGATGAACCGGGTGCGCGGGACGAAGAAGTTCCTCGGCCGCAGGTGGTGGAAGCTGTAGAAGGACTTCGGCCGGCAGACGCGCTGCGCCTCTCCCCGGACCGTGCCCGCCGGGGCCAGGTCGCCGGTGATGGACGGGTCGGGGTCGCGCGGGGAACTCAGGGTGGAGGCGCCGGCGGGCGCGGCCAGGGTGACGGCGAGGGCGAGGGCGAGGAATCCCGTCACCGGGAGCGTCATCGCCGCGCGGAGCGGCCGGTGCCCCCCGCGCCGGGCGCGGGAGACCGCGGTGTTCGTCTGGAGGCCGGATGTGGACATGGAGACACCGTTCCTTTCGAGACGCGGTCCGTGGCCGCGATCGATTCGCGGGCCGCGGGACGGCTGCTCTCTGCCGGCGCCGAGCGGCTCAGCGTGACACTGACGATGCTCACAGTCATGATCGACGCCCATGTGGTGCCACGCCGTGACCCACCTCATCAAATAGGGAAAGGGCAGGTGAAAAGGCGTTTACACCGATTCCTCGTGACCGGTCCGCCCCCGGTCCGGGTTCGTCAGCGGGGAACGATCGGCAGGGTGATGGAGGAGCCGGGAAAGACGCTCTGGTGCTGGACGACCAGCTCGTCCTCGCGTGAGTCGGCGCTGGTGCGGCCGTTGCCGGGGTTGCGGTCGAAGCGCGGGAAGTTGGAGCTGGAGACCTCCACGCGGATGCGGTGCCCGGCCTTGAAGACCTGGCTGGTGGCCACCAGGTCGATCGTGAACTCGGCGGGACGGTCCGGCTCGGTGCGGGTTCTGAGGATGCCGTCGATCACGCTCATCGCCCGGCCGTCGGGGTGGACGTCGACGAGCTTGGCCGTCCAGTCGGTGGAGACGGCGGAGGTCGCGGCGCGCAGCGTGACGCTCAGCGGGCCGGTCACCTCGATGTCGGCGTCCAGCACGGCGCTCGTGAAGCAGAGCACGTCGGGGCGGCGCTCCACCTCGCGCTGGTCCTGCGGGCCGACGTTGCCGGCGTCGGCGAGCAGCACCGGACCGCCGACCGTGGGGACCGGGTCGCGGGGGTCGAACACGAACGTCAGGGGGGCCTCCCCGGCCGGGACGTCGGTCGACAGCACGCCGTCGGGGTGCAGGTGGTAGCGGGTCTCGACCGCGCGGGCCAGGGGCCAGGCCTCCTCGTCCCGCCACACGTTGTCGCCCATCACGAAGATCCTCACCGCCGGGCCGTCGTCGGCGCCCCGGAGGAAGTCGAGCTGCCGTGCCTCGACGCGGGCGGCCGGTGCCGAGGCGGCGAAGCCGAAGTCGAGGGCGCCGGTGCTCGCGAGGTGCGACCACGGCCCGACGATCAGCGGACCGCCCAGGCGGCGGTGGTTCTCCAGGGTCCCGCCGAGGAACACGTCGAACCAGCCGGCCGTGTGCATGACCGGTACCTCGATGTCCTCGTGCCGCAGGGTCTCGGCGAGGTCCTGCCAGTAGGCGTCCCGTTCGGGGTGCGAGATCCACTCCCGCCACCACGGGATGCCCGGCACGTCGCGCAGCGGGAGCGTCCGCACGGCTCGCGCGGGGTCGCCGAGGACGGGCATCAGCCCGGCGAACCCGGTCCCCACGTCCTCGCCCGCCTGGGTCGCGTGCATCAGGGAGAGCATCGCCTGCATCGCCCCCCAGTGCAGGGCCGAGCCCAGTGCCAGGGCGCCGCCGTTGTACTTGAGCCCGTCGTGGAAGTCGTGCGGGGTCATGGTCGCGACCACGGCCTTGAGGCCCGGCGGGCGCGTCGCCGCCGCCTGGAGCGCGCACCCGGCGAGGTAGGACATCCCGTACGCCATGACCTCGCCGTTCGACCACGGCTGAGCGGTGATCCACTCGATGGTGTCGTAGCCGTCCGTGCCCTCGTCCAGCCAGGGACGGAAGACGCCGTCGCTGCTCCCGCGTCCCCGGCAGTGCTGGAACACCACCGCGAACCCGGCCTCCAGCGCGGGGACCCTCGGCGCGGAGCGGAACGAGCCCTCGCCGTACGGGGAGCGGACGAGCAGGGTCGGGAACGGGCCGCCCGAGGCCGGGCGGTGGACGTCACCGCGCAGGATCGTGCCGTCGCGCATCGGGAACGGGGTGTCGTGCTCGGCGGCGAGAGGCACGGGCGGACGGTCGAGTCGTGACATCGGGACTCCTCAGGTCAGGGTGCAGGCGTCGTAGCGGACGGCGTCGGCGCTGCGGCTCGCCGAGGCCACGGCCAGGGTGCGGTTGAGCCAGAGATACCGCGCGTCG
Source organism: Streptosporangium sp. DT93 (assembly GCF_049844535.1). NCBI lineage: Bacteria > Bacillati > Actinomycetota > Actinomycetes > Streptosporangiales > Streptosporangiaceae > Streptosporangium > Streptosporangium sp. DT93. The sequence goes on from NZ_JBNCLF010000016.1 coordinate 106,099, forward strand.
CCGGTCTCGAAGCGGCAGAACAGCCGGAAGTAGTACTCGGCGGGGTCGACGGGCTCGCCCCGGGAGAGGCGTTCCAGGACCGGGGGCGGGCCGTGGCGTACCCCGCTGGTGGAGATGTAGAGGTGCGCGCCGTCGTGGGTGCGCAGGGTGTAGCGCGTGTCGACGCTGATCATGCCGTCGGCGTGCAGGACCTGCCAGTCGGCCCCGCCGGGCAGCACGGTCCCGGACAGCCGCGCTCCCTCGAACGAGCCTCCCACGATGTTGATCACCCGGCGCCTGCCCCACGGGGTGTCGCCGAGGTCGAGGATCGGGTCGAGTTTCACGTGGAACGTGGCGAGCGGTTCGAGATTCAACGGTTCGGCCTCCGTAGACGCTGGATGTTCGACGGCCCGCCCCTCGGGCGTCCGGTCACCGGGTCACGCTCCAGGGCGGGTGCCCGGTCGACGGGTCACGTTCGAGGGCGGGTTCCCGGTCGACGGGTCACGCCCCTTTCCGGTCGACGGGTCACGCTCCAGGACGGGCGCTCGTTGAGCGCGACCGGGTCGAAGCCCGCCGTGCGCTTGTACGACGCGGCGATCTCGGCCCGCTCGGCGAACGGGATGACGTTCTCCACGTCGTCGAAACCGCCCGGGGCCCGGTCGTGGGCGAGTTTCATGACGACCTCGGGTCCCATCTCCCGGTTGGAGAGCTGGAGGGCGGTCGTGGCCGGGCGCCGGTCCGCCTCGTAGCCCGCCAGGTCGCCGCGGGCCAGGAAGCTCGCGAGCACCCGGGCGTCGATGATCGCCTGGGAGGCGCCGTTCGAGCCGATCGGGTACATGGCGTGCGCGGCGTCGCCCAGCAGGGTGACGTTGCCCGCCGTCCAGTACGGCAGCGGGTCGCGGTCGACCATGGGGTACTCGTAGGCCGCCTCGGCGCCGCCGATGATCCCGGGCACGTCCAGCCAGTCGAAGCGCCAGTCCGCGAAACGCCCGGCGACCTCCGCCGGGTCCGCCGGACGGTTCCAGTCGGCGGGCCCCCAGGTGTCGCCGCCCACCGGCTGCTCGGCGATCCAGTTGATCAGCGGTCTCTCGCCCGTCGTGATCGGGTAGGCCACGAACTTCCGGGTGCCGTCACCGGCCATGATCATGGACCGTCCGGTCAGGAACGGTTCCCCGTACGTCGTGCCCCGCCAGAGGACCAGGCCGTTCCACGGGGGAGGGCCCTCGTCGGGGAACAGGTGTGCCCGGACCGCCGAGCGGATGCCGTCCGCGCCGACCAGCAGGTCGTCCGGGCCGATCCGCACCTCGTCCGCGCCGGCCCGCACCTCGTCCGCGCCGACTCGTGTCCCGTCCGTGCCGGCCCGTGTCGCGTCCGCGTCGATTCGCGGGTCGTCGGTGCCGGTCCGTGAGCCTTTCCCGGCGAGGGTGACGCGGCTGCCGGTCCGTACGGCGTGCGGGCCCAGGCGCTCGATCACGGCCTCCAGCAGGAGCATCTGCAGGCGCCCGCGGTGCACGGAGTACTGGGGCCAGGCGTAACCGGCGTCGAGCCCCCGGGGCTCGGACCAGATCGGCGTGCCGTACCGGTTGAAGTAGGCGAGCTCCGCGGTGGCCACCCCGATCGCGGAGAGCCGGTCGGCGAGTCCGAGCTCGGTGAGCTCGCGCACGGCGTGCGGCAGCAGGTTGATGCCCACGCCCAGGGGACGGATCCGCTCGGCGGCCTCGTGCACGACCACGTCCTCGACGCCGGCCGCGTGCAGGCTGAGGGCCGTCGCCAGCCCGCCGATACCGCCTCCGGCGATGATCACTCGCACGAGCGCCTCCGGTACATATTGTTATGGCCATAACAATATGTACGACCGCCCTCGTCTGAGCAAGACTTGGCCGGTGAACAGAGCAGATCAGCGGTACGCCGCCTACGCCAGGGAACGCCTGGCGGCCATGCCACCTCCGGCCGACGCGGAGGCCTTCGCACTGGCCTACAACCTGCTCCAGCTCGCCTACCTGCTCGTCACGGACCTGGAGACGCGGATCCACCGCCCGCGCGGCTGGACGCTTCCGGGTTTCCGCCTGATGTTCAAGCTCTGGCTGCTCGGCCCCACCCGGCCGGTCAGGCTGGCCGAGATATCCTCGATGTCCCGGTCGGCGGTGACCAACGCCGTCAACACCCTCGAACGCGACGGCCTGGTCGAGCGCCGCCCGGACCCCGACGACGGGCGGGCCGTGACGGTCGCTCTCACCCCGGCGGGCGAGAGCGCCGTCCGGGAGGTCTTCGCCGAGCAGACGCGCCGGGAGCAGGAGTGGTTCTCCCCGCTGGCGCCCGGGGAGCGCGGCGAGCTCACCGACCTGCTCGACCGCGTCCTGGCGGGCCGGCCGGGGGACGTGCCCTGACCGTCGAGGGCGCGCCTCCGCTCGACAGGCCCGCTCGACAGGCCCGCTCGACAGGCCCGTCTCGACAGGCCCGTCTCGACAGGGCCTGCCCGGCAGGGCTCCACTCGACGGACCCCCGTTCGACAGGCCCCTCATCCGACGGCCCTCGCTCGGCAGGCTCCGTTCGACGGAGTCCGGTTCGGCGGAACCCCGCTCGGCGGAGGGGCGTGCGCTCGTCCGGTCAGGAGGCGTCGAGCAGGGCGACGAGCTTCTTGGGAGCGACGGCGCGGTAGCTCTCCTCGACCCAGTCGAGGAGCACCTCGGCCTCCGGAAGCGGGCCGTCCAGCGGGATCGTCACCCATCCCGTCCTGCCGAGCCCGTACCCGGAGGGCTTGACGCCCGCGAGCGCCAGCGCGTGCCCGTTCGACTCCGGCAGTTTGACCCCGGCTTTCGGGCCCCATTTCCCGGTCGGCTCCTCGACGCCCAGGAAGAGGAAGATCTTCTTGTTGACCTTGACGACCGTCTCGCCCCAAGGGTGATCCTCGTGGGCCTCCGGCAGTCGCAGCGCGAACTCGCGCAGTGTCTCGCGGACCTCACGCCAACCGTCCATGGCGCCAGTGTGGACCCCGCCACCGACATTTCAGGGACCCCGTCCGGTTCAGGGACGCGGAACGCTCCGCAGGTTCGCCTTCGCCATGTCGATCATGCGTCCGACCCCGCCGGTGAGAACGGTCTTGCCGGCGGCCAGCGCGAACCCCTTCACCTGCTTGGCACTGATGTGCGGCGGCACCGCCAGCACGTTCGGGTCGGTGACCACGTCCAGCAGGAAGGGGCCGGGGGTGGCGAAGGCGGTCTCCAGGGCCCGGCGCACGTCCGCGGGGTCCTCCACCCGCAGGGACGCGATCCCGGCCGCGGCGGCGATCGCGGCGTAGTCGACGGGGGCGTGGTCGGTGCCGAAGTCGGGCAGTCCGTCCACCATCATCTCCAGCTTCACCAGGCCGAGCGAGGAGTTGTTGAACACCACGGTCTTCACCGGCAGGTCGTGCAGCCGGACGGTGAGCAGCTCGCCCAGGAGCATGGCGAGCCCGCCGTCCCCCGACAGCGAGACGACCTGCCGCCCCCGGTCGGCGAACTGGGCGCCGATGGCGTGCGGGAGCGCGTTGGCCATGCTGCCGTGCCAGAACGAGCCGATGATCCGGCGGCGGCCGTTGGGGGTGAGGTAGCGGGCGCCCCAGACCGTGCACATCCCGGTGTCCACGGTGAACACCGCGTCGTCGGCGGCCAGCTCGTCCACCAGGTTCGCCACGTACTCGGGATGGATCGGCCGGTGGTGCTCGATGTCGTGGGTGTACGCCTCCACGACGTTCTCCAGCGCCTTGAGGTGCCGCGCCAGCATCCTGTCCAGGTGGCGGCGGTCGGTCTTCCGCGTGACGTGGGGGAGCACCGCGCGGATCGTCGCGCCGACGTCGCCGTGCACGGCCAGCTCCAGCGGTGTCCTGCGGCCCAGCCGCGCCGCGTCGTGGTCGATCTGGACCGTGCGCGCGCCGGGCAGGAAGTCGTTGTACGGGAAGTCGGTCCCGGCCAGCACGACCAGGTCGGCCTCGTGCATCGCCTCGTAGCAGGCGCCGTACCCGAGCAGCCCGCTCATCCCCACGTCGTAGGGGTTGTCGTACTGAATCCACTCCTTGCCGCGCAGCGCGTGCCCGACCGGCGCGAGCAGGCGCCCGGCCAGCGCCATGACCTCGTCGCGGGCGTGCCGGGTACCGGCGCCGCAGAACAGCATCACCTTCTCGGCGCGGTTCAGCGCCGCGGCCAGCTCGGCCACCTGGTCGGCGGGTGGCACCACGGTGCCGGTCCGGGTCAGCAGGTCGTGCTCGCCGAGGGGGTGGGGGACGGTCAGTTCGGCCACGTCGCCGGACAGGACCACCACCGAGACGCCGCCGAGGCCGATCGCCCGCTGGATCGCGACCCGCAGCACCCGGGGCATCTGGCCCGGCGAGGCGATCGTCTCGCAGAAGTGGCTGCACTCCACGAACAACCGCTCGGGGTGGGTCTCCTGGAAGAACCCGGTGCCGATCTGCGTGGAGGGGATCTGGGCGGCCAGCGCGAGCACCGGGGCCTCGCTGCGGTGGGCGTCGTAGAGGCCCTGGAGCAGGTGCGTGTTACCGGGCCCGCAGCTTCCCGCGCAGACCGCCAGGCGACCGGTGACCTGCGCCTCGGCCGCGGCGGCGAACGCCCCGGCCTCCTCGTTGCGCACATGGACCCACTCGATGCCCCCGTCGGTGCCCCCCGCCTTCCTGATGGCGTCGACCACCGGGTTCAGGCTGTCGCCCACCACCCCGTAGATCCGTTCCACCCCGGCCTGGCGCAGGATCTCGATGAACTGCTCCGCGACGGTCGCCATGGTGCCCCCTTGTTTCCGGTGTCACTCGATACGTCACCGTATTTCGCAGGATCACTCCCCGTGGCGCCCCATCACTCTCCGGTGAGATGGTCCAGCAGGTGCCGCGAGACCGCCTCCGGCCGCTCGGCGCTCGCCAGGTGCGCCGCGCCGTCCACGACGACCAGCCGGGAGCCGGCGATGCCCGCGGCGATCAGCTCCGCGTGCTCGGGGGGCGTGGCGGGGTCCTCGGCCCCGGCGAGCACCAGCGTGGGCGCGGTGATCAGCGGCAGGCCGGGCCGCAGGTCCATGGCCCCGATCGCCTCGCAGCAGGCGGCGTACCCGGCCGCGGAGACCTCGCCGAGCATCCTGAGGTACGGCTCCGCCCCGGTGTGGCCGGGGGTGAACCAGCGGGCCGCGACCGTCGCCGCCAGGGAGGCGGTGCCCGACTCGCGGACCGCGGACGCCCGCTCCGCCCAGTAGGCGGGGGTCCCCAGCCTCGCGGACGTGCACAGCAGCGCGAGCCGGTCGATCCGCTCCGGCGCGTGCGCGGCCAGCCACATGCCGATCATGCCGCCGAGCGAGAGCCCGACGAAGGAGACCCGGGGCAGTTCCAGCCGGTCGAGCACGTCCAGCACGCCGCGGCCCAGCTCGGCGATCGAGCCGTCGCCGCCCTCGGGGGAGCCCCCGTGCCCCGGGTGGTCGACGCGGACGACCCGGAAACGCGAGGTCAGGGCCTCCATCTGCGGGTCCCACATCCTCAGCGTGGTGCCCAGCGAGCCGGACAGCACGACCGGAGGGGCGTCGGAGGGGCCCTCGATCTCGTGGTGCAGCATGTTCACCTGCCGAACATGAGTTCTTCGTACGGACACATGGGAGCGTAGATGACGGCCTCCGCGAAGAGCCGTGTCCGGGTGCGGACATTCCCTGTCACCTTCCGTGTCGGCTCGCCTACCATGCGGTCGAGCTCACACCCTTGGAGGGGTCGATGACCGGCAAGAACGCCGTGACCGTGTCCGCAGACGTGCCCGCCGGCGCACCCGCCGGCCCGTCCGCCCGCGTGCCGGCCGGTGGGCCCGCCGTTCCGTCCGCCTACGTGTTCGACAACGACGGGGACCACTCCGGCGACCAGCACCGTCACCTGGCCCGGCTGCTCGACCCGCTCACCTTCGAGCGCCTGGCGCTGACCGGCGTCGGGGCCGGGTGGAACTGCCTGGAGGTGGGGGCGGGCGGGGGCAGCGTGGCGCTCTGGCTGGCCGAACGGGTGGCGCCGCACGGGCACGTGCTGGCGACCGACATCAAGCCCGGGCTGATCCCCTTCAGGGACGGGCTGACCGTCGTCCGCCACGACGTCGTCGCCGACCCGCTGCCCGCGGACGCGTTCGACCTGATCCACGCCCGTCTCGTGCTCAGCCACCTGCCCCGGCGCGACCGGGTCCTGCGACGCCTGTGCGCCGCGCTGCGCCCCGGGGGCTTCCTGCAACTCGACGAGATCGACATCACCCGGTGGGCGGCGCCTCCCGTCTCCGGCGGTCGTGCGGCGGAGGCCTACGGCGCCTACGTCAGGGCGATGGCCCGTGTCCTGGGCGACGCCGGGAGCGACCCGACCTGGGGCGCCAGGGTCGCCGCGGAGATGACCGGGGCCGGCCTGGTCGACGTCGACCCGGTGCGCTGGACCGAGGTGTGGGAGCCGGGCTCCGCGGGGCTGGACCTCATGATCAGCAACAGTCACCATCTCCAGGACCGCCTGCTGGAGGCCGGGATACCTCTCGGGCTGCTCCGCGAGGCCCGCGAGGTCATGGCGACCCCGGGGTTCAGCGCCCCGTCGTTCGAGATCCACTCCGTGCTCGGCCGCCGGGCTCCCGCCGCCTGAGCCCGCTCCGGTCCCGACGCCCCGGGTTTGACTTTCGGGCTTGCCGGGGATGGGGACGACCTGTGAGGCTCGACCCCGGTCGCCCGTGAGAAGAGGCGATCGGGGGACCCGGTTCCCGGGCCGTACCGCACCTGACCATGCGATGTGATGTGCGGACCATTTACGCCTGCTGTGATTTGTGCCACCCTCCCTAACAAAGCTCTAGAAGCGGATTCTAGATTTTGGCTACAGGAAGGCCGGCGCATGGTCGACACGCCCACCACCCCACGCCTGAAATTCGGAGCGCCCCGCAACGGAGAGATCGACCCGACCTCCCGTGCTCCCTACGGCTGGGCGCCCTTCGTCGTGCTCTTCATCGTCGGGCTCGTCGACCGGATCGAACACAACCTGCTCTCCGGTGTCCTTCCTCTCATCCAGGCCGAGTGGGGCTTCAGCGACACCGTCGCCGGCTCCATCCCCACCGCCTCCGCCCTGGCCGCCGCCGTCGTCGCGCTCCCCGCCGGATACTTCGCCGACCGGCGCAACCGCACCCGGATCATCGCGATCGTCGTCTTCTGCTGGGCGCTGGCCACACTCGGCTCGGGCCTGGCCACCAGCTTCGCGCTCTTCTACACGATGCGCGTCTTCCTCGCCGCCGCGGAGAGCATCGACAACCCGGCGGCCGGCAGCCTGCTGGCCGACTACTACCCCCCGGTCTCCCGCGCCCAGGCCTACGGCTGGACCCGTATCACCGCCTACCTCGGCGGCCTCGGCACGCTGCTCGGGGGCGTGCTCGCGGGGTCGTTCGGCTGGCGCAGCGCCTTCCTGATCATGGTCGTACCGGGCGTGCTCACGGCCCTCCTCGTCTGGCGGCTCCGCGAGCCCGTCAGGGGACACCTCGACCGGCTGGTGGCCGAGGGGGGCGCCGGAGCCGCTTCCGGCGTTCCGGGGAGCATCGGCGCCGAGCCCGCCCTCGACGTCGCGGGCGGTGCCGGTATCGGCGCCGGCAGCTCCGACCTGGGGGCCGTCGGCGGCCCCGAGGGCGTCAGGCCGCCGTTCGGCCGCCAGCTCCGCGAGGTCATGGCCATCCGCACCCTGCTCGTGGTCTGTATCGGCCTGATGCTGGTCAGCCTGGGCCTGGGCGGGGTCTTCTACTGGCTTCCCTCGCTGCTGGTACGCAACTTCGGCATCGGCATCGCCGCCGCGGGCTCGCTGAGCGGCATCATCACCATCATCGGCGTCGTCGGCGGGACCGTGATCGGCTCGTGGATCGGCGGGGTCTGGCACGGCACCCGCAAGGGAGGCAGGCTCCTGGCGGGCGGCGGGGGCATCGCGCTGGGCTCGACCGCCCTGGCCGTCGCGCTCACGATGAACTCCATCCCCCTGTTCAGCGTGGTGCTGGTCGTCGCCAGCGTGCTGACGTCGATGGCCATCCCCAACCTGACCGCCTCCCTGGCCGACGTGGTCCCCGCCGACTCCCGGGGGCTCGGCTTCGCCGTCCTGCAGCTCTTCCTCACCGGGGGCGTCGCCTTCGGCCCGCTGATCGTCGGCATCGTCTCCGACAACGCGGGCAGCCTGGTCGTCGCCATGTACGCGCTGATCGTGCCGATGGTCGTGGGCGGCCTGATCACGCTGTTCGCGCGCGGCTTCTACGAGCGCGACGCGCAGCGGGTGCTGGACGCGGCGCGCGGTTGATCCCCTGTCCCCTTGATCCTCGGTCCGCCCGCCCCGGCTCCCCGGCACCGCCCGGGGAGCCGGGGCGGGCGGCGTCCGGGACCCGGCGGTGACGCCAGGGCGGTGACGACGCGGGGACCCGGTCGTGACGCCGGAACGGTGACGACGCGGGAGGCCCGGCCACCGAACCGGAGCGGACGGTGACGAGAGTCCGGAAGGGGGACGGGAGCGGAGGGTGACGGGCGGCCCGGCCGCGACGACGGGGCGGACGGCGGGAGCGGGACCCGCCGAGGACGGGGTCCGCCAGGACGCGCCGTCTCCCGGCGAAGGTGACGTCCGGGATGAACAGCCGTAATCCTCTCAGGGGCCGTTTTCGACGGGAATACCCCACCTGACCCGACATGAACATTGATACTTAAACTTCGCTCCTGTGGCTTGAAGCTAGATCTGTCCCATGGGCATAGTGTGTCGAATCACTTACGTACCGGTTACGGCGTGCGACCGTGGGGTTTCGTCCCCGCCACCGCGGGCCTCGTGAAGAACCGCGGATTGGACAGGTCGAATGAGTTCCCCCCCGCCGATCCGCTCCAAGATTCTCAAGATCCTCGTCGTGCCGATCCTCGCGCTGGTCGCCCTGTGGTCGTACATGGCCGTCTCGACCGTCGCGGAGGTCAGCGCCCTCTCCCAGACGCTGAACCGCTGGGGGGCGATCGGAGCGCCGACCCGGGATCTGGCCACCGAGCTCCAGCGTGAGCGCAGGCTCACCGCCGAGGCGGTCGGCCGTACGGCGCAGGACAAGGCGCTGGCCGACCAGCGCAGGGCGACCGACGGCAAGGTGGAGGTGGTCCGCGAGGTGATCGCGTCCTCCGCGGCCAGCCAGCCCGGCAACACCCTCGCCGACGTGCGGGCCCTGGAGTCGGCCATGGACGGCCTGGACGCGCTGCGGGTCTCCGCGGACAACGACTCGATGAGCGCGATCCAGCTCACCGACGCCTACAACGCGTCCATCTTCGCCGCCACCCGGCAGTTCGGCTCCCCGACGACGCTCCCCGACGTCGCGTCCTTCCGTACGGTCCGCGGCGTGGGCGCCTACACCAACTCCGCCGAGTACCTGGGCCGGGAGCAGTCCATCCTCGCCCCCGTGCTGAAGCGCGGCGAGATGACGCAGGCCGAGCACGCCGCCTTCGTCGCGGCGATGACCACCCGCAGGAACTTCCAGACCAACGCGGACCGGGACATGAGCCCCGAGCTGTCGGCGCGCTACCAGCAGGTCGCGGGGGACGCGCCCCACCAGCGGCTCCAGGCGGCGGAGAACACGATCTTCGCGTGGGACCTGAAGGGCAGGCCGCCGCTGGACGCCGCCTCCTGGAAGCGCGACTCCCAGACGGTCCTGGACACCATCGCCCGGCAGACCAAGGAGGAGCTGGTCAGGGCCGCCGCCATGGGTGAGGGACTCAAGCGCGACGCCATCCTCCGCATCGCCGTGGTCGTCGGCGTGGGCCTGCTCGCCATCGTCGCCTCGATCCTGATCTCCTACCGGTTCGGCCGATCGATGATCGCCGAGCTGAGGCGGCTGCAGGACTCGGCCGTGGAATTGGCCGAGGAACGGCTGCCGAAGCTGGTCGAGCGGCTGCGCAGGGGGGACGACGTCGACCCGGCGAGCGAGGCCCCCGAACTGGCCCCGGCGGACACCGCCGAGGTGGACAGGGTCGTGCGGGCGTTCTCCAGCGTGCGGCGTACCGCCGTGGAGGCCGCGGTCGGGCAGGCGACGCTCCGCAAGGGCGTCGGCCAGGTCTTCCTCAACCTCGCCTGGCGCAACCAGGCGCTGCTGCACCGCCAGCTCAACCTCCTGGACGCGATGGAGCGCCGCGTCGAGGAGCCGGAGATCCTGGAGGACCTCTTCAAGCTCGACCACCTCACCACCCGCATGCGGCGGCACGCGGAGAACCTGATCATCCTGTCCGACGCGGCGCCCGCCCGCAGGTGGCGGGACCCGGTGCCGATCTTCGACGTGGTGCGCAGCGCCGTGCTGGAGGTCGAGGACTACACCCGCGTCACCGTCATGCCCATGCCGCACGCCCCGATGCTGGTGGGCGGCGTGGTCACCGACCTGATCCACCTGATCGCCGAACTGGTGGAGAACGCCACCGTCTTCTCGCCGCCGAACACGGTGGTCAACGTCCGGAGCATGTCGGCGGCCAAGGGCTTCGCGCTGGAGATCGAGGACCGGGGCCTGGGGCTCAACCGGGCGACGCTGGACGAGCTCAACGCCAAGCTCGCCGAGCCGCCGGAGTTCGACCTGGCCGACAGCGACCGGCTCGGCCTGTTCGTCGTGTCCAGGCTCGCCGCCCGGCACGGCATCAAGGTCGTGCTGCGGCCCTCGCCCTACGACGGGACCACCGCGATCGTGCTGCTGCCGCCGGCCCTGCTCGCCGTGGAGGAGGTGCCGGTCTTCGAGGTCCCGCAGCGCTCCCGTCAGGGCGGCGCCCACGCGGCCGGGCAGAAGCGCACGCAGGGCGTGTCGTCCGCCCCGGCGCCCAGGGCGCTTCCCGGCGCGCCGGAGTGGCAGCCGGTGCCCGATCCCTCGAAGGAGTGGCAGGCGGTCCCCGAGCCCTCGGCGGACTGGCAGCCGGTGCCCGACCCTTCGACGGAGTGGCAGCCGGTCCCCGATCGCCCGGCGCCCGCGACGGAGTGGCAGCCGGTTCCGCAGGACGCCACGGAGTGGCAGCCGGTTCTCGAGCCCTCGACGGACTGGTTCCCCGCCCAGGAGCGGCAGGAGCAGCCCCCGGTACTGCCCACCCGGCGGGCGGTCGCCGTCCCGGACGCCGACGACGACCTGGACGGGCTCCCGGTGCGCGTACGGCAGGCCAACCTGGCGCCCCAGCTTCGCCAGGCACGTTCCTCGGGGCAGCGTGAGGTGTCCACGCGAACCCCCGAGGAACTCTCGAACCTCATGTCGTCCATGCAACGAGGCTGGCAGCAGGGCCGCAGCCGGACCGAGCAGGACCAGGACGTGTGGAACCGAAAGGAGAGTCACCCCGATGCCCGACCCCAGATCTGAACTGAGCTGGCTGCTCGACGACCTGACCCACCGTGTCCCCGGCGTCCGGCACGCCATCGTGCTGTCCTCCGACGGACTGGCGATGGGCGGCTCCCGGGACCTGACCCGCGAGGACGCCGAGCACCTGTCGGCGATCTCCGCGGGGAGCCACAGCCTGGCGCTGGGCGCGGGCCGCCACTTCGGCCTCGGCGGCGTACGGCAGACCATCATCGAGATGGAGAGCGGCTTCCTGTTCGTCACCGCGGCCGGGCAGGGGGCCAGACTGGCCGTGCTCGCCGCGGGGGACGCCGAGCTGGGCATGGTGACGTACGAGATGGCGCTGATGGTCAAGCGCGTCGGCGAGCATCTGTCCGCGCAGCCGAGAGGGGCCGCGCCGGCGCCCGCCTGGAATGGTGCGAGGTCGTGACGGGAGAGGATCCGGGGCCCCTCATCAGGCTGTTCGGGGTGACCGGGGGCAGGGCCCGCCCGGTGGGGGAGAGTTTCGACGTGGTGGCCATCGTCACGACGGTCGACATGCCGTCGGAACCGGTCGGGCTGATGCCCGAGCACCTCGACGTGCTGACCTCGTGCCGCCGCCCCACCCCGGTGGCCGACGTGGCCGTGAACCTCCGGCTACCGCTCAACATCACCCGCGTCATCCTCAGCGAGCTGCGGCGAGAGGGCCTGGTCACCATCGACCGGCCCCGCCCGGTCGGGAAGACGATCGACGAACGTATCTACAGGGAAGTGCTGCATGGAATACGCGGCCTCTGAGCCGGGCGCGAGCCCGGACGACACTCCGGCGATGGCCATCAAGATCCTTGTGGCCGGTGGTTTCGGTGTCGGCAAGACGACCATGGTGGGCACGATCAGCGAGATCAGGCCGCTGCACACCGAGGAGCTGCTGAGCGAGCGCGGCGTCGGCGTGGACGACCTCTCGGGCGTGGAATCGAAGATCACCACCACCGTGGCGCTGGACTTCGGGCGGATCACCATCCGCGACGGGCTCTGGCTCTACCTGTTCGGCACCCCGGGCCAGGACAGGTTCTGGTTCATGTGGGACGAGCTCTCCGTGGGCGCGCTCGGCGCGGTCGTGCTCGCCGACACCCGGCGCCTGCAGGACTGCTTTCCCGCGGTGGACTACTTCGAGCAGCGCGGCCTGCCGTTCGTCGTGGCGGTCAACTGCTTCGACGGCGCGCGGCGGCACGACCCGATCAAGATCCGGCGGGCCCTGGGGCTGGACGGTGTGGCCCCGATCGTCCTGTGCGACGTGCGCCGTCGCGAGTCGGTCAAGGAGGTGCTGACCACACTGGTCACCTACTCGGCGGGGGGCGCCTACCAGGACGCCCACGCGCGCGTCTGATCATCCGCCGCCCGGCCGCGACGCGCACCTGGTGGCCCAGGTGCGCCGAAGCGGCCGCGGGGACGTCCCTGTCAGGATCGCGGCTCGTCCTCGGGGACCGCGCCGGCGGCGAACGACGGCACATCGCCCACCAGCTTCGCGATCTCGGGGTTCTCCCGGTAGCTGCGCTCGTGAAGCTCGGCGATCCGCGCGCCGATCTCGGGGTCGCCGTCGTCGCTGATGTCGAAGGACACGAAACGGTCGACCAGCGGAAGGCCCGCCTTCTCGCTCGCGAAGTGCACCGGGTGCATGAGGTACTCCCAGTAGCCGTCGAGGTCCTCGACCGCGAACACGGCGCCCCACTCGTAGTCCCCGCCGATGTCGGGGCCCACCACCCAGGACGTCACGGCGTCGATCTCCGAACCCTGCAGGCGCAGCCGGTCGAGCGCCTCCGCGCGTTGCCGGTCATCGACCTCGGGCCGGAACGTCAGGCGGTTCACATGAAAGATCACGATGGGCTCCTCGGTTCGTCGGGGTGTCGCACGGGGGCGCGGACGAGACGGGTTCGTCTCCCGCCGCGTCCGCGGGCTGGATCGCGTGGTGCTCGGCGGCGGCAGCGACCAGGACCCCTGACGACTTCCCGCCGGCCCCGGTGACGCGTGCGCCGCTCATGACATGACACTCGCAGCGAGGGCCGATCGTTCGCGTCGGTGATTCTCACCTATACGGCGCGCCCGTACGGCGTGATCGGGATCCGCCGGAGAGGGTCGCGAGGAGACGCCGGGCGGGGCTCACGGGGACGCCGGGCCGTCGCCGGCCGGGCGGCCGTCGCGTTCGCCGAGCAGCCGCGCGGTCTCCGAGGAGACCTCGGTGGCCAGTACGGCCGAGACGACGTCGACCAGGTGGCTGGTGAAGAGCCGGTCGTCCCTGCCCTCCGGCCCGGCGGCGCGCCGGGCGAGCTCCACGTACGTCACCCGGATGGCCATGAAGCGCTGGTGCAGCCGGGTGACGGCGACCTCGGGCAGGAGCGGGGCCACCAGCTCGCGCCACCGGTTGATGCTCTGCCCGGGATCGTCCTGCCCGCTCCGCAGGGCGGGCCGGCCGGCGCGGTGCACGAGCTGCTCCATGATCCTCAGGTAGGCGCGCCCACCGTCGGGGTCGGCCAGTTTCGCGGCCATCGGCCGCACCAGCGCACCGGCGAGGGACCGGCGGGCCTCGGCGCCGGGCGGCGCGTCCCGGGACTCGTACTCGTCGAGGAGCTGGTGGCGGCGGGCCTCGATCTCGGGGTGGTGCTTGGCCAGCACCGCGCCGAGCAGCCCGGCGCGGTCGCCGAAGTGGTACTGGAGCGCGGTCGAGTTCCGCTGACCGGCTGCGGCGTTGATCTCGCGCAGCGACACGCCGTCGATCCCCCGCTCGGCGAAGAGCAGCTCGGCCGCCGCCACCAGGCGCCTGCCGGTGGCCTCCGGGTTAGGGGGCATGGGAACTCCTGCCTTGCCGGTGGATGTGCCGATGACTATGGTAATAATGCACGCGTCTCAAATCGTCGAGCAGCCGCCTCAAAGCCGGTGGCACACGGCACAGGATAGAGGCGATCGGCGGGACGACGGTGATTCCCGGTGACTCCCGGTGACCTCGCGCGACCCGCCGACACGTCACGGAAGCGGTAACCGGTCAAGGGGAGAGCATGGCCATCGACTTCACCCTCGCACCCGAGCACGAGGAGATCCGCCGCCGCGTGCGGACCTTCGTCCAGGAGACCGTCATCCCGGCCGTCGAGGGTCTCGACGTGGACAAGGGGGGCGGCCGCGACGAGTACCTCCGCGTCATCTTCGACCTGCGCGCCAAGGCGAAGGCCGAGGGACTGTGGCTGCCGCACATGCCCGTGGAGTGGGGCGGGATGGGCCTCGGGCACGTCGAGCTCGCCATGGTGCAGTCGGAGGCGGCCAAGACCCGGCTGGGGCCGTGGGTCCTCAACTGCTCGGCGCCCGACGAGGGCAACATGCACACGCTGCTGCACTGGGGCACCGACGAGCAGAAGGAGAGGTACCTCAGGCCGCTGCTCAAGGGCCACGCGATGTCGTGTTTCGCGATGACCGAGCCCGAGGTGGCCGGGTCGGACCCCACGCTCATCCGCACCCACGCCGTCCAGGACGGCGACGAGTGGGTGATCAACGGCCACAAGTGGTTCATCTCCAACGCCCGCCGCGCGAGCTTCGCCATCCTCATCGCCAAGACCGAGCTCGACGTGCCCGAGGGCTCGCGCGGCGGCAACACCGCCTTCCTCGTCGACCTGCCGCAGGAGGGCTGGAACGACGTCCGCGAGGTCGAGACGATGCACGGCTCCACCGGGCACAGCGAGATCGTCATCACCGACCTGCGGGTGCACGACGACCAGATCCTCGGCGGGCGCGGCAACGGCCACCGGCTCGGCCAGTACCGGCTCGGCCCGGCGCGGCTGGCGCACTGCATGCGCTGGATCTCCCAGGCCGAGACCGCGCTCGACATGATGGTCGACCGCGCGCTCAACCGCTACAGCCACGGATCGCTGCTGGCCGAGAAGCAGGGCATCCAGTGGCTCATCGCCGACTCGGCCATGGAGCTCTACCAGTGCAAGCTCATGGTCCTGCACGCCGCCTCGAAGATCGACAAGGGTGAGGACTTCCGTACCGAGGTCTCGATGGCCAAGCACTTCGTGGCCAACAGCCTCAACCGGATCGTCGACCGCGCGATCCAGGTGCACGGCGCGCTCGGCTACTCGACCGACACCCCGCTGGCGAACATGCTCCAGCACGCCCGCTGGGCCCGCTTCGCGGACGGTGCCGACGAGATCCACCAGATGCGCATCGCCGAGCGTACGATCGCGGCGTACCGGAGCACGGGATCCACCAACGCCGCCACCGGAGGGCTGCCGCTGTGAGCACGCAGGAGACGAGCATGGGAACCGGCGACGGCGAAAGCGGCGGAGTCACGGGCGGCGGGCTGCTCAGCGGACTGGTCCCGCTGCCCCCGATCCAGGCGTCCAACGTGGTCCGCGGCGACGACCTGGAGGGGAAGGTCGCCCTCGTCACCGGCGGGAGCAACGGCATCGGCGCGGGCGTGGCCCGGCGGCTCGCCTCCGGCGGGGCCCGCCTCGTCCTCGCCGACATCGACGACGACGCCGGCGAGAGGCTCGCCGGCGAACTGGACGCGACGTACGTCCACTGCGACGTCTCGCGCATGGAGGACAACGAGGCGGCGGTGGCGATCGCGGTCGAGCGGTACGGCAGGCTCGACCTCGCCTTCCTCAACGCGGGCATCTCCTCCGGCTGCGGGCTGGGCGAGGACTTCGACCTCCGGCGCTACCGCCTGGCGATGGGCGTCAACCTCGACGGCGTCGTGTTCGGGGTGCACGCCGCCCTGCCCGCGCTGCTCGCGGCGGGCGGCGGCACGATCGTGGCCACCGCCAGCATGGCCGGCATCGTCGGCATCCCGTCCGACCCGATCTACGCCGCCAACAAGCACGCGGTCGTCGGCCTGGTCCGCACGCTCGGCCAGGACCTCCAGTCGCGGGGGATCAGGGTGCAGGCGCTCTGCCCCTCCTTCGCCGACACCGCGATCCTCGGCGAGGGCAAGGCCGTGCTGGAACGACTCGGCTTCCCCGTCCTGGAGGTCGCGGACGTCGTGGAGACGTTCATGCGGCTGCTCGACAGCGAGGACACCGGCGAGTGCTGGTTCGTGATCCCCGGCAGGGAGAGCCAGCCCTTCGCCTTCCGCCGCGCCCCGGGGCCGCGCGCCTGACGCCTCCCGCGCGGTCCGGGGCTCGCGACACGCTCAACGGCCCCGCCGATCTCCTGAACGACCGCGACGGTCACCGAAAGTAAGCTCGCGGACGTGAAGAGTGGTCATGAGCTGGTCTCGTCCAGGAAGGCACCGACCGGAGGGCTTCGTCGCGTCGTGCTGCTGACCGGCCAGCTACGGGTCGGCGGCACCGAGAAACAGATCCATCTCCTGGCCACCGGCCTGGCCCGCAGCGGGGTGGAGGTCGACGTGGTGACGCTGCACTCCGGGGGGCTCTACGGCGACGCGCTCGAACGCGCCGGCATCTCCGTGCACAACGCCGGGTTCACGGCCCTGTCGGCGGGGATCACCGCCCTTCCGCACAACCTGCTCGCGGCGGCGCGCCTCGTCAGGACCGTGCGGAGGCTCAGGCCGGACGTGCTGCACGCCTTCCTCTACCACGCCTACGTGATCGGCGCGCCGCTCGCCTGGCTCGCCAGGGTCCCCGTCATCGTGGCGGGACGGCGCAGCCTGAGCGTCTTCAAACGGCTCCGGTACGGCAGCCGCCCCCTGGAACGCCTCGCCGCCCGGCTGACACGGCACGTGGTGGCCAACGCCGTGGCCGTGGCGGAGGACGCCAGGAAAGTGGAGGGCCTCGCCAGGGAGAAGATCAGTGTGATCTACAACGGCCTGCCCGAGTCGGCCTTCATGCCCGCCGCGCCCGCGTCGATCAGCACCGACCTGCCGGTCGTGTGCTGCGTGGCCAACCTGATGACGTACAAGGGACACCGCTTCCTCGTCGAGGCCGTGGCGCTGCTGGCCGCCCGGGGCAGGCCGTGCACGCTGGTGCTCGCGGGCGAGGGTCCCGAGCGCGACGTCCTGGTGCCGCAGGCGGCGGCCCTGGGGGTGGACCTGCGCCTGCTGGGCCTTCGCCGGGACGTCGAGGCCCTGCTGCACCGGGCCTCGGTGGTGGTGCTGCCCTCCCTCCACGAGGGGATGAGCAACGCGGTCATGGAGGCGATGGCGGCGGGCAGGCCGATCGTCGCCACCGCGGTGGGCGGGACCTGCGAGCTGCTGCGCGGGCGCGGCCTGCTGGTCCCCCCGCGAGGGCCCGGGGAGCTGGCCGACGCCCTGGAGCGCGTACTGGACGACCCCCGCCTGGGAGCCTCCCTCGGCGGCGCCGCGCGCGCCTGGGCACTGGACAACCTCCGCGTGGACTCCATGATCGACCGTCACCTGGAGCTGTACGGGCGCCTGCTGGAGGAGCGATGTGCGCGATAGCCGGCGCCGTCTCCGCGGGCGGGGTGGACCCGGGGACGGTCCTGGCGATGTGCGAGACCATGGCGCACCGCGGCCCCGACGGCGACGGCCTGCACGTGGAGCACTCGGCCGTGCTCGGCGCGCGCCGCCTGGCCGTCGTCGACGTGACCGGCGGCGACCAGCCCGTCCGCAGCGAGGACGGCCGCGTCGTCGCGGTGTTCAACGGCGAGATCTACAACTTCGCCGAACTCCGGGCCGAGCTGCTGGCCAAGGGGCACCGCCTGGCCGCGAGCGGCGACTCCGAGTGCCTGGTCCACCTGTACGAGGAACACGGCGATGCCCTGGTGCACCGCCTGCGCGGCATGTTCGCCTTCGCCCTCTGGGACGGGCACAGGCGCAGGTTGCTGCTGGCGCGCGACCGGGTCGGCAAGAAGCCGCTCTACTGGGGGGTCCGGTCCGGCTCGCTCCGCTTCGCCTCCGAGCTGAAGGCGCTGATCGCCGACCCGGAGTGGCGCGGCGAGGTCGACCCGGTCGCCCTGCACCACTACCTGACGTTCCAGTACGTCCCCGCCCCCTGGTCGATCGTCCAGGGCATCGGCAAGCTCCCGCCGGGCTCGACCCTGGTGTGGCAGGAGGGCCGCGTCCGCGTCGACCGCTACTGGCGGCTGGACGCCACCCCCCGCCCGGTGGCCGCCGCCGACGAGGAGGCGGAGGCGGAACGGCTGCGCGAGCTGCTGCTGGAGGCGACCCGGCTGCGGATGGCCGGGGAGCGCCCGATCGGCGCCTACCTGTCGGGAGGGGTCGACTCCTCCGCCGTCGTCGCGGCGATGGCACGCCAGTCCTCGCGGCCGGTCCGCACGTTCTGCGTCGGCTTCGACCACGCCGCCTTCGACGAGCGCGAGCACGCCCGGCGGGTGGCCGCCCTCTACGGCACCGACCACTCGGAGCTGACGCTCTCCGACGCGCCGCTGGAGGTGTTCCCCGCCCTGTCGTGGCACTTCGACGAGCCGTTCGCCGACTCCTCGGCGATCCCCAGCCTGCTCGTCGCCCGGATGAGCGGCCGGGAGGTGACGGTGGCGCTCACCGGGGACGGCGGGGACGAGTCCTTCGGCGGCTACCGCCGCTACCTGATGCTGCGGCGGGCCGCCCGGCTGCGGACGCCGCCGGTGATGTCGCCGCTGCTGGGGGCGGCGGGCAGGAGCCTGCAGGTTCTGTCGCGCCAGGGGTCGGCGCTCCGCAAGGCGGGCTGGGGCCTGGAGCTGGCCGGGCTGCCGGCGGCCGACAGGTACACGCGGCTGATGTCCTACTTCACCGGGGAACAGAAGTGGGGGATCTACACCCCCTGGCAGCGGGGCCGGGTGGGGGGCGTCCGCAGCGGCGCCCTCGTCGAGCGGGCCTTCGCCGAGTCCTCGGCCGGCTGCGACCTCACCCGGTTCATGGACGTCGACGTCAACACCTACCTGCCCGGCGACCTGCTGGTGAAGACCGACCTCAGCACGATGGCCTGCTCGGTCGAGGCGCGCTCCCCCTTCCTGGACCACGTCCTGATGGAGTGGGCCGCGGGCCTGCCCGGCGAGCTGAAGATCCGCGGCGGGACGACGAAGTACCTGCTCAAGCGCGCCCTCGCGGGCTGGCTGCCCGCGGACCTGCTGCGGCGCCCGAAGATGGGGTTCGGGGTGCCGCTGGCCTCCTGGCTCAGGGCCGGGCTGCGTCCTCTCGCGCACGACCTGCTGACCGACGCCACCGCCCGCGGCCGGGGGATCTTCGACCCGGGGGCCGTCGCCCGCCTGCTCGCCGAGCACGCCGCGGGCCGGGACCACTCCGACCGCATCTGGGCCCTGCTGCAGTTCGAACTGTGGCACCGCACCCACCTGCCCGCCCGCCCGTCCGCCGATCACCCGCCCGCGTGAGCGCCCCGTCGCCTTCCACGTCGTCCTCCCCGCCGCTCCCCGCGTCCGCGCCGCTCCCCGCGTCCGCGCCGCGACGTCGCGACGCGACCGCCGCCCGCCTGGTCCACCTGCTCCTGACCCGCGTGACCCTCGCCGTGGCCGGGGCACTGACCAGCGTCGTCGTGGCCCGCGCACTGGGACCGGAGGACCGCGGTGTCTACTGGGTGGTCGTCACGGTCGCGATCACGGCGGCGGCTGTCGGGAACCTGTCGGTGGAGAGGTCACAGACGGCCCTGTGGACGCGGGAGGGCCGCCGGCCGTCGATCTCGGCGAACGCGCCGTGGCTGGGACTCGCCGTGGGCACGGTGGCCGCGGTCACCGCGTTCGCGGCCGTCCTGCCTCCCGGCACCGCCGTGACGGTCGTCGCGGACCGCCCCACGCTGGTGTGGGGGCTGGTCGCGGTGCCCGTCATGACGGCGATCGTCTACGTCGGCAACGTGCACGTCCTGCGCGCCCGCACCGGGGTCGTCAACCGGGGCTCGCTGGCCGGGGCGGCCGTGCAGTGCTCCGCCCTGGCGGCCCTGGCGCTTCCCGGCCGGCTCACCGTCGAGGGGGTGGTGATCGTCTGGACTCTCTCCGCCGTGGTGAACCTGCTGCTGTTGCTGCCGTCCCTGCCGGTGCGCCGGCCACGCGGGCGGAGGCTGGCCGCCCGCACGCTCTCGTGCGGGCTGCGCCACCACCCGGGTTACGTCTGCCACTTCCTGCTGCTGCGGCTCGACATCCTCGTCCTGAACGCCATGGGCACGCCCGCCGCCGTGGGCGTCTACTCCATGGCGGTGACGCCCGCCGAGCTCCTGCGGGCCATGACCGGCACGGTGGTCCAGCTCGCGCTCCCCCGGCAGATGGAGTCGAGCCTGGAGGAGGCGGCGGCGTACACGGCGCGGACGATCCGGATCACCGGTGTCCTGGCCGTCTCCTCGGCCGTCCTGTTCTGCCTGGCGGGCCCGGTCCTGGTGGTCGCCGCCACCGGACCGGCGTTCGCGGGGTGCGTCGTGCCGATGCTGGTGCTCGCACCGGGCGTGGCGGCCGCGGCGACGGCGGCCCCGGCCGCGGCCTACCTGCTCCGCCTCGACCTGCCGTTCCCCGCCGCGCTGATGTACGGCGCCGCGCTGCTGGCGAACCTCGTCCTGAACGTCCTGCTGATCCCTCCGATGGGCGTCACGGGGTGCGCCCTGGCGTCCACGGTCGCCTACACGATGCTCGCCGCCGCCCAGGCAGGCTGGTTCGCACGCTCAGCCGGGGTGTCCCTGCGCCGGCTGATCCCGGGTGCCGCCGAGGTAGGAGAGATCGTCCGACGGCTCCACGGGCTCCTGCGCGCCGGCCGTCCCTGAGGGGGCCCGCGTGACCATCGGGTCGGAAAGCTCCCGCCCACCGGCCGGTCGATCCGATGTGTCCGGCCGCCGGAGCAGGTACTCGTTGCAGCCGAGCCCGCCCGCGCACGTCTTGAGGACCAGGAGGCCGAGATCGTGCGCGCGGGCGCGGGCGAGGACCTGCTCGGGCCTGGAGACCTCGAACGGGTAGCCGCCCACCCAGTCGAGCATGTCGTGCCGGCGCGACATGCCCCGCGGCTGGACGTCCGCGGGACCGGCCCCGCCACGCAGCAGCCGCGCGATCCTGAGCAGGGGCCAGGCCCGGTAGACGTAGAGCGCGCTCCCGGCGATCAGGGCGCCGCGGGTCACCGGCCCCGACCGGTTGTAGCGCCGTTTCACGGCGGTCCAGACCCGGCTCTGCCCGCCCTGGTCGTTGTAGAGCGAGACGAACAGCAGCCCGCCCGGGGCGACGAGCCCGACGGCGGCGTCGAAGGCCCGCCACATGTGCCCGGTGTGGTGCAGCACCCCCCAGGCGTACACCACGTCGAAGGTCCCCAGCCGCGCGAGACGGCCGCCGTCCAGGATCGACCCCTTCTCGATCGTCCAGCAGGCACCGGCCGATTCCCGCGCGACCTTCCCGGAGGCACCGGCCGGCTCCCGCACGACGTTCCCGGAGGCGCCGGCCGATTCCCGCACGACGTTCCCGGAGGCGCCGGCCGGCTCTCGTTCGACCGCCGGGGAAACCCCGGTCGCCTCCCGCTCGACCGTCAGGCAGGACCGGGGCGTTCCCCCCTCGACCGTCCCGGAGGCCTCGGGGGCGAAGGCGCGCCGTAGCCGTACGGCGGACTCCACCGCCTCGGCGTCGGAGTCGAAGGAGTGCACGCGTGCCCCGAGGCGGTACGCGGCGAGCGAGAACAGGCCACTGCCGCACCCCACGTCGAGGAAGGTGCGCCCGGCGAGGTCCTCGACGCCCAGGGTCGCCCGCAGCGAGTCGACCGCGCGCCGGATGCGATCTTCGTCGACGAGCCCGACGAAGGACTTCCAGTTGCGGCCGAAGGCGAACCTGTCACCCCGCCTGACCTGCAGAAGGTTCTCGTCCACCGTCGTCTCCTGTCACCTGCCGCGCGAGGACCACCGTACGATTATCGACAACGTATCGTGACTCGAAGATCACCCTGCGGAGGCGACGCCGGAGTGGCCGGCGGACGTCGATCGACGACGTCCTTTCCGCTTTCGGGCACACCTGTGAATCGCCGGCCACGATTTCGGATGACGACGAGCAACGATGTTCCGGTAGCCGTGACGCCACGTCATGCGTTCAGGCCGGGAATGTCACGTCCGGGTCGTGACGTGGTCGCACTGCTCGGTGAGGGCGGTGGCTGATGGGATCGACGGCATGTCCTCGACACCGGTCATCGACGTTGAACGTCTGAATCTCACATACGGCGACTTCCCTGCCGTGAAGGACCTGTCCTTCCAGGTGCGGCCAGGGGAGCTCTACGCGCTGCTCGGCACGAACGGGGCGGGGAAGACCTCGGCCCTGGAGACCGTCGAAGGTCACCGCAGGGCCACCTCGGGCACCGTGCGGGTCTTCGGGAAGAGCCCGCAGGACCGGCGCACCGTGCGGCCCAGGATGGGCGTCATGCTGCAGGAGAGCGGGTTCTCCCCGGACCTGACGGTGCGGGAGTCGGTCCGGCTGATCGGGGGGCTCACCCGGCGCACGGACACGGTCGAGCGCGTGCTCGGCGTCGTGAACCTCACCCGCAGGGCCGCCACCAAGGTCTCCCAGCTCTCCGGTGGCGAGAAGCGACGCCTGGACTTCGCCACCGCCGTGTACGGGACACCTGAGCTGATCTTCCTGGACGAGCCCACCACCGGCCTGGACATCCAGTCCCGGGACGATCTGTGGACCACCGTGGACAGGCTGCGCGAGGCCGGCTCCACCGTCGTTCTCACCACGCACTACTTGGAGGAGGCGCAGCAGCACGCCGACCGCATCGGTCTCATGCACGAGGGCACCCTCCACCGGGAGGGGACCGTCTCCGAGCTGACGCGGACCCTGCCCTCCACGGTCCGCTTCTCCCTGCCGGGCCCCGCCCCGGTGGCGCCGCTGCCGCTGCCGGCCGTACGCGACGGCGACGGAACGTTCCTCGTCGAGACCTTCGGCCTGCAGAAGGACCTGCACGTCCTGCTGGGCTGGGCGCAGGAGCACTCGGTGGAGTTGCGGGACCTCCAGGCCGGACCGACCCGGCTCGACGACGTCTTCCGCGCCATCGGCAACGACCGCACCCCCTGACCTTTTCCCGACCCTCTGTGAAAGGGCGCCTCGCCATGCTCTCGATCGCTCTCGGCGAGCTGATCCAGATCTTCCGGAACCGGCTGGTCCTGGTCACCGGTCTCGTCATGCCCGCGGTGGTCAGCGGGTTCTTCATCCACCGGCACGAAGCCTTCGCGGCCCTGGGCAGCCTCGGGTACATCGCGGCGATCATGATGTTCACCGTGGGGGCGTTCGGGCTCTACACCACCGCGGTGACGACCCTGGCCTCCCGCAGGCAGAACCTCTTCCTCAAGCGGCTGCGTTCCACCGCGGAGGGCGACACCGGCATCCTGTCCGGGCTTCTCCTCCCGATCACCGCCATCTCGCTGGTCCAGGTGACCGTGATCATGACCGTGCTGGCGGTGGTCGCGGGCCGGCCGGACAACGTCCTCCTCCTGGCGGCGGCCGTCCTCTCGACGCTGATCATGATGATCGGCCTGGCGCTGGCCACGGCGGGGCTGACGAACTCCCCCGAGCACGCCCAGGTGACCACGCTGCCCGTCAGCCTCGGCGCCATCGCCGTGGCCACCTGGGTGGGCATCACCGGCACCGAGGAGCTCACCCTGCTCAAGCGGCTGCTTCCCGGGGGCTCGGCCACCGAACTGGCCGTCAACGCCTGGAACGGCGGCGTTCCGGTCGCCGAGTCCCTGCTCCTCCTGGCGCCCACGCTGAGCTGGGTGATCGTCGCCGTCGCGCTGGCCTCCCGGATCTTCCGCTGGGAACCGCGCCGATGACGGCTCCCACCGGGAGGGGGCGGTCCCCGCGAGAGCACCGCGTACCGTGGACACGACCGACGCGGACGACCGCGGTCCGATCAGGCCCGGCCACGCGGACCGGCCCGTCCGGTGACCTCCGCGAACCGATCGTCCCGCGACCAGGTGAGGCCCAGTGAGCCCGACACACGCGGTGTCCCAGGACACCGAGCCCGCGCGGGAACGGCTACGCAGGCTCAACATCACCCTGTTCCTCCCGCTGCTCGTCACCGTCGGGGCGCTGCTGGTGGTGAGGGACGCCCGGACCTGGGGGGAGGCCCTCGTCCTCGGCGCGGGCGTGGTGGCGGGCCTGGTGGCCTTCGTCCGGTGGGCGGCGGGCGACGTCCTGCGTGTCGCGCTCCCCTGCCTGGTCGTCACCGCGGCCGTGTGGCCCTTCTCCGTACTGCTGGCCGACGGCGGCGCGGCGTTCTACGGCCTCGCGATCGTGGGCTCCTACGCCATCCCGCAGCTCCCGCGCCACCGGGTCGCGGCGGCCGCGGGGCTGATCGCCTACGTCGCCGCGGTGGGCGCGTCGAGGCTGCTGGTCACCGGGGGAGACCTCTCCGGCGTCCTGATCGAGTACGTCATCGTCCCCGCGGGCGCCACCGCGATCTTCGTCGGCCTCATGTTCCCCAACAGGCGCTTCTACGGCCTCGTCGAGGAGCTGGAGGAGGCCCGGGAGCGCGAGGCGGAACTGGCCGTCATCCGTGAACGCGTCCGGTTCGCCAGCGACCTGCACGACATCCAGGGCCACACCCTGCACGTGGTGAAACTGAAGATCGCGCTGGCCCAGAGGCTGGTACGCGGCGACGCCGAGCGGGCGGAGCAGGAACTCCGCGAGGTGCACGCCCTGGTCAGCGACACCATCACCCAGACCAAGGAGCTCGCCTACGCCCAGCGGCGGCTCAACCTGTCCGCGGAGCTGGAGAACGCGAAGAACCTCTTCGAGGCCGCGGGGATCGGCGTGCGCGTCGACCGCGAGAGCGAGGTCGACGCCGGTGTGGGCGAGCTGCTCGGCCAGGTCCTGCGGGAGACGACGACCAACATCCTGAGGCACGCGCAGGCCGGGCAGGTGCGCATCGACCTGTCGGCCTCCGGCATCGCCATCGTCAACGACGGCGCGCCGGAGGCCCCCCTTCCCGCGCTCCGTGGGCTCGCCACCCTCCGGGAACGCGTGGCGGCCGGCGGGGGAGAGCTGACCGTGGAGCAGAAGGACGGGCGTTTCCTGACGGCCGCGACGTTCCCGCACGACGATTCGGACGCCGCTCCCCGCAGCGTGGAAGGACGACCGACATGACCACCGTGGTGCTGGCCGACGACGAGGCCCTCCTGCGCAAGGCGCTGGCGGCGCTGCTCCCCCTGGAGGGTGAGATCACCGTTCTCGCCGAGGCGGAGGACGGCGAGACGGCCGTCCAGGCCACGCTGCTGCACCGGCCCGACGTGCTCGTCATCGACCTGGAGATGCCCGGCACGGACGGGCTCGAGGCCGTCGCCGAGATCCGCCGCACACGGCCGGACCAGGTGATCCTCATGCTGACCCGCCACGCCAGGCCCGGGGTGCTGCGCAAGGCGCTGAAACTCGGCGTCCAGGGCTTCGTCAGCAAGTCCGCGGAGCCGGCGCACATCGTCTCCGTCATCGCGACCCTGCACGGGGGCAGGCGATGGATCGACCCGGACGTCTCCGCCCTCGCCGTCGTCGACGACTGCCCGCTCACCGACCGCGAGATCGACGTGCTGCGGGCGACCGGCGAGGGCTACTCGGCCGCCGACATCGCCACCCGCCTCCACCTGGCGGAGGGCACGGTACGCAACTACCTCTCGAACGCGATGCAGAAGACCCAGACCAGAACCCGCCACGAGGCGGCCCGCTACGCCCGCGAACACGACTGGCTCTGACCCCCGAGGGAGGTCCCGGGGGTCTCCGAAGGCCTTTTCCTCGGGGACGTCGGGGGCCGCTTGTGCGCATCGATCCCGCATCGGTCAGAAGCCGGGCGGCCGGGTCGCGTCCGGGCCAGGCGTGACGTGCAAGATGATCACACCGTCGTTGTAGGTTTCAGCCGACGCGACCGTCCAGCCGGGATCGATGCGGGAAGCGAGCACGTTTTCCTCCGTCTGGAAACCCTCCTCCCCGCTCCTCAACGGCCAGTCGAGCCCGTAGGACACCTTCAGGTCGTGCTCGCGCACGACACGGACCGCCTCGCCTGCGGATCGTCCCTGAAGTTCTACTCCGGCCAGCGCCTCACCCGGCCAGCTCGCGTCGGCGGGGTAGGCGTACCTCTCGCCGGGTTTCGCCGGGCGGCCCAGGTGCAACCGCACCGGCCCCTTGAGGTCGGCGGTGACGCGGAAAGCCGTCACGCATCCTTCGACGCGCTCGGCGCAGTCGGACACGGTGAACGACGCCTTGGCGCCGGGCCCGGCCTCGCCCAGGTCGGCTCCCACGACGGGGGACCGCTGTTGCGGCGAGACGGGGATCAGCTTCACCGTGACGTTGTCCAGGCCGACCTTGCGGAATGCCTTCTCCAGCTCGGCGGGGTCGGGATCGCCGTCGGTGATGTAGAAGTCGTACCTGTCGCCTTCGCGGTCGATCGTCACGGCCTGACTGGCGTACACCTGCTCGGACGTCGTGAACAGGGACGGGCCGACGACCAGGGCTCCCGCCAGGGCGGCGGTCGAGGCCACGCCGAGCAGTGCCCGGCGTGGAGACGGCGCGAAACGCCGCCGGGCCGGAGCCCGCTCCAGCAGGACGATCTCCGCCAGCAGCGCGTCCGCTCCTGAGGTGGAGGCTCGGCCGGACAGGTCCTTGTCCAGCACCCTCGCCCGGTTCCTGAAGAGCTGGTCGTTGTTCACCGTGACTCCTTCTCGATGAGCGTCCGCGCCTTGGGACGGACCGATGGGCGGATCTTCTCCATGGCTTTGGCGAAGCGTCTGCGGGCCCGGTGCAGGCGGATACGGGCGGCGTTGCGCGAGCATCCCAGCACCTCGGCGATCTGTCCGGGGTCGAGCTCTTCCCAGACCGCCAGAGCCAGCAGCTCGCGATCGTCTTCCGAGAGCAGATCCAGGGCCTGGCCCACCTCGTCAGGCCCGCGCCGGGGAGGGGCCGGGAGGTAGAGAGGCTCGGTCTCGGCCGTGAGCTCGGCGTGCCGGGTGGCTCTGCGTCGCTCGCCGCGACGGTGGTTGGCCAGAACCCGCCGGGCCACGCCGTACAACCAGAGCCTGGCGGCCTCGCCGTGCGGGAGCTCGTCCATCCGCCGCCAGGCGATCACAAAGGTCTCGGCCACGACGTCCGCCGCGTCCTCGGCACAGGAGCACCGCCGCGTGGCGTAACCGAGGATCTGCTCGTACGTTCGCCGGTACACGGCCTCGAACCGGGACCGGTCGTCTGCCTCATCCACGCGTCATCCTCGTCAAACCCTTTCGAACGCTCAGGGGGTTTCAATCCCTACGTGTCCGCGAGCGCCCGCAGAATTTCAGGCCGACGAGACTCACGCCCTGTCACCGACTCATCAGGAATGAGCCAGACCCGAAAAGTAAGGTGGCCGCGCGTACGGCAGAGATCTCTTGTTGACGCTGACCGTGTTCATCTGAGGTGTTGAAGGTGGACAAGGGCGGAGCCGCTCAGGCAGCTTCTCGCATACATTCGGGGCAAAGGAGTTACGAGATTGCGCCGTATGCCGCCGGGAAGCCCTGCTCGGTGAGCTGGCGGTTCACGTGCCGCATGATGCGGGCCACCCGGTCCGGGTCGGCTCTGCGGGCGCGTTCCCGCAGCAAGGCCAGCGCTCGCTGGTCGGCCATGCGCCTGGCGGCTACGGCGTCGTTGAAGACGGCGTCCACGCTGGTCGCCTTGCCGCCGGTGACCAGGCGCTCGGCGTAGGCGACAACGTCAGGGTCCACGGTGATCGTGATTCGGACCTTCTTGTCTCCGCTCATACTCAGACACTGGCAGCCCGGTGGGGGGGCGACAGCGAAAAGGCGCGAGTCGTGAGGCAGCAGACCGTCCCTCATCGGCACGGTGAGGACTTCCCGGGCTGAGCGGGTCGCCTCTCACAGCACGATGCGATCCACCCGCACGGCCCGGTCGCCGGGGATGACGATCGGATCCGCGACCTCGACCACGCGCTTCTTCGCGTACATCAGCCGAGTGATCGCGAACACCGGCACCCCGGCCGCGATCCCGAGCAGGTCGGCCTCTTCCGGCGTCGGCATGCGCGTCGCGGTTTCCTCGGTGACTTCGTCGACTTCGATGCCGAGCGTCCGCAGTTGGCCGATGTTGCCGCCCGGCCACGGCTCGTTGTTCGGGTCGGCGATCGGCGTGCCCTCGACGTCGCTGGCCAGCAGGCAGGAGCGCGCCGTCTGACTCGGGTTGCCCGAGGCGTAGAAGACGAACCGGCGTTCGAGGATGCGGGTTCCGGCCGGGACTCCGAACAGGCCGGCAAGGCGCTCGTCGGCTTGGAGCATCCGGTAGGCCTTGTCGAGCCGATACTGCGACCAGGTGATCCCGGCATCATGGGTGAAGCTCGTCTGCGGTCTGTCCTGCGGACCGGCGTCGGCAAGGTAGCGATCCATGGAGATGCGCCGTACGGGCGGCTGCTCCCGGACGTACGTGCCGGAGCCCTGCCGTGATTCGATCAGGCCCTCGTTGCGGAGGATCTCCAGGGTAGATCAACGACACCGGAGCCGGTGATTTCCGGCTGGCGGGTCATTCTCAGCGACAAGGGGCGGCTGTGGGCGTCCCGCGCCGTCCCGTTCACCGATGCCGAGTTCGATGCCGGGGCGGCGCGTACGGTCGACGCCGACACCCTCGACGCGCTGCGGGCCGAGGTCGAGCGGCAGGAGGAGGTCGCCCGGCGGGTGACCGGGCGGGTGGCCTCGTGATCCGGCGCGGGCCCGCGCCGGCCGGAGGGCGGCACCGCGACGGTCGCGACCGTATGGACCCCGCCCCCGTGCCCCGCCGTACGTGGGACCACCGGGCCCGCGCCGAGGCGGAGCGGCTGGATCGGGAATGGAAGGACTGGACCGTCATCTACGGCGCGTACTCACGTCTGTTCTTCGCGATCGCGTCCTGGCCGTTTCCCGCCCCGATGATCCTCCAGGCTCCCAGCGCCGGCGACCTCGAAGTCCGGATGTGCGGGGTCGTCATGGCCGTCGCCCACCGAGACGGCGCCCGCGGGGCACAGGTGGCGGGCTCGGCGGACGGCGGCGTGCAGCTCGGGCGGGGGCGTGTCGTCCAGGAGGACGACGGTGCCGCTCTCCTCGTCCTGGTCGAAGACCTCGGGCGCGGTGAGCGCGCACATGCCCGCCCCGGCGCACGACGCCGCGTCCGCGGTGACCTTCATGGCGCGTCCTACCATTCGACCGGCAGCGCCCGGACGCCGTAGATGGTCATGGTGTCGCGCATGGCCACCTCCTCGGCCGGTACGGCGAGACGGAGGCCGGGGAAGCGGTCGAACAGCATCGGGAAGGCGATGCGCATCTCCACCCGGGCGAGCTGCTGTCCCAGGCACTGGTGCAGCCCGTGCCCGAACGTCAGGTGGCCGCTCGCGGGGCGGGTGACGTCCAGGCGGTCGGGGTCGGGGAAGCGGGCGGGGTCGCGGTTGGCGGCCGGGACCGAGATCGTCACCACCTCGCCCGCCCTGATGAGCTCCCCCTCCACCTCGACGTCCTCCAGGGCGGCGCGCATCGGGCCGATGTGGATGATGCCGAGGTGGCGGAGCAGCTCCTCGACCGCGTTGTCGATCAGTGAGGGGTCGGCGCGCAGCGCGGCGAGCTGGTCGGGGTGCTCCAGCAGGGCGAACGTGCCGATCCCGAGCATGTTGGCCGTGGTCTCGTGTCCCGCGACGAGCAGCAGGAGCCCCACGTTGCCCAGCTCCTCGTCGGTCAGCTCGCCGTTCTCGATCAGTCCGCTGAGCAGGTCGTCGGCGGGGTCGGCGCGCTTGAGGGCGATGAGCCGGGCGAAGAAGGCGGCGATGCCGCCGATCGCCGCGCGGATCTCCTCCAGGGAGGACTCCAGGCTCAGCAGCGCCGCGGTGGCCCGCTGGAACTCGTCGCGGTCGGCGTAGGGGACGCCGAGCAGCTCGCAGATCACCAGCGAGGGGATGGGCAGCGCGAACGCGCGTACCAGGTCCAGGGGCGGCCCGGCCTTCTCCATGGCGTCCAGGTGTTCCCGGGTGATCTCGGCGATCCTGGGCTCCAGGGCCTTCATGCGCCGCACCGTGAACTGCGCGGTGAGCTGCCTGCGGTAGCGGGTGTGGTCGGGCGGGTCCATCCGGATGAACAGGCCGGGCTCGGCCGGGTGGCGCATCTCCTGCAGCAGCGGGTGGGGCACCGGGACGTTCAGCAGCTCGCGGCGGGAGCTGAACCGGGGATCGGACAGGATCGCCCGTACGGCGGAGTGGCCGGTCACCAGCCAGCCGGTCCGGCCGTCGGGGTAGAGCAGCGGGGCGACGGGCCGCTCCGCGCGCAGCGCGGCCAGCCGCTCGGGCGGGTCGAAGGGGCCGGGACGTCCGGTGGGAAAGGTGATCGCCTCGGATGGGGTCTGGGTCATCCGCGTTCCTCTCGTGATGGGCTCCGTCCCCTCCAGAAAACTACATCGGATGCAAAATTACAACACGTGCAGAGTTTTATCTTATGGATTAGGCTGTTCCGTATGGGTGAAGGGTCGGGCCTGCGCGAGCGCAAGAAGCTGCGCACCCGGCACGCCCTCATCGAGGCGGCGCTGGAGCTCTTCCTGAGCAAGGGCTACGAGCAGACGACCGTCTCGGAGATCGCCGCCGCCGCCGACGTCTCCACCCGCACCTTCTTCAGCTACTTCGCGAGCAAGGAAGACGTGATCTTCCACAACGCTCGTGAGGGCGCCGACCGCGCCCTGACGGTGCTCGCCGAGGCCGCGCCCGGGGAACGGGCCGCCGACCTGCTGGGCCGCGTCATCGCCACCGGCTTCGCCGCGATCGACATGGACGAACGGATCAGCCGGGAGATCGCCCCGATCAACCAGCTCACGATGACCGTCCCCTCGCTCCGGGCGCGGGGCCTGCTGCTCCTCTTCGACGTCCAGCGGGAGATCGCCGAGGCCCTGCACCGGGCCTGCCCCGGCGAGCTGAGCCTGACCGAGGCGTCGGCCGCCGTCGGGGCGGTGATCGGCGGCGCCAAGCTCGCCGCGTTCGTGCAGATGAGCCACGGCGCGTCCGCCGAGGAGATGATGCGTGCCGGCCGGGAGGCCACCGCGTTCGCCCTGGCCGCCCTGCGCGCCTCTCCTCCGGCCCAGGGACCGCATCCCCGCCGGGAGGTGTGAGACGGGCACGGCCCGCGCCGGGATGGCGCGGGCCGTGCGTGCGGTGCGGGACTCAGGGGGTGGGAACGGTGTCGATCCAGGTGGTCGAGGCCGAGCGGTCGCCGTCGGGGCCGCTGACCGGCGCGTCGGAGAACTTCACCCGGGCCGCGTAGGTGCCCTCCAGGAACTTGCGCCGGTGCAGCACCTCCGACTGCCGGGTGCCCGCCGCTGTGCCGCCGCTCCCGGCCTTGAGCCGCAGCGCCCTGTTGGCGCCGGAGAGGGCGGGGAAGGAGACGTTCTGCCTGGGCCAGCTCGCCCCGGGCACGCCGGGACCGCCGCTGCCGGTGCGCACGGTCCAGTTGTGGCGCCAGGGTGCCGGAGGTGAAGCTCACCTCCGGGTAGCGGTCGGCGGGCGGCGGGGGTCCGGCTCGGCTAGCGTTCGGGGATGACCTCCCTCGACGACCTGGTCGCCCGGGCCCGCTCCCTCGTACGCGACGGGCAGCGCGCGCTGCTGGGCATCACCGGCGGTCCCGGGGCAGGGAAGAGCACCCTCGCCGAGCACCTGGTCGCCCTGCTGCGTCCCGTGCCTCCCGAGGGGCTGACGGCCCGCGCGTGGGTGGCGTACGTGCCCATGGACGGTTTCCACCTCGCCGACGCCGAGCTCGACAGACTGGGACGGCGCGACCGCAAGGGGGCCCCGGACACGTTCGACGCGGCCGGTTACGCGGCCCTGCTCCGCCGCCTGCGCGACGACGAGGACGAGGTGGTCTACGCGCCCGCGTTCGAACGCGACCTGGAGCAGCCGGTCGCGGGGAGCATCCCGGTCGCGCGGGCCGCCCGGCTCGTCGTCACCGAGGGGAACTACCTGCTGCTCGACCGGGGTGACTGGGCGCGGGTGCGTCCCCTGCTGGACGAGACCTGGTACTGCGACCTCGCCCCCGACGAGCGGGTACGCCGCCTCGTCTCCCGCCACGAACGTTTCGGCAAGGACGCCGGCGCGGCCCTGGCCTGGACGCTCGGGAGCGACCAGCGCAACGCCGACCTCGTCGCGGCCACCCGCTCGCGCGCGGACCTCGTCGTCCCCGACGCCGTCCTGCGCGCCGTCGGGGACCGGGAGGCGACGAACGGCTGACCGTTCCGGTCACGGCGTGCGGCAGGAGCCGAACGGTGCTCGGCCAGAGTCTTGATCGTCGGTGTGGTTCGTTGTGACCGGCGCCCGGTTATACCCCCGCCGTACTATTCGCACACCATGGGGGGACACATGTCCGTTGCCCGATTCATCACTGCCGTGACCCTCACCGCCGGGGCGGTGACGCTCGCCGTCCCGGTCGCCTGCGCCGACCCCATGCCGCCGAGGCCCGCCGCCGAGGAGGGCTACCCGCCCTCGGGAACGCTGACCGTCAAGAACGGCGACCTCACCGAGACCTGGACGTGGAGGCCGGGTTACGAGGCATACCAGAGCAGCAAGAGCAACGAGCAGCGGATCAGGAAGAATCGCTGACCGCCCCGCCCCGCCCGGAACGGCGCGGGGCGGGATCCGTGCGACCCGTGAAGAACGGCATTCCTCGCCAATCTCCTCGGTGACGTCATCGGCACCGATACTGGCATCAAGTGCCACTCATCGGGATTAACGTGACGTCCCATGACGGAAACGCTACGACCGAAATCAAGGGCACGAATTCGGCGTTCATCCACGCGTGAATTCCCCCGATGAATCGGCGCGGCGAATGTCCGGAGACTAGAACAGCGTCGGGGCGGTGGCCGTCCGTTCCGGCTCGTCCGGGGCGAAGAGGTGGATCGTGCCGAACGTGCCGTCGTACCCCGGCTCGCGGATCACCTCGCCGCGGCGCAGCCGGTCGACGGCCTCGGCGAGCGGCTGCGAGTGGACGGCGATGTCGCCGACGGGCACGTCCTGCAGGATGGACAGCTCGGGGCCCAGCGCCACGGTGAGGTCGTCGACCAGCTTGACGACCTTCTTGCTCTTCGGGCCGACCCCGAGGACCTCTCCCGCGATCTCCGGCAGCGGCACCAGGCTGCGGAAGTCCTCGGCGTCGTCCGGGCGGAACCCCTCGGGCCGGTCGGCGAGATCCTCGACCCGGCTCAGTACCCCCACCGTGAGCAGCCTGCCGCACACCGGGCATCTCCCGCCGAGCTCGCGCGTCCCGGCGGGGTCGAGGCGGACCCCGCAGGCGCGGTGCCCGTCGAGGTGGTACTTGCCCTCCTCGGGAAAGAACTCGGTCGTGCCCGCGTACCCCTCCCCGGTCCGCAGGGCCCGCAGCACGGCGAAGTAGTCCAGGTCGGTGTCGAAGACCGTGGTCTCGCGGCCGAGCATGGGCGGCGAGTGCGCGTCGGAGTGGCTGACCAGGCGGTAGCGGTCCAGGGCGGAGACCCGCCGGTTCATCGCCGGATCGCTGGACAGGCCGGTCTCCAGGGCGAAGATCTCCTCCGACAGGTCGCCGTAGCACTCCTCGACCGTGTCGAACCCCGCCTTGGACCCGAACACGCCGAACCACGGCGTCCACACGTGGGCGGGGACCAGATAGGCGCCGTCACCGCTGCCCAGGGTGAGTTCCAGCAGGTCGCGGGAGTCCATGGCGAGGACGGGACGGCCGTCCGCGGCCAGGTCGCCCACCTTTTCGAGCTCGCGGTTGAACGCCGCGGCCTCGTCGAAGCCCGGCATGTAGACCAGGTGGTGGATCTTCCGGGTGCGCTCGCCGCGCCGGTAGACCGTGGAGACCTCGCTGGAGAGCATGAACCGCACCCGGCCCGGGACCACGCCGGCCGGCAGCGCGCCGCCGACGTCGGCGGCGGGGCCCGTGGCGAGGTCGTCGCGGAGCCGGAAGAGCCCCGGCTCGGCGGGGACGAGGCTCTCGCGCAGCCGCTCGAACCACACCGGATGGGTGAGGTCGCCGGTGCCCATCAGCGCGATGCCCTTGCGCTGCGCCCACCAGGTCAGATGTTCCAGGTCGCTGTCCTTGCTGCAGGCCCGGGCGTACCTGGAGTGGATGTGCAGGTCGGCATGAAAACGCATCATGACACTTTGCCACAGTGCGGGCAGGCGTCTACCGGAGACGGCCGGACCCGGCCGGGACCGGATCGGGCCTGATCAGACCTGTTCGGATCGTCGGGGCGAAAAGGTGGATCACGGGAAAGGGGGCACCGGGAAATAGGGTTGCCTAACAAGTGTGAAAAATGATGACTTCTCAATAGAGATCCACAGGAGGACCGATATTCCCTATCATTCCTTGGGACGAGGAGGGATATGACGAATCATGAAGCCGTCTCGGAGGGCATCGATCCGAGCACTCCGAGTGTCGCCCGGATGTACGACTACTACCTCGGGGGGAAGGACAACTTCGCCGCCGATCGGGATGCCGCGGACCAGTTTATCCAGGTATTGCCCGGTATTCGGGAGATGGTTCGAGAGAATCGGGCATTCCTCTCACGCGCCGTCGAACTGGTAGCACGCGAGGGCGTCGACCAGTTCCTCGACATCGGGTCGGGACTGCCGACACGGGAGAACGTGCACGAGGTCGCCCACCGCGTCGCGCCGGAGGCCCGGGTCGTCTACGTCGACATCGACCCCATCGTCCTGTCGCACGGCCGCGCGCTCCTGGAGGACAACCCCTACACCTCGGTCGTCCAGGCCGACATGCGGGAACCCGAGCTGCTCCTGGCGCATCCGGAGGTCGAGGGTGTCATCGACTTCACCCGCCCGGTCGCCGTGCTGCTGACGGCGATGTTGCACTTCGTCCCCGAAGAGGCCGTGGTCGACCGCATCCTGACCGCGATCCGCGAGCGGCTCGTCCCGGGAAGCCACGTGATCGTCACGCACGCCTTCGCGGGTGAGGTCAGCGCCGAGGTGCGCGAGGCCGGCCAGCGGCCCTACCGCCTGACCAGCGTCGGAGGACTCACCTCGCGCGGTCCGGAACGGCTCGCGGAGCTGATGGAGGGGCTGGAGATCCTGGAGCCGGGCATCGTCCCGGTGCACGCGTGGCGTCCCGACCCCCCCGGGGACGGCGAGGACGTCGTCATCGACCTCACCGAACCCGACATCCTCGGCCTCGTCGGACGCCGCTGACCCCGGCGCGGCCGTGTCGCCGACCTTCGTACGATCGTGACGCCGGCCTCCGCACGGCCGTGTCGCCGCGTTCCGTACCGCCGTGTCGCCGGCCTTCGTACGGCCGGGTCGAGGGCGTCCGGGAACCCCGGCCGGGCGGGTGGCGCAAGTTTTACGGTGCCCTGGCGCTCCCGGTACGGCGCTTGCCCCGGCGCGGGTAGGAGGAGGACGTCGCGTCGGCGTGATCCGCGACCGTCCAGCCGCTCCCGGCCGCCACGGCGGGGACCTCACCGCGTCCCGTACCGGCCGGTGGCGGGCGGCCGGGTGGCGGGACGGCGCGTGCCAGGTCCGGTCCCCGGTCGTGGCCGGTTCCCAGCGAAAGGCGCAGCCCGCCCATGAGAGTCCTCGTCACCGGCGGCGCCGGGTTCATCGGCTCACACTTCGTCCGCACCCTCGGGCAGGCCCGGGTCACGGTGCTCGACCGGCTCACCTACGCCGGCGACCGGGCCAACCTGGAGGGTGTCCCGCACGACTTCGTGCACGGGGACGTCTGCGACGCCGGCCTGCTCGGCCGGATCGTCCCCGGCCACGACGTCGTGGTCAACTTCGCGGCCGAGTCGCACGTCGACCGGTCGATCGAGGGGGCGGCGGAGTTCGTCCGTACCAACGTGCTGGGCACCCAGACGCTCATGCAGGCCTGCCTGGAGGCGGGCACGCCCAGGATCGTGCAGGTGTCCACCGACGAGGTGTACGGGTCCGTCGAGACCGGCTCCTGGGACGAGGGGGCCCCGCTCCGCCCCCGGTCGCCGTACGCGGCGGCGAAGGCGGGCGGGGACCTGATCGCCCGCGCCTACGCGGTCACGCACGGGCTGCCGGTGTCGATCACCCGGTGCGGCAACAACTACGGGCCGTACCAGTTCCCCGAGAAGCTCATCCCGCTCTTCGTCACCAACCTGCTCCAGGGACGCAGGGTCCCGCTCTACGGCGACGGCGGCAACGTCCGCGACTGGATCCACGCCGACGACCACTGCCGCGGCATCCGCCTGGTCGCCGAACGCGGTGAGCCCGGCGAGATCTACCACATCGCCGGCACCGCCGAGCTGACCAACCTGGAGCTCACCCGCATGCTGCTGGACATGCTGGGCGCCGGCTGGGACATGGTCGAGCGGGTCGCCGACCGCAAGGGGCACGACCGCCGCTACTCGCTCGACGACTCCCGGCTGCGCGCCCTCGGCTACCGGCCGCGGATCGCCTTCGAGGACGGGCTGGCCGAGACCGTCCGCTGGTACGTCGACAACCCCTCCTGGTGGAAGAGCAGGCGGCGGACCGGCTGATCACGGGGTGTCGGGCGGGCTCGCGTCGTGGACGAGCAGCGCGATCTGGACGCGGTTGTTGAGGTCGAGCTTGGTCAGGACGCTGGACACGTGCGTCTTCACCGTGGCCAGGGTGAGGTGCAGCAGGGCGCCGATCTCCGCGTTGGACATGCCCCGGCCGACCGCGAACGCCACCTCGCGCTCCCGGTCCGCCAGCCGGGCCAGCCGTTCCCTGGCACGGGTGCGGCGCTCGTCGCCGTCGGCCCCGGCGACCCGGGCGATGAGGCGCCGCGTCACCGAGGGGGAGAGCACCGGGTTGCCCAGGGCCACCTGGCGTACCGCGGCCACGATCTCGGCGGGAGGGGTGTCCTTGAGCAGGTAGCCTGCGGCGCCGGCGCGCAGCGCGCGCACGACGTGGTCGTCGG
The DNA here is from genome assembly GCF_049844535.1 of Streptosporangium sp. DT93. Classification (NCBI taxonomy): domain Bacteria; kingdom Bacillati; phylum Actinomycetota; class Actinomycetes; order Streptosporangiales; family Streptosporangiaceae; genus Streptosporangium; species Streptosporangium sp. DT93. Next base: position 143,141 of record NZ_JBNCLF010000016.1, read on the forward strand.
CGTCGAAGGTGGTCATCACGATGACCTCCGGGCCGCCGGGACGGGCCCGGAGCGCCTGGGTCGCGGCCAGCCCGTCCATCACGGGCATCCGGATGTCCATCAGGACGACGTCGGGGCCGTGCAGCCCCGCGAGGGCGATCGCCTCCCTGCCGTCGCCCGCCTGCGCGACGATCCGCAGGTCGGGGGCACCGCCCAGCATCATCGCCAGCCCGGCCCTGACCAGGGGATCGTCGTCGGCGATGAGCACGGTGACCTGCGGTGGCGGTGGGGAGGTCATGCCGGCCAGGGTAGCCAGGCCGACAGGCTCCAGCCACCCTCGGAGGTGGGACCGTGCTCCAGCCGCCCCCCGAGCAGGCCGACGCGCTCGGCCAGCCCGGCCAGCCCGCGTCCGGGGACCTCGCCGGACGGGGCCGTCGTCACCCCGGCGGGGCGGTCGCGTACCTCGACCGTGAGCCACCCGCCGGGCGTCCCGGCGGTGCGCACCGACACCTCGGCCCCGGGGGCGTGCTTGCGGGCGTTGGTCAGGGCCTCCTGGACGACCCGGTACGCCGTCCCGCCCGCCCGCGCGGGGACGGCCTCGCGGACCTCCTGGCTCAGGGTCACCCGCATCCCGGCCTGCCGGGACTCGGCGACGAGCCCCTCGATGTCGGACAGGGAGGGTTGCAGCAGCTCACCGGCCGGGGCCCGCAGGACGCCGATGACCTCCCGCAGGTCCTGAAGCGCCTGATGGGCGCTCTGCCTGATCACCCCGGCGGCGCGGGCGATGTCCTCGGCCGGGGCGTCGGGATGGAACTCCAGGGCGCCCGCGTGCACGCTCAGCAGGGAGAGCCGGTGCCCGAGCACGTCGTGGATCTCCCTGGCGATCGTCTCGCGGGCGAGCTGCTGCGCCTCGGCCTCGGCCCTGGCCGCGCTCTCCTTCAGGGAGACGAGCAACCGGCGCCGGTGCTGCACGAACAGGCCCCAGCCGGTGACGGCGCTCTGAGCCACGACACCCAGCATCAGCAGCACCACGCCCGGGGTGCCGGGCACACTCCTGAGCATGACGAAGATCACGCCGGAGACCAGGCTCGCCGCGAAGACGGCCGCCGTGGTCCGGGGCGGCCGGTGCACCGCCACCGTGAACATGGCCACCAGCAGCGCGCCCGCGGCCAGCTCGAAGAAGGCCGACAGGACGATGAGCACCAGGGTCAGCCCGACCGGCCACCGCCGGCGCGTCCAGAGCGCGACGCAGCTCAGCGCGGCGACCAGCTGGTCGAGGTGGAAGGCCCACAGCGGTACGTCCAGGGGAGGCGCGGCCAGGCGGTCGGAGAGCGTCAGCAGCCCGAGCCCCGCCGCCGCCAGGAACAGGCCGATGTCCACGAACCAGTCGCGGACGCTGCGCCGGGAGGCGGACGGCACGGGATCCCCCTCGCTCAGGTCTCTTCGAGACGGCGCAGCAGCGCCCGCTTGGCCGAGGCGAACTCCTCGTCGGTGAGCACCCCCGAGCGGTACAGCTCGCCGAGCTCGCCCAGGCGGCGCATCACCGCGTCGTGCTCGTCGAGCCCGGTCGCGCTCCGCGCCGGGACCCGGTGATCCTCCGGCCCGTCCGGGGAACGCCGCTCGTCCGGAGAGTGCCGGTCGCCGGGGGAACGCCGGTCGCCGGGAGAGCGCCGGTCGTCCGGTGCCGCCGCGAGCGCGGGCCGCCCCTCGCCGTGGCGCGGCAACCTGGCCAGCACCGCGGCGGCGACCAGGGCGCTCACCCCGCCGTACCGCTGCAGGCCCCAGGACAGGCAGTGGACGTCGTCCTCCGGGGACCTGGCCGCGGGGGCCTGCCTGAGCCGGAACCGCAGATGCCCGTACCCGGCACCGCTCTGCGGAGCCCACTCCACGCCCTCGAGGTCCCTCAGCGAGAACGTCTGCGAACCCGCCGCCTGCTTGCCGGACGTGGCGAACAGGGTCCAGTCCAGGCGGATCCGCTCGCCGTCGAAGCTCACCGTGCCGTCGCCCGCCGAGGCGGACACGGGCACGGCGGGGCCGGGGAGCAGGAACCTCTCGCACGGGCCGCTCGGCACCCCCTCCACCGCCAGTGCCGAACGCACCTCGTCGACGAGGTACTCGGCGGCCCAGGCCCGGTCCTTGGGGACGGCCAGCCGGTAGGGATCGATGGCGCCCGAGAGCCGCCCGGAGACCACGTCGCTCAGCGGATCGGCTCCCGGCCGCAGCCGGAGCTGAAGGTCGCCGCCCTTGCGCGAGGGCTCGAACGAGACACCGGCCATCGCGACCAGGGGGACCGTCAGCTCGCCGAGGGTCCTGCGCAGCTCGTGCGCGTCGCTTCCGCCCGGCACGATCCGGAGGGTCTCACCGTCGAAGGTCCACGAACCGTTGGGGACGAAGATTTCGGCCATGCCGTCACCCTAGGACATCGCGAAACACGGCGGCCCTTCCGAGGAGGGCACCGCGTGCGCGCCCACCGCTGTATCGGCCTCTTTCGTGCTCTCCGGTCGTGATTTCCGGCTCTTTCCATCGGGGCCACCGGCGTGCCGTTCTTTTCCGGCCTTCCGGAAAGGCCCACCTCGACGGTGGCCGCCCGTTCACGGAACCGGCGGTCCCGGGACGGGGGCCATCCGGTTCGAAGAGGGATCGCCTCACGATGACGGAGCCCTTTCCGCGGCGACCATCATAATGAGGCCGAGGGCGGCCAGGATCAGGTTCGCGTAGATCTCACGGCCTTCGAGGAAGGCGACGTTGGCGACCACGAAGCGGTTGAAGAAGTTGAGCACCACGCCGAAAAAGGGCTGGCCGACGAGGTGGTCGATCGTCCCGCTCACACCCTGGAGGGCGAGGACCAGGCCGATGAACTGGATGGATTTCCGCACGTTCCCAGGTTAAGGACATTCACCATCGGGGGAATCGGCCATTGGTATTGCTCGTCCCGACCGAGGTGGCCGTCGGAGGTCAATTCTCCGACCGAAGTATGAATCGCTCCGACTTTGGTCGCACGGGGCCTCCGCCGGGTTACCGTATAGCGGCGCCGGGTGCCAGGGCGGAGAATTTCGTGGCACGTTCCATGAGATGCGACCATACGACAGGGATCAGGAGCGGCCGGAATGAAACCGATGGAGATCGAAGGCGCGTGGATCGACGCCCCGAGAATTCACCTCGACGATCGCGGCGCTCTCCACGAATGGTTTCGGGAGGGGGAGTTCCACGCCGCCACCGGCCGGGGGCTGCGGCTCTCCCAGGCGAACTACTCCGTCTCGCGGCGCGGCACCCTGCGCGGCATCCACTTCGCCGACGTCCCGCCGGGCCAGGGGAAGTACGTCAAGTGCGTGCGCGGGGCGGTGCTGGACGTGGTCGTCGACATCCGCGTCGGCTCGCCGGGGTTCGGCCGCTGGGAGCTGGTGCGGCTGGACGACCGGGAGCACCGCGGGGTGTTCGTGTCCGAGGGGCTGGGGCACGGCCTGCTGGCGCTGACGGACGACGCGACCGTGATCTACCTCTGCTCCGAGGGCTACAACCCGACCAGGGAACACGGCGTGCACCCGCTCGACCCCGCGCTCGGCATCGCCTGGCCCGCCGACGTCGAACCGCTCCTGTCCCCCAAGGACGTCGCGGCGCCCACCCTCGCCGAGGCGCGCGAGCGCGGCCTGCTCCCCTCGTACGAGGAGTGCGTGGCCTTCTACGCGTCGGGGCCCGGCCCCCGCTGAGCGACGCGGGGGCCGAACCCTGCCGGGCGGGCTGGGGGCGGTTCCCTGACCAGGCCGCGCGGGGGCCGGCCCCCACCGGGCCGGGTCCCCGAGCCGCGCGGAGACCGGGTCCTACCGGGCCGGGTGGAGGTCCGCGCCGCGCTGGGCCGCGTGGAGCGCGTCCCGCCAGGGGCGGAGCGGTTCCAGGCCCAGCCGCGGCGACCGGGTGTCGTCCAGGACGCTGAAGGCCGGCCGGGGGGCCGGGGCGGCGAAGGCGGCCGAGGTCGTCGGGCGCACCCGGTCCGGGTCGGCGCCGGCCAGCCGGAAGATCTCCCGGGCGAACTCGAACCAGGTGGTCTCGCCGGAGTTGGTGGCGTGGAACACCCCGGCGGCCGAGCCGGTCTCGCCGATCGCGACCAGCCGCCCGGCGAGGTCCGCCGCCCAGGTCGGCTGCCCCCGCTGGTCGTCGACCACGTCGAGGGTCTCCCGCTCGGCCATGAGGCGGAGCATGGTGCGCACGAAGTTCGGTCCGTGGGCGCCGTACAGCCAGGCCGTCCGGACGACGGCGGCGGAGGGCAGCAGGCCGAGCACCGCCTCCTCCCCGGCCAGCTTGGTCCGTCCGTAGGCGGTCCGCGGGCCCGTCGGATCGTCCTCGCGGCAGGGCGTGAGGGCGTCGCCGGGGAAGACGTAGTCGGTGGAGACGTGGACGAGGCGGGCGCCGTACCCGGCGCAGGCCTCGGCGAGCAGTCGCGGTCCTTCGGCGTTGACCCGGTGCGCCTCCGCCTCCCGGCTCTCGGCCGCGTCCACGGCCGTCCAGGCGGCGCAGTTGACCACGACGTCCGGTGCCGACTCCCGGAAGGCGGCGTCGATCCCGGCCGGGTCGCAGATGTCGAGGTCACGGTGGCCCGGCGCGACCACGTCGTGTCCCCGTTCGCGCGCCCGCGCGACCACCTCGTGTCCCAGCATGCCGTTCGCTCCTGTGACGAGCCAGACCATGACGTCCTCTCCGAGCGACGGCCGTACGGACCTTCGGGGGCAGCGTATCCTCCGGCCGGCCTCGAGGGAGAGGGCGTGGAGCGGTTCGCCCCCCGGATCCCGCGCGATCGGCACGCCCGTGTGGTCGGCACGCCCGCACGATCGGCACGTCCGTGCGGCCTGTGCACCCGAGCGGTCCGTGCACTCGTCACCCGTGCCGGAAAATAAGACCTCCTTGACAATTTAATTTGTCGGCGGTTAGCGTGTGGGCATGCAGGAGATCGCCGTTATCGAGGACCCGGCCGCCGCCGAGGTCTCGCTGGACCCCATCCGGGCCCGGCTGCTGGCCGAGCTGAGCGAGCCCGGCTCCGCGACCATGCTGGCCGCCAAGGTCGGCCTGCCTCGGCAGAAGGTCAACTACCACCTGAAGACGCTGGAGGCGCACGGGCTCGTCGAGATGATCGAGGAGCGGCGCAAGGGCAACGTCAACGAGCGCATCATGCGCGCGACCGCCGCCTCCTACGTGATCTCCCCGGCCGCCCTGGCGTCGGTCGAGCCCGACCCGGCCCGCTCCCCCGACCAGTTGTCGGCGAGCTGGCTGCTGGCCCTCGCGGCCCGGCTGGTCCGCGACGTCGGGGCGCTCGTCGCCGGCGGGGCCGCGGTGCGCAGGCGCGTCGCGACCTTCGCGATCGACGGCGAGGTGCGTTTCGCCTCCGCCGCCGACCGGGCCGCGTTCGCCGGCGAACTCGCCGAGGCCGTCACGGCCCTGGTGTCGAAGTACCACGACGGGTCCGCGGAACAAGGCCGCGACCACCGGATCGTCGTCGCCCTCCACCCGAACACGAAGGAATCCCGATGACACACCCGTTCGAACTCAACCAGGCGATCGAGCTCGCCGCCACCCCCGAGCAGGTCTGGGACGCGATCGCGACAGGACCGGGTGTCGACTCCTGGTTCATGGGACGAACCGAGATCGGCACCTCCGTCGGCGATCCCGCGAGCCTCACGATGATGGGGAACGTCGGCCGGTCCACGATCACCGCCTACGAGCCGGGCGCCCGCTTCGCCGTGCGCGGTGAGGAGACCTCCGACGGCCGGTTCATGGCGACCGAGTACCTCATCGAGGGGCGCGCCGGCGGCGCGACCACGCTGCGGATCGTGCAGAGCGGCATGCTCGGGGACGACTGGGAGACCGAGTTCGAGGCGCTGAAGGCCGGCTGGCCCCTCTACCTGGAGACCCTCAGGCAGTACCTCGCGCACTTCACCGGCCGGACCCCCTCGGTCACGACGGTCCTGCGGCCGGGGGCGGGCGGCGCGGACGCCCTCTGGAAGACCGTCACGGAGGCGCTGGGCACCACGCCGGACGTCGCCGAGGGCGACGAGGTCCGGCTTCCCGACGGCTCCGCCGGGGTCGTCTACCACGCGATCCTGCCCGTCGGGCTGGGCGTCCGGACACGCGAGGGCCTGTACCGGTTCGTCCACTCCGGCGATCACCGCGGCGACGTGCTCGTGCTCGGCCACCAGAACTTCACGGGACGCGACGAGCAGGCCGCGTGGGACACCTGGACGGCCGGCCACTTCGCCTGACCGTCTGACCGTCTGACCGTCTGACCGCCTGACCGCCTGGTCCTCCGGCCGTCCGTTCCGGACGAGGGCCCGGTCGCTGCGGCGACCGGGCCCTCGTGCGGGGATCAGCGGACGGTGAGGGGACGGTAGGCGGCGAAACCGGTCCCCGCCGACAGGCCCTCGCTCACGCGCCGGTGGTCGGTGCCGTACCCGCGACGCTGCTGGTACGCCCAGTAGGAGGTGCGTCCGGCATCGGCCCACCGGTCGAAGATGATCACTTGTCGCGCGGTGGCCGGCCCGCCGGCCCTGATGACCAGATCGCCGGAGCGCAACCCGGAGATCGGGACCGGCCTGCTGTGGCGGGCCGAGGACAGCCCCCGGGAGTCGGGACCCGGCGTGCCGAGCCGCAGCGCCATGGAGGCGTAGCCGGAGCCGTCGGCACGGTAGCCGCCCTGCAACGCCGTCTGGCTGTACGGCACCCGCCGCGCCGTACCCGGGTTCCAGGTCCTGGCGCGGGCGACGACCTCCGCCCGCGTCACGCCGGAGACCGGCCAGAGCGCCGAGGCGATCATCTGCCCGTCCGCCGCCTGCGGCTGGTAGCGCTCCGGGTACTTCGACACCTGGACACGCTGGCAGACGTCGCCCACCACCGCCGACCGCCACGAGCCGTCGGGGTACCTGCGGAGCATCTTGTCCAGGAACGCGCCGGTCGACCAGGCCACGTCCAGCCGCTGGGCGGCACCGCCCCAGGTGGCCCGTTGCTGGAACACCCCCAGGCTGTCATGGTCCACCTCCCGGTCGATGTTCCGCACGCCCGTCTCGACGACGGCCGTGGTGATCGCGATGACGGCGGCCTCCCGGGGGAGCCCGCGGGCACGGACCGCCCCGACCACCGCCCTGGCGCAGGAGACGCGGTAGCCGTCCATGTAGCCCCGCATCTTCATGGTCAGCCGGGTGTTGAGCTCCACCGCCAGTGCGGTGTCCTCCGCCGTCACCCCGCCGGGATCGCACGGGGCGGTCGGCAGGGGGGCGGCGAGGGCCGCCGTCTCCGCGGGCGCGCCGAGCGCGACCGGCAGCGGGGCCGCGAAGACGGCCGCCCGGACGCGCGAACCGGAGACGGCCACCCGGACGGGTGAACCGGAGACGGCTGCCCGGACGGGTGAACCGGGGACGGACGCCGGGACCGGTGAACCGGAGACGGCCGCACGGGTGGGGGGATCGAGGACGGTCGCGCGGGCCGGTGAGGCGGGGACGGTCACCACCGTGGCCGCCACGGACGCCGCGAGCAGGAACGCCCCCGCGATCCCGGACGGTGCGGGTGAGGCGGCGTGGGGTCGTGACCGGAGCACTAGCGGATCCTCAGCGAACGGTAGGCCTTGAACTGGGTGCCGGCGGTCAGGCCGTGCTTGACCACGCGGTAGTCCGTGCCGTAGCCGGCGCGCTGCTGGTACGCCCAGTAGGAGGTCTTCTTGGCGTCGGCCCACTTGTCGAAGATGACCACCGCGCGGGCGGTCGTGCCCCCCACCGGGTCGATGACCAGGTCACCCTGGAGCAGCGCGGTCATCGCGATGGGACGGGTGTAGGCGCTCTTGGCCAGGGCGACCGTGTTGGGGCCGGGCTTGGCCAGGCCGAGCGTCATGGAGACGTACCCGGAGCCGTCGGCGCGGTAGCCGCCCTGCAATCTCGTCTGGCTGTAGGGCACGCGCTGCGCGGTGGCGGGCTTCCAGGTCTTGGCGCGGGCGACCACCTGGGCGCGGGTGACCGTGGCGGGCGGCTTCGGCGCGTCCTCACGGATCTTGTTGGCCCGGTAGGCCTTGTACTGGCTTCCCGACGCCAGGCCGTAGGTGCGCGTCCGGTAGTCCGTGCCGTAGCCGCCGCGCTGCTCGTAGGCCCAGTAGGAGGTCTTCCCGGCGTTGGCCCACTTGTCGAAGATGACCACGTGGCGGGTGGTGTTGCTGCCGATGGCGTCGATGACCAGGTCGCCCCTGCGCAGCTGGGACATGGTGATGCGCTTGGAGTACGTGCTCTTGGCGAGCCCGACGGTGATCGGGCCGGGCTTGCCGAGCCCGAGCGCCATGGAGACGTAACCGGAGCAGTCCGTGCGGTAGCCGCCGCGCGTCTTGCTCTGGCTGTAGGGCACGCGCTTGGAGGTGCCGGGGTTCCAGGTCCTGGCCCGGGCGATCATCTGCGAGCGGGTGATGGTGGCGGCGGCGAACGTGGTCGCCTCCTCCTCCGTTCCCGTGTCGGGCTCGCCGTACTCGTCCGCCGGGGTGCCCGGCGGGGGCGCCTCGGTCTCGCCGTCCGGGTCCGGAGCGGTCGTGGACGTGGGGGACGGGGACGGCGTGGGGGTCGGGGTGGGGGGAGTGGTGGCCGTCACGGCCGGTCCGGTGAGGGCGAGGGACGCCACCGGTGTGGAGGGTGCCTGCGCGGACGTCCCCTGTGTGGACGCCGCCTGTGCCGACACCGCCGTCACCAGGCCGCCTCCGCAGGCGACCACGGTGGCGAGCGCCAGATGTCCCGCTGTGATCCAGGAGCTTCGGTTCGAGGACATGTGCTCTCCTTGTTCCTGCCATTGATCGTTCGGTCGGACGAGGACACACGTTGGCAGGAAATTCCTGAAATCAATCGTGAAATTGATGAAGTCGGGACAATAGCTACGAATGGGACCGACGTGACCTGCGATGACTCAGACAGCTGGGACAAGGTTGGGACGAATCACCATGGTGAATGGAATCGGGAACACGAGCCGGAACCGGCGACAGCGACCGCTGTCCGATGATCTGCCCGAGCAGACCCGGGTCCTCCTGCGGGAACTGAGGGTCCTGAGGGAACGGGCCGGACTGGACCTGCGGGCACTGGAACAGGCGACGCACGCGAGCCGGTCCTCCTGGGGACGGTGGCTCTCCGGGGAGACGTGGATCCCCCTGGACGCGGTGGAGGGACTGGCCCGGCTCTGCGGGGAGGACCCGGGAGGCCTGCGGAGGATGTGGGAGGCGGCCGAACGGGATCGGCGGGCGGCGGGGGTTCCGGCGACGGGGGTTCCGGAGACGGAGGATCCGACCCGTGAGACCACCGGGAAGGGGGCCGGCACCGGGGTGACGGTGCCCGAGCGCGGCGAGCCCGTACCGGAACCCGGGGTGACCCTGCTCGATCACGGCATGACCGTGCCGGACCTCGGGGCGGACGTCCGGGATCTCGACGTGACCGAGCCGGGGCGGGACCTGACCGTGTCACGGCCTCCCGCGGGCCGCCCGCGACGGCGGTTCCTGATCGGGACGGCGGTGGGCCTCTTCCTGGGCACGGCCGCCGGCCTCGCGATCGGGGGATCGGTCCTGATGAACGGGGAGGGGGAGAAGGCAGGGCCGACGGGCACGACCGTCGACCGGGCCAGGGCGACCACCGGAGCCAAGGCCAAGGCGATCGACCGGGACACGGTGATCGAGCGGGCCGAGAGCTGGCATCCGGGAACCGAGCGGCGCATCCCCTACAGCCAGACCAGGAATCACGACGGATACCGGACCGACGGCTCGGGGTACGCCTCCATGGCGCTCGGGCTCCGAAAACCGGGCCCGAACACGATCAGCCTGGTCTCGGCGGCCTTCAGCCGCCCCATCGGGATGAGGGAACTGCTCAGGGGGGACCTGGTCATCGACCCGGTGGGCGGGAGCACCGCCCGCGCGGTGGTCGTCTTCGACAGGTGGGCCGACTCCGGGCGCACCTCGTACTGGGCGTACCAGCAGCGCGCCCAGTACGGCACCGATCACCGCGTCGTCCGGCACGGCCTGAGGCCGGGGGACGACTTCCGGGCCTACCGGCCGGTCAACATCCGCGAAGGGGCTCCCGGCAGGGACACCGCCTCGCCGGAGTGACCGGCCTCCGGACCCTCGCCGGAGTGACCGGTCCTCGGACCCCCGCCGGAGTGACCGGCCTCCGGGCCCCGCCGGTGGTCAGAAGAGGCATCCGACGTGGGCGAGGGCCTGCTTCAGCAGGACGCCCTGGCCACCGGTCATCTCCTGCTGCACCATCGGCGAGGAGGCCTCCCGCGGCGTGAACCAGACGAGGTCGAGGGCGTCCTGCCGGGGGCGGCAGTCACCGGTGACCGGGACGACGTAGGCCATGGACACGGCGTGCTGCCTGGGGTCGTGGTAGGGCGTGACACCCGGGGAGGGGAAGTACTCGGCGATGGTGAACGGCTGCGGGGAGGCGGGCACCTGCGGCAGCGCCGTCGGGCCGAGGTCCTTCTCCAGGTGGCGCATGAGCGCGTCCCGGACGCGTTCGTGCAGGAGCACGCGCCCGGAGACGAGGGCGCGGCTGACCGCGCCGTCGGCTCCGATGCGCAGAAGCAGGCCGACATGCGTGACCACCCCCGCCTCGTCGAGCCGTACCGGTACGGCGTCGACGTAGAGGATCGGCATCCGCTCGCGGGCCGACGCCAGCTCGTCGGGGGAGAGCCAGCCGGTCGTGGTTTCGGTCATTTCGGTCATTGGCCGATCGTACGTCGGGAGCAGGTCCGGGGGTGCGATCCTCGCGGCGGTGTTCCACGACGGGCGCGGGTTTCTCGCCGCCGGTCAGCCGGAGGGGCGCGGCGTCCCGGCGTCCCGGCCGTCCTGACCCGCGCGGCCGGCGCGGTCGTCCTGAGCTTCCTGAGCGTCCTGACCGGTGCGGCCGTCCCGACCGGCGTGGCCGGCGCGGTCGGCGCGGTCGGCGCGGTCGGCGTTCGCCCTGATCGCCGTCCGCAGCCACTCCGCCGCGCCCGGCCGGGTGTTGGCCTCGATGCCCGCCCGGAAACGCGGGTCGTCCACGTACAGGTCGCTCTTTCGTACGTGGAACTCGTGCGTCATGTCGTAGAACCAGCGGGCGATGTGCCGCCGTTGGGCCTCGGCCACGTCCATCCCCGTCTCGCCCGACGGATCCTCGCCGGCGTCCATCAGCTCGCGGATCCGGGCCTCGATCACCGCGTTGTCGTGGTTGATCCGCTCCCACTGCTCCTTGCCGTAGGCCGCGACACGCCTCGCGGACTGCGCGTACGCGGTGGAGTCCCCCCATCGCCGCTCGACCTCGTCGAGGTACTCCTCCTCGCGGCCGGCGAACTCACCCCACACCTCGCGCTTCTCCTCGGAGGTGAGCGGGGACCGGATTCTTCTGTCACTCATGGCGCCGACCGTACGGACTGACGTCGCGTGAGGGTCAAGCGGTCTCGGCGCGAGGCGCGGCGGTCCCGTCCCGTCGTTCCACCGTCGGCGTCCCGGCGTGGGACGTGCCGTCGGAGGTCTCGGAGGGAGGGTCGGCGTATTTCATGTAAAGCTAGTAGGAAATGTTGACTTCTGTCCCGCCGGATCGTAGGTTCGGAGCATGAGCAATGGGCTTCACCTGACCCGGCGCCCGCACGTGGACTTCTGTCACGTCGCCAGCGCGCAGTGTCGTTGATCACGGATCACTGACGATCGCCCTGCCGGTGAGTGGGCGCGGCGTCCCGCCGCCTTCCTGACCCTCACCCCTCCGCGTGGCCGACGGTGCCCACGCTTCCCTCAATGTCCCGTCCCGTCCCGTCGGCATGTCCCGCCCGCGCCACGGTGCCGCGTGAGCATGCCCTTCCTCTCCGAGGACCACTTCCGTGATCAGAACCAGACACGTCCTCCTCTCCGCACTGCTGGCCCTCTCCGTGACCGCCTGCGGCTCCGCCTCGGGCTCCTCCCGTACGGGAGGAGCCGAGGTCACCGAGCTGCGCTACCAGGGTGGCGTCGGCGCCGTATCCTTCCCCGAGCTCGCCGAGTCGCTGGGCTACCTGGGCGACGTCAAGCTCACGTGGGTCGGCAACACCATCTCCGGCCCCCAGGACATCCAGTCGGCGGCCACCGGCCAGACCGACTTCGGCGGCGCGTTCAACGGCGCGATCGTCAAGCTCAAGGCGGCGGGAGCCCCCATCAAGGCCGTGATCGGCTACTACGGCAGCGACGAGGGCAGCTACATCGGTTACTTCGTCGCCGACGGATCACCGATCAAGGGTCCCCGGGACCTGATCGGCAAGAAGATCGGTGTCAACACCCTCGGCGCCCACCTGGAGGCCGTGCTCAAGGAGTACCTCAAGCGCGGCGGCCTGACCCCGCAGGAGATCGACAAGGTCGAGCTGGTGGTCGTGCCGCCGGTCAACACCGAGCAGGCGCTGCGCCAGGGCCAGATCGACGTGGCCGCGCTGTCGGGAATCCTGCGTGACAAGGCCCTGGAGCGCGGCGGCATCAGGCCCCTGTTCAAGGACATCGACCTGTTCGGCTCCTTCACCGCGGGCAGCGTCGTGCTCACCGAGAAGTTCATCGAGCAGAACCCGAGGACCACCGCCACGTTCGTCGGCGCCTTCGCCAAGGCCGTCGAGTGGACGCACACCCACTCCCGCGAGGAGGTGATCGCCAAGTACAAGGAGATCATCACCGCGCGCGGGCGCAACGAGGACGTCTCGGCCGTCGAGTTCTGGAAGAGCAGCGGCGTGAGCGGCAAGGGTGGCGCGATCGCCGACAAGGAGTTCACCACCTGGGTCGACTGGCTGGAGCGCGAGGGCGAGATCAAGCCCGGACAGGTGAAGGTGTCCGACCTCTACACCAACGAGTTCAACCCCTTCGCGAGCGGGAGCGCGTCATGAGCCCCCGCGTCGCGGAGAACAGGACCGCCGAACGCCGCACCGTCGAGGACGTGACCGCCGAGCGACACCTCACCCACGACGGGACCGCCGAACGGCACGCCCCCCACGACGGGGCCACCGGCCCCCGCACCACCGCCGTGCGGGACGACCCCGCCGCCCGGCCCGTGAAGATCGGGATCCGGGGAGTGGACAAGGTCTTCCGGATCAGGGGTTCCGACCGCCCGTTCACCGCGGTCGAGAACGTCGACCTGGACGTGCGCGAGGGCGAGTTCCTCACCCTGGTCGGCCCGAGCGGCTGCGGCAAGTCCACGCTGCTGGACCTCATCGCCGGCCTCACCGCGCCGACCGGGGGCGAGATCCTCATCGACGGCCGGGTCGTCCACGGCCCCGGCCTGGACCGCGGCGTCGTCTTCCAGCAGTACGCGCTGTTCCCCTGGCGCACCGCCCTGGCCAACATCGAGTTCGGCCTGGAGGCCAAGGCCGTACCGAGGAAGGAGCGGCGCGAGCGGGCCCGGCACTACCTGGACCTGGTCGGGCTGGGCGGGTTCGAGCAGCGCTACCCGCACGAGCTCTCGGGCGGCATGCGCCAGCGCGTCGCGATCGCCCGCAGCCTCGCGTTCGACCCGGACGTGCTGCTGATGGACGAGCCGTTCGCCGCGCTGGACGCGCAGACCCGCGAGTCCCTCCAGGAGGAGCTGCTGCGCATCTGGGAGAAGACGAAGAAGACGGTGGTGTTCATCACCCACGGCATCGACGAGGCCGTCTACCTCGGGCAGCGGGTCGCGGTGATGACCTCCCGGCCCGGCCGGATCAAGCGGATCGTCGACATCTCCTTCGCGTCGCGCGAGGGCGACCTGCGCGCCGACCCCGTCTTCGGCGAATACCGCCATCACGTCTGGACGCTGCTGCGCGACGAGGTCGCCGCGGCTCAGGAACAGGAGCGGACCGTTGGCTGACGCGCTCACCACATTCGAAGCACGCCCCGGGACCGCCACCGCGTCCGGCGTCACCGCCGACGCCGCCGCGACCGGCATCACCGCCAGGGCCGTCCCCGTGACGGGAGACGGCGCCGACCGGGCCGGGGGGAACGTCCTCACCGCGGAGGAGCGGGCCAGGGGGGACGTGCCCACCGCCGAGGACCGGGCCACGAACTTCTTCAGGGTCACCGGTGCCGCGCGGACGTCCGCGGTGTCGTGGCTGGGGCTGCTGCTGCGCAGGACGTCGGCCATCACCCTGCTGGCCGGGATCTGGGAGGTGCTGCCCCGGGCCGGGCTGGTGGACCCGGTGTTCGTGCCGCCGCTCTCGCAGGTCCTCGTCGCCTGGTACGACCTGCTCGTCTCCGGGCAGCTCGTCGAGCACTTCCAGGCGTCGCTGATCCGTTCCGTCTCGGGCTTCGTGCTGGCCATCCTGGTCGCCGTCCCGGTCGGCCTGGCCATCGGCCGCTACCGGCCGGTCGCCGACTTCCTCAGCCCGGTGCTGGAGCTGTTCCGCAACACCTCGGCCGTGGCCCTGCTGCCGGTCTTCATCCTGGTCCTCGGCCTGGGCGAGCCCTCGAAGATCGTCTTCGTGTTCTACGCCTGCTCCTGGCCGATCCTGCTCAACACCGTCAGCGGGGTCAGGACCGTGGAACCGCTGCTGATCAAATCCGCCAGGTCCATGGGGCTCGGCTCGCTGCGGCTGTTCCAGAAGGTGATCCTCCCGGCCGCCGTGCCGACCATCTTCACCGGCATCCGGCTCGCCGGGGCCACCTCGATCCTGGTGCTGCTGTTCGCCGAGATGGTCGGCGCCAAGGCCGGCCTGGGCTACCTCGTCCAGGACGCGCAGTTCAGCTTCCGCATCCCCGACATGTACGCCGGGATCATCACGATCTCCGCGCTCGGCCTGCTGTTCAACCTGCTCCTCCTCGCTGTGGAGCGCCGCTTCTCGACGTGGAGGACCACCTCATGACCACCCGCAGGCTTCACCTGAACGCCTTCCTGATGGGCGTCGGCCACCACGAGGCCGCCTGGCGCCACCCGCGTACCGAACCCGCCCGTCTCAACGACGTCCGGCACTACCAGCAGCTCGCGCGCATCGCCGAGCGGGGCCGGCTCGACTCGGTCTTCCTGGCCGACGGCCTGGCCCTGCACGGCGACGTCCGCCACAACGCGCTCGGCGGCCTGGAACCCCTCACCCTGCTGTCCGCGCTCGCCGCGGTCACCGACCACATCGGCCTGATCGCTACCGTCTCCACCACCTACAACGAGCCGTTCCACGTCGCCCGCAAGTTCGCCTCCCTGGACCACATCAGCGGCGGCCGGGCCGGATGGAACATCGTCACCTCCGCCGGGGAGGCCGAGGCGCGCAACTTCGGCGTCGAACGCCCGGCGCACGCCGACCGCTACGCCCGCGCCGACGAGTTCCTCGACGTGGTCACCAAGCTCTGGGACAGCTGGCAGGACGACGCGATCGTCCGCGACCGCGACGGCGGCGTCTACGCGGACGCGACCAGGATCCACCCGATCGAGCACGCCGGGGAGCGCTTCGCCGTCCGGGGACCGCTCAACACCTCCCGCCCGCCGCAGGGGCACCCGCTCCTGGTGCAGGCCGGCTCCTCGGAGTCCGGCAAGGAGTTCGCCGCCCGGCACGCCGAGGCGGTCTTCACCGCCCAGCAGACCCTCGCCGAGGGCCGGGAGTTCTACACCGACCTCAAGAGCCGCCTGGCCCGGTACGGCAGGGGGCACGACGAGCTGCTCATCCTGCCCGGCATCTCCCCGATCATCGGTTCCACCGAGGAGGAGGCGCGCCGCCTGGAGAGGGAGCTGCAGGACCTCATCACCCCCGCCTACGGCCTGGCCCAGCTCTCCACCATGACGGGCATCGAGCTGACGCACGACGCGCTGGACCTGCCGCTGCCCGACGTCTCCGTGGAGACCGAGGGGGCGCAGAGCCGCCGCAAGCTCGTCGTGGACCTGGCCCGCCGGGAGAACCTCACCGTCCGGGAGCTCCTCGGGCGCCTGGCGGGCGGGCGCGGGCACCGGGTCGTGGCCGGGACCCCCGCGCGGATCGCCGACCAGATCGAGGAGTGGTTCACCGCGGGCGCGGCCGACGGCTTCAACATCATGCCGCCGATCCTGCCCGGCGGGCTGGAGGACTTCGTCGACCACGTCGTCCCCGAGCTGCAGCAGCGGGGCCTGTTCAGGACCGAGTACGAGGGCCGTACGCTGCGCGAGAACTACGGGCTGCCGCGCCCCTCCTCCCGCTACGCGCCGTCCGCGGTCGCGGCGCGGCCCGAGGCGGTGGTGGCGTCGTGAGCGCCGTCGTGACACTGGTCGGCAACCCCCGCGAGGGGTCCCGTACGCGGACCGTGGCCGTGTCGGCGGCCGGGACGCTCGGGCGTCGGATCGGGTACGACGACCCGCCCGACGTCGTGGACCTGGCGGCGCTCGCGCCGCACCTGCTCGCGCCGGTCCCGCCCCCGGCGGTGGAGGCGGCGCTGGAGCTGGTCGAGAGGGCCGGCGTGCTCGTGGTGGCCAGCCCCACCTACAAGGCCACCTACACCGGGCTGCTCAAGGTGTTCCTCGACCGGCTGCGCGGGGGCGCGCTGGCCGGGACGGTGGCGCTGCCGCTGCTGGTCATGGGCGACGCCCGGCACGCCCTGGCCGTCGAGGTCCACCTGCGGCCCGTGCTGGTCGAACTGGGCGCGCTCGTGCCCACCCCCGGGCTCGCGGTGGTGGAGGCGGACATCCCCGCCCTCGGCACCCGGCTCGAACCGTGGGCCGACCGGGTCGCCCCCCAGGTGGCCGCGGCTCTCAGGCAGACGATCGGTGAAGGAGTGCAAGCATGACGGAGACCATCGTCGAGACCCCGCGGACGGCCCGGCCCGGCCCTTCCGGCCCGTCCCTCCCGGCCACCCCGTCCCCCCACGCCGGACCGTCCGGCCCGACCGTCCTGTCCGGCCCGACCGAGTCGTCCGTGGATCGCGAGACCTTCCGCCGGACCCTCGCGGCGCACGCCGCGGGCGTCGTCGTGATCACCGCGCAGAACGAGGGGGTCCCCGTCGGGCTGACCGCCACCTCGTTCTCGTCGGTGAGCCTGGACCCGCCGCTGGTCTCCTT
Source organism: Streptosporangium sp. DT93 (assembly GCF_049844535.1). Lineage (NCBI taxonomy): Bacteria > Bacillati > Actinomycetota > Actinomycetes > Streptosporangiales > Streptosporangiaceae > Streptosporangium > Streptosporangium sp. DT93. The sequence continues at coordinate 160,078 of NZ_JBNCLF010000016.1, forward strand.
CTATGTCGACCGGCACTCCACCACCTGGCCAGGGCTGCGGGCGGCCGACCACTTCGCGGTCAACATCCTCGCCGGTGACCAGGCGGAACTGGCCTCGCGGTTCGCCCGCAAGGGCATCGACCGCTTCGCCGAACCCACCCGGTGGCGCCCCGGGCGGCTGGGGGCGCCGCTGCTGCGGGACGTCTCGGCGCACCTGATCTGCCTGCCCCACCGGGCCATCGAGGTGGGCGACCACATCCTGGTGGTGGGGCTGGTCGCCGAGGCCGTCGCGAACGGCCCGGACCGTCCCCTGCTGTACCACCAGGGCCGCTTCGGCCGGTTCAGCGTCCACCCCTGACGCGGTCGCCGTTCTCGGCGCCCGCCGTCGACTCCGGCGACCGGTTCGGCGTCCGCCCCCGATCCGGTCGCCGGTCCGGCGTCCTCCGGCCCGACCGGTCGCGGGCCGGGGGCGTCCCCCTACCCGGGCGGTCCTTGGCCCGCCCGGGCTCCGGGGAGCGGAGGGAGAGCGGGGCCGGCGTCAGCCCAGTCGCAGCCGGGCCACCCTGCCCTGCTCTCCCGACGCCCAGCAGCCCGCGCGGACCGTACAGGAGACCGTGTCGAACGAGCCGGTGTCGAAGGTCGTCCAGGTACGCCCCGAGGTGAGCGTCACGTCGCTGCCGGACGGGCCCACCGCGACGGCCGCGAAGGGCGGGAACGGGAGCCAGCTCACCCCCGACCGGTAGGCGGGCGGCGCGGCGGCGGAGGCCCGCCAGGTTCGCCCGCCGTCCCGGGTCAGCGCGGCGGCCATCGGCGATTGCTGGTCGGGCCGGTAGTCGCCGCCCACCGCGATGCCGTGGCGGGGGCCGCGGAAGGCGAGGGCGAAGACCCCGCGGGCGGGATCGGCGGCCGGGACGGGGGTGTCGCTCACGGTCCAGGTCAGGCCGCGGTCGGCGGAGTGGAACACCCGGGAGCGGTCGGCGCCGCCGGTGGCGAGCCAGACGTCGCGCCCGCCGGAGGTGGTCAGGCACTGGCCACTGGCGGCGAACCCGGCCTCGCCGGGAAGCGCCGGGGGCATCCCCTCGGAGGGCAGGACGCGCCAGCTCCGGCCGCCGTCGTCGGTGGACAGGATGCGGAACCTCCCGTCCACCGGGTCGCTCATCGCCAGCCCGTGCCGGTGGTCGAAGAAGGCCAGGCAGTCGTAGAAGGCGGCGGGATCGTCGTTGCGGAACGTCTCCGCCCAGGTGCGGCCGGCGTCCCCGGTGCGGTAGACGCGCGAGTCGGCGCCCTGGCCGATGGACAGGATCACCGCCTCGCGCGGGCCGAGGGCCTCGACGTCGCGGAACTGCAGGGCCTCGGTGCCGGGCGGGCCGACCTTCGACCAGGTCCGCCCGCCGTCGGCCGTGCGCAGGACCGTGCCCTCGCTGCCCGACGCCCACACGACGTCGTGGCTGACGGGCGACAGGCCGCGCAGGCGGGAGGTCACGCCGGTCGGTCTCACGTCCCAGCCGAGCCGGGGGGCCGAGGTGTCCGCGCCGGCGGGTGCGGCGTTCGCGGTGGTCACGCAGAGCACCGAGGACACCGACACCACCGAAAGCACCGAAAGCACCGACAGGACCGACAGGGGGCGCATGAACGATCTAAGGCTCATGTCGGGAAAAGTAACTCAGGATGGTCAAAGCGTCCACAGGTACGGGTGAGCCGCCGGTCCCGGGTCGTCGTACGAAAATCATATAAGTGATTTATATAAATAACTGATACGTTCCCTCCATGACATCGCGGAACCGGCAGGATCTCGACGCCGGCGAGCTCGCCGGCGTCCTGGAGGAGTTCATCCGGAGCTTCATCCGGCTCCCGTCGGCCGAGAGACACACGTTCACCACGCTGTCGGTCCTGCACACGCTGGCCGGCAGGGGCCCCATGCGGCTGACCGCGCTGACGGCGACCGAGCAGATCACCCAGCCCGCCGTCACCCAGCTCGTCGCGCGGCTGGAGCGCGACGGGCTGGTGGAACGCCGCCCCGACCCCGAGGACCGCCGCGCGGTGCTCGTCCAGGTGACCCCGGCCGGCGCGCGGATCGTCCACACCCGGCGCCAGGACCGCGTCGACCGGCTCGCGCGGCTGGCCCTGACCCTCACCCCCGAGGAACGGCACGCCGTCGGCACCGCGCTGCCCGCCCTGGCGCGGATGGCCGCGCTCATGGACGTCGAACGCTGACCCGCGCGCTCGCCGCGTCCACCTCGTACGCCCCGGAAAGGAACCCCATGGCAGCCACGGCCCGCCTCCCGCTGGAACCCACACCCCTGCACGTCCCCGACGCCGTGCTCGACGACCTCAGGACCCGGCTGCGCCTCACGAGGTGGCCCGACGGCACGGGCGACCGCGACGGGTACTACGGCGTCGACAGCGGTTACCTGCGGGAGCTCGCCGACCACTGGCTGCACCACCACGACTGGCGCGCGGCCGAGGCCGCGATCAACGCCTACGAGCACTACCGGGTGGACGTCCAGGGCGTTCCCGTCCACTTCATGCGCAAGGCGGGCGTCGGACCCGCCCCCGTGCCGCTCGTCCTCACGCACGGCTGGCCGTGGACCTTCTGGCACTGGTCCAGGGTCGTCGATCCCCTCGCCGACCCGGCGGCCTTCGGCGGCGACCCGGCCGACGCGTTCGACGTCATCGTCCCCTCCCTGCCCGGCTTCGGCTTCTCCACCCCGCTGCCGGACCACTCCGGCATGAACTTCTGGAAGGTCGCCGACCTCTGGCACACCCTGATGACCGACGTTCTCGGCCACCGGAGGTACGCCGCCGCCGGATGCGACATCGGCGCCCTCGTCACCGGCCAGCTCGGCCACAAGTACGCCGACGCCCTGCACGCCGTCCACATCGGCTCCGGCCAGAAGCTCACCCTCTTCAACGGCGACCGGGCCTGGGACCTCAGCGGCGGGCAGCCGATCCCCGAGGACCTGCCCGAGTCCGCGCGCCGGCGGCTCGTCTCCCTGGAGCGGCGCTTCGCCGTCCACCTGGCCGCACAGGTCCTCGCCCCCGACACCCTCGCCCACGGGCTCGCCGACTCACCGGTCGGCCTGCTCTCCTGGCTCCTGGAACGCTGGGACCACTGGAGCGACAACCGCGGCGACGTGGAGAACGTCTTCTCCAAGGACGACCTGCTCACCCACGCCACGATCTTCTGGGTGAACAACGCGATCGGCACCTCGATGCGCTACTACGCCAACGCCAACCGCTACCCCTGGACCCCCTCCCACGGCCGGTGGCCGGTCGTCGAGGCCCCCACCGGCATCACCTTCGTCGGCCACGAGAACCCGCCGGGCGTCACCACCCCCGAGCAGCGCGTCCAGAGCTGGCTCTCCGGCGACCGCGCCGCCTGGTACGACCACGTCAACCTCACCGCCCACGAGGACGGAGGGCACTTCATCCCCTGGGAGGTCCCCGGCGCCTGGGTCGACGACCTGCGCCGCACCTTCCGCGGCCGTCGCTGAGACCGGCGGCGAGGCGGCGACCAGCGCCCCGGCGAGGTCGAGCCGTCGCCGCATGCCCCCGGAGTAGCCCTGGACGGGACGGTCGGCCGCCCCGGTCAGGTCGAAGCGCTCCAGCAGCTCGTGCGCGCGCTCCCTGCTGCGCCCGGTGCCCAGGTGGTGGAGCCGTCCCACCATCTCCAGGTTCTCGGCGCCGGTGAGGTGGTCGTCGACGGCGGCGTACTGCCCGGAGACGCCGATGCGGGAGCGCAGCCGCCGGGCGTCGCGGACGACGTCGAGTCCCGCGACCGTGGCGCGGCCGGCGTCCGGCCTCAGCAGCGTGGTCAGGATCCGCACGGTGGTGGTCTTACCGGCGCCGTTCGGCCCGAGCAGCCCGAACACCGTGCCCTCGGGGACCGACAGGTTCAGCCGGTCGAGGGCGATCACGTCGCCGTACTTCTTGACGAGGCCTTCGGCCACTATCGCGGGGGGCATGGGTCTCTCCTCTGTCAGGTCCCGGCGAACCCGGGCGAGCGGTGGGAGGCAGGCCGGCCGGGTCCCGGCGCGTCGCCGGGTCCGGTGCGGCGGGTCCGGTGCGGCGGGTCCGGTGCGGCGGGGTCGGTTCGGCGGGCTCGGTGAACCCAGCGGTGACGGGTCAGCGGGGGGTGCGGCGGATCACGATGTCGCCGTTGGAGGTCCGGGCGCGCACCTCGGCGGTCTCGTCGCCCCTGCGGGGTCCTTCGCACGGCTTCAGGAGGACGTTCACGGCGCCGTACTCGGCCCTCACGTCCAGGTGGGCGACGGTGCCCTCGCGGATGCCGGCCTCGATCTCGCCGCTGGTGGTCTCCAGGACGACCGGGCCGCGCACCACCTCGCCGATCCGGACGCTGCCGTGCGCGGTCCTGGCGTCGACGCCCGCCAGCACCCGGTCGACGGTGATGTCCCCGTGCGCCGTCTTCAGCCGCAGGTCACCGGTCACCTCGCCGAGGGTGATGGAACCGTTGGCGCTCCTGATCGTCGCCGCGCCGTCGATCTCACCGATCCGGATGTCGCCGTTGGCGGTGGTGACGTCGGTGTGCCCGGCCGACCGGCTCACCGTGACGTCGCCGCCGGAGGTGTTCAGCCGCAGCCTGTCCGTACGGTCGAGCCAGATGTCGCCGTCGGCGGTCTCGAACCTGGACTCCCCGAGGTGTCCCTCGCAGTGCAGGTCCCCGGTCGTCCTCGCGTCGACGTGGGAGCCCGACGGCAGGTGGATCCGCACCTCGACGGAGCCTCCCCACCGGAACCACGAACGCAGCGTGGGCGCGGGCGCCTTGACCAGCAGCCGGCCCCGGGAGTACTCCACCCTGATCTGTTCGGCATCCTGCGGGCCGGCGTCTCCGGACCCGCCCCTCGGGCGTATCTCCACGACCGTGTCGGTACGGTCGCTCGCGTGGATCCGCACGTCGGCGACCGCGAGCTCGATGACGGCGTGGACCGGTTCCGGGGTGTCGAACGTCGGCATGACGGTGCCCTCACAGGTGAACGGTGGCGGGTGTCCCGGCGGCGGGGACGGGCGATGAGCGGTGACGGGGACGAACCGGCGGGACGAGCCTCGTGGCCGCGCCCGCTGGGACGACCCGGGGAACGGCCGGGGGACGGTACCGAGGGCGGTCCGGCGGGGCGCGGGGCGCGTCAGCGTACCCAGCCGGTGTAGTGCCGGCCGGTCCCCGGATCGTCACCCTGGCCGGGGCGCCGGCCCGCGTCGCCGGGTTCGAGCGCCGCGGACACGGCCCGCACGAGCCAGGCGTTGATCGAGAGCCCCTCCCGCCCGGCGGCCCGCTCGATGCGCGGCTTGAGGTGGTCGGGGACGCGGAGCGAGATCCGGGACGTGCCGCCCTCGTCGCCCTCCGCCGGCTCCTCGGGGACGGGCGCCCGGACGCCCATCGCGACCTCCACCGCGCCGGCCAGCGCGCTTCTCAGGCTGCTCGCGCGCGGCTCGCCCGGTGACCGGTCGGCGCCCGGCGGTGTCACGAGGAAGTCGAGGTCGCGCCCGCGCAGCCGCACGTCGACCGAGCCGGGGGCGAGATCACGGGTGATCTCACCCGCGGCGGCCGACAGCGCCTCCAGCAGCGCGAGCCGGACGGACGATTCGAGCGGTGCGATCAGGCGTTCGGCGAGCGCGCGGGCGTCCGGGCCGCCCGCCTCGGCGGCGACCGCCAGATCGCGCCGGAGGGTGTCGACATAGGGCGTGAGGTCCATGACGCCACTATGACGTCACAATGACGCCATTTCAAGGTGCGGCGCGTTTTTCGTGACGTCATCGCGATTTTCCGGCCGCGGCCGACGTCCTGGGCTGCGGGAGGGGAGGACGTGCGGAGGGATGTTCACCTGTGGGGATGGTGTGTGAGGTGATGGTCCTGGCACCGTGAGGCGGGGGTGACGTCACGATGGCGCCACGCGCTTCATGTGCGGCATACGCGTCTCGCGGGTCTCGCGGGTCTCGCGGGTCTCGCGGGTCTCGGGGGTCACGCGGGAGGGGGCGGCCGCCGGGTGGCGAGGCGGCCGGGGTGGGCGTTCGCGGGTCAGGCGGCGAACGTCGCCACCAGGACCACGATCGAGGCGCCGAACCCCACGACGTGCCGTACCTTCTGCAGGGTCCACGTCCAGGCGGGGAAGCCGTCCTCGGCCGCCTTGAGCAGGGCGGGCGAGGCCGCCAAGGACTTCCCCCGGCTGCGCGCCCGCCTGGGGACGCCGTCCGCCTGAACTACGCCGCCGCCCCCGACGACACCTTCGAGTACGGCCTCCAGGCCCTCCCCGACGGCATCGAGTCCCGCCTCTCCGGCGCGTGACGTCCGCCGCCCGGCGCCCGGGGACCGGTCACCAGCGGACCGGGACCGTCCGCAGGCCGCCGACGGCCAGGCCCTCCACGCGTTCCAGCTCCTCGGCGGGCACGGTCAGCTCCAGGGTGGGGAGCCTGCGCAGCAGCACCTCCAGCACGACCTGCAGCTCGGTGCGGGCCAGGGCCTGGCCCAGGCAGGAGTGGGAACCGGAGCCGAAGGCCAGATGCGGGTTCGGGCTGCGGCCGAGGTCCATCGCGGCGGCGTCCTCGAAGGCGTCCTCGTCGCGGTTGGCGGCGGCCATGCTGCAGATCACGGTGGTACCGCGGGGCAGGACCGTGCCGCCGGCCTCGGTCTCCACCGGCAGGTAGCGCGGCAGGCCGATGCCCGCGTTGGCGTCGAAACGCAGGGACTCCTCCACCGCCGTGCGCACCAGCGACGGGTCGGCCAGCAGCCGCTCCCACCGGCTCCGGTCGGCCAGCAGCATGCAGACCATCTTGCCGATCATGTTGGCGGTGGTCTCGTGGCCGGCGACCAGCAGCGCCATGCCGGTGACCAGGATCTGCGTGTCCGTCAGCCCGCCGTCCTCGGGGCCGCCGACCGCGATCAGCTCGCTCAGCAGGTCCTCGCCCGGCTCGGCGCGCTTGGCGGCGACGTGGCCGGACATGTACTCGAAGAACTCGGCCTGGGCGGCCTCGATCTCGGCCTGACCGTAGCGGGTGAGGTTGAGCAGGGTGTCGGACCAGTAGGCGAACCGGTCCCGGTCGGCCGCCGGCACGCCGAGCATGTCGCAGATGACGTACACCGGCAGCGGGAAGCCCAGCGCGGCCCGCAGGTCACCGGACCTGCCCCGCGCGACCATGTCGTCGACGAGCCGGTCGGCCATCTCCGTCATCACGGGCCGCAGGGCGGCCATGCGCTTGGCGGTGAACCACTTGACGACCAGGCGCCGCCAGTGCAGGTGCTCCTCACCCCCGTCGGGGATGATCTGCGCCATCTCGCTGCTGAAGACCCCGCCCCCGTCCGCGGACAGCCGGGCCGCGTCGGGCGCGTTGAGCTGGCGGGTGAGACGCGGGTCCGCGAGCACCCGTTTGACGTCCTCGTAGCGGGTCAGCAACGTCGCCCGGTCGCCACTGGGCAGCGTCACGTGGCTCACCGGGCACCGCCGGCGCAGCTCCGCCCACTCCGCGGGCGGCTCCAGGGCCGCGTCGCTGGAGATCGGGTAGCTCAGGACCTGCTCGCTGGTACTCATTCGGCATCTCCTCGTGAACGGATGGCGTGAATGTCGTCGCTCTCCTCACTCGCTAGCCGTCAGATTAACCGACAGCTGTAGGAAAACCTACAAATGTAGTGAGAAGGTAAAGTAGGGGACGTGGCGACCAGCAGAACGAGCGGTGCCCCCTCGGGTGACCGGCGGGTGCGCCGCACCCACGCCGCCCTGGCGTACGCGCTGATCCGGCTCGTCGAGGAGCGGGACCTGTCCCGGATCAGCGTGGCCGACGTCGCCGAACGCGCCGGGGTGAGCCGCTCGACCTTCTACGACCACTACCGGGACGTCCACGAGCTGGCCGAGGCCGCCTGCACCGCGATGATCGACGACCTGATCGGCTCCCTGCCAGGACCGGGCCCGGACGCGGTGGACGTGGCGGAGGACGCGAGCCGGTCGCTGGAGGCGTTCTTCGCCAGCCTCGCCGCGCACGCCGGGCTCTACCGCGGCCTGCTCGGGCCGCGGGGCAGCGCGCGCGTCGCCGACCACATCCGCCGTCGCGTCACCGCGGGCGTCCACGACCGCGTACGCCAGGCCCTCGCCGGGGGTGACCTTCCCGAGCGGGACGGGTCCTCGCCGGAGATCCCGCACGACGTCCCCGCCGCGTTCGCCGCCGGGGCGCTCATCGGCGTGGTCACCGACTGGCTCCAGCGCGGATGCCCGCGGTCCCCGGCCGAGATGGCCGCCCTGACCATGCCCCTGCTGAGCGCGATCTACGGCGTCGGCGGACCGCCCGGGCGGTGATCGCGCCCCGGACTCGCCCCGGGCCCGCTCCAAGCTTTCCCGGGCCCGCTCCAAGCTCTCTCGCGTCCGCTTCGGGGCAGCGTACGGTCAGGTACCGAGAATGAGAAGGCGGCGCAATTCTCATTACCCGGAGGTAACATGTGGCGCCTCCGGTCCGCCGGGCCGGGCTCGCGGGTACGCTCGGCGGGCCCGTCCGGTCACAGCAGGGAGCCAGGATGACGAAGCCCCGCAAGCCCGGTCCCGTCGGATGTCTCGTGCTCGCCTACTGCGGGCTCGTGCTGATCCTGGGCCTGTCCTCGATCGTGATCCTGCTGACCGCGCAGGACCCGATCCTGCTGACCGGGGCGGCGCTGCTGTACCTGACGTTCCCCCTCGGCTGGCTGGTCCTGCAGGGGTGGGACCTGCTGCTGGCCGGGGCGGCGAGCCCGACCCTGTTCATCCTGCTCCTCATGGCCGCGGGGTTCCTCCAGGCGTGGGCGGTCACGCGCCTCGCGCGGTGGTGGTCGGCCCGCCGCCGCGGGGGATCCGCCTGAACGCGCGATCGGGACGGGCTCTCCTGAAGGCGCGTGACCGGGATGGACTCGCCTGAACGCGCGCCACCGGGACGAACTCTCCTGAACGCGTACGCCCGGGACTGATCCGCCTGAACGTGCACGACCGGCCGGGAAGGGCGGATCCACCCTTCCCGGCCGGTCGACGGGGCGTCGTCAGTTCCCGGACGCGCGCAGCGCGGCGATGAACCATTCGAAGACGTGCGCGACGGGCGCGAACGGCGCGTTGCCGTTGAGCACGCCCATGAGCTGCCAGTACCGCTCCACCCGCCGGTCGGTGAACGTCTCCACCTCGTCGGCGAGCCGGCCGCGGTCCTCGGCGGGCAGGGCCGGGTCCACGATCCGGTCCAGGAACGCCCTGCCCTCGGCCGACCCGGGGGCGACACCGGCGGCCACGGCACTCCCGGCGTGCTCGACGACCAGGGCGGAGTCGAACGGCAGCGGCTGCCTGGACGCGTTCTCCGGCGCGGAGCCGGCCACCGCCATCCGGCGCGCGCTCTCCTGGAAGCCGGTGTCGGCCACGAGGTCGGCGAGCTCCAGCCAGGCCTCCGCCTGTTCCGGGGTGAGGTCGTCCGGTAACTCCGGGAGCCCCCGCATCAGGCCCGCGATGTGCGCCCCCGGCGCCTGGGCGTCCGTGCCGTCGAACGTGCGGTCGACGAAGTCGTCGATCATCCGCTGCCGTTCCCTGGCGGACAGTCGTGCCATCCTGTTCATGAGAATCATCTCCTCGGTCGTGCTCTCCGGACGGGTGATCGACCGCAGCACCGCCCGGCGTAGCCGGAGGGAGCGGATCTGGACGTCCAGCGCCCGCACATGTGCCTGCGCGACCTCGGCCACCGTGCACCGGCTCGTCAGGACCTTCCGGACCGTGTCGAGGTCCAGTCCCAGCTCGCGGAGCGTCCGCACCAGGTCGAGCCGGACGGCGGCCTCCGCGTCGTACAGGCGGTAGCCGCCGGCCGACCGGCACGTCGGCGGGATGACACCGATGTCGGACCAGAAGCGGATCGTCCGCACCGGCAGGCCCGTGCGATCGGCGAGCTGTCCGATGGTGAGCAGGTCGTCGCGGTCGTTCACCACATCAGCATCGACCTTCCAGCCACTGGAGAGTCAAGCCGGCCGTTCCGGCGACCCGTGGAAGTCTCGCGTTCCTCCGGTGTCACCGTCCGTGGCCGGAGGGCGTGCGGGTGGTTTCCGGAGGGAACCGGCGACGTCGCCGGATCGTTGACGCGGCATGACGGCGATGGCGACCGCCCTTCCCGCGCTGGTGCTCCTGCTGCTCGCCGTGGCCGTGCTGGATCGGCTGTGGAGACGCGTCACCGGTTCGGACCTGATCTCATGGTTGCGCGGTCGTTCCGGCCCGTCCCTGTCGGCGACCGGGTTCGACGAGTTCACGGCCGCCTTCCACGGCACGAAGAGGACGGAACTGGAGCACCGGCAGGTGCGGTCGGTCCTTCGCGACGACGGGTCCGACGGCGCGCCGCCCCACGACCGCGTCGACCTCGACCGGGGCCTCGTCGTCATCAGGCTTCCGGGCGGGCGCGGGGACGCGGCGTCGTGACGCGTCCGGAACGGCCGGTCGCCGTCGACCGGGTGCGCTCGGGGCCGTCCGCGTACGCGGCGTACGCGGTCTGCGTGTGCACCGCCGCCTACGGACTCATGAAACTGGCGCAGGCGCTGGGCGCGAACGCCCTGGCGGACAGGGACCCGCTCCCGCCCGAGCTGCGGCAGCGGCTCCTGGCGAGGGACCCGTTCTTCGTGGCAAGTCACTGGATCATGTTCACCGTGGCGGTCGCCGGCATCCTCGTCGCGCTCGCGGCCGTACGCCCGTGGGGGCGGCGGGTGCCGCGACGTCTCCTGCTCGTCGTGACGTGGACGGCGGGGGTGTTCATGGTCGTACGGGCGTTCGGCCCGGTCGGTTACGGGTTCGTCGGCGACACGCTCGTGCTCACGGGGCTGCAGCCGTCGCCGTACCAGGACGCCGAACTGGGCCGGTACCTGGCCCGCTGGGACCTGATGCTCTGGTCGCCGTTCTTCCTCGTCTGGGGCCTGCTGTGGCTGGCGACGGCCTGGCGCCTCACCCGTGCCGGGCGGGCCTGACCCGTGCGGGGCGGGCCTGACCCGTGCGGGGCGGGGCCGGCCTGTGCCGGGCGGGGCTGGCCCGGCCCGGGGTGCCGGGCCGGGCCGGGTCCGCCGGGACGTGGGCTCAGGTGCCGGCAGGCTCGGCGGTGACGAGGGTGAGGCCGTGGGGCAGGGACGCGGTGGAGGAGACCGTGAAGCCCGCCTCGCGCAGCAGTGCCTCGTACTCGGTGCCGGTGCGTTCGTGGCCCTGGGGGAACAGGCTCATCATCCGCAGGTTGATGCCGTACAGGAGGGCGTTGTGGGAGGCGGCCGATCGTGGCCGCTCGGGGAGCAGCGCCTCCACGCACAGCAGCCGGCTGGAGCCGCCGCCGATCGCCGCGCGAACGGCGCGCAGGAGGCGCAGGGCGTCGGTGTCGCCCCAGTTGTGCAGGACGCTGCCGAGCAGGTAGACGTCCCGGGCGGCCGGGAGGTCGGTGAAGAAGTCCCCGGCGACGAGTTCGCACCGGCCGGCGACGCCGTGTCCGGCCAGGTAGGCGCGAGCCTGGGGGATGACCACGTCACGTTCCACCAGTACCCCGCGGCAGGTGTCGCGGGCCGACAGGACGGCGGCCAGGAGCGTGCCGCGGCCACCGCCGACGTCGACGACGACGCTCCCGTCGGGCACCGTCGCCGTGGTGGCCCAGGCACCGAGCCGTTCGGCGATCGGGGCGCTGCGGTGCGTCATGAACCGGTCGAACAGGTGCTGGGCGTCGGGATTGTCCGCCAGGTACTCGTACCCGGACCGGTAGGGGGGCGGCAGGGACGGCCTGCCGGTGCGCACGGCCGTGGACAGGCTCCACATCGCCTCCCACCACACCCGGTCGGCGCCCATCAGCACCGCCGTCCGCATCGAGTCGGGCCGGTCGTCGTGCAGGGTACGGCCCGCGTCGGTGAGCGCGTAGCCCTCCTCCGGTGACGACGCGACGACGCCGAGTTCGACCAGCGCGTGTGCGATCACCTCGATGTCGCCGGGAGGGGCCCCGAGGCGTCCGGCGAGGTCGAGCAGGGGCAGCGGGCCGTCGTACAGGTGCCCGGCCCAGTCCTGCCGCGCGGCGACGAGCAGGGCGGCGAAGTCACCGAAGGCGTTCAGCATGGTGAGGATGTGCCGTCGCGCGTCCATCGTCTCGCCGCCCGTCGTCGACGGTGAGGCGGCGTCGGTGGCATCGGTGCCGCCGCCGTCGGCGAGCGCGGCACCGATGGGGGAGAAGGTGGGCACGGCCGCCGGACGGGAGGCGACGTTGTCGGGCAGCGTCCGCAGCATCTGTCCGTAGGCGGGGTCTCCGTGGCGCCATACGGTCGACTGCAGGGAGTCAGGGCGGTCGTCGACGAGCGCCTCTCCCGGAGGGAGCAGGTACCACTCGTCCCCGTCGGCCGCCACCAGGCCGGCCGGGGCCATGGCCCGCAGCAGCCAGGTCAGCGAGTCCGGGTCGGCATGGCACCGCGCGGCCAGCCGCGCGACGCCCAGGCGCTCACCGGCCAGGGCCTGAGCGACCCCCACCTCGACGAAGGCCAGCAGCCCGCACGCCAGCCAGTGACGCCCGATGACGGCCTGGATCACCTCGCGGGGGTGACCGGGAGCGGGGACGGCGGGAGACGCGGAGGGAGCGGCAGGGGCGGGGGACGCGGCAGGGGCGGGGGACGCGGTGGGGGTGCCGGCGGAGTCCGGCGACCCGGTGTCGGGCGTGATCGTCACTGTCGCTCCGCCGAGGTCGCACCGGCGGGCAGGGGCACCAGTATCGCGTTCACGTCGACCGTGGCGCCCTCGTCGAGGTACCCCTCGTAGGAGTGCATCAGATCGGCGACGCGCTGCAGCCGGCCCGCCTCGAGGGTGACCGGGTAGGTCCCCAGCGCGATGACGCCGGCGACGGCGGGCGGGATCCTGGTGTAGGTCGGAAGGATGTCGGTGACGGCCTTGCGGTCGCCCGCGGCGAGCCGCTGCGCGCGGGTGATGGCGCGCTGGAACGCCGCGACGGTACGCGGGTTCTCGGCCGCGTACGCCGCGGTGATCCCCCATCCCGCCACGGGGAAGTCCGCGGTCGGGCTGTCGGAGGCGGTCATGTCCTGGACGAGCCGGGCGCCCAGGGTGGTGGTCGCCTGGGTGATGAACGGCTCGGTGAGCCAGGCGGCGTCGATGATCCCCCGCCGGAGCTTGTCGACCATGTCCGGCAGGGGGAACTCCAGGAGTTCGACGTCGCTCTCGCTCAGGCCGTGGGTGGCCAGCGCGGCGGCGATCGTCAGCGATCCGATGCTCCTGCGGCTCGCGACCCCGATGGTCTTGCCCTTCAGGTCCGCCATGCTCTTGACCTTCGAGTCGTCCAGTGTCATGACGACGAAGGTCTTGGGCGCGGCCTGGTAGGCGTCGGCGACCACCCTGAACGTCGCGCCCCTGGTGACGGCCTGGAAGGTGCTGACGTAGTTCACCAGGGCCACGTCCAGGGTGCCGCCCTCAAGGGCGGGAAAGGCCTGGGCGGCGCTCTGGGTGGGCTCGATCGCGACGGTGAGCCCCTCGTCGGCGAAGTAACCGCGGGCCTTGGCCAGATAGAGCGGTGCCGAGTCCGGGACCGCCAGGGCACCCACCTTGATGGAGGCTTTCTCCAGGCCCCCGTCCGGGACGGGGGCCGCCTCGCGGGCACAGCCGGTCGACGCCGTCAGAAGCACGGTCAGTGCGGTGATCAATCGTATGGGGAAACGCAAGGAGAACTCCGAGGATGAGAGACGAGATGCCGGGGGCGGGCGTGGACGACCGTCGCCCGGCGGGGAGAGCGCGGTGCGGCCTCCCGGGCCGGACCGGGTGACGGCCGGACCGGGTGACGGTCAGGTCGTGCGGAGGCCGGGCCGGGTGACGGCCGGCGTGTGGAGACCGGGCCGGACCGTGCGACGGCCGGCCCGGCCCGGGGACGCGCGCCCGCCGGCGGGAAAAGGCCGTGCGGGTTTACCCGGCCGTCCGGAGGTTGTCACCCCGCGATGTCCGGAGCCTCGCGGGACAATGACCGGCGCGGGAACCGCGAAGGCGCACCTATAGCGGGCACTGCTTTTAGACGGTCCGCGGAGAACGGGCATTGCGCGCTTCCTCTCCGGTAATGCGATCCGCGAACACCAGGCTTGACAGGCCTGTCATTGAACAGCCCGTGTGCGGCGATGAACAGGTCTTATCTCCTCCGAAGCGGCCGTGCGGCGCCCGTTGAGCGGTCCTCCGGTGGCCTTTACGCGGACGTTCCGCAATTCCTTCGATCACGGTTCGTCAGCGCCGCGCTTGACGGCGCCGAACTCCGTTACGCTCGGAAACGGTCGATCAGTCGGGAGGATGAATGCGTCAGGGCAGGGACGAGAAACGGTCTTTCAAGCGTGCGCGACAGGACGTTCATCTCACTCAGGAAGGGCTGGCGGAGAAACTTTCCGATGTGGCCGAGGTGATGCGAAAGGCCGGCAAGCTGTCGCGCGAGGTGCGGTTCAGCGCCCGGCAGATCCGCCGGTGGGAGAGCGCGGACCCGCCCTATCCCCGCCCGGCGCACCGCAGGGTCCTGCAGGAGTACTTCAAGCGGTCTCCCGTGGAGCTGGGCTTCACCCCTGCCGTTCCACCGCCGGACGGGACGACCCTGACCGCGGTGTCCAGGACGGCCGCGGGACGGCACGACACGCGGGCGGGCGCCCTCTCCCACCGCAGGGGGTTCGCCGTGAACGCGGCGACGAGCACCGCCGCCGTCCCCGGCCCGCCGCCCTGGACGGCCCCGGCCGCCTCCCTGGACTCCGACGGCCCCAGGGTCGGGATCGACGAGGTGGAGTTGCTCAAGGCCACCGCCCGCGATCACGACGCGATCGACCAGCGCCTGGGCAGCGAGGTCCTGTGGCGTACCGCCCACGCCCACCTGGGGCTGGTGCGCTACCTGTACGAGCAGGGGACCTACAGCGACGCGATCGGTGAGGAACTGACCCTCATCGCCGGCCGGCTGACCACGTCACTCGGCTGGTACGCCTACGACGCCGACCGGCAGGCCGAGGCGCGCGTCCACCTGTCGGAGGGGCTGAACGCCGCCATGCTCGATGACGACACCTCCCTGGCGACGCGCACCCTGACCGTCCTGGCCCGCCAGGCGATCGACCTCGGCGCACCGAGGGAGGCGGTGCGCTTCGCCCGCTCCGCCCACCGGCGCGCCCTCACCTGGCGTACGCGGCCGTACGCGAGGACGGCGCCGCCCCGGGTGATGGCGCTGATCGCCATCAGGGAGGCGCACGGGCACGCCGCCGGCGGCGACGAGGCGGCGTTCGAGAGCGCGGTCAAGCAGGCGTGGACGGCCTTCGAGCGGGGGACCGCCGACGACGACCCCTACTGGATCGCCTTTCTCAACGAGGCCGAACTGACCTGCCTGGAGGGCATGGCGCGAGCCGACGCCCACCAGCACAGGCGCGCCGTGAGGCTGCTGGAACGGGCGGGACGCGACCAGAGCGCGGAGTTCACCCGCAACCGGGGCATGTCCCTGGTGCGCCTGGCCGGTGCCACGCTGGCGTGCGGAGAGGTGGACCACGCCGTCGCCGCCGGTCAGGAGACGATGAACCTGATGGATCGGGGCCTGAGCTCCGCGCGGATCCGCCGGCGTCTGTCGTCGCTGGCCGGCGATCTCGTCGCGCACGCGGCCAGTCCTCCCGTACGGGACCTGCGGGCGCGTCTGGCCGAGGTCACCGTCAGACCCTGAGCGAGATCGCCGACGAGATCCACGGCTGTGCGTGCGGGAACGGGAGAAGGTCGCTCGAACGCGCTCCTCCCGGGCGAGAGCGGCCTTGAGTTCCGGTCGTTCGGGGGATTCGTCGCCGAACGGCCCCGAGACCCGCCCGGCGGTGCCCGGCGCCCACACGCCGGGCCGCGGCCGGACGGTCGTAGAGGCACATCCGGAACCGGGGAGGACGACATCGAACGCGCCCGTGTGTCACCGGCGGGCCGGGTGAGGGCCGAAGGTCGGGATACGCGGGTGGAAATACCTGAAACCCTTCGGGGGCGCCGTGTAACCGCTGGTAGACGCGTTTCCCGTCGGCCGGAAAAACTTAAGCATTGACATTCCACAGGGTGTCGACGAAGGTCAGGGTCATGCAGGGAACGACCCGTGCCAGACCGCTGCGAAAGTGATAACGGTCCGGCCGAAACTCACGAAGGACGCCAAGTCGCTTGGGAAAACCGTCTGAAGACCGCCAAATCCAAGAAACGTTCGACGATGTGATTTCGGTCGACCAGACAGGGAAGCGCCTGGAAAGGCTGGCCGGTCTGCGAAAGGCCGGGATAGACCCTTATCCGCCTGCGGAGAGTGGCGTGGAGGTGCTGCGTCACCTGTTGCCCGAGTTCGTCGGGCTGCCACCGGGAAAAGAGACCGGAAGAAAGGTGAAGACGGCCGGTCGCCTGGTGGGCCTGCGGGATTTCGGGCACCTGTGCTTCGCGACCCTGCGCGACGACGGCGAGGAGATCCAGCTCATCCTCACCAGGGACACCACGGGCGACGCGTACGGGATATGGAAGGCGCACGTCGACCCGGGGGACCACGTCGTCGTCGAGGGTGAGGTCGTCACCAGCCGGAGCGGCACCCTGTCCGTCCGGGTCGACGCGTGGAGCATCGCCGCCAAGGCGCTGCGGCCCCTGCCGGAGAGGACCCGTGGCCGCCGCCCGCGCCCGCGCTACGAGGAGATGCTGGCCGACCGCGCCCTCCTCGACCGGATACGCGGCCGGGACGCGATCCTGCGCCACCTGCGCCGCCACCTGCACGACGACGACTTCGTCGAGGTGGAGACGCCGCTGCTCCAGCCGGTGCACGGCGGCACCGCGCGTCCCTTCGTGACCCGGCTCAACGCCTGGGGGGCGGACCTCTACCTGGGGGGAACGTCCGAGCTGTATCTGAAACGACTGGTCGTCGGCGGCCTGGAGCGGCTCTTCGAGATCAGCCGCGCGTTCCGCAACGAGGGCGTCGATGCGGCGCACTTCCCGGAGTTCACCCTCTTCGAGGGATACATGGCCCACGCCGACCACATGCGGATGGCCCGTCTGGTCGAGGACATGCTGCGCGGCGCGGCCCGCGAGACGACCGGTGAGGACGACGCGCTGCGGGAGCCGTTCGCCAGGGAGGACATGTACGACCTGCTCTCCCGCGAGTTCGGCGTTCGCATCGGCCCCGAAAGCCCGCGCGAGGAGCTGAGTCGTGCCGCCGATTCCCGTGGCGTGGCCCACGGGCCCGGCGACTCGCCGGCGCGGATCGCCGTGCTGCTGCTGCGCAAGGTGGTCCAGCCCCGGTTGCTCCGGCCCACGTTCGTTCTCGGCCTGCCGAGGGACGCCGCGATCCTGGCCCGGCCCTCCCCCGGCGACGAGAGGGTGGCGGAGGCCTGGAAGCTCATCGTCATGGGCACCGAGGTGAGCCAGGGGTGCAGCGAACTCACCGACCCGGCCCGGCAGCGGGAACGCTTCGTGTCACAGGGAGTGGGGACCGGGCGGGACAAGAGGATCGACCACGAGTTCCTTCGCGCGCTGGAGTACGGGCTGCCCCCGCTGGCGGGTTTCGGAATCGGCGTGGAACGCCTTTTGACGGCTCTGAACCCGGGCACCCGGCTGCTGGACCACCAGGCACATCCGATAAGCCGGCCGGGCGGCCGGAGAAGGACGTCCCGGCCCTGAAAGAACGACGTCCCCCTGTTGTCCCGTGCTCGGCCGCCGTTTCTCGTGACCGTACCGCGAAGGCGAACGGCGGGCACCGTGGCCCGTTCACCCTCTTTTCGCGTTGACCAGGAGGATTCCCATGACCGGCCCGGTTCTCTCCGGCGACGTCGATCGGCCTTTCGAATCCGCGAGAAGCGTCCGCGAAATCGACCTGCGATATCTGAACCGCCCGCCCGCGCTGAACCACCGTCCCTATTTCCCCTTCGTCGCCTCCCACGCGTTCGGACCGGCGGCCGGCGGGGCGCCGGTCTCGCTCCTCGACATCGGCTGCGCGAACGGCGCGTTCCTGCATTTCGTCACCTCCCGGCATCCGCGCGTCCGCTGCACCGGGATCGACGCCCTGGCGCCGCTGGCGGAGTACGCGGCGGCGCACGTGCCGGCGGCGGACTTCCTCCACGCGGACATCTCGGATCGCGAGTCGCTGCCCACCGGCCGGTACGACCTCGTCACGATGCTCACCCTGCACAGCCATTTCGACCGGCTCGACGGCTGGCTCGACAACGTGATGCGCCTGGTGGCCCCGGGCGGCAGGGCCCTGCTGTTCGGCCCCTTCAACGACAGGCCCGTCGACGTGCTGGTCAGGCTGCGGTACGCCGGCGACCGGGACGGCGCCGGTGACGGCGAGAGGGGCTGGATCCCGGGGTGGAACGTGCACTCGCGCGCCTCGTTCGCCGGATACCTCGACGCGCGGGGCCACCGCCATGTCTTCCACGACTACGCGCCCCCCGCCGACCCGCCCGTCACGCGCGCGGCGTCTCCCGGCCCGCCCGTCACGCACGGGGCGTCTCCCGGCCCGCCCGTCACGCACGGGGCGTCTCCCGGCCCGCCCGTCACGCGCGCGGCGTCTCCCGATGCGCCTGTCACGCACGGGGCGTCTCCCGGCCCGCCCGCCGACCCGCTCTCCACCCGGGTGGCGATGCTGGACGGGCGCCCGGTGCTCACCAACGACTCGGGCCTGTGCCTGCCCTTCGCCCTGCTGGAGGTTCTCGGATGAGCGCCGGAACCCGGTACGCGGCCGACTGGGCCGGGCTGCTGCGCAGCCCGCTCAACGGCGAGAGCCTTCGGGCCGAGGGCCCCTGGCTGCTCGGCGACGGCGAGACCCTGTGGCCGTGCCTGGCGGGCATTCCCTACCTGCGGGTCGGACGCGACGAGCTGCGCGAGGCCGCCGTCTCCGCGATCTCACGCGGGGACCGCGCCGGAGCACTGGCCCTGCTGCTGTCCGATCGCAAGGACGACACGATCCCCGCCGTGGAACCGGCCTCCGTCCTGCGGGCGATCGGCACGGGCCTCACCGCGCGGGAGACCATGGACCTGCTGGGCTACGGCGCGCTGGCCCCGTACTTCCTGCACCGGTGGTCCCTGCCGACCTTCCTCAGCGGGATCGCGCTGCTCGAAACGCACGCGCGGGCCGGTGACGTCGTCTGCGAGATCGGGTGCGGTCTCGGCCAGTTCCTCTACGCCTGGACGGCGGCGGGAGCCGGGACGACGGTGTTCGGATCCGACCTGGTCTTCTCCCACCTCTGGCTGGCCCGGCGGTACACCTGTCCCGGAGCCCGGCTCGTCTGCTTCGACGCCGACGCGACCTTCCCTCTGGTGGACGCGGTGGCGGACGTGATCTTCTCCCACGACTCCTTCCACTACTTCCGGCGCAAGGCGCACGTCCTGTCCGAGATGCGGCGGATCTCGTCGAGACGCGCGCTCCTCCTGGGACACGTGCACAACGCCGAACACCCCAACCACTCCCCGGGCAGCCCGCTGTCCCCGGAGGAGTACCGCGACCTGATCGAACCCGACCTCGTCTACGACGACGCCGACCTGACGGAGGCCGCCCTGACGGCCACCGCCCCCCGTCCGCGAAGCACACGGTCGCCGCCGCCGTCCCCGGCGCTGGCGTTCGTCCGCGAAGGCGCGTCGTCCGCGTCCGGCCCGTCGCGCCCGCCCGGCGTGTCGCACCCGTCCGTGCCCCGCACGCCATGCCTGTCCGTGCCCGCGCCCGGGGCCCGGCTGCGGGTGAATCCGCTCATCGGCGCGGCGGGCGTGGAATGGCCGGGCGCCAGGTTCGAGGACGAGTTCGTCGACGGCTGGCCCTACCTGTCGGAGCTGCGCGCTCCGCATCCCGACGAGATCCGCCCCGGCGAGATCCGCCTCATGGAGGAGAACGACGAACGGCTGGCCGTCCTGGCCCGCCGGCGGGTTCTCCTGCAACTGCCGGACCGATGGCTGTGACCCGCAGCCCTGCGCCCACGTGTGAGGAATGCCCGTGACGAACCAGCTCAACGTCCAGCCGGTCGCGCTGGACCATCTTCCACCCGGCTGTCGCGTGGGGCGGAACGTCCGTGTCCACGCCGCCCGCTGCCGGATCGGGGAGAACGTCTCCCTCGGGGACGGCGTCACCCTCGTCGCGGAGGACATGGTGATCGGCGACGGTGTGACCATCGGGGCGGGTACGGACCTGCGCGCCACCTCCCTGCACGTCGGCGGGGACTCCGAGATCGCCGCCGGTGTGAGGGTCCTGGTGGCCGAGCGGTTCCGGGTGGAGGAGGCGACCCGGATCGCCCCGGGCGCCGCGATCGTCTGCCGGGACTTCGTGGCCGGGCGGCTGCTCTACTTCGGCGACGGGTCCACCGTGGGCTACGGGGGGACCGCGACCTCCACGGCCGTCGTGCGGATCGGCGACCGGGTGACGATCGGCCAGCACTCGATACTCAACGCCAACTGCGAGATCCGCATCGGCGACAACGTGGGGACCGGCTCCTACCTGGCGATCTGGACGCACGGCTATCACTTCGGGCACGGGCCGCTCATGGGCGTGCGACCGGCGTACGCCCCGGTCAGCGTGGAACGCAACGTCTGGCTCGGCTTCCACGTGACGATCCTGCCCGGAGTGGAGATCGGGGAGAACACGATGGTGGCGGCCGGTTCCGTGGTCACCGCACCCGTTCCCCGCGACGTGCTGGTCGGCGGCGTACCGGCCAAGATCAAGAAGCGGCTCGACAACGAGGCCGTCACGGGTGAGCGGGCGGACGAGGCCGTCGCGGAGGTCTTCCGTACCTGGCGCGGGGAACTGCTCTGGAAGGGCTGCGAGATCACCGGGGACGATCCGGAGAGGGGGCTCGTCGTGGCCACGCCGGACGGCGGCGACAGGCTCAGGGTCGTCTTCCTGCCACACGACCGGAAGGCCGGCGCCGAGGGGACGGAGAGGCGCGACGATCTCCCGCTGGCCGTCGTCACGGTCGAGGACCGTCCCGAACTGGGCGTGGACGACGACACCCTCACCGTCTTCGAACTCCGTTCCGGAGTGCTGCGCGGTCCCACGTCGCCCATCGTGGAGGATCTGCGCGACCAGTTGCGGCGGCACGCCATGCCGTGCGGTGACACCAGATGTTTCACCTCCATCCCGCCGGCGCCCTTCGCCGCGCTCCTGGCCGCCGTCCCCTAGCGCCGCGCGAGGAGGTCGTCCCGCACGGAGTCCGCCGAGGGGTGCCGGGAGACGTCCGCCCGGTTCCGCCCCTCGCCACCCTCTCAGCCCGGCCCCCCGCTCCCGACTCCGCCTCTCCCCGCCCGGAACCGTGACCGGACCGCGGCGGCGATTTCAGCGATGAATCGACGACCACGACTCAGAACGGCACCGGTTCGAGAAACATCGATATGCTCGGAGATTCAAAAGGCATGCCCTGAATAAATGCCGGAAACGAAATTCCGGCCACCGGTGAACCAATCTTGACGGCACCGTCCGACGGATTTACTCTGACAATTGTAGAAGCGCCACCTGATGCGCCTCCCCAGAGCGGTGAAAGAGGATGAAATGAAGGACGGAAACACCATCGGCAAGATCGTAAAAGCGGCTGGAGTCGCCGCCGTCGCCTCCGCGGCCATTTTCGGCTCGGTGGCCGTGGTCAGTGTCGCCTCGGCGGACGTCGAGGGCACGGTGATCGGGCCGGCGAACGTGCTGGCAGGCGGCCCCGGCTTCGTTCGCTGGTAGGTCGGGTCATGGTCCGCCGCGGAGGCCGGTGCTCCGCGGCGGGCGGCGCCCGGAGCCGGGGGTCCGCCCCCCGGCTCCGGGTCTCAACCATTTGCGAAAAACGGAAATCCGAGTATGACAATGAACCAGCCTCAGCTCATTCTGGCCGACCCGTCGTGCCTGTCCGCCGTCAAACCCTATGTGGACGCCGTCGGGGCGTCATTGTTCGTGGCGGACGACTGGAAAACGCTGACGGAGGCGATGAACGACCGTCCGGAGCGGGACGTCCTGGTGGCCGCGGGAAAGGACGTGGCCGTCTGGGAACTGGCCGAGCTGGTGACCCTTGCCACGAATCGCCGCAAGCACATCGGTTTCGTCGCCGGCTGGGCCGGCGAGGAGTCGATCCGGCTGCAGGTGCGGAAACTCCTCGAACCGGTCACCGCGCGACGTGAGGGCACCCTGCTGTGCAGCGAGTTCTCCTTCGCCGGCATCGCCCCGCGCTCGCACCCGGATCTGACGGTGCTCGCGCTCGAGGACCCGGCGCTGGTCACGGCGGTCGGCGAGGGCTACGAACTGGTCGGGCTCGTCAGCCACGGCAGCGGAGCCGACTCGCCGTTCGGCGAGGCCGTCCTGTGCACCCTGGCGGACGGGAACGCGCGCGACACCGACGACCCCTGGTTCCTGCCCTGCGGTCACGACGCCGACAAGTGCGTCAGGCGGCGCCGTACCGGAGACGGCTGGGTGACGCCGGAGAGGGTCGGCGCCGCCATGTTCGCCGCCGGGACGATGGTCTGGCAGACGTGCACCGGAGTGCCGCCGCACGGCAGCACGTTCCCTCCGGCGGCCACGCTCGGCCAGCGCATGCTGGAGAACCCCAGGGTCGGCTCCCTGCTGACGACCTTCCAGATCGTCGACGCCGACGACTCCATGCTCCTGTACGCGACCGCGCTGCTGAGGAGGGGCCACACCCTCGGTGAGACCTGCATGCGGCTCAACGCCGCCACGCTGAACAGCACCGGTGACACCCCCTGGATCCTGCTCGGCAACCCGGCGAAGAGGCTCGGCGACCCGGCGACCGGCCAGGACCGGGACCGGGAACGGGAACGGCCGGAGGGCGCGCGACCGGCCGGTTCCACCCCCACCCCGCCCACGCTGACCCCCCTCACCCTGACCCCGGGTCTCGTCGACACGGCACGGGGGTCGGGAAGCCCGGGAGACGACCTGCTCATCGTCCGCCCCACCACGGACACCGCGATCGCCTCGGACGACCTGCGCCTGGGCCATGTCCGGGGCAGCGACGACTACGTCCTCCTGCACACCGGACCGCGACCGGTCGAGGTCGTCGTCGAGGCCTACCCCGACCACGCCCTGCCCGACCAGGCCAAGGCGGTCCTCTCGATCTGGGGGAGCGCCCGGAGACTGCAGTTCTCCACCCGTCTCCTGGCCATGCTGGAGCGCCACCCCAAGGCGGCCCAGATGCGGGACCTGCCGGCGACCAGGGCCGCCGCGGAAAGGCTGCTGGAGTACTACCTGCCCGCCCACGCGACCACCGTGCGCAAGAAGACCCTGCTGAACGGGACCGCCCGGGGTCTCGACGACAGATGCGCCTACGAGGTCGGCCAGTGGCTGGCGCTGCAGCGCGGCCTGGTGTCCGTCGCCGGGGACATGTGCCGGTTCGCCACCTCCCGGATCGACGAGTTCTACCTGCGCGAGAGCCTGCCCGGCCCGTACGAGCGGGACGCGGCGCCGTGCCACTACTGCGAGAACAAGGTCATCGGCGCGCGCTTCGACCTGCCGGGCTTCGGCCACATCGGCCGGAGCCAGATGGAGTGCCACCGCTGCGAACGGGTCCTCGACGCCTCCACCGCGTGCCGGGACGCCTGGCTGGCCGGACCGGATCTCCTGAAGCGCGGGACGACCTACTCCTTCGACCTGCGCGCGCGGCTCGCCGAGCCGGTACGGGGATTCCAGTTCTTCGCCGCCGGGCTGGCCTTCCGCCGCTGGTCCTGGGGGGATCCGCCCGAGGCCCCGGTCGAGGAGTTCGTGCTCGGCGAGGGCGGCACGGAGATCGAGGACGTCACGCTGGAGGTCGACGTCCCCCGGCACATGCCGGTCGGCGCGCACACCGTGTGCGCCGCGATCGCCGCGCACGGGGACGTGTGGATCGTGACCAAGCCGGTCGCGGTCGTGGCCTAGGCCCCGCTCGTGCGACGAGCCGGGGCCCGGGCCGGGCGGTACGTCCGAGGGGCGGCCTCAGGCGCCGAGCAGCTTGCGCACCCGCTCCGCGCCCACCGCGAGCAGCAGCGTCGGCAGGCGGGGGCCGGTGTCACGGCCGACCAGGAGCTCGTAGACCAGCACGAAGAACTCGCGCTGCGCGGTCTTCACCTCGGGCGTCGGCGCGGCGTCCGCGGGCAGCCCCGCCTGGACCTTGGGCACGCTGTAGACCAGGGACGTGAGACCGTCGAGCGACCAGTGCGCGTCGAGGCCGTCGAGCAGCAGCCGCAGCGACTCCCGCTGGGGCTCGTCGAGGGAGGCGAGCCGGGTGACGTCGGGCTCCTCGCGGATCCGGGTGCGCTGGTCGTCGGGCACCTGGGTGTTGACCCAGCGCCTGGCGCAGTCCAGCCGGGGGCGGACCTCGTCCAGGGAGGTCACCGGGATGTCGGGGTTGAGGTCCCGGATGATCCGCAGCATCTGGTCCTCCTCGCCCGTCGTGATGTCGGCGATGGAGGCCAGCGTCCGGTAGGGCAGCGGCCGGGGCGTGGCCGGCAGCGCTCCGCCGGCGGTGGCGACCGAGCGGTGGTAGGCGATCTCGGCCGACTGCCCGTCCCCCCCGGCGATCTTCCGCTCCAGCGCGTCCCACTCGTCGTAGGTGCGCTGGATCTCCTGGTTGAAGGCGATCTTGAAGGACTGGGACGGCTTCCTGCGGGCGTACATCCAGCGCAGCAGCGGCGCTTCCATGATCTCCAGCGCGTCCGCCGGAGTCGGCACGGCACCCTTGGAGCTGCTCATCTTGGCCATGCCGGTGATGCCGACGAACGCGTACATCGGGCCGATCGGCCGCTGCGCCCGGAACACCTCGGAGATGATCTCCCCGCCGACCACCCACGCGGAACCCGGCGAGTGGTGATCGACACCCGAGGGCTCGAAGAGCACGCCCTCGTGGGCCCAGCGCATCGGCCAGTCGACCTTCCACACCAGCTTGCCGCGGTTGTGCTCGGACAGGTACACGGTCTCGGAGTGCCCGCAGGCGCAGACGTAGGTGAGCTCGGTCGTCTCGTCGTCGTAGGACGTGATGGTGGTCAGGTCGCGGTCGCACACCGAGCAGTACGGCTTGTAGGGGAAGTACCCGGCGCTCGCCACGCCGTCCCCGTCCCCGTCGTCGGCGGTGTCGGCGGTGTCGGCGGCGTCGGTCCCCTCGCCCGCCGGCGGCTCCTGCTGCTTCACCTTCGTGCGGTAGCGGGCCAGGATCGCGTCGATCGTGGCGCGCTCGCGCATCGCGTGCAGGATCTGCCGCCGGTAGACGCCGGAGGTGTACTGCGCGGTCTGGCTGATCGGCGTGACCTCGATGCCCAGCTCGGCCAGCGCGGCCGTCATCGGCGCCTTGAAGTGCTCGGCCCAGTTGGGGTGATCGCTGCCGGGAGGGGCCGGTACGGAGGTCAGCGGCTTGCCCACGTGCTCGCTCCAGGCGGGGTCGATGCCCTGCGGCACCCGGCGGAAGCGGTCGTAGTCGTCCCACGACAGGATGTGCACGCACTCCAGGCCCCTGCGCCGGATCTCGTCGGCGACCAGGTGGGGCGTCATGATCTCGCGGAAGTTGCCGAGATGGATCGCCCCGGAAGGGCTGATCCCCGAGGCGCATACGATGGCCCGGCCCGGGGCGCGACGCTCCGCCTCGGCGATGACGTCATCCGCGAAACGCGAGACCCAGTCGGCTTCGCTGTTGTGCACCACGATCGGTGTTTCCTTCCTGGGAGGCGGGCTCATCGCGTCGCGGGACCCCTGCGGGCGGGCCGCGACCAGGCCAGCGGGATTGGGCGAGCCCTCAAGACCGAGCCTCTGAGAGAGGTGAACTATACCGCGCGCGGAGGCGGCGCCTCCGCCGGGGAAGCGCCGGTGATCGCGCCGGGCCGGGCACGCGGCCGCCGCGGCGCCCCGGCCGTTCCCCGATTCCCGGCCGGACGCGGAGCGCCGTGGCGGTCGCGGGGGGGGGCGGCCCCGGCGGCGGGGCCCCGCGCGGGGGGGGGGGGGGGGCGGGCGCCCCCCCCCCCCCGCCCCGGCGGCCGGGCACCTCGGGCGGGGGCCGGGGATATCGCGGCGACCTGTTCCGCCCGGCCTTTTCCCGCATCCGGGACACGTGGCGGGGATGCCTTTCATCGCCGCGGAGGAGGGTGGGGTGCGCCATCGGGTCAACGGCCTTACCGGGTGTACGCGCATTGTGCTCCACCGTGCCGATTCTTTCGGCAGTCCAGGTGAAGAAGTGCTCTGACCTGCGCTTATTTGGACGGTCGCGGATGCCGATAAATGCGGGAAACGGGTGTTGACAGTCCCTCGCACCCTGATTCATAATCGCCATGATGGTTAATCGGTCACCCCGGAATGAGGAAATGGAGAAGCGGGCGGCGTCCTTTTTGTTTTTGTTTCCCGTCAATCTGGACGATGGCTCCGCGATGCTTCGGGGCTCGTATTCGTAATTTCTCGTGGAATGGACGTTGGCCAGTTGAGCGAACCTGTTCGGCTTTCGGTGGACACATGACTGACAATCTCGGCGGCCGACGGCTCGACGCCCTCCTGGACGAGGCCTGCGCGCGGTTCGCCGGCTCGCCGGCCCTCGTGGACGACGCCTCCACGGTGACCTACGGTGTCCTCGCCGAGCGGGCGCGGCTGCTCTCCGGGAGGCTGGCCGCCGCCGGGCACCGGCCGGGCCGGCCGGTCCTGCTGGCCGTCGACAACAGGTGCGCGGACCTCGTCTGCCAGCTGGCCGCCTGGCGCAACGGCGCCGTGGTCGTCCCCGTGCACCGCGGGTCCCCGGCCGCAGCCGTCGCGGAGACCGCCGGACGGACCGGAGCCGAGATCCTCCTGGGGGACCCGGCGGGCACGCCGGAGTCGTGGGAGGCCCTGCTGGAGACGGGCCGGGACGACTGGGTACGGCGGCTCGGCGCCCCGGCGTCCGGTGTCCCCGCCGAGCTCGACGCCGGCCAGGCCCTGGTGATGTTCACCTCGGGTTCCACCGGCCGCCCCAAGGGCGTCGTCGTGCCGCACGACGCCTTCGCGGCGAAGCTCGACGCGATCGCCGCCGTCCTGCCGTTCGGGTCCCGGGAGACGACGCTGCACGTCCTGCAGCTCAACTTCGCCTTCGGGCAGTGGACCTCGTTGCTGACCCTGCTCACCGGCGGGACGGTGCACCTGGTGCCGCGCTTCACGGCGGAGGACGTCCTGCGGCGGCTCGCGGCGCGGCCCTTCGACCGCGTCGCCGTGGTGCCCAGCATGATCAGGATGATCCTCGCCGAGCTGGACGACCCCGCGGTACGGCGACGGCAGGCCGCCGCCGCCGGATCGCCGGGCGTGTGGATCACCGGGGGAGAGCCGCTGTCCGCGGGAGCCGGCCGCCGGCTGCGGGAGCTCCTCCCCGGTTCCGGCATCGCCGACGTCTACGGCCTGAGCGAGACGTCCACCTCCGACTTCATCCTCACCGCCGACCGCTACGACCTCGACGCCGGCACCATCGGCCGTCCCGGCCCCCGGGTGACGTTCATGATCGCCGCCTCCGACGGCACCCCCTGTCCCGAGGGCGTCACCGGCGAGCTGTGGCTGCGCACCCCCTACCTCATGACCGGCTACCTCGACGACCCCGAGGCCACCGCGGCGACGATGACGGACGGCTGGTTCCGCACCGGGGACCTGGCGCGCGTCCCGCCCGGCAGGGACGTCGTCGAGCTCATGGGACGGTCGAAGCACCTGATCGTCCGCGGCGGGATCAAGATCTCCCCGCTGGAGATCCAGGCCCGCTACGCCGAGCATCCGCGGTGCGCGGGCTGCCTGGCCGTCGGCATGCCGGACGACCTGCTCAACGAGCGGGTGCACCTGCTGTTCGTGCCCAGGGGGGACACCCCGCCCGACGAGGCGGAGCTGCGGACGTGGGCCCGGGACAGGCTGGAGCCGTACAAGGTCCCGGACCGGGTGCACATCGTCGCCGACCTGCCGGCGGGAAGGACGGGCAAGGCCGACACGGACGCCGCCCGGCGGCTCGTGGCGGAGCTTCTGGGGGCGGCCGGCGGTGGGACGGCATGACGCTGCTCGGCGTCTCCACGAGCGTGCTGCCCCGTCGCGAGGACCTGGAGGACCTGCTCGTCTACGAGCCCGACGTGGTGGAGTTCTACAACTATCCCTCCGAGCTCCTGCCCGGGGTGGAGAGGTTCTGCGCGCGGCACGGCATCCGCCCGGCCCTGCACACCCCCACGCCCTACGACGAGCCGGAGCCGCTGCGCCGTTTCGCGCCCACCGGCCCGGACCCGGAGGGGGTCTCGGCCGCGATGCGGCTGACCGAGCGCACCGTGCGCTACGCCGCCCGCGTCGGCGCGCTCCACGTGGTGGTGCACTTCCCGAGCCCCTACCCGCCGTTCACCACCGCCGGTTTCGCCGGACGGTGCGAGCGCTTCCTGCGCTGGCTGTCGGATCTCGCCCGCGACCAGGGGGTTCCCGTCCTGCTGGAGAACCTCTCCGCGAACCCCCTGCTGCGCGACCCCGACCAGTACGGCCGGCTCATGAGGGCCCACCCCGGCCTGGGATTCTGCCTCGACCTCGGGCACGCCCACCTCATGGGAGCCCGGGGCGACCCCCTGGCCTACGCCAGGGCGCTGGCGGGCTCCGTCCGCAGCATGCACGTCTACAACACCACTGCGGACAGGTACGCCGAGCACGGCCACGAACTGGCCAGGCCCGAGCAGAGCGCCCGGGACGGCTACCTCGACCTGTCCCACGTCATCCCGGCCCTGCTGGGGCACACCTCGCCGCGGGTGCTGATCCTGGAGCACACCCACGCGGGCGTCGGTGCCGGGGACGCCGCCCGGAGCGCCGGATGGCTGCGCGATCTGCTGAAGGAACGAGATCCGCCGGGCGAGCGAGACGCGCCGAGAGAACAGGATCCGCCGAAGCAACAGGATCCGCCCAAGGAACGGGAGAGGAACGCGGTTGACGATCAAGGATCATCTTGACCTCGTCCGAAGGCTGGCGCACGCGGAGGGCTCCGAACGCGAGACGGTCGTGAAGGAGGTCTCCGAGCGCACCCGCACGCTGGTGGAACTCACCGGCCGGGGCCTGCAACTGGCCGAGGCGGACCTGGGAGGTCTCGACCTCACCGGCGCGGACCTGCGCCGGGCCACGCTGAACCGGGCGATCCTGCACGGCACCTGCCTGCGGGACGCGGACCTCGGTGAGGTCACCATGGTCTGCCCCGGCATGGAACGCACCAACCTGTCGGGGGCCAGCCTGCGCTCGGCCTACGTGCACGCGCTGGCCGCCCAGACGTGCGTCTTCGACGGCGCCGACCTCACCGGTCTGCGCGACGCCACCGGCACCCTCTTCCACGGGTGCAGCATGCGCGGCGCGCGGCTGGGCGAGAGCCACCTCGCCGGATCGGCCTTCTACCAGTGCGACCTGTCCGGCGCGACCTTCCGGCGGGCGAACCTCCAGGGGGCGGTGCTGAACGAGTGCCTGCTCGACGAGGCCGTGCTGGACGAGGCGTGCGTGGACCAGCTCACGGTGACCAAGACGAGCATGCGGGGCGCCTCCCTCGCCCGCTCCACCGGCCGGGGCGTGGTCCTGCAGCGCATCACCGTCGGCGACGGGCTCGTCCTCACCGGGGCCGGCCTGGCGGAGCTGCGGCTGGACGGCGTGCGCGGCCACGACTGGCGGGCGCGCGGCCTGCGCGCTCCGGGCGCCGACCTCGTCGACGTCTCCGTCACCGGCATGGACCTGCGCGAGGCGGACCTGACCGGCTCCCGGCTGCGCAACTGCGACCTGCCCGAGGCGGACCTGACCGGCGCCGTGCTCAACGACGGCAAGGTCTCCGGCAGCCGCCTGCGCGGTGCCCGGCTCTCCGGCGCCCACGGGGAGAACCTGCACCTGGTCGAGAGCGACCTGTCCGAGGCGGACCTGAGCGGCTTCACCGGCCGGTGCCTGACGGCCAGGGACGTCAACCTGACCGGTGCGAACCTCCGCAACGCCAACCTCTACCGCGCCATGCTGACCGGCGACCCGCCGCGCGGCATGAGCCTGCGCGGGGCCGACCTGGAGAACGCCACCCTGGTGCAGGCCTACCTCGCGGCCGACCTGCGCGAGGCGCGGCTGATCGGCGCGAACTGCGCCTACAGCCGCTTCAGCCAGTCCGACCTGTCGGGCGCCCTGCTCAACGGGGCCGCCATGTACCAGTCGACCTGGGTCAAGGTGACGCTGCACGGCGCCACGCTGACCGGGCTCCAGGCCCCGGTCTTCGTCGACCGGTGCGCCGGGCTCGAGGAGGCGCTGGAGAGCGGCGGCGGGGCGGGGACGGCCGAGTTCACGAGGTTCACCGGAGGACTCGCCGCCCTGCTGGCGGGCGTACGCAAGGGATCCACGTGACCGAGGTCCTGGTGGTCGTGGCGCATCCGGACGACGCCGAACTCGCCGTCGGCGCGACGATCGCCCACCTCGTCGCGCGCGGCGTCGGCGTGACCGTGGCCTGCTTCACCGTCTCCGAACCGAGGCCGGGCCCGCGTCGCGAACGCGTGGCGGCGGCCGGGCGCGCGGCCGCCGTGCTCGGTCACCGCCTGCTGTGGGTGGCGGACGCCACCCTCGACCAGGTCGAGGACATCCCGGAGTACGAGGCCGTCCGGCACGTCGACGCCCTGGTCGAGCGGGTGCGGCCGGACGCCCTCATCACCCACTGGGAGAACGACTCGCACGGGGATCACGTCCGGGTCGCCCGGGCCGTCGTCTCCGCGTCCCGTCGCTGCCCGGGAACGAGCCTGCTGCAGTTCGGGCCGAACGAGTACGCCACCGCGCGGCACGCGGAGTTCGTCCCGAACGTCTACTTCCCGATCGCGGACCAGCTCGACCTGAAGAAGGAGGCGATCGCCTGCTACAGCTACCCCGGCCAGGGATTCCGTGGCGTCGACGCCGACGCGGTCGAACTCCTGGCCCGCGCCCGGGGCCTCGCCGTGAACGTGCCCGCCGCCGAAGGGCTACGCCTCGTCCGGCACACGGCCGGCCCCTCCCGTGCCTCGTTCCTCTAGTCACCGATCCACGTCGAGTCGAGAGGCCGCGCATGACGGTTCACGACATTCCTTCCACCGGGTACGGCGACGGCCTCCCGCGATCCGGACGTCCCGTCCCCGGCGAGCCGCCGGAGCTCTACCGGGAGGCCCTGCTGGGAGGTCACGCGGCCGCCTGCGTGTGGGGCCTGGGCCACATCGGGTGGTCCACCGCCACGGCGCTGTCCGCCGAGGGCGTCCGCGTCGTGGGATACGACACGAGCCCGTCCCGCGTCGCGCGGCTCACCGGCGAGGGTGTCCCGGAGACGGTGACGGTGAGCCACGACCGGCGACGCGCCCTGGAACCGGACATCCTTGTGCACTTCATCGCGGTGCCGACCGAGAGGCACGCCGAGCCGTACACGGAGGCGTTGCTCGACGTCCTCTCGGCCGTCGCGGCGGCGACGGCGGCCAGGAGGGGCCAGCCGCCGCCCCTGGTGGTCGTCGAGTCCACGATCACCCCCGGCACGGTCGAGACCCTGCTGCTGCCCCTGCTGCGCCGGGCGGGACTCACCCCCGACGTGGACCTCCTGCTGGCCCTGGCGCCGCGCCGGGACTGGTTCACGGCGGAGGGCTACGGCCTGCGCGAGGTGGACCGCGTCTACGGCGGTGCCGGCCCCCGGTCGGCGGACGCCGCCTTCGCCGTGCTTTCCGTGCTGTGCGACACCCTGCACCGCGCCTCCGGCCACGTGGCGGGCGAGCTGGTGAAATGTGTGGAGAACGCCTACCGCCACCTGGAGATCACCCTGGCCAACCAGCTCTCCCTCGCCTTCCCGTCCGTGGACATGGTGGAGGTGCTGCGCCTGGCCGGCACCAAGTGGAACATCGGAACCTTCCACCCGAGCTTCGGGACCGGCGGGTACTGCATCCCGCTCTCCAGCCGCTACCTGCTGCAGGGCGCCGAGGAGGTGGGCGAGCTGTCGCTGCTGCGGCAGGCCGTCGAGACGGACGACCGGATGCGCGTGCTCGTGGCCGAGGCGGTCGCCGGGCACGGGCCCGTCCTCATCCTCGGGCTCGCCTACAAGGGAGGCATCAAGGTCTGCACCCACAGCCCGACGGTCCGGATCGCGGCCGAGCTCGCCCGCTCCGGCGTGCCGTTCAGCGTGCACGACCCCCTCTACGACGGCGACGAGATCGAACGGGAGCTCGGGCCGGGCACCGCGGCCCGGGATCTCACCGCCGCGGTTCGCGGTGCCGGAACCGTCCTCGTCGTCCCCGACCATCCCGAGTTCCGCGGCGAGCCCTACGCCACCCTGCTCAGGGAGGAACGGGAGACGACGCTGTCCATCCTGGACAACCACGGGGTCCTGGCGGGCCAGGAATGGCCGGCGCACGTCGGCTACCGCCGCGCGGGGAACGCGGCGTGGCTGGGGACGGCCGTGCCGGACCGGCCGTCGGAGCCGGCCGGGACCCCGGACACCCGGTGGGCGGAGGCGAGCGGCACATGACGGCACCCGTACCGGAGATGGGGGTCATCGGCCTGCTCGGCGGGATGAGCTGGCCCTCCACCGTCACGTACTACCGCGAGCTGAACCGCGCCGTGGCGGCCAGGCTCGGGGTGCCGCACTCCGCGCGGGTGCTCCTGTGGTCGGAGGACTACGCCGAACTCGAACGCATGCAGCTGGCGGGCGAGTGGGAGGCCGCCGGGCGGCGCGTGGTCGCCGGCGCGCTCCGCCTGGAGGCCGGCGGAGCCGACCTGCTGGGCATCGCCTGCAACACCATGCACCGGGTGGCCGACTCCGTACGGGAGCGGTGCGGGCTGCCGCTGGTCGACCTGGTCGAGGCCGCCGCCGCCGAGGCGGCCGCCCGCCGGATGACGAACGTGGCGGTCCTCGGCACCCGCTTCACCGCCCGGATGACCGCCTACCCGGCCGAGCTGGGCAGGCGCGGCGTGGCGACGGCGGCGATCACCGAGCGGGCGCAGCAGGACCTGGACCGCATCATCTACGAGGAACTCTGCAGGGGCTCGGTGACGCCGCGGGCGGGCGAGCGGCTCCACGAGATCATCGGGGAGCTCGCGGCCTCGGGCGCCGACGGCGTCCTGCTCGCCTGCACCGAGCTGAACCTTCTCGTGGACGACGGCCCGCAGGCGGAGATCGGCCTGATCGACACGGTCCGGACGCACGTGGGGGCACTGGTCGACGCCTCGTTCGCGACCCGGCCCGGGACGTCGCCGTGCTGAGGGACGTCGTGCCGGGAAAGGACGCCGTGCGAGGGGACGTCCCGCCGGGGAACGCCGTGCCGGAGGACACCGGGCGGGGGAACGCCCCGCCGGGAGACACCGGGCGGGGGAACGTCCCGCCGGGGGACGTCGGACCGGGGGACACCGCCTCACCGGGCGCCACGGCCGGGGTCGGCGGCGAGCACCGCGAGGCGGCGCTGGAGCGGATCGCGGCCCTGGCCGCCGAGGCCGAGGAACTGCGCAGGCTCCCCGACGAGCTCGTCGGCCTCCTGCGTGCCCACGGCTACCTCAGGATGACCCTGCCGCGCCGCCACGGCGGCGAGGAACGCGACCTGCCCGGGCTCATGGCCGATCTGCGGGTGCTCGCCGGGTACGACGCCTCCGTGGCGTGGACGGTCATGGTGTGGGCCCAGTCACAGATCACGATGGCGCGCCTGCCCCCGGAGGCGTTCGAGAGCGTGCTCGCCGGCGGTCCCGACGTCATCGTGTCCGCCTCCTCCGCGGGGGAGGGGGAGATCGCGGCGGGCGCCGGAGGCGTACACGTGCGCGGGCGCTGGGGCTTCGCGTCCGGCGTCCACCACTGCCGCTGGATCCTGGTGCACTGCCGCCCGCCCGGCGGCGACCCCCGGGGGGTCCTGCTCCCGATGGGGGAGGTGGAGATCGAGGAGACCTGGAGGGTGCTCGGCCTGCGCGCCACCGGCAGCGACACGGTCCGGGCGAGGGGGATCACCGTCCCCGGGCACCACCTCTACGATCTGCGCGGAACACCGCCGGCCCTCTCGCCGGGCCCCCCGCGGGGAACGCGGCGGGGAACACCGTCGCACGCGGCCACGCCGCACAGCCTGCTGCCGGTACGACCCGCGTTCGCGCTGCACATGGGCGCGGTCGCGCTCGGTACCGCGGAGGGAGCGCTGCGCGACCTGCTGGACCACGTACGCGAGCGTGGCGCCGCGGGGGAGCGGGCCGAGCACCGGCTCGGGCTGATCCGCGTCCGGCTGGACGCCGCCGTCGCCCAGCTCGAAGCCGTCGCGGCGGTGGCGTGGCGTCTCGCCGCCGGCGGAGCGCCGTTCCCCGCGGGCACGGCGGCGGCCATGGCCGCCTCGGCGGCGCACGCCGTACGCACGGCGACGGAGGTGACGGGAACGAGCTTCGCGCACCTCGGAAGCCGGGCCCTGTTCGACTCCAGCGTCACCCAGCGGCGGCTCAGGGACGTCCTGACGATCGCCCAGCACGCGAACGTGTCCGCCGACGCCCTCGGCGCCCTCGGCGGAACGCTGCTGCGGGAACGCCCCTGACGTACCGCCGGGACCTCACGGCCGGCGGCGACGGAGATCTCCGGATCACCCGGCCCGGCATCCGCCGACGTGATCGGCCGGGTGGTCCTCCCACCCCTGTGCCGCAGGGCGGCTCGGCCCGGGCACCCGATCCGGGGGCGGCTCCGAGTGATCTTCCTCGCGTGACCCGCCTCGCCCCGCCAAGACTTGAATGAGTCAACATATTTAGCTATTCATTTTATTGGGGTATGTTGGGGCCATGACCGCATCCCAGCCCCCGACCACCGCCGAGGAGCTGCGAGGTGCCGGCCTGCGGGTGACGGCCGCCCGTGTCGCGCTGCTCGAAACCGTACGGAACGGTGATCACCTCGGGGTCGAGGCGCTCACCTCGGGCGTGCGCGACCGTATCGGCCAGGTCTCCCTCCAGGCCGTGTACGAAGGACTCCACGCGCTCACCACCGCGGGGCTCGTCCGCCGTATAGAACCGCCGGGCAGCCCGGCCCTGTTCGAGGGTCGGGTCGGCGACAACCACCACCACATCGTGTGCCGGTCGTGCGGCGTCGTCGCCGACGTCGACTGCGCGGTCGGCGAGGCGCCCTGCCTGACCGCGTCCGACGATCACGGCTTCGCGATCGACGAAGCCGAGATCATTTACTGGGGCGTGTGCCTCGACTGTTCCACCGCAAGCTGATCCGGAAGGATTTTCATGACCGAGAACAACGACGCGACCGGCTTCGACCCGAAGAGCGGGGGTGCAGCAGGCGGTTGCCCGGTCGCGCACGACTCCGTGACCGCGCACGGCAGCGAGAGCGAGAACCCGGCCATCGACTCGCCGACCCCGAAGACCGGCGGTCGCCCCCACACCAACCGGGACTGGTGGCCCAACCAGCTCGACCTGTCGATCCTGCGCACCCACTCCTCCAAGAGCAACCCGCTGGGGGAGGACTTCGACTACGCCAAGGCGGTCGAGCAGCTCGACGTCGAGGCTCTCAAGCGGGACATCACCGAGGTGCTCACCACCTCGCAGGACTGGTGGCCGGCCGACTTCGGCCACTACGGCGGCCTGATGATCCGGATGAGCTGGCACGCCGCCGGCACCTACCGCATCCACGACGGCCGCGGCGGCGCCGGTGACGGCTCCCAGCGCTTCGCCCCGCTCAACAGCTGGCCCGACAACGCCAACCTCGACAAGGCCCGCCGCCTGCTGTGGCCGGTCAAGCAGAAGTACGGCCAGAAGCTCTCCTGGGCCGACCTGCTCGTGCTCGCCGGCAACGTGTCCCTGGAGTCCATGGGCTTCAAGACCTTCGGCTTCGCCTTCGGCCGCGAGGACATCTGGGAGCCCGAGGAGATCATCTGGGGTCCCGAGGACGCCTGGCTGGGTGACGAGCGCTACGTCGCCGACAACGAGATGTCCCCGGACGTCGGCGCGGCCGAGATGGGCCTCATCTACGTCAACCCGGAGGGGCCCCGCGGCAGCGCGGACCCGCTCGCGGCGGCGTACTTCATCCGCGAGACCTTCAGGCGGATGGCGATGAACGACGAGGAGACCGTCGCCCTCATCGCCGGTGGTCACACGTTCGGCAAGACCCACGGCGCCGGGCCCGCGGACGACCACGTGGGCCCCGAGCCCGAGGCCGCACCGCTGGAGACGCAGGGGCTGGGCTGGCTGAGCACGTACGGCAGCGGCAAGGCCGGGGACACGATCACCAGCGGTCTGGAGGTGACGTGGACCGACGTGCCGACCCAGTGGAGCAACCGCTTCTTCGAGATCCTCTTCGGCTACGAGTGGGAGCTCACCACCAGCCCCGCCGGCGCCAAGCAGTGGGTCGCCAAGGACGCCGAGGCGATCATCCCCGACGCCCACGACCCGTCGAGGAAGCACCGGCCGACGATGCTCACGACGGACCTGTCGCTGCGCGTCGACCCGGCGTACGAGAAGATCTCCCGCCGCTTCCTGGAGCACCCCGAGGAGTTCGCGCTGGCCTTCGCCAAGGCCTGGTACAAGTTGCTGCACCGCGACATGGGTCCGGTCAGCCGCTTCCGCGGACCGTGGGTCGCCGAGCCCCAGCTGTGGCAGGACCCGGTGCCGGCCGTCGAGCACGAGCTGGTCGGGGAGGGCGACATCGCCGCCCTGAAGGCCAAGGTCCTGGAGTCCGGCCTCACCACCGCCCAGCTGGTCTCCACCGCCTGGGCCTCCGCCGCGAGCTTCCGTTCCACCGACAAGCGCGGCGGCGCCAACGGCGCCAGGATCCGCCTGGAGCCGCAGCGGAGCTGGGAGGTCAACCAGCCCGAGCAGCTCGGGAAGGTCCTGGACACCCTCGAGGGCATCCGGAGGGAGTTCAACGAGGCCGGCGGCGCGAAGATCTCGCTCGCCGACCTGATCGTGCTGGCCGGCTCTGCCGCCGTCGAGAAGGCGGCGCGCGACGCCGGCGTGACGGTGACGGTGCCGTTCCGCCCGGGTCGCACCGACGCCACCCAGGAGCAGACCGACGTCGAGTCCTTCCAGGTCCTGGAGCCCCGCGCCGACGGGTTCCGCAACTACCTGGCCGACGGCGTGAAGCTCCAGCCGGAGACGCTGCTCGTCGACCGTGCCTACATGCTCAACCTGACCCCGCCCCAGATGACCGTCCTCCTGGGCGGCCTGCGCTCCCTCGGGGCCAACGTCGGCGGCACCGGGCACGGCGTCCTCACCGACCGTCCCGGCGTGCTCACCAACGACTTCTTCGCCAACCTGCTCTCCCCGGGCACCCGGTGGAAGGTGTCGGAGTCCGAGGAGCACGTGTACGAGATCCGTGACGTGAGCACCGGCGAGGTGAAGTGGACCGCCACCGCGGTCGACCTCGTCTTCGGCTCCAACTCCCAGCTGCGGGCCCTCGCCGAGGTCTACGCCAGCCAGGACGCCTCGGAGAGGTTCGTGACGGACTTCGTCGCGGCCTGGACCAAGGTCATGGAGCTCGACCGGTTCGACCTCGCCTGATCCGTTCCCCCGACGAGCCCGGCCGGGCACCACGCCCGGCCGGGCTCGTCCGTCGTCAGCCCCGTTCGGGCCACCCTCCGCGGCGCGGTCCTCACGTTCCCCGAGGACCGGTACGACCCGTACCGGCCGCCCGGCGGGATCAGGTGAGGTTGCGCAACCGCGTCCCGATCCCGCAGTTCTGGGACACCGCCCCCAGCCTGTGGTCGTGGCCGGTGGTGAGACCGTTCACCTTGGGTGACGTGGTCCCGGGGTGAGGCGGTCGCCAGTACTCGCGCCAGCGCCCGTTCCCGCACACGCGGCCGACGAAGCCGGCTCCGTGCGGGAGGTAGCGAGGCTTGATGTCGGTCCCGTCGGGGAAGGTCGCGTCCGAGAGCAGGTTCGGGCCACGGCAGGAGCCGTCCGGGGACGCGTGGACCGGAGGCGTGAGGCCGAGCGGCGCCTGGCGGTCATCCGTCACGTCGAACAGGTCCCGGGCAGCGTCGCGCCGACGTGCCACCACCACGGAACCAGCCGACGGGTCTGCCACATCACCGTCACGAGACATGGGACCGGTCCCGCCGATCACACGGCGGGACCAGAACCCAAGATCTTCATCGGCCTTCCATCGGCCCTTTCCGGCTGCTCAGTATCCGCGCGCCCAGGGCGAACAGTTCGCGGTGCCCGAACCGGCACACACCCTGAGCTGATCGATGCTGCCACCGTCGGCCGGTCGCTCCGATCCACAGCCGTCAGCGGACCCGTTGGCGTCGCCGACGAAGTCGCGCAGTCCCTTGGAGGTGACGTACTCCGTACGGATGCCGAGGTTGTCGGCCCTGACGTCGCAGGCCCGAACCATGGTGCTGCCGCTGTATGACGTACCGGAGCCGGCCTTGGCTCCATTGACGTACGTGACCACCGTTACGTCCGCCGCGCTCGCCGGAGCCGCGGAGAAAAGCATTCCCAGTGCCGCCACCGCGGTGAGCCCCATCATGCGCACTGACTTGCCCATACTTCCTCCCTGCATCAAGCGGCGAACACCTCACCGAAATTACTCGTGATGGATCCGCCGCGTTCCCGTTGAACAAGAACATCGCAATCATCGGGCGATCTGTCATTGACCGGTCGCGCCAGGTCCTTGCCGTTCAGCGCCTGATCTCCGCCGGCGGCACCGCCACGGTCGCCGGCCAGAAGATCCGGGCCGGCAGTGCGCACGTCCGCAGGACCTCGGACGTGAGCGGTCGAGGCCCCCCATCTCACCGTCCACGTCGACGACGTGAGACCTGACGATCTCTCGCCTGATCACGCAGGAGCACGGCCGAGAATCGACGTCGTCCCGAAGGGCGAACGTGTGGTCGTCCAAACGAAGATCACGCGGAGGACGCCCGTCAGGAAAGACGTGGCCGAATAACTCGTCGCAGGAATCGAGCGGTACAAGGGGCGCCCGGATTCCGGGGCTGTCGCCGGCCTGACCTGAGATCCAGGCATCGCATCGATGATTCCCACGGATTCGAGCACGATCCGGCACGCAGGCACGACGGCCTCACGGCCTACGTACATGCGATCCGATGAAAAACGTCTCGGCCCGTCTGCGATTTCAAGCGGCGGCCAAACCTCTCGATCTTCAAATCGCAAGGGGCCGGCCTGAAACGGCCCACCCTCGTCGCGCATACCGGGATCATGCCGTGCGAAAGATCCTCAAGCGTGGGTGGGCTGCACCGGATCGCGTCACTCCTCGCCGGAGAACCGCTCCCACGCGGACTGGCGGGTGATCCCGAGAGCCTCCCCGAGCCTGGCCCAGGTGACGCCGCGCCGGCGCAGTTCCTGTGCCCACGAGCGCAGGTCGGCCTCGGCCCGGTCGATGTGCGCGGCGACGCGCGGAATGTGGCTCAGCATCTCCTCGTCGGTCAGCGACTCCCACATGGGCACGTGCGGTCCCGCGGTGCTTTCGGGGCTTCCGCCGATGATCGACGCGGACAGAGCCACGCACTCGTCGCAGATGTACACGCCGGCGGCCGGGTGCTCAGGGCGGTGGGGGATTCGCCCTCAGCGCGCGCACCTGGGGTGCGCAGACGGTGAACGCGGCGGCCGCGCAGACGAGCACGGCACACCCCGCGAGGGTGGGCCGGACGCCCAGTTCGCGCGCCCCGATGCCGGCCGCCGCCACCGCCACCGGAGCGAGCGCCAGCGACCCGAACCAGTCGTAGGCGCTCACCCTCGACACCGCGTGAGCGGGAACGTGCTGCTGGACGACCGTGTCCGCGACGACCATCAGCAGGCCGTTGCCCACACCGGCGACGACGGCGCCGGCCACCACGACGGGCACGGGCAGGGCGGCGGCCAGCAACGCGATGGGGACGGCGCCGGCGGGAAGGAGCAGTGCCGCGACGAGGGCGGGGCGAGGGGGCCGGACCCAGCGGGCGACGACCGCGCCGGCCAGGGTGCCGACCGCCTGACCGGCGAGCACCGCGGACCACGCCCGGGGCCCGCCCAGATAGGACTGGGCGGCGAACGGCCCGAGCACCCCGGTGACGGCCGAGGCGACGGCGTAGGCGACCGAGTAGCCCGTGACGAGGACCCACAGCCACTGGCGGCCGGTGAACTCCCGCCACCCCGCGACGAGCTCCCCGGCCATCCCGGTCCCCGGGAAGGAGGCCGGGGCGGCCGGTCGCAGCGCGGCGAGGAGCACGGCCGCCAGCAGGTACGTGACGGCGTCGACCGCCAGCGCCCACCCGGCACCGGCCCACGCCACCGTCGGACCGGCGACGACGAGTCCCACCGTCCGCGCCGTGTACGTGGCGGAGCGCAGCACCGAGTTCGCCCGGGGCCGCTCGGACGCGGGCACGACGTGCACCACCATCCCGGTCAGCGCCGGTCCCACCGGGGCGGCCGCCGCACCGGCGACGACCGCGCAGGCCGCCAGGAGGGGGACGGGTGCGCTGCCGGTGCCCACCATGACCGCCATGCCGCCCCACGCGAGACCTGCGGTCACCTCCGCGGTGGCCAGCAGGACGGTTCTCGGGAGACGGTCGGCGAGCACACCGCCGAGCAGGACCAGCAGCAACTGGGGAAGCGTCTGGCAGGCCACGACCAGCGACAGCGTGCCGGTGTCGGCCCCGGGCAGGCCGAGGACGCCGAACCCGAGCGCGACCGGCCCGAAGCCGGTGCCCGCCGAGGAGACGACCCGCGCGGCGAGCAGCAACCGGAAGTCGCGCCGCCACCCCGCCGCGTCCGGCCGCCGGGCCGTCGCGACCCGCCGCGCGTTCGTCATGGACCCGCAATGTACGCCCAAGATCCTGTGACGACGCTGAGCCGGACCGGGAGGATCCGGCGCGGCCCTCCGGTGGCGGAAGAGGCCGAGCCCGTGAGCGGGAGGAGCACCTCCGCCTCATGGATCAGGGTCTCGGTGGCCGCGAGGCGTGCCGGATCATCCCGGGCCGTGGCGCTCCGGGCCGTGGCGCTCCGGGCAGGGGCACTCCGGGCAGGGGCACTCCGGGCAGGGCGACGCCGGGTCCACCTCGCCGTCAGGTTCGCCCGGATGATCCTCCGGCCACGGTGCCTGATGGAGTGACGGCCGGTTCACATCGTGACCGTCTCCCGCGAGAAGGGGATGTGTCGAGCACCCACCGAGCGAGCACGGGCCCTTACGACTCCGCGGACGAGACCACCCGCGCGGCCGTCGAGGCCGCGTCCGCTCCGCGGGAGGTTGGAGAAACGGTGGTTCCCGGCGTGAGGAACGACCCCGCAGGGGTTGCCGTCCAGCTTGTTCTGCCTGGTCAGAAGGCACTTTTGAGTAGGGCGCCTGGGACTCGAACCCAGAACCTACGGATTAAAAGTCCGCAGCTCTAACCATTGAGCTAACGCCCCGCAGGTGACAGCGTACCGAGGATAGTGTCCACTAACGTCCGTCGCCAGGCCCATTCATGGTCACCTGTTTGCGGAACGGCAGGTGGAGGGCCGGGGCGGCTCCTAGAGTGGCAGGCATGACGAGCTCGGGGCCTGAGCCCGCCCGCGGTCCCCATGTCTCCACCGTGTCCACGCGGCAAGGGTATGTCGTGGTGGACGTGGAGACCACCGGATTCTCCCCGGCGAGGGGCGACGGGATCTGCGAGATCGCGCTCGTCTCGCTGGACGCCCGGGGCGAGACCGTCGGCGAGTGGCACTCGCTGGTCGACCCCCGCCGCTCCACCGGGGCCGTGCACGTCCACGGCATCACCGGCGCGATGGTCACGGGCGCGCCGGTGATCGAGGAGCTGCTGGACGAGATCTGGCGGCGGGTCGCCGGGCGGGTCCTGGTGGCCCACAACGCCTCCTTCGACCTGCGTTTCCTGCGGCCGCTCCCCGGCAGCGAGTGGGTGAGCCAGACCCTGTGCACACAGCGGCTGGCCCCCTCCTTCCTGCCGGACGGCAGGTGGACGCTGGCCGCGTGCTGCGAGCGCGCGGGCATCCCGCTCACCCGCGCCCATGCCGCCCTGGCCGACGCCCGCGCCACCGCCGAGCTGCTCCGCTTCTTCCTGGCGAACGGCGCCTCCTGGGAGGACGAGCTCCGCAAGGCGGACGAGACCCCCGAGTGGCGGCCCTCCGGCCTGCTCCAGAGGCTTCCCCGCCCGCGCTGAGCCCGCGCCGGCCCAGGCCCGCCTCGACGTCCAGGCGGGCGCGGCGCGGACGCCGACGTGGACCTGGACGTGAGGATCCGGGCGGACGTCAGCGGTAGGCGGCGATCCCGGTCAGCGCCTCGCCGAGCACCAGCGTATGGATCTCCTGCGTCCCCTCGTAGGTCAGCACGCTCTCCAGGTTGTTCATGTGCCGGATCACCGGGTACTCCAGCGTGATCCCGTTGCCACCCAGGATGGAGCGCGCCTGACGGGCGATGTCCAGGGCGGCGCGGACGTTGGCGAGCTTGCCGAAGCTCACCTGACGCGGCGTGAGCGTCCCCGCGTCCTTGAGGCGTCCCAGGTGCAGGGCGGTGAGCTGCGCCTGCCCCAGGCCGACGTACATCCAGGCGAGTTTCTCCTGGGTCAGCTGGAAGCCGCCGATGGGCCGCCCGAACTGGACGCGGGAGGTGGAGTAGTCGACGGCCGACTCCAGGCAGGCGCGGGCGGCGCCGACCACGCCCCAGACGATCCCGAAGCGCGCCTCCGACAGGCACGACAGCGGGCCCTTGAGCCCCTGCACGCCGGGCAGTACGGCCGACGCCGGGAGGCGGACGTCGTCGAAGAAGAGGGAGGAGGTCACCGAGGCCCGCAGCGACATCTTCTTGTGGATCTCCGGGGCGGTGAAGCCCGGGGTGTCCGCCGGCACCACGAAGCCGCGGACGCCCTCCTCGGTCCGCGCCCAGACCACGGCGACGTCGGCGATCGAGCCGTTGGTGATCCACGTCTTCGAGCCGTTGAGGATCCAGTCGCCCGAGGCGTCCCGCTCGGCGTGGGTGCGCATGCCCGCCGGGTCGGAGCCGTGGTCGGGCTCGGTCAGGCCGAAGCAGCCGATCGCCTCGCCCGCGGCCATCCGGGGGAGCCACTCCTCCTTCTGCTCGTCCGAGCCGTACTTCCAGATCGGGAACATCGCGAGCGAGCCCTGCACGGACACGAACGACCGCAGCCCGGAGTCGCCGGCCTCCAGCTCGCGGCAGGCCACGCCGTAGGAGACCGCGTCCAGTCCCGCGCAGCCGTACCCGTCCAGGTGCATGCCCAGCAGGCCGAGCGAGCCGAGCGCCGGGGCGAGCTCGCGGGCGGGGAAGGCGGCCTCCTCGAACCAGTCGCCGACGTGCGGGAGCACCCGGTCGGAGACGAGGTCCCGTACGGTGTCGCGGATGAGCCGCTGCTCCTCGGAGAGCTCGTCGTCGATGCGCAGGAGATCGTCCATGGTGTCCCTCTCTCGTCGGCCCTGTCAGGGTATTGCCGAGCAGGACGGGGTGCATGTCAGGGTCGCGCCAGGGGGAATCCCGATGTGAGGGAGCCCCGTCTCCGGGCATCCTCGATACATGAACGAAAACGACTTCTCAGGCGTCAAGAAGCTCCAGCGGACCAGGGACGGGCGCATCGTCGCCGGTGTGGCCTCCGGCCTCGGACGGTACGTCGGCGTCGACCCCAACATCATCCGCGCGGCCCTCGCCGTCGCGACCTTCTTCGGGGGTCTCGGCGTGGCCGTGTACGCGATCGGCTGGGCGCTCCTTCCCGAGGAGGGGCGGCAGAGGTCGGTCCTGCAGGACGTGATCGACAAGAACAAGGACAACCCGATCTGGGTGGACGCCAGGACCAAGGCCGAGCAGAGCTGGGCCAAGGCCACCAGCCGCCACGCCGGGCCGCAGTCCGCGCACGACTACCCCACCCACCAGGAGCCCTTCCCGCCGGCTCCCGAGCCCATCGTCTCCCCGACGCCGTACCAGGCGCCGAGGCAGGGCGACGACACCCGCCTGCAGGGGTGAGTCAGGTGTCCGCCTCCGCGCGGACCCTCTCGATGATCTCCCTGCGGGATCCCCTCCAGAGCACGGCCAGCGCGGCCGCCGTGACCAGCCCGGCCGCGCCGGCCAGTGCCACCACCGTCTCGGGGCCGAGATGGTCGGCCGCCACCCCGCCGGCCAGGATGCCGATGCCCTGGGAGGCCAGCAGGCCCGACTGGACGAGCCCGAAGGCCTGGCCGCGCTGCGCGGCCGGCACGCACTGCACGAACGCGGCGTTGGCCGCGAGCTGGTAGGCCCCGCCCAGGCCGGAGACGAACCACAGCAGCAGCACCACCGCGAGCGGCGGCCTGACCGCGCAGAGCATCAGGGGCGCGCAGGTCAGCATCGCCATCCAGCCCATCGACCGCAGCCGGTTCGACGGGCTGACGTAGCGGCTGAACAGGAACGCGCCGACGACCGTCCCGGTGGGCATGGCGGCCATCAGCAGGCCGGTCACCAGGGAGAGCCGCCGGGGATCACCGGTCAGCTCCCCTGCGTACGGGGTCGCGATCCCCTCGGGCAGCACGTAGAAACCGCACAGCCACGCGAAGAGCACCAGGGTCCGCAGCCGGGGGTCGCCGAAGACCAGCCTGGCGCCGGCCCGGGTCATCCTCCACATCGAGGGCCGGCTCTCGTCGGCGGAGACGGGCGCGGGACGCCGCCGTACTCCCGAGACGATGATGAGCGCGGAGGCCAGGTAGGTGGCCGAGTCCAGGGCCAGCGCGCGGTACGGGCCCATGCTCATGATCAGGACGCCGCCGAGGG
Organism: Streptosporangium sp. DT93; assembly: GCF_049844535.1. Lineage (NCBI taxonomy): Bacteria > Bacillati > Actinomycetota > Actinomycetes > Streptosporangiales > Streptosporangiaceae > Streptosporangium > Streptosporangium sp. DT93. The sequence goes on from NZ_JBNCLF010000016.1 coordinate 204,575, forward strand.
CGAAGCCCAGCATCTGCGCGCCCTGGTTGGTCATGTTCTGCAGGGCCGAGCCCGCGACGTAGCGGTCGCCCTGCAGCAGTTCCGGCAGCAGGGCCGCCCGCGCCGCCGAGAACGGCGCGCTGAGCAGCACCACGCAGAAGACCAGCACGCACAACGTGGAGAACGAGGTGCCGGGGAGCGCCATGAGCCCGACCAGGACGGCCCGCAGCAGATCGCAGGCGATCATGACGCGCCGCCGGGCGTAGCGGTCGGCGAGTCCCGCGAGCAGCGGCCCCCCGACGATCGGCGGCAGGTAGGTCAGGGCGTAGACCGACGCCGTCGCCAGGGGGGAGTCCGTCCGCTCGAAGACGAGGACGGACAGGGCGACCCGCGAGAGCTGGTCGCCGAGGAGGGAGAACCCCTGGCCGATCCAGAGCGCGCGGAACTCCCTGACGGCGATGACCTCGCCATAGGTCGCTCGGCGTTCCGCCGGACGGCGGTGCCGACCGGGTAGTCGGCCGGACTTGGTGGCCGCCATAGGACTCCGCTGAGTTCGCAGGCACACTGACTGTGGGTGGTCGCTGTGTGACCTACGGTGCCTTCTGTGGAGCCTGCGCGCAACCGAAAGCAATCAAACGCATGCAAACCGTAACGATAAGCGATGACATTTCGGAACGGCCGCATTTGGTGGGTGTTCCGGGGGTACCTACCAGCCCAGCTCGTGCAACCGGTCATCATCGATCCCGAAATGGTGAGCGATCTCGTGAACGACGGTTATCTGCACCTCCTCGACGACCTGATCCTCGGAGTCGCACATCGCGCAGATCGGCCCCCGGTAGATCTCGATGCGGTCGGGTAACACTCCCGCGTACCAGTCCCCGCGCTCCGTGAGTGGAATACCGGTGTAGAGACCTAGAAGCCCTGGTTCGGGCGGATCGTCCACGACGACCATCACCACGTTGTCCATGACCTTCGTCAGCTCGGGGGGGATGGTGTCCAGAGCCTCGGCCACGAGTTCCTCGAACTTCTCCCGCGAGATCTCGATCACACACGTCATTCTGCCTCCGTAATCGGGGGTAGAGGTGGAGGCGCATGAAACTCGCTGATCTGGCCCCCCGGGCCCGCCGTCTCGCCGGCGGGCGTCTCTCCCGCGCTCTCGCGCGGGCCGTCGCCGTCGCCGCCGTCGCCCTGGCCGGCGCCTGGCTGGGCATCATGCTCGGCGGGACCGTACGGGCCAACGTCGGCCCGGTGGAGCTGGGCATGGCGGCCGAGCCCTCCTGGAGCGGTGAGACCGTCGTGGACGCCCACCCCTTCGGCACCCTCCTGTTCGACACCCACAACGCCCCGGTCGGCCTGCGCGTGACCCTGGAGAACATCAACCCCGACCGGGCCAGGGGCTTCCTGGACGACCCCAGGTACTCCGCGGACCGGCTCCCCGCGCTCCTGGAGGAGGAGCTGGGCGCCGGGGTCAGGACGCTGATCCTGCGCGCCGCGTTCTGCGGCCTGGCGGGTGCCCTGGTCACGTCCCTGGTCGTCTTCCGCAGGCCGGGGCCGGCCCTGGCGGGCCTGCTGGGCGTCGCCGTGGCGATCGCCGGCACGGGCGCGGCCATCGCCCTGACGTTCCGGCCCGACTCGGTGGTGGAGCCCAAGTACACCGGCCTGCTGGCCGGGGCGCCCTCCCTGGTCGGCGACGCCGAGTCGATCGTGACCAGGTTCGAGTCCTACCGGGTGCAGCTCGCCAAACTGGTCAACAACGTCTCCCAGCTCTACGACGTGGTCTCGGCCCTCCCCGTCTACGACGCCGACCCCACCTCGATCCGGGTGCTGCACGTCTCCGACGTCCACCTCAGTCCCATCGCCTGGAACCTCATCCGCTCCGTCACCGCCCAGTTCAAGATCGACGCGATCATCGACACCGGCGACATGACCGACCACGGCACCGGCCCCGAGGACAGGTTCGTCGAGGAGATCGGCACCTTCGGCGTCCCGTACGTCTTCGTCAGGGGCAACCACGACTCCGCGACCACCCAGCGGGCGGTGGCCCGGCAGAAGGGGGCGGTCGTCCTCGACGGCCAGGCCGCGACCGTGGCCGGGCTGAGGATCTACGGCCTCGGCGACCCCCGGTTCACCCCCGACAAGACCGTCCCGGTCGACTCCGACCTCGAATCCCTGGCGGCCCTGGGCCGCTCGCACGCCGACAGGCTGGCGCGGCTCCCCAAGCAGGTCGACCTGGTCGCCGTGCACGACCCCACGATCGCCAAGGGGTTCTCCGGCGCGGCCTCGCTGGTCCTCACCGGTCACTCGCACGTGCGCTCCACCGAGCTGCTGCCGTCGGGGACCCGGGTCCTGGTCCAGGGATCCACCGGAGGCGCGGGCCTGCGGGCGCTCGAACACGACGAGCCCACCCCGGTCGAGGCCTCGGTTCTCTACTTCGACGCGCAGACGCACCGGCTGCGGGCCTGGGACGACATCACCCTCGGAGGGCTCGGCGAGCAGTCGGTGCAGATCCAACGTCACGTGGAGACCGACCCTGGCCGTACAATTTCTCCTGTGCCGACGACCGCTCCGTCTCCGACGGGGTCGGTCGGCGTCACACCGACGCCGTAGACCGCTAACCGCTTTGGCATCGGGGCAAAAGTCCCCTATGCTTCAGAGGTCTCCAGCGGAGCACGGCGAAGGAACGGGACGCGAGTCCCGGGCCCCCATCGTCCAGTGGCCTAGGACACCGCCCTTTCAAGGCGGCGACACGGGTTCGAATCCCGTTGGGGGCACGCTGAGCCAAGGCTCACCAGGGAAACGGAAGGTCGAAGACCTCCGGAAAACTGGTAGGCTAAGCAAGGCAAGAAAGACCGGGACGAAAGCCCCGAAACGCAAGGTCCTGTAGAGCAGTTTGGAGTGCTCGCCACCCTGTCAAGGTGGAGGTCGCGGGTTCAAGTCCCGTCAGGACCGCTCTGGTAGGTGTTCGATCCACCACCGAGGTCAGGTAGCTCAGTCGGTACGAGCGTCCGCCTGAAAAGCGGAAGGTCGGCGGTTCGACCCCGCCCCTGACCACAGTAACTAAGCAGGAAAGACGCCCCGAACGAACATCGTTCGGGGCTTTTTTGAATCCTCGGTGACAGCAACATCGCCGGAGCATGGTGGGCGGCAGAGGAACACCAGGACGTGTCAGGAACCGGCTGATCTACGAATCGTTCACCACAAGCCGCAGCCCTAAAGCCCGGTAGATCAGCAGGGCTTGCAGATCCGTGTCGTCGTCTACTCCTTTGACCAGCGCTGTTCTATAATCGCACAGTGAGCACCGCAGACGGGGATGAGCTGGGCGAGCGCATCGCACATGCTCGGCAGCGCGCTGGAATGACGCAGGCCGACCTGTCCGTCGCGGTGGCGCTCGACCGTTCCAGCCTTGCCAAGATTGAGAACGGCAGTCGCCGGGTGTCCGCCCTGGAGTTGGCCCGCATTGCTCGCGCAGTGAACGAACGGATCGAATGGTTTTTCCGGCCTGCGCCACCCGTTGTGATCTCTCACCGCAACCTTCAGGAACCCGGTGCGGCCAGCCCCGCCATTGACCGCCTGATCGAGAGGGTTGCGCGAAACGTCGAGTTCGTCGTCGAGCGCGGCAGACAGGCACAGCCGGACACCCCCGCTCTCAACAGGCCCGGCACTGCGGCGCAGGCTGAGGACATTGCCGCGAGAGCCCGCGCCTTATTGGGCACCGATCCCACTGATCCCGTCTCGGCGCTGGTCGATCGTATGGCCGCTCAAGGCCTGTTCGCGTTCTCCTTCGATTTGGGCACCGATGCCGCCGATGCCGCCTCCCTGCTGCTCCGCGCAGGCGGCGTGGCAATCGTCAATGGTGCCCGTCACGTAGGCCGCCGCCGCTTGGCCCTGGCGCACGAGTTTGGCCATTTTCTGTTTGCTGACGAGTACACCGTGGACTGGCGGATCGCCGAGCAGGACGGTGTCGAAGGCTGGGAGTCGCGCCTGGACCGGTTCGCCCGCGCGTTTTTACTGCCCGAGGCCGGCCTGCGCGAGGAATTTCGCCGCCTAACCAACGAGGGCACCGACCTGCGCACGATCGCGGTGAAGCTCGGCAGCTTCTACCAGGTGGATATGGCGACGTTGGCGCGCCGCATGGTTGAGATCGGGCTGATCTCTGTCTCGGATGCTCGCCTTGTCCGATCGGTACGCACCGGCAAGGCTGACATCGTCGAACTGAACCTGGTGGTCAAACACGAACTCGAACCGCCCTGCCTGCCTAATCCTTACGTCAAGTCTGTCCTTTCCCTGTATCGCGGCTCTGAGATCTCTGCTGCCCGTGCGATCGACCTGCTGTTCGACACATGGACCGAGGACGAGCTTCCCCAAGTGCCGGAGCTGCCAGAGAAGGCGATCTGGGAGTTCGTCTCGTAATGGAAGATACGGGCGAGGCATTCGTCTTCGACACGGGCCCGCTGAGCGCCTTCGCCACCAACAACTGGTTGGGTGTGCTCAAGGCGGTGGTCGGTAAACGCCGTGCCCTCGTTCCGGATGTCGTAGTAGCGGAACTGATGGAGGGTGAGGCGAAAGATTCGCGCATCGGCGCCGCGCTCACTGCGGATTGGATCGAGCACTACGGGCTGAGGTCCCAAGCTGAGATGGAGGCGTTCGCTGACTTCTCCGAACTGCTGGTCGTCGGCAACAAGAACGTCGGTGAGGCGGGCGTGCTTGCCTTGGCGCGTACGATGGGGGCCACGGCTGTCCTGGACGACAGTGCAGCGAGGAAGGCTGCGGCCTCCTTTAACGTCGACTGCTGCCCCACTTTGCGGCTGCTGTGCTGGTCTATCAGGGACGGCCTGCTGACTGTCCCGCTCGTCGCCGAACTGGCTGATGACTTGTTGTCCAGCAAGTATCACCTGCCGTTTCGGCGTGGTGGTTTCCAGCTGTGGGCTGAGGAGAACGGCCTTCTTGACAGCCCCTGAGCCACGCCACTGGATTCCGGGTGCACATGCATGGATATCGATCAAGTGGAAAGAGCTGTCGAGCAGGCACTTCTGGTGGCAGCAGGCGCTACAGACCGTCTCGACCTGACTTGTAGTGCATAAGTTGTGGCGGATGAAGTGACAGCACTGCTGACATCGCCGTCCTGACGTGACGGCCACGCATCACCCAAAGCAGACCAGCCGAAGCCGCACTGTCAAGCATCAGCCGAAGTAGGACAATTCCACGATGTCGAATGATGCTTTACAGGAAGTCTCGCGCTCTGATCCATCATCCTGCGCCCAGACGCAGCGACGAACAAGGCGAACCGATCGGCCGGGAAGCGACGTCTATGAATCATGAAGCTTTCCACGTCGATCGGTCTTGGCCTGGCGGCAGCCGGGGTGTGCGGGGCGGCCCTGCTCCTCTTGGGAGCGGTTGGTGAATCACCACCCGTACCGTCCATCTGTCCGCAATTCTGGGGCGGCAACGACATCGGTGGCTGGGTGCCCGCGCGCGCCGACATCGACGGCGTGGAGAAGTCGCTCGTCCCCGGCTCGCCCATGAAGGCTCTCATTTGCGCCTACCCCGGGGACAACGCGCGTCCGGGTGGTGAGCGGCTGGCCGGTTCGCGCACGCTGACGGACCAGGCGACGGCGATGGCCCGTGACCTCGCATATCTCCCGGTGACCACCACCCCCATGGGCCGTCCATGTGGGCTGGTGGGGGGACCGATGACCAATTACCTCATCCGGTTTGCCTACCCCGACGGCCGCGCCCTGTGGATGGGCAGCGCCGAGGAGGTCAACCGCTGTGTGAGAACCACCAACGGCACCGCCGGCAGCAACTCCTACGTCGGGTCCGCCATCACCACCGCCTACAGGGACGGGATCTGGCGGCCCGTACCCCCGGAGGACCCCTGCCGAGGCCCCGGCGACCGCCGAGGGCAGGACGAGCTGATGGTTCCCGGACGCCCCGGCCGGCTCACCGTGTGCAGGGAGGCCACGTACTCAAGACCGCCCTACCGCAAGCGGCACAACAGGGACATCGCCCGCGTCCTGGCCGCGACACTGAACTCCCTGGACACCGTACCGAGCGAGAACACCTGCAAAGGGCTCGGAGCCACCAGCGAACGCGGCATACGACTCATATTCGACTACCCGCAAGGACCCGCCGCCGTGGTCGACATCTCGACGAACTGCGCCCCCGCCATCAACAACGGCCTGCTCCAAGCCGACCTGGACGCCTCCGTCCGCGATCAGATCCTTCGTCTCGCCCCACCGTGAGGATGAAACATGCAGGCGAATTCCGATGATCTTGAGCGTATGGCGACTGTCGTGATGCCCTCATCCGGTGCTTCACGAGGTGTCGCTGAGCGGGCCACCGTGGTCGCGGGTCCAAGCCCAAGGGGTAGGCCGGGAGAGGCACCGACGCCAACCTCGCCAGGGAATCAGCTGCACCCGTTGTGTCGGTCGACGCTGAGAGCATGACGAGATGATCGCAAAACCCGCCGACTACACCTGGCTCGTTGAATCGGTGGACGGCGCCTGCCTCACCTACGTCCACGGCCTGACGCCCGAGGAAGTGATAGCCCGGCGCGGTGGCCGGCCGGAAAGCTTCACCCCCACGTCGTTCTGGGACATGGGCGGCACCGTCGAGTCCGGCGAGCCCCTCGGCGTGACGACCATCGGCGACTGGGTGCTGACCATCGAGTCCGGTGGGAGCGGCATCGCCGAAGAAGTGATCATGCCCTTGTCGGCCGGCACCCGCGTCGTGTCCCACTATTTTCTCAGCATCAAGGACCTCGACCACTTCTACTGGATCGAGGACGGCGAGCTCCGGTTCTGCTTCATCGCCCAGGAGGGCTACAGCGAGGAGGTGCCAGATGAGCTCGTGGAGACCATGGAACGGATCGACGCCCTTTATCCCCCACTCCCCACCCCCCACAGAGGGCCGATGTTCCTCCTGGCCGAGCGCCTCACCGGGATCACGCTGACACCACACCTACTGGAGGAGCCCACATACCTGGGCGGAGCCGTTCCCGAACCCCGGTCCTGGACGGTGCCCTGGCCGCAACGAGCCGGATACGGCGGGAACAGCCCTGACCGATAAAGATCATCAAAGCTTGTGGACTTGTCAGGGCTCAGGACACGTGTGACAGAGCCGAAAACCGCACGGTGCCGCGCAGCGCGGAGAGGTGGAGCTGGAGCCGGATGCCGTCTTGGGGATCGCGTGACGGCGGTCGGCGGAATCCTGCTCGTCAGGTCTACCGGTAGAGGGTGGACTGGGCGTCTTCCCTCAAACGCCGCGCCACGCGTCCGGCCGCCCTGTCGAGTTCCCCTTCGATCCGCTCCCATCCCGCAGCGGACACTTCAGGCGCCAGATATGGCAGTGCCAGTACGCGTTGTATGCGCAGGTACGTCGGCGGATGGGTCGTGTCGACCCCGATCCGCTCAAGGCGGGCGAACTCGCGGTGTCGTTCGAGCTCGGTCTCGGCAACGGCGTCCACGTGGGACCGGAGAGCCGTCCACAGGTTCCCCGTTCTGACAGCCACCGCGCTGGATGCGAGGAAGTCGCCGACCGAGTGCGTCCTGGTGGCCAGGACGTCCAGAAGAGAGGCTGCGGCTGCGGTGCCTGCTATCTGGGCCTGCATCTCGTCGGCACGGTATTCGGCGTGCTGGGACGAGCGGTTCAGCAGGAGTTCCAGCAGGAAGATCAAAACGCGGACGGGAATGCCCAGGATCGCGAGGAGGCACCCGGTGACGAGCATGGACACGCCGTCGCCGGGGTGCCACCCGAAACCGGTAACGATGCGGAGTTCGTGGAGTGAGTGCAGGGCACTGCCGACGACGAGGCCGTGCCTGGCGTCGCCGTTCTTGGAGTGGGCCATCTCGTGGGCCAGGAGGGCGACGCGTTCCTGCGGGGTGAGGATCAGCCAGAGAGGGTAGCCGAGCTCCACCAGACGGTCGCGTCGCCAACCGTAGGTACGGAATGAGGCATTGACCGCTCCGCTGACGGCGATCAGGTCCGCCCGGGGGCTCCCCAGCTCTTCGCCGATGCGGTCGACGAGAGCGTACAGATGGGGAGCGTCCTCGCGAGCGAGGGGTACGGCGGAGGCGGGGAAGGGGGCGGGGCGGGGACGCAGCAGCCAGGCAAGGTCGAGGACCACGAGACCGAAGAGAACGCCGCCCACCGTCAGCCGGGTGACCAGGTACATGCCGGTGACCAGGAGGGCCGGTGCCAGAAGGTGGACGACCGAGGCAAGGATGTAGCCGCCGGCTCGGGACACGCGACCGGTCGCTCGGCGCGCCTGGACGGGGGCTGACGGAGGGGGTGGGAAGGGGGCGGGGGAGAGCGGAGGCTCCTGAGACGCGCTCGGTGTTTCGGCCGGTAGATCGGTGGACACGACGCACAAGGTGCCAGAACCCGAGCGTGGCGGCAAGACGCCGGTACGCCGAGAGACGGTGTGGTTCCGGGGGCTGGGGTGGTCCTGGGCCATCCGGTTCGCGGTTACCGATGAAAGGGGGTGGGGTGATGGCGTCCCGGATCGGCTGTCGAGGTCTTTTCGTCATCGTGCCTTGCTGTCCAACAGCCATGGCCGAGAAGCGCGAGAGATGACGACGGCAGTGACGACGTACGCCAGGTGGCCGGGGAATCACGTGGAGCCTTCCGGGCGAGCTGGATTCTTGTGGTGAGACCTCTTCTACCGGAGGCTCCGCGCCCGTTTTCGGCCGTCACCGGCCTCTCCCGATGAGCCCGGAATTTTATCGTTCGTGTCTCGGAAATCTCCGCTGTCGGAACCATTCCTCTGGGATCAACTCATTGAATAGCTGAAACTTTCAGTGCCGTTGACGGTATTCGACACCGACCGTATTGTTCGATCATCGCCTATGCGCGCGTCTTTCGTCGCGCGCACTTCCTGACAGGAGAGGCCAATGGCAGAACGGTACGTCCGTCGGCGACGGCGCCTGACCATGTGGCTGGTGGCCGCCTTGCTCGGCGCGTTCACCGTTGTCACACCCGCCGATGCCGCCGCCACCACCTGCACGCTGACGTTCCAAGCCAACTACCGGGGGACCGTCGGCGGGCAGTACAGGTGGCAGATCGACGCGCGGCTGACCAACACCGGCACGACATCGTCGACCACCTGGGGGGCGGTCATCGACTTTCCCCTCTCGGCGGGCGCGGCCGTTCACCTGTTCTGGAACGCGAAGAGGCTCTCGACGAACGTGTGGGGACCGGCGTCGTGGAATGGCCCCATCCTGCCGAACCAGTACGCGTACTTCGGGTTCGAGGTCGGCATGCCTATGACGACCACCGCGCCGCCTCTTCCCACTTCCAGTCAGTGCACCATCACCTACTGATGAAACGGGCGAGTCCATGGGGCTCGTCCGTTCGTCGGTTTTCGATGTGTCATGGGATGGGGAAGTTCTCGTATTCTCCGACGACGTCCGTCCGGGCCATGAGCGTGGCGTGGTCGTCGCCCGCATAGGTCAGATCGGCGCTCATGTATGTACCGTCGGCGAGGAACGTGATGGTGTCAATATCCGGACGAGCTGAACGAGGCCCTCGACATGCTGAAGGGCCTGGATCACTTTGATACGTCCAGTTCAGGCCCATTTTGGCATTGAACAGGGCGAGAAACCGCAGGTCAAAGCATAGTGAAGCACGACGCGTAGCGAATGAGTGTCCATATGTGGACATATCCGTGATGTTCTGGTGCCATCGGGCAAAGCGTCTAGGCCGCCCGCGTGGGGCCAATGCCCAACCGGTAACGGTGAAGGTCAGGAAGTGAGGCAAGAAGAAAGGACTCGTCGTGAAGATGTCCGCGACCGCCGGCCGGAAGGCCGGGCTCGTACTGCTGGGAACGACGCTGGTGGGAGGACTGTTGGCCAGCCCTCCGCCGGCCAGTGCCACCAGCTGGAACTGCCGGGTCGTCACCGCACAGGACGTGCGGTGGTTCACCTCCTCCACCGGAAGCGCGACCAACCCCCCGCACACCCTGTACAACGGCTACCTGTTCAAGAGCTTCGGCGTGTCCAACGGCCGGTACAGCGCGCAGATCGTCTACCCCTACGCGGCCGCCGGCTGGGTGACCGCCGACAGCCAGTACGTGTCGCGCGTGCCTGACAGCACCTGCAACTGGTGATGCCGGCCCGCCCGCGGCGGGCGGGGTGACCGCCGTCCCCCGGACATTCAGGGCCGTGTCCGGGGGACACTCCGCTGCCCTGCCATGAGGAGGGACACGACGACGTCCCGCCTCTTCGGGCGGCGGGACGTCGTCGTCTCGTCAGGAGCCGGTTCGACGGAGGCGTTCGGCGAGGGTGTCGTCGTGGGGCAAGCTGATGGCGTGAGTGTCCATGTGCCCTCCGACGACGCCGGAGCCCCCCGGGCGCAGGCCGGTCCCAATCCGCAGCACCTGCTGACGACCCTGCTCGGCGAGTACCTCGACTCCTCGGACGCCGACCTTCCGTCGACGGCGGTGGTCGCGATGCTCGGGGAGTTCGGCATCAGCGAGTCCAGCGCGCGGGCCGCGCTGTCCCGGCTGACCAGGCGCGGCCTGATCGCCGTGCGGGGAGCCGTGCGGGGAGCGGGGCGGGGAGCGGGGCGGCCGCCGGTGTACCACCTCACGCCCCAGGCGATCGCCAGGCACCGCTCCCGGATGGATCATTTCCTGAGCTTCGGCGCGCGCCCGCCGCGCTGGACCGGTGAGTGGGTGACCGTCTCCTTCTCGATCCCCCAGCCCGGCCAGGCGCCACGGCACGCGGTCCGCAGGGCCCTGGGGGCGCTGGGGTTCGCGCGGCTGTACGACAGCGTGTGGATCCGGCCCGGATCCGACTCCGGTCCGGTGAACCAGGCGCTGCACGACATCCTGAACGACGTCGACGTCGACGGTGGTCGGTGATGCACGCCCGTTTCGACGACGAGACCCGCCCGCACGGCCCGGCCGCCGCCTACGACCTGGCCGGCCTCGCCTCGGCCTACGAGGCTTTCGTCGCGCGGTACGCGGACCTGCGGACGGCCGTACGCGACGGGGAGGTCGACGCGACCCGGGCGCTGGTGGCCAGGACCTCCGTCATGGATTCCTGGCGCAGGTTCCCCGACACCGACCCGGACCTTCCCGAGCACCTCCCGCCGGCACCGTGGCCCCGCCGGGCCGCCAGGGACCTCATGCTGGAGATCCACTCCGCTCTCGGCTCGCCCGCCGAGGCGCGGCTCGTCCGGGTCGCGACACCGTACTGGCCCGACGCCGCGTCCTGGATCACCCACTTCCGGGTCTCGGAGACCTTCGTACCGGTCCCGGCCGGCGGGGACGGCTGAGGGAAACTTTCATTCGCCCGGACGACCGATCGGCCGCCGAAGCGCGTTTCCCTACGGCCGCGGCACGCCGGTCTCCCGACCGGCCACCGTCCGCCGCGGTCCCCTTGGAGCGCCGGACCGGCCGGGCGTCGTGACCTGCGCCGGAGCCGCTCGCACCGGCGCGTCCTTCCGGTGGCGCCGTCGCGGGGACGGCCGGCCCAGGCCCGGAGCCGGGTAGGCCAGGAGCGTTCTCGGCCCGCGCGCGTACGACTTGACCGGCCGGGTGCGATCGCTTGACGCTTTTTATTACCGCGGTGATAGTAACTGCACATTGCTCTCGTCGGCTCGTTCCGCCTCATGCGAGCGCGACCTGTGGTCGACGATCCGCCATGTCGATCTCCGGATCCGGCCGGTGCCGACCGGCCCGGCCACGGTGGGGGTGGTCGTGCCGCTGCCGGGCTCCTCCGGTGTGCGCCGCGCGCGCCGCATCCGACATGGAGCGCTGTCGTGACACCTTCGGAGGGCGAAATGAGAAGACGCTCGATCATCGGCGCGGTCCTGGCGACCGTGGCCGCCCTGGCCGGTGCCGGAACGGTGGCGCTCACCACGACGCCGAGCGCCGCGGAGACACGCGCCGCGGGTCCCTACCCGGCCGGCTACGAGACCTCGGCCGGCCTGCCCAACCACACCATCTACCGGCCAGGAACCCTCCCGTCCGAGAAGCTTCCCGTCTTCGTGTGGGGCAACGGGGGGTGCTCCGCCAACGGGACGTCGCAGCTGAACTTCCTGCGCGAGATCGCCTCGCACGGATTCCTGGCCATCGCCAGCGGCGGCCCGAACGGCTCCGGCTCGACGACGTCCCAGATGCTCACCCAGTCCATCGACTGGGCGGTCGCGGAGAACAGCCGTCAAGGCAGCAAGTACTACGGCAGGCTCGACACCGGCAAGATCGCCGTTGGGGGCTTCTCCTGCGGGGGACTGGAGGCCTACGCCGTCTCCAACGACCCGCGCATCACCACGACCACCATCTTCAGCAGCGGGTTGCTGAACGACGCCGACGACTACCAGCTCCGCCGGCTGACGAAGCCGATCGCCTACTTCGTCGGCGGGCCCAGTGACATCGCCTATCCCAACGCCATCGACGACTGGGGAAAGCTGCCGGCCGGGCTGCCCGCGTTCATGGGCAACCTGAACGTCGGGCACGGCGGCACCTACGGCCAGCCCGACGGCGGCGAGTTCGCCCGCGTGGCGGTGCTGTACCTCACGTGGCGGCTGAAGGGCGACACGACGGCCGGCGCCACCTTCGTCGGCCCCGGCTGCGGGCTGTGCAACACCCAGTGGCAGGTCCAGCAGAAGAACCTCACCCTCGACGGCGGCACCCCCTCCCCGTCACCCACCGTCAGCCCGTCCCCGTCTCCTTCCCCGTCTCCGTCTCCGTCCCCGTCTCCGTCCCCTTCCCCGACACCGGGTGGGCCCGGGGGCTGCTCGGCGACCTACTCGGTTCAGGATCAGTGGGCAGGCGGGTTCGTCGCGGCCGTCAACGTCACCGCGACCGGCACCGCGATCAACGGCTGGAGGGTCACTCTCACCCTGCCCGCCGGGGCCACGATCACCTCCCTGTGGAACGGCGTCAACTCAGGCACCAGCGGTACCGTGACCGTCGTCAACCAGAGCTACAACGGGCGGCTGTCGGCCGGGCAGAGCACCGTCCTCGGGTTCCAGGCCGGCGGGACCGGCGCCGGAGCCACCGTCACCTGCGCCGCAGGCTGATCCCGGCCCGCCGCGGGCCTGACGGTGGCCCGCCGTTCACGGCGGCGTGGCCCGCGGTTCGCGGCGGCGGTGGTCAGGCGGGCCGGGCCCGGGTCAGCTCCACCAGCTTGACGACGGTGTTCCAGTTGCGGCTGGTGGCGACGACACCGTCGGCGGGCGGGATCTTCGCCAGGGCCTCCGCGAGCTTGGAGCGGCCGATGCCGTCCGGAAGGTAGAGGTAGAGCGCGCGGTCGCCGAGCCGGAACTCCTCGGGGAGGTACCTCGTCGCGTCGAGGGACGCCAGGTGCGACGAGGTGACCGGCTCGGAGAAGTACGTGACGTGCAACTGCCTGCCCTCGAGCGAGGCCGCGGGGAACGGGCAGGTGTCGGCCACCGCCCTCAGATACGCGTGATCACGCACCAGGACGTCGACGCCGAAGCCGAAACGCTCCTCGACGGCCTGCTCCAGCCGTGCCGCGAGCTCCCGCTCGTCGTCCACGGCACTGGTGAAGACGGCGTTGCCGCTCTGCAGGTAGGTGCCCACGTCGCCGTGGCCGAGCTCGGTGAGCAGCGCTCGCAGCTCGGCCATCGGGACCTTCTTGTGGCCGCTCACGTTGACGCCCCGAAGGAGCGCCGCGTACGCCTTCGTCGTCATCCCCCCACCCTACCGGCGCCCGATGCGACGCTTCGGGTCACAGGCGGCTCAGCGCCCGCATGGCCTCCCCCTCGATACGGGAGAGATCGTGGAGGATGACGCCGGCCCGTTCGAGGTGCTCCGCGTCGCCGCTCTCCCCGGCCTTCGCGATCAGGGCGGACACGTCGGTCCACAGGGCGGCGGCCTCGGCGTACAGCCGGTGACCGGTGCGGAGGTGGTCGTCGTCGATCAGCCGGGTGCACTCGTCGAGGAAGTCGCGGTAGAGGATGCGGAACAGGGCGCCGCCGGTGCCGCCCTCCTCCATGAGGAACGCGGCCTGCGGCAGGTCACGCCGCGGTTCGTCGGCGCGCAGCAGCCATCCGGGCACCCGTTCGGCGGCTTTCCCGATGCCGCGGTGGCCCAGGTTCGCGATGGGCGCGGCGAGGAAGGCGGCGGCGCAGTCCCTGACGGCGGGGACGATCCGCTCCTGCCAGGAAGGCGGACGAGCCGGGAGGGCGATGGTGAAGGATCGGTTCCTGGCGGTCATCGGGCCGCGTTCGGCGCGCGCCAGGGCGAGGCCGGCCCGGCCGGTGCGTACCGCTCCTCCCTGCTGCCCGGTGTCCACGAGGTAGGCGTCGTGCTCGTCGTAGCCGTACATGGCGACGACATGACCGCCGAAGTGCGTCGTGGGGCGGAAGTAGTCCAGGTGGTGGCAGTCGAGCTGGAGGCCGACCGGCCGGCCGGCGTCGATGGGGGCGGCCACGTTCTCCCACGCCCTGCGCGCCGAGGTGGTCTCCTTGGTCGTCAACGTCAGCCCCAGCCTGGCGGCCAGGTTCCTGGTGAGGTCGAAGGGCTTGACGCGGCCTCCGAGGAAGGGGAACGCCATGTTCCTGCCGTCCCAGTAGACGAAGGACAGTCCCGAGCCCAGCCCGAACAGCATGGGCTCGGACAGATCGAGCCCCTCGTGCCGCAACAGCACCCCCAGCGCCGTCGTCTCGCAGTGGCGCGTGTCACGGGACTCGACGTCCTTCACGATGGGCATGGGTCGCTCTCCTCGGGCCGGCGCGCGAACGGTCACACCGTCCTCACCCCTGACCCCTTCGTGACCAACGGCTGAGGACCGCTGGGACGAGCATGAGGCCTCCCACGGAGGGAGAGTCCAGCCGAGGTGGATCACCGCGGGTCTGCCTCGACGCGTCGTCGCTCATGTGGGTCACCGGCGGGTCTTCCTCGACGGCTCGTCGCTCATGCCGCAACGAGCCGACGGCGTCTCAGGGCGCGTTCACGCTTGCTGCCCGGCGCCGACGATGAGCGTGTAGTCGACGCCCGTGCGGAAGTCGCCCGAGGACCCGCGAAGGGTCAGCGTATGACGGCCGGGCGGCAGCGGCGGAAGGCGCACCCACAGGCCGCAGGCGTAGGAGGAGGTCGTTCCCTCCTCGCCGGTCAGCGGGTTGCCCGCCACACCGGTCACGGCGACGTCGTCGTCCTCGATCCGTTCGGGCGTGACCGGCTCGCCGTCGAGGGTGGCCCTGCCTTCGGCGACGGCCATGAGCTCCTTGCACACCGCCTCGGAGCAGAGCCGGTTCACCAGCGGGAAGACCACCGGCCGTCCCGGGGGAACGGCGCAGGTCCGCCGTACGGTGCCGCCGAAGGTTCCGGCGAGGAACCACACGTCGTCCGGCTGGTTCCGGTCGCAGAGCCTGCCGGTCGTGTCCGTCACGGGGTTCGTGCTCTCGCCCTCCGAGGCCGCCCAGGTCCACCAGCGTCCCTGGATCGTGTCCGCCGGCGGGGCGGCCGCTTTCGAGGAGGCGGCTGTGGTCGTTCTGTTCGCGTCGCTCCCGGAGGCCGTTCCGCAGCCGGTGAGGAGACATGCGGCCAGCAGAAACGATATGGCGGATCTTGGAGGCATTCGGGAATCATAGCTTCGGAGGTGATTTCCATCTGGCCGGCCGGTGAGCACACGAGCGCCGATGCGCAGTCCTTCCACCAAGGAGCGGTGACCGGTCCCGCACCCACGGCGCCGGGACGTACGGTCAAAGCCTTCCTGACCGGGGCCGCGGAGACGCTGGACGCCGGTTTCGAGGCCGATGTCTCGGCGGCCCGGGATGCGGTCGGCCACGAGACGAGGGACGCGTGGCCCGACGCCTGATCCATGCGCCGATGTGCTGATCGCGGCAGAACGGGGCACCCACCGTCTCGGGGGACACGGCGATCGGGGCGTCGCCGGTGTGGTTCAGCGTTCGACACCCGGGAGGATCACCTCGTCGAGGACGACCGAGGCGGTGCGCTGGCCGGGGCTGTCGTACCGTCCCGCGGTGACGGCGACCACGAGGTCAAGCGGGGGCGCCACGTGGAGGAGCTGGCCGCCGTTGCCGGACACGGCCGCCCACCCCTCGCCCGTGTACCAGTGGTAGCCGTACCAGGAGTCCTCGTCGATCCGCACGTGCGGGCGCAGTGCCGTGGCGAGCCAGGACGCGGGTACGACGCCGCCGCCGTCGTCGAGGACGAGCCGCCCGATCGCGAGGAGGCCGCGGGGGGTCAGCCGCAGCCCGGCGGCGGCCATGGCCGTCCCGTCCGCGCCGGTCGCCCACTCGAAGCGCGTGATGCCCAGCGGCTCGAACAGCCTGGCACGCGCGTAGTCCGCGAGCGCCGAGCCCGTGCCCTTCTCGACGAGCCGCGCCAGCAGCGCCGTGGCGCCGCCGCAGTAGGAGCGGCGAACGCCGGGCTCGTCCGCGATCGGCCGCTCCAGGACGTAGCGGTGGCGGTCGGGGGCGCGCTCCATCGCGATCTCGCTGTTGGCCGCGCTCGTGTAGGGGACGTTCTCGTTCCACTCCAGGCCGAGGGTCATCGTGAGGGCGTGCTCGACCGTCAGCGCGGCGCGGCGGGGGTCGCCCGCGAGGTCCGGGTACTCGGGGAAGTGCCGCAGCAGCGGCTCGCGCGGTTCCGGCACGTGGCCGCCGGCCAGGGCGATGCCGTACAGGAGGCCGACGACGCCCTTGGTGATCGAGCGGACGTCGTGGAGCGTGTCCGGCGTGAAGCGCACGTGGCCGAGCGGCTCGTCCAGCCTGACGTCCTCGCCCTCGCCGTAGTGCTCCAGGACCACCCGGCCGCGGTGGGCGACGACGACGGCGTGCAGGCCGGGCAGCCGGCCCTGCTCGACGGCGTGGGCGAGACGGTCGGTGAGGGCGCGGTTGTCCATGATCTCCTTCTACCGTCCGGCGCCCTCACCGGCCAGCGGTTTTCGGGAGGGGGCGGCCTCCGCGGACGCCCTCCATACGGACGGGGTGGCCCTGCGGAGGCCGGTCGGCCGGGCGGGGCCGCCCCAGGGGGCCCGTCTGCCGGGCGGGGCGGCGTCCGTGAGGGACGCCGCCGTCATCCGGGGCCCGGGGCCGCCTCCTCACCCGGGCCGGGGCCGTCCTCCTCGTCCGGGACGGAGGGTCACCGTGAGGCGCCGGTCAGGCTCCGGGTCTCCTTCGGGGTGTCGGTACGGCTCAGGCGGCCGGGCCACCAGGCGCGCGGGCCCAGGTCCCGTACCAGTGCCGGGACCAGCAGGGACCGCACCACCAGGGTGTCGAGCAGGACGCCGAAGGCGACGATGAAGGCGATCTGCGCGAGGAACGCCAGGGGGATCACCACCAGCGCGGCGAAGGTCGCGGCGAGCACGACACCCGCCGAGGTGATGACCCCGCCGGTGGTGACGAGCCCGCGCAGCACGCCCTGCCGCGCTCCGTGGCGCGCGGTCTCCTCGCGCACCCGGGACATGAGGAAGATGTTGTAGTCCACCCCCAGCGCGACCAGGAAGACGAAGCCGTACAGGGGCACGGACGCGTCGACGCCGGTGAACCCGAAGAGGTGCGTGAAGACCAGCGTGGAGACCCCGAGGGTGGCCAGGAAGTTCAGGGCCACGGTGACCACCAGGAGCAGGGGCGTCACCAGTGAGCGCAGCAGGACGATCAGGATGAGCAGGATGATCGCCAGGACGATCGGGACGATGAGCAGCGTGTCCTGCTCGGCGGTCTCGGTCGTGTCGTACCGCTGGGCGCTGTACCCGCCGACCAGGACGCCGTCCTCGGAGGCGAGCGCGGTGCGCAGGCGCTCGACCGTCTCCTGGGCGGCGTCGCCGTCCGGGGCGTCGTCCAGCGTCGCCTCGACCAGGGCGAGCCCGTCGACGACCTTGGGGGAGTCACCGGGGCGCCCGCTCCGGCTCACCACCGAGGCGTCGGACACGCCCTCGACGTCCTCGGCCGCCTTCTGTACGGCCTCGGCGCGCCCGGCCGGGACGACGATGACCGCGGGCTGTCCCGAGCCTCCGGGGAAGTGCTCGCTCAGCGCCGCCTGTGCCGCGACCGACGGCGCGTCGTTCACGAAGGTCTCGTCCAGCGGTACGCCCGCGGCGTTGAGCTGCGGCGCGAAGAGGGCGAGGCCGATGAGGGGCAGGATGGTGGCGATCCACAGGAGGCGCGGACGGCGGTCGACCAGGGCGGCCACGCGGCCCCAGATGCCGCGGGCCCCGGTGCCGGCCGGAGGGGCGGTCGAGCCGTCGGCCGAGCGGCCGTCCCGGTGGTCCGACGAGGAACCGGTCGTGCGGTCCGACGAGGAACCGTCCCGGTGGTCCGGTGAGGGGTCCGAGGGGAGGCCGGCCGGCAGGTCGGCCGGGCGCGGCTTCGTCGGCCACAGCGCGGCGCGGCCCAGCAGCATGAGGACGGCGGGCAGGAAGGTGAGCGCGCTGAGGGCGGCGCACACGATGCCGATGGCGCCCACCGGGCCGAGCGCGCGGTTGTTGGTCAGGCCGCTGAGCAGCAGCGCGAGCAGGGCCAGGGCGACCGTGGCGGCACTGGCGACGATGGGCTCGAACGAGCGCCGCAGCGCGACGCGGCCCGCGGCGACCCGGTCGCCGGTCGCGGCCAGCTCCTCCCGGAAGCGGGCGGTCAGCAGCAGCGCGTAGTCGGTGGCCGCGCCGATGACCAGGATGAACAGGATGCCCTGCACCTGGCCGTCGACCCGGACGATGTCGCGGTCGGCCAGGACGTACACGATGGCGCACGCCAGTCCCAGGGCGAAGACCGCGCCGAGGATGATGACGAAGGGGAGCAGCACGCTCCGGTACACCGCCAGCAGGATGACCAGCACGGTGATCAGCGCCACCCCGAGCAGCAGGCCGTCGATCCCGGCGAAGGCGTCGGACAGGTCGGCGCGGGTGGCGGCCGGTCCGGCGAGCCGGGCCTGAAGACCGTCGACCGCCACCGCGGAGCCGATCCGCTCCAGGGTCTGCCCGAGCGCGTCGTCGAGGTCGGGGCTGAGCTGGACCACGCCCTGCAACGCCCGGCCGTCCTCGGACCCGATGGCGGGTGTGGGCGTGCCGACGACGCCCTCCGTCCCGCGCAGCGAGGCCAGCGTCCGGGTCGCCTCGGTGGTCTGCGCGGGGGTGACGTTCCCGCCGTCCCCGCCGTCCGCCGTCCACACCACGATGAGCGGCTGGGTCGCGCCCTCGCGGAATTTCTCCTGCACGTCCAGCACGCGCGTCGACTCCGCGCTCTGGGGCAGGAAGGCGGCCTGGTCGTTGGTGGACACCTCCGCGAGCCTGCCGGCGAACGGGCCCAGCCCTCCGCCGACGACCAGCCAGACCAGCACCAGCAGTGCCGGGACGAGCAGGCGGATCGATCGTCGCGCCATGGGACCGTCCTTCCGTGATGCCATATAACTCAATGATTGAGATAGCCAATGATTGAGTTAATGTAGCATGGCCCCATGACCGGCGACAGCGGGGAAGGCATCGACCTGTACTCGTTCGCGGTACGGCTGCGCCGGATGAACACCGAGTTCAACCGCATCGCCCACGAGTTCGCCAACGAGCACGGGCTGCACGTCACCGACGTCCAGGCCCTGGTCAGGATCTTCGACGCCCCCTCGCCGATCACCCCGAGCCGGTTGCGGGAGGAGCTGAACCTGACCTCGGGCGCCGTGACCGCGTGCCTGGACAGGCTGGAGCGGGCCGGGCACATCCGCCGGGTCCGCGACGTGCACGACCGGCGCGTGATCCACCTGCACTACCTCGACGCGGCCAAGGAGTTCGCCTCGGCCTTCTTCCGCCCGCTGGGCCGTGGCACGGACAACGCGCTGCGGCGTTTCAGCCCGGACGAGCTGCGTGCCGCGGCCGCCTTCCTCGACGCCATGAACGAGGAGCTCGACCTGCTGCGCTCCACGCCGCGCCCTCCCTGACCGGAGGGCTCCGGGTCAGGCGTCCGTGCCCGGTCTGAGCAGGCCGGCCTCGTACGCCGCGGCGACCGCGGCCGCCCGGTCGTTCACCCCGAGCTTGGCGAAGACGTGCAGCAGGTGGGTCTTCACCGTCGCCTCGGTGATGAACAGTTTCGCCGCGACCTCGCGGTTGGTCGCGCCCCGGGCGATCAGCCCGAGCACCTCGAACTCCCGGCGGCTCAGCGCCTGCCTCTCCGGGGTACGCGCCCCGTGCGCCAGCACGCCGGCCACGGAGGGGGACAGCACCGTCTCGCCGCGTGCCGCCGCCTGCACGGCACGGCGCAGGTCGGCGCGCGGGGTGTCCTTGAGCAGGTAGCCGGTCGCGCCGCGCTCGATCGCGGGCAGGACGTCGGCGTCGTCGTCGAACGTGGTCAGCACCAGCACGTGCGTGCCGGGGTTCTGCTCGCGCAGCAGGCCGATGACCTCCGCGCCGCTCATCCCCGGCATCCGCAGATCCATGAGCACGACGTCGGGGGCGGTGCGCAGGGCCACGGCGAGTGCCTCCGGCCCGTCGGCCGCCTCGCCCACGACCTCGAAGGCGTCGTCGTCGGCGAAGATCCCGCGCAGCCCGTCACGGACGACCGGGTGGTCGTCCACGATGATCATACGAATCGCCATGTCTCACACCGCGCTTCCGGAACGACCGGACGGCCGCGTTTCCGCGCCGTCGGGCGCGACCGTACCGTCAGGCACGACGGGACCGGCGGACGCGCCCGGAACGGTCGGCGCGGCGGGGACGGTCGGCGTGGCGGGGGAGGTGGGGACGGCCGGTGCGGCGGGGATGGCGGGGACGGTGGCGGAGATGCCCGTCCCCTGGCCGGGGGCCGTCTCGATCGCGAAGTCACCGGCCAGCCGGGTGACCCGCTGGCGCATCGCGATGAGCCCGAAGCCGCCCCCGCCGGAGGAGCCCGGCGCCCCGGGCGTGAAACCGGCGCCGTCGTCCCGCACGTCCAGCGCCACGACGTCCTCCATGTACGACAGGGTGAGCCCGACCCTACCGGCCGCGGCGTACCTGGCCGTGTTGGCCAGCGCCTCCTGCGCCACCCGCAGCAGGGTGATCTCCACCTCGGCGTGCAGGGGGACGGGGGTGCCGGTGACCGACACCGAGGCGGGGACGCCGGTGGTCCGCGACCAGGTGGCGGCGACGCCCCGCAGGGCGGTGGCGAGCTGGGCCTCGTCCAGCGGCGCCGGGCGCAGTGCCTGGACCGACCGCCGGGCCTCGGTCAGGCTCTCCCTGGCCATGGCGCGCACCGTGTCCAGGCGCGAGCGGACGGCGGTCAGGTCGCCGGCCGCGGTGTCGGCGGCCTCGAGCTGGGTGAGGATGGCGGTCAGTCCCTGCGCGATCGTGTCGTGGATCTCCCTGGCCATCCGCTGCCGTTCCCCGAGCACGCCGGCCTCGCGGGCCTGGGTCAGCAGCCTGGCCTGCAGGTCCGCGTTCTCCTCCGCGAGCGCGGCCAGCCTGGCCCCGGTCTCCCGCAACTGGACGATCATCGCCTTGCGGCTCTCGTTCTGGTCGCGTACGGCCTGGGTGACCAGGCCGGTCGCGGAGGCGACCAGCACCGCGACGAGAAAGGAGAACAGGAGCTCGTCCGGCGTCCGGCCGGACTCGGGGCGGGCCGCGACCATCACGCCGGCCGTCGCGGTCACCCCCGCGTACGCCCACCGGCCGGGGATCAGCGCGAAGGACTGGATGAACATCACCAGGCCCGTCACCGTGAACAGCGTGTCGACCCTGATCAACGCCCCGACGAGGGCGAGCATCACGGCGAAGTAGACGACCAGCGCCGCCGGCCGCTCGATCCGTCCCGGACGCGAGGTCACCATGAGCCACTGCCACGCCCCCGCGCCCGCCGCCAGGGCAGCCGCCTCCGGTCTCCAGTCGCGCGCCAGGACGAAGACCGCCGGGAGCAGGACGAACAGGTACGGCAGGACGTTCCAGGCGCGGGCCCACCGGGAGGCGTCGGGCCCGGTCACCATCGGAACACCCTGGCGGCGACACCGCCGGCGACGACGAAGATCGCGAGCATGACGCCCAGCGTAACCGGGGACATCGCGTCACCGGCCCAGCCGGCGCGGATCGCCTCGACCGCGGGTGCCATGGGGGTCAGGTCGCCGATGGCGCGCATCGAGCCGGACATGGTCTCGCGGGGGATCATGGCGCCGGAGAGGAAGACCATCGGGAAGAAGACGCTCAGCCCGATCACGGTCGCGCCGCGGCCACCGGGGACGAGCGCGCCGATGAGGAGGCCGATGGCGCTGAGGCTCAGCGCGCCGAGCGTCCACGCCAGCAGGACGCCCGCCACGTTCGCGGGTGCCGCCAGCCCGTAGCCGGCCAGCCCGATGGCGATCAGCAGCGCCGTGCCGAGGACGGCCAGCAGCATGTGGGCGGCCCACTGGGCGCCCAGGAGCATGGCGGGCGAGGCGGGAGTGGCGCGCAGCCGCTTGAGCACCCCGCGTTCCCTGTACTGGGCCAGGGTGGCGGGAAGGATGACCAGGGACGCCAGGCCGATGACGAAGACGCTCAGCATCGGCACCGTGGCGTCGACGGCCGGCAGCCCGCCCGGCAGGGGCCTGCCGGTGCGGAGCTTGACCCACAGCATCAGCGCGGGGAAGGCCAGGGCGAAGAACGCCGACATGGGGTCGCGTACGGCCAGTCTGAGCTCGACCGCGACGATCTGGATGATGCCCTTCATGACATGTCCCTTCCGGTGAGGGCGAAGTAGGCGTTCTCCAGGGAGTCGGCGCCCCCCTGGGCGATCAGCTCGGCGGGGCTTCCCTCGACGAGGACACGGCCCCGTTCGACGATCGCGATGCGGTCGCACAACGCCTCGGCCTCGTCCATGAAGTGGGTGACCAGCACGACGGTGACCCCGCGCTCGCGCATGGCGCGGATCAGGCCCCACGTCGTACGGCGGGCGATGGGGTCCAGGCCCGTGGTGAGCTCGTCGAGGAAGACGACCGACGGGTCGCCGACCAGGGCCAGCGCGATGAACAGCCGCTGCTTCCAGCCGCCGGACAGGTCCGCGAAGCGGGCGCGCCTCTTGCCGGTCAGCCCCCACTCGTCCATGAGCTCGCGCCAGTCGGCGGGTCTGTCGTAGAGGGAGGCGTACATCCGCAGGGCCTCCTCGACCCTGATCGCGTCGGGCAGGGCCGCCTCCTGGAGCTGGACGCCGATGCGCCGCAGCAGCTCGCGCCGGTCGTTCTGCGGGTCCAGGCCCAGCACCCGCACGGTGCCGCCGTCCCGCCGCCGCAGCCCGGCCGCGCACTCCACGACCGTGGTCTTGCCCGCTCCGTTGGGGCCGGCGATCCCGAAGATCTCCCCGCGCTCCACGCGCAGGGAGAGGCCGTCCACCGCCGTGCCGGTCCTGTAGCTCTTGCGCAGGCCGTCGATCTCGATAACCGTCATGCTTCGATGGTCGGCGCCGAGTCGCGTCCCCGAAATCCACCGAACGGTTGATGGGGCGGGCCCGGGATCAGGAGCAGGACCGGGTTCCGGTCGTGCCCCGCCGGCCTGCCGCTCGCGGGGGCCTGTGAACCCTCTCAGTGCGTCTCAGCGTCGCCACAGCCGCCCCCGCCTACCGTCCGGGACATGACGAACGCGCCGCATGCCGCCGGACCGCCCCGGCGGCCGGACCATGGGTGAGAACGCGCCCGCGGCGAGCCCGCGTACGGCGAGCGCGCCGGTTCCCGGCCCGGGGCGGCTGCCGTCGTCCCGGGCGGGGTACGCGGCCCTGGGCTGGGCGGTGGCGTACGGGGGGTTCGGGCTGGTCGCGGCGTCGGCCGGGATCGCGCTCTTCCACCGTGCCACGGAACCGCTGCCGGTCGCCCTGAACTGGATCGTCGTGGCCGTGGCCGCCCGGTCCTACCTGGTCCGCACCCGGCCGGTCTGTACGATCACCGGCGCGGGGACGTCGTCCTAGCCGTGCCCGGGGAAGCGCGGCGAGGGCAGCGGGACCCGGGACCAGTCGGTGTCGGAGGCCAGGTGGAAGCCCGGGTAGGCCGGCTGGTTGTAGGTCGTCTGCTGGCGGGCCACCTCCACCCGGTACTGCGGGTCGTGCATCAGGGTGTAGAGCTTGTGGCCGGTCACCTCGGTGCTGAGGTGAAAGCGGATCGCGCCGCTGTCGGCGGTGCGCACCAGCAGTTCCTCCCGCCAGTCGCCCAGGACGTCGGCGACCAGCGCGGGATTGCCCTTCGTGCCGTTGTTCGTCAGCGTGCCCTCGGCGGTGAGCAGCCTGCCGCGCCTCCAGTCGTCGATCGTCGGGGTCTGCGGGACCGTGGTGGCGGTGCCGTTGACGATCTGGGTGGTCAGGTCGGCCGCCCAGCGGATGCTCATGTTCGTGCCCGGGGTGGTCCTGCCCAGGTACTCGCCGCGCGCCGACCACAGGCCCGCCTCGACCGCCTGGCCGGGCGGCATCGAGGACCACGCCTCCATCCCGCGGACTCCGGGATCGATGTCGCCGACCATGCCGCGCCCGGTGTCCACGCCGCTGTAGCCGCCGAAGAGCACCTCGCCGGTGGCGGCGTCGCGCATCGCCCAGCCGTACGGCGCCGACGCCCCGCCCTCGTGCACCGTCCAGATCTCCAGGCCAGGACGGTCGGGGTCGAGGTCGCCGACGTGCATGGCGTCCCCGTGCCCCAGCCGCACCCGCTGCCCGGGGACGTTGCTCTGCGGCGGCGCCTCGGCGAACGAGGAGTACAGCAGGTCGCCGTCGTGGTCGATCGTCGCGGCTCCGTAGACGATCTCCTGCTTGCCGTCGCCGTCCACGTCGGCCGCGCTCAGCGAGTGGAAGCCCTGCGTGGTGATGGTGCCGAACTCCGGGTCGGTGCCGTCCTTGCCGTGCGGTGCGGCGTTGAACGGGTTGGCCATCGGCACGTGACCGCTGTCGACGGACCAGGTCTTGGTGAGTCTCCTGCCGTTCCAGCCGTAGGCCACCAGCGTGGTGCGCGTGTAGTAGCCGCGGGCGAAGACGGCGTGCGGGCGCCTTCCGTCGAGGTAGGCGACGGCGGACAGGAACCGGTCGACGCGGTTGGCCGGCTCGATGCGGCTCATCGCGTAGTCGCCCCACATCAGCCCGTCGTCGCCGCGTCCCGGCTCGTAGGCGACCGTCTGCAGTTCCCGTCCCGTGGCGCCGTCGAGGACCGTCAGGTACTCGGGACCGTCGACGACGAAGCCCGCGAACTCCCGCAGCCGGTTGTTGGCGCTGCGGCCCGGCGCGTACACGTCCACGAAGTGGTCGGCGAGCTTCGTGGCGTCCTGGCGGGAGAGCGGGTAGGCGTACGCCGGTTCGAGGCCGAGGGCCTGCTCCAGCGTGGCCGGCCAGCGCCCCGCGACGACCTCGGGGTGCGCGTGCCAGCCCATGAACGTCTCGACGAGGTGGTCGAAGTAGCCGGCGGCGCTGAGGCGGTAGTCGTCGCGGTTGGAGTACCCGGCCCTGACGTCCTTGGCGGGCAGGGTGATGTGGCGCTCGGAGAGCACCTCCCCGCGGGCGCCGTAGCGGATCGTCCTCGTGCCCGGAGCGGTCTTGACGATCATCTCCGAACGGCCGTCGCCGTCGAAGTCGTACACCGGGAACTGGGTGTAGTGGGCGCCGGAGCGGATGTTGACGCCCAGGTCGAGCCGCCAGAGCAGGGTGCCGTCGAGCCGGTAGGTGTCGAGGTAGGTGTTGCCGGTGTACCCGCGCTGGGAGACGTCCTTCGAGTTCGACGGGTCCCACTTGACGACGAACTCGTAGCGCCCGTCGCCGTCGACGTCGCCGACGCTCATGTCGTTGGCCGCGTAGGTGTACGCCTCGCCGGCGGGGGTGACCCCGTCCGCGGGCCTGCGCAGCGGCAGGTCGTGGAAGGCCCCCGACCAGGGGGAGACCGGGGCGCTGCGCCGGCCCTCCCTGCCGCGGACGATCGGCGCCACCCGGTACTCGGAGCCGGCGGTGCCTGCGGCGTCGAGGTGGTTGGTGCTGTCGGTGACCGTCGCGATCGGCCGGCCGTCCCGGTAGACGCGGAAGTCGGTGCCGGTCAGGCCGGTGGGGCCGTGCCCGGACGCCTCGTCGCCGAGCAGCCGCCAGCTGAGGAACACGCCCCCACCGGTGGCCGCGGCGACCAGTCCCCGGTCGAGGCGTTCGAGCTGGACGCCCCTGCCGTGCCGGTCGCCGCCGGTCGCGAGGTCGGCGTCGGCGGCCGCGGCCCCTTGACCGAGCGCGAGCGGGATCGTGCAGAGCAGTGCCGTCGAGACGGTGACGAGAGCGCGGCGGACGCCGCCGGGGGGACTCATGTCAGGGGCTCCCTGGGTCAGGACCGCCCGGGGACGTGGTCCTTCCGCGCCGTCGCCCGTGCTCGCCCGGCACGTGGGGATCGGCGGGTCCGGGGATTCACCCGCGTCTCCAGGCGGATTAAATCGATATAATAAAACGGAGGCTATTGGCGATGTAAAGGCTTGTCAAGAAGGGCTTTTTGCTTCGACGTCCCCAATAAATGGACTTTTCGGCATTAATTGGGATGTATCGGGTAAGCGCTTTCCGTATTTCCTTTCGCCGGCCGGGAGGCCGCCGAGGCCCCCGGGCGGCGAAGGGCGGCCGGAGCCCCCGGACACCGGGAGGACGTCGTCCCGACCCCCGGTCCCGGGGACTCCGGCCCGTGTCACACGCTCGGACCCGTGCCGCAGGTCATGCCCGTGTCACACGCGCAGCTCCGTGCCACAGGTCGGTCCGTGTCACACGCTCGGACCCGTGCCGCAGGTCATGCCCGTGTCACACGCGCAGCTCCGTGCCACAGGTCGGTCCGTG
>NZ_JBNCLF010000016.1:231324-232224 GCF_049844535.1 Streptosporangium sp. DT93
TGTCACATGCTCGGACCCGGTGCCGCAAGGTCATGACCGCTGGACACGCTCCGGCCCGTCTCCCACGCTCAGCCGCGGCCGGCGTGCATGGCCAGGCACCGCTTGAGCGCGTTCCTGGCGTTCTGCCGCTGCGGTGCGATCTTCACCAGCGTCGCCTCCCGTACCTGCACGTACTTGGTCCGGGCGGCGTTGTAGGCGTCCACCGCCTTCTTCGTGGCGGCGTCCAGCGCCGGTGTCTTGATGCCGAGCTCCTGGAGGGCCATCCTCTGGGAGAGCTGCTCGACGTTCGCGGTGCCGCCGGCCTTCACCAGGACGACGTGGGCGGCCTTGACCTCCGGACGGGCGTCGACGTTGACGAGGGCGTCCTCGGCGTTCAGCAGCGCCAGGTGCTCCTGCGCGCAGGGGGCAGGGGCGACGGACGTGGACGCGGTGGCCGCGCCGGCGGTGGACAGGGTGGCGACGAGGCCGAGGGCGGCCAGTGCCGTGATGGTGCGGGTGCGCATGAGGTTACTCCCGTGACTGTTGAGGGTTGACTGGCATGTGACCTCGTGCACCGTAATCACTCCGGGTAATCGCCCTCGTTCTTCAAGGTCACGTCAAGGATCGCGCCGGGCCGTACGGGAGGGGACGGACCGCACGGGAGCGGGCGGGCCGTTCGGGAAAGGGTGGGCCGTACAGGAAGGGCGGGCCGTTCGTTCGGGAAGGGGGCGTTCGGGAAGGGCGGGCCGTTCGACGGGGAACCGGCCGCGTGGGCCCGTGTGAAGCGGGCCCGTGCGAGAACGGGGTGGGGGGGGGGGGGGGCCGGGGGGGGGGGGGGGCGGGGGGGGGGCGTGGGGGAGTTGATCCACGCGGGAGGAGCCGGCTCCGGCCGGGTGAAGCCGGTCCAGGCGGGACCCTCGG
>NZ_JBNCLF010000017.1:0-8552 GCF_049844535.1 Streptosporangium sp. DT93
CTGATCGCCTTCGCCGTCCTGTCGCTGGCCTGGGACGCCGGGGCCCGCCGCGCCGTCGGCCTGCGCAGACCCTACGCCGGAGTCCTCGGCCACGACGTGACGAACGCCCTGGCCACGATGGGCCTGGTGCCGGTCCTGACCTACCTCGCCTCCTGGTCGGGCTGGTTCGTCTCGGCGGGCGGCTGGGGCCGCAACTGGGCGCAGGCCACCTCCCAGGGGCCGGGCTTCTTCGTCTTCGACTCGCTGCGCTCCTGGCTGAGCTACCACGTCCAGGTGCTCGGCTTCCACACCGGGCTGGAGACCCCGCACAACTACCAGTCCGACCCGTGGACCTGGCCGCTGCTGCTGCGCCCGGTCGCCTTCCACTACGAGAGCCCCCAGGGCACCTGCGGCGCCGACAGCTGCTCGCAGGCCGTCCTCGGCGTCGGCACCCCGGTCATCTGGTACGCCGGTCTGGCCGCCCTCATCGCCATGATCGCCTGGTACGTCGCCACCCGCGACTGGCGCGCCGGAGCCGTCCTGCTCGCCTACGCCGCCGGATGGCTGCCCTGGTTCTACTACGCCCTGGCCGACAACAGGACCATGTTCCTGTTCTACGCGATCACCATGGTGCCGTTCATGATCCTGGCGATCGTGCTCGCGGCGGGGCTGGTCCTCGGCCCGGCGGGCGCCTCGCAGCAGAGGCGGACGATCGGCGCCGCGGTCGTGGGCGCCTTCACCCTGCTGGCACTGGTCAACTTCTGGTGGCTGTACCCGGTGCTCACCGGCGAACTCCTCCCGTACGCCGAGTGGAGTTCACGAATGCTCTTCAAGAAGGGCTGGATCTGAGCGCCCGGATATGAGGCACTTGGAAGACATTTCTTAGGGTAGGCGCCGTGCAGGATCCATTACGTCACGTTCATCGTCAGAGCAGGTCCGCATACGGCAGACTTCGAGGCATGCCTGCACCGGACGTGGCCGCACTCCTGTCTGAGCTGGAGCGTTCCGAACCCGCCTCGGCCGAGCACGCCCGCAGCGCGATCGACTGGCTGACCGGTGGCGAGCCGCTGGAGACGATCACCCAGCTCAACGTGTGCGAGTTCCTCTGGTACACCCTGCCGTGCAAGGTCACCGGGGACCGCCACGCGATCGCCCGCGCGCTGGGCCGCCTGCTGCGGCTGGGCGGCCTGGAGCGCTACGCCGAGCTCTGCTCGGCGTCCACGACCGTCCACATCCTGCGCGTGTACGCGCGGCTGGGCGAGGAGGCCGGGACGGCGGCCTACCAGAGCGCCCTGGACGCGACGGGCGTGCTCCCGCCCGACGTCCCCGAGCTGCGGTGGAGCTCGATCATGGGCCCGGAGGAGCTGGGCGCGCACGGCGCCTGCTCGGCCGCGCTGGAGCTGGCCATCGTCTCGGGCGAGATCGCCCCGGGTCCCGGCGGTCCCGACGCTTCCGCGCCCCCCGACGAACCCGCCCGACCCGACGGACCCGGCGCGTCCACGGCCTCCGCCGGTCCCGACGGTCCCGGAGCGTCCGCGATCCCCGCGGTGCCCGGCGCGCCGCCGCCGTCCGCGGAGGGGCGCCGCAGGCTCACCAGCCGCTGGCTCACCACGCCCCGCCCCGAGCTGGGCGGCGACAACTGGCTCCACCGCGTCCAGGGCGAGCGGCTCAACCGCTGGGTGCTGGGCCGCGGCACCGCCTGGCGCGAGCTCGCCCAGCCCTTCGAGGTACGGCTGCACGCCCCCATCCCGGCGCCCAGGGAGGCCCACCTCGACGCGCTGCGCTGGCTGCTGGAGGCGGGCCTGCGTCCCGGCGGCGTCCCGCTGACCCAGCGGCACAACCTCGCCCGTTCCGTGCTCGCGGAGAGCGCCTGGAGCGGCGCGGAGCTGGCGGCCGCCCGCGAGGTGGCCCAGGGCCAGATGGGCGCGCTGCGGCAGACCGGCAGGCGCCTGGTGACCACCCCGGCGGGCGAGCGCCTGCTGGGTGACGCCGACCTGCTCTGGGAGACCGCCGCCGCCGCGCTGCTGGCCCCGGAATCGGGCGAGAACGGCTTCCGCGCCTCGGCCAGGGAGGTGGCCCTGATGCTGCTCGCCGACGGCGCCCCCGCCGACCGCGACCACGTCGCCGCGGTGATCGACTGCGCGGAGTGGCAGACCGGGGAGGTCGACGCCTCGCTCAACGAGCTGGGCAAGCGCCTGGACGCCTTCGGCCTGCGGGCCGGTGGCCGCCTCACCCCGGCCGGCCGCTCGGCCGCGCTGGCCGCCCTGCGCGGTCACGCCCTGCGCCCCCGCCAGTACGTCAACCTGAGCTGACCCGCCGCACCGCACCCCCGTGACGACCTGGGGAAGGACTCCGGCGGGAAAGCCGACTATCTTCCGCGAGAGCGGGCAGGGGCCACAGGTGCCCGAGTCCACCTCCGCCGGTCGCTCACCGGCGGCATCCTCCCCGCCCGCCTCCGGTGTCCCGCAGAAGGGACCCGAGACGCCCGCGCCACCCGCCGTGCCGGAAGAGACCCCCGCACAGCCTGCGACGTCCGCCGCGCCGGAGGAGACCCCCGCGCGGCCCGCGACGTCCGCCGCGCCGGAGGAGACCTCCGCGACGCCCCCGCAGCCCGCCGTACCCGAAGAGACCCCCCGGCCCGCCGAGGCCCCCGAGCCGATCCTGACCTCCGCGGGGCCGCTCGTGCTGCCCGGTGTCGCCCCCGCGCCTCCCGGCAGGGTCGCGGCCGCCGCCCCGGACAGGCCCGTCCCCGCCGAGACGCCCTCCGCCCTCCCCCAGGCCCTCCCGTTCGGCCGTCCCGGACGCTCGATGAGCGGCAACCCGTTCGTGTTCGGTTTCACCGCCGCCCTGGGCGTGCTCACCGCCTGGTGGCTGGTGCAGGCGGTGGTGACGGTGAGCTCGGTGCTGATCCTCATCATCGTCTCGCTCTTCCTGGCCATCGGCCTGAACCCTGCGGTCGAGTTCCTCCAGCGGCGCCGCGTCCCCCGGCCGGGCGCCATCACCGTCGTCTTCATGGGCGTCATCCTGGTCTTCGTCGTCTTCGGGCTGGCCATCGTCCCCCCGCTGACCACGCAGTCCACCCAGTTCGTCGCCGAGCTCCCGCAGTACGTCCAGGAGCTGCAGGACAACCCGCTCATCCGCGACCTGGACCAGCGCTTCCAGCTCCTGGAAAAGCTCCAGACGTACGTGACGAGCGGGGACTTCGGCACCCAGATGTTCGGCGGCGTGCTCGGCATCGGGTCGGTCGTCATCGGCGCGGTCTTCAACTCGCTGACGGTCCTGGTGCTGACGCTCTACTTCCTGGGCTCGCTCAAGTCGCTCAAGAGGATGGCCTACCGGCTGTTCCCCCGGACCCGCCGCAACCGCGCGGCCCTGCTGGGCGACCAGATCATCGACAGCATCGGCGGGTACGTCGCCGGAAACCTGATCATCTCGCTCATCGCCGGTGTCACGACCTTCATCTTCCTGAGCATCATGGACGTCCCCTACGCCCTGGCGCTCTCCCTGATCGTGGCGCTGACCGACCTCATCCCCCTGGTCGGCGCCTTCATCGGCGCGGGTGTCGCCTCCCTGGTGGGGTTCTTCGTCTCCCCGACCGTCGGCATCGTCTGCCTGATCTTCTTCACGATCTACCAGCAGATCGAGAACTACTGGATCGCGCCGGCCGTGATGAAGAGCTCGGTGGACGTGCCGCCGCTCGCCACGATCGTCGGCGCCCTGCTGGGCGGCGCGCTGCTCGGCGTGCTGGGCGCGCTGCTCGGCATCCCGATCGTCGCGGCGGTCCTGCTCATCGTCAGGGAGGTGGTCCTGCCCCGGCAGGAGCGCTCCTGACCGGCCCGCCGCCTCCGAAAGATTTTTCCTCTCTTCGCCCCGAAAACCCGTAGATCACAAGAAGATGCGATAAAAGATCATTTGTAACTACTGTCTCTTCTTGGGGTGTACGTGAAGAAGCATCTCCGACTTCTTGCGGCCCAGCTGTTCGCCGCCGTCCTCGTCCTCAGCGCCCTCACCGCCCTCTCCGGCCCCGCCCACGCCGGCACTCCGGCGGACGACGCCGCGCTCGCCGCCGAGTGGCGGGCCGCGTGGGACACCCACCGGTTCCACGAGACCACGCCGCCCGCGCCGGGGTCGGGACGAAGCAGGGCCCAGGACAGCATCTCCATCACGATCGACGCCCCGGTCGCCCGGGTGTTCCCCGCGTACTCCGATTTCAGCAACCACATCGGCAAGCACTCCTTCCTGAAGCGGGTCGTCGTCCACAAGAGCTGCTTCGTGCGGGGCGAGCGCCACATCAACCTGACCGCCGTCGAAGAGATCCCGTACGAGGGCACGATCGTCACCAGCAACACGCACGCCCAGCAGCGCATCGACTACGCGGGCCTGTACTACGAGACGGACAGCTGGACGTTCCCGGGCGTCGTCACCCACCAGAGGATCGTCTTCACGAAGCTGCCCGGCGGGAGGACCAGGGTCACCGAGGACCTCACCTTCGACGCGGACACCTCGATGATCGACTTCGCCCTCGCGAACGGGGTCTCCTCCCACCGGGCGACGCAGGCCGCCCTGAAGCAGGCCATCGAGAACCACGACCTCTGACGGGAGGCACCGGGCCGGACCCGGTGCCCGGCGGCCGCCGGTGAGCGGGCACGGCCCCCTTCCCGCCGGCGTCCGCCCCCTCCCGGCCGGACGCGGTTGACCTTGCCGCTACGTCAACGTCTCTAATGGGGACATGATGATCGGTGAGCTCGCCGCGCTGGTCGGGGTGTCCACCCGGACCGTGCGTCACTACCACCACCTGGGCCTCCTTCCCGAGCCCGTGCGCCGGGCCAACGGCTACCGGACCTACCGGCTGCGCGACGCGGTCGTCCTGGCCCGCGTACGGCGGCTGGCCGAGCTGGGCCTGTCGCTGGACGAGATCCGCGACGTGCTGGCCGACGACCGGGGCCGGGAGCTGCGCGAGGTGCTCCTGGAGCTGGACGCCGACCTGGCCGGGCAGGAGAGGGCGATCGCCGCCCGGCGGGAACGGCTGGCCGCGCTGCTCGCGCAGGCCGACCCGCACCCCGACTCGGCGGTCTCCCCGGAGATGGCGTCGGTGCTGCGCGACCTGTCCGTCGAGGACTCGGCGTTCGCCGCGGCCGACCGCGAGCTGCTGGCGCTGATGGACACGGTGACCGGCCCCGCCGACCGCGCCCGGATGCTCGGCCTGCTCCGGCCGCTCACCGAGCCCGAGGCGCTCGCGCGCGGGCACGCCCTGTACGCGCGGCTCGACGAACTCGCCGGCGCGGACCCCGGCGACCCCCGGGTGGCCGCGCTCGCCGCCGACCTCGTCGCGCACCTCCCCGCGGAGATGGCCGAGACGATGGTCACGGAACTGGCCCCGGAGGCCGAACCGTGGACGGAGACGATGGAGGACATGCTGCCCCCCGCCAGGCCGAGACGTTCCGCCTGGTCATGGCCATGCTGAGGGAGCGGCCATGACGCCCCGGGAGCACCCGGCGCCCTCACGGGTGCGCCGGATCGTGGGGTTCGAGCTGAGGAGCGCGGTGAGCCTCGCGCTCTGGGTCGCGCGCCGCCGCGACGGCGTGCCGCCCGGAGCGGTCGCCGTGCCGTACTCCGGGGGGCAGTCCTCGACGCTGCTGCTGCTGGTCTTCGCGATGGCCGTGGAGACCGCCGTGGTGGACGTGGTGCTGCTCGCGAACGACGTCCCCGCCGGCCCGCGCCTGGCGGTCCTGCTGCTCGACCTGTCCGGGATCGTGTACGCGCTGGCGTTCGCCGCCTCCTGCGTCACCCGCCCGCACGTGGTGACCCCCGCCGAGCTGCGCCTGCGCTACGGCGTCCACTTCGACCTGCGCGTCCCGCGCGCCCTGATCTCCTCGGTACGCCTCTCTCCCGACTACAACGCGAGCGGCATGGTCACCGTGAAGGACGGCCGGCTGAGCCTGGGGGTGGGATCGCGGACCAACGTGGTCGTCGAGCTGAGCGAGCCGGTCGCCGTCGTCCGCCCGCTCGGCGGGCACGCCGAGGCGACCGTGATCCACCTCTTCGCCGACACCCCGGCCGCGCTGGTGGACGCGCTGCGCTCCGGCGGGACGGCGGGCCGGGGGCCCCTCAGCGCGGGTCCTCCCGTGGCCGGGCCCTGACGTGCACCCGTTCGCCCTGGGGGCCGAAGAGGCTGAGCATCTCGGCCACCCCGGGCCCGGGGTTGGCGAAGAAGTGCGGGACGCGGGTGTCGAACTCGGCCACCTCCCCGGCGGTGAGCAGCACGTCCTTGTCGTTGAGCCTCAGCCGCAGCCTGCCGGACAGGATGTACATCCACTCGTACCCCTCGTGGACCTGGAGCTCGGGCTCGTGCGAGGGCCAGTTCACCGGGACCACCATCTTGTACGCCTGCAGGCCCCCGGGGCGGCGCGTCAGCGGGATGAACGTCATGCCGTGCCGCTGGAAGGGGCGGGGGTGGACGCGCGGGTCGCCCGTCGCCGGCGCGCCGACGAGCTCGTCGAGCGGAACCTGGTGGGCGCGCGCCAGCGACAGCAGGAGTTCCAGCGTCGGCCTGCGCTGTCCCGCCTCCAGCCGTGAGAGCGTGCTCACCGAGATCCCGGTCGTCGTGGAGAGCTGGGCGAGGGTGACGCTCCGGCTCTGCCGCAACGACCGCAGCCGGGGGCCCACCGCGTGCAGTACGTCATCGAGGTCGTCCACCCCTCCATAGTGCTGCACCGGCTCCACGGGGCCGTACCGGCGGCGGAACCGGCGGGCCCGCGGCGAACCTGGGCGCGGCGGCGTGGTGCGCGGCACGACGGGGGCACCGGGGGACGCCGGGGGCGCAGCCGGGCCGGCCGCTGATCGCATTCGCTCGCCGACCCGTATTGACTTCGCCTGTAAGAAATGAAAAGTTTCTTTCCTGAGAGCGCTCTCACGCCTCGTCCACCCCCCTCCCGAAGGACCTGTCGTGAGATTCAGCATGCTGACCGGCGTGGCGGTACTCACCGCCGCGCTCGTCCTCCCGCCCGTGTCGGCGCAGGCCGCCACCGTGCCCGAACCCGGCCCGGACCCGTCCGGGGCGGCCACCGCCCAGCAGGCGCTGCAGCGCGACCTCGGGCTGAGCGCCACGCAGGCCCGCGTCCGCCAGGCGCACGAGGCCGCGGCCTCCGTGGTGGAGCGGCGGCTCCGCACCCGCCTGGCCGACCGGTTCGCCGGCGCCTGGTTCGCGCCCGGCGAGGAGCGGCTGGCCGTGGGTGTCGTGAACGACGCCGACGCCGCCGTGGTCCGCGACGCCGGCGCGGTGCCGGTGCCCGTCCCGCGCAGCGAGCGGCAGCTGACCGCCACCAAGGACGCGCTCGACCGGGCCGCCGGCCGCGCCGGCAAGGACGTGCACACCTGGTACGTGGACGTGGCCTCCAACACCGTGGTGGTGTCGGCGGCCGACCGCCAGGCCGCCGAGCGCTTCGTCAAGGCCGGCGCCGTCGACTCCGGCGCGGTGCGCGTCGCCGTCAGCGAGGCGCCCAGGACCTTCTACGACATCCGCGGCGGCGACCAGTACGTCATCAACGGCAACACGCTGTGCTCGGTGGGCTTCTCCGTCAACAACGGCGGCTTCGTCACCGCCGGGCACTGCGGCGGCACCGGCAGCCCCACCCTCGGCTACAACAACGTCTCCCAGGGCACCTTCGCGGGCTCGTCCTTCCCGGGCAACGACTACGCCTGGGTACGCACCAACGGCAACTGGACGCCCCGCCCGTGGGTGAACAACTACGGCGGCGGCAACGTGCCGGTGGCCGGTTCCCAGGAGGCCGTGGTCGGCGCCTCGATCTGCCGCTCCGGGCGTACCACCGGCTGGCGCTGCGGCGTCGTCCAGGCCAAGAACGTGACCGTCAACTACTCCGGGTCCCTGGTGCACGGGCTGACCCAGACCAGCGCCTGCGCCGAGGGCGGCGACTCGGGCGGCGCCTACATCACCGGTGACCAGGCCCAGGGTGTGACCTCCGGCGGCGCCGGCAACTGCTCCAACGGCGGCCACACCTTCTACCAGCCGGTCAACGAGATCCTCGGCGCGTACGGGCTGACCCTGACCACCACCGGCGGCGGGGGCGACAGCCGGCTCATCGGCTGGCAGAACAGGTGCATCGACATCCCGGACGGCATCCCCGCCGACGGCAAGCGCCTGCGGGTGTGGGACTGCAACACCAGCCCGGCCCAGACCTGGACCTTCCCCGGTGACGGCACCGTGCGGGCCATGGGAATGTGCATGGACGTCGCCTGGGGCTCCACCGCCAACGGCGCCGCCATCCAGCTCGCCAACTGCAGCGGCAACCCGGCGCAGCAGTTCGTCCTCAGCGGGGCCGGTGACCTGGTCAACCCGCAGTCCAACAAGTGCGTGGACGTCACGAGCTGGGGCGGCAACGGCACGGAGCTGCAGCAGTGGGACTGCCTCGGCGGCGCCAACCAGAAGTGGCGCCGCGGCTGACCCGTACGCGCGGGGCGGGGGGGGGGGGGGGGGCGGGGCCCCCCCCCCCGGGGGGGGGGGGGGGGGGGGGTTTAACAAACACGGAGGGGGGAGTGAGGAGGAGGGGGCGCCG
>NZ_JBNCLF010000017.1:8562-167096 GCF_049844535.1 Streptosporangium sp. DT93
GGTCCGGGACGTCCCGGACCGCCGCCCCGGTGGTCGTCAGGCGCCCATCCCCCTCGCCAGCCTCTCCAGCAGCGCGTCCAGCTCGGCGCGTTCGGCCTCGGAGATCCCGGCGGCCAGCCTCGCCAGGCCGGCCACGTGGTCGGCCAGCGCCTTCTCCAGCAGTTCCCTTCCGGCGTCGGTGAGCCGGACGCGGACGCCCCGCCCGTCCTGCGGGTCGGGGTCCCGTCGCAGGTGACCCGCCCTCTCCAGCCGGTCGACACGGTTGGTGACCGCCGCCGGGGAGAGCAGCAGCGCCGGTGCCAGCTCGCCCGGCGACAGCTCCCCGCCGCCCCGGTAGAGGGTGGCGA
Organism: Streptosporangium sp. DT93; assembly: GCF_049844535.1. NCBI lineage: Bacteria > Bacillati > Actinomycetota > Actinomycetes > Streptosporangiales > Streptosporangiaceae > Streptosporangium > Streptosporangium sp. DT93. The sequence goes on from NZ_JBNCLF010000017.1 coordinate 8,910, forward strand.
GCACGTCGAACTCCCCCCGGTTGAGCCCGTACGGGTGCAGCACCGCGGCGATCGCCGCGGCGGCCTGCCGCTCGACCCGGGTGAGCCTGCCGAACAGCGCCATGGGCGCGGGATCCATGCCGGGCCGCAGGGCGGTCCACTGCTCGATCATGCGCCGCACCGGGTCCCCGGCATCTTCCGTCATCCCAGTATTTTGACATCGAAACAGATCGGTGCAAGTATTTCTACATCGAAATACATTCGGGAGGTCCGACCATGAACACCACCGTCCCCGGTACCGCCACCGCCACCGGCAACGCCCAGGTCGTCCGGGACTTCTACGCCGCGCTCAACCGGGGCGACCTGGAGGCGGCCCGCCGGACGCTCGCCCCGGACACGGTGCTGCACGTCCCCGGGCGCAGCTCCAACACCGGTGACTACGAGGGACGCGAGGCCGTCGTCGGCTTCGTCGTCGGCGCCTCGACCGTCACCCTGGGCACGCTCACGCTGCACCTCCACCGCGTCCTCGCCGACGACGAGCAGGCCGTCGCCCTGGCCACGTACACCGCCACCCGCCCCGGCCTGGACGTCCCGCTGGAGAACAACCTGGCGCACGTCATGACGATGCGGGACGGCCTGATCGCCGAGTCCTGGCTGCACAGCCGCGACCAGTACGAGGTCGACGCCTTCTGGGGCGCGTCCCCGGTGAAGGCCTGACCATGGGCGTGATCACCGGCACGCGGATCGTCCGGGCCACCCCGGCCGAGGCCGCACGGCTCTTCCTCGACTGGTCGAAGGACCCTCTCTGGCGCGCCCAGGTCCGGCGGATGACCGTCGAGCCCCCCGGGCAGGCGACGGCCGGCCAGCGCATCGTGGAGGAACTGCGGTTCGCGGGACTGCCCTTCGTCACCCCCACCCGCGTCGAGCGGTCCGGCCCCGCCTTCGCCGAGTACCGTGGCGGCAGCGCCACGGTCACCGTGAGCGGATCGCGCCGCATCGAGACCCGGCCCGGCGGCGCGGTCGCCCTCGTCGCGACCCTCGACGTCCGGCTGCGCGGCCCCCTGCGCCCGCTGACGGGGCTGCTGCTCCCCTCCTACCGGCGCCTGCAGGAGGAGGACCTCGACCGTCTCGCCGCACTCCTGGGCGACGGCGTGCCCGACGACGACCTCCGCGCCTCCCGATCTCTCCCCCCGCCTTCAGCGGGTCTGTGGTCCCGGTAACCGACCGACCGACCGGCACCGGCGTCCGCCCCCTGCGTCGGCGGGTACGTCACCACGCGGCGGCTGCCGGTCCGGGGTAGCGTGTCTCCATGATCGATCGGGAGTCCGGAACGGCCGGGGAGTCCGGAACGGCCGGGGAGTCCGGCCCCCCTCCCGAGGGGCGCCGGTTGACCCCGCGCCGGGTGGCCGTCGTCCTCCTCGCCGTCCTCGCGGTCCTGCTCGCCGCCGCCGTGGCCGTGACGGCGCTGGCCTTCCCCTCGGTCGCCGCCACGACCTGCCCCGGCTGCTACGGCCTGGAACGGCTCCGGCCCGGCCTGTACGCGGAGCCGGGCCTGCCGCCGGAGCGGCGCCGCCAGGTGATCGAGGTCGTCGAACGGGCGGAACGGCGGGTGAGCGACTTCTACGGGGGGCGGGAGAGCTCGCCGGACGTCCTGGTGTGCCTCACCCAGGACTGCTACCGCCGGATCGGCGGCGGCGAGGAACGCGGCGTCGCCGTGCTGAACCGCGCGGTGATGCTCTCCCCGGGCGGCGCCAACCCCGTGATCGCCTCCCACGAGCTGTCCCACGTGGAACTGCGCGCCCGTCTCGGCGGCGGCGAGGTCCCGCAGTGGTTCAACGAGGGACTCGCCGTCCTGGTCAGCGACGACCCCCGATACCTCTCCCGGTCCGGCGACCGGTGCCTGGCCGAGCCCCGTCCGGAGCTCCCGGCCACGCTGGAGGACTGGCTGAGCACCGCGTCCGCCGACCGGCGGACCTACGCCGAGGCCGCGTGCCGGGTGAGCCGCTGGGCCGGCGTGGGCGGCGGGCCGCAGGCGGTGCGGAACCTCACCGGACGCCTGTCGGCGGGCGAGTCCTTCGCGGAGGTCACGGGGATCGCCGCTCCCGCGCCGCCGTCCCGGCCGTGACCCCGCGTACCGGCCCGCCGTACCCTTCTCCATGCCGACGTGGGGAAAGGCGGGCACCATGAAGATCGTCCTCGACGACCTCTCCGGTCCGGAGATCGCCGGATTCCTCGACGAGCACGTCCGCGAGATGCGATCCATCACGCCCCCGGAGAGCAAGCACGCCCTCGATCTCGACGCGCTCCGCAGGCCCGGGATCACGTTCTGGTCGGTCCTGGACGACGGCCGCCTGGTGGGTTGCGGCGCGATCAAGCGGCTGGACGCGGAGCACGCCGAGGTGAAGTCGATGCGCACCGCGCCGTCCCGCAAGCGGAGCGGGACCGCCTCCCTGCTGCTGGAGCACATCATCACCGAGGCGCGGCGCATGGGATTCACCCGCCTCAGCCTCGAGACCGGCGCGGACGACTTCTTCCTGCCCGCCCGCAGGCTGTACGCGAAGTTCGGGTTCGCCTGCTGCGAACCCTTCGCGGACTACCGGCCCGACCCGCTCAGCGTGTTCATGACGCGGACCCTCTGACGGGGTGACCCGGCTCCGGGCACCCCGGCCGCCGGGCGAGGCGGCGGGAGCGGGCGCCCGGCTCAGGAGGTCGCGGACGGCCCCTCCGAGGCCAGACGCGCGGCCTGCTCACGGCCCACCTCGGTGGCCCGGCGGAGGTACTCGGCGATGACGTCCAGTTCAGCGTCGGTGAAGGTCTCCAGCGCTCTGCCGTACGCCTCGCCGGGGACGTCCCAGACCGCGGCGACGCGGGCGCGGGCGACGGGCGCCAGCTCGACCAGGGCGCGCCGGCGGTCGTGCGGGTCGGCGACGCGCACGACCAGTCCCGTCCTGGCCAGGCGGTCGACCAGGCGGGTGGCCGAGCCGGGGGTCAGGCCGGTCAGCCGGGCGATCTCGCCGGTGCTCACCGGTCCCGTCTCCAGATCGAGCAGGGCGACACACTGCAGGTCGGTGGGGTGCAATCCCAGGTGGTCGGCCATCGCCTGGTTGAACAGCGAGTAGGCGGCGTAGTGCCGCTGGCTCTCTGCGGCGACCCGCCTCAGCAACTCGGCTCGATTTGACACGGGCTCCTCCATGCCTCACATTTACGTGCGCCGCGCAATGTTTGCGTAACGCAATATTTGCGTCACATCTGCATGTTCCCATCATCCCGGAAAGAGGAGACCCCTTGTCCACGCTCGCCCGCGCCGATCCCCCTCAGGCGCTCTCGCCCGGACGGCGGCGGGCCGTTCTGGCGGTCGTCCTGGCCGCCGCCGTCCTGGACCTGCTGGACGCGACCGTCACCACCATCGCCGCGCCGACCGTCGCCGCCGACCTCGGCGGGGGCGAGGCCCTCGTCCAGTGGCTCGGCGCGAGCTACGCCCTCGCCCTCGGCGTCCTGCTGGTGGTCGGCGGCAGGCTCGGCGACAGGTACGGCCGGCGCCGGCCTCGCCACCGAACCCCGTCACCCTGAAGGGAACACCGATCATGACCATCCTCGTCACCGGCGGCCGCGGCGCCGTCGCAGGCGCCCTCGTCACCCTGCTGCGCGACCGCGGGCTCCCGTTCCGCACGGCCTCCCGCGAGCCCCGGGACCACGACACCGTACGGTGCGACCTCGGCGACCCGTCCACCTTCCCCCCTGCCCTGGACGGCGTGACCTCGGTCTTCCTGTACGCCTCGCCCTCCCACGCCCCCGCGTTCGCCGAGAGGGCCGCCGAGGCCGGGGTCGAGCACATCGTGCTGCTGTCCTCAGCCGTGGTCCTCTCCCCGGACGCGGAGACCGACCCCCTGGCCGCGTTCCACCTGGAGACGGAGAGGGCCCTGACGGCGTCCCCCGTCCGGTCCACGGCGCTGCGTCCCGGCGCCTTCGCCGGCAACGCGCTGGCCTGGGCCCGGTCCATCAGGTCCGGCGCCCCCGTCGGCCTGCCGTTTCCGAACTCCCACAGCGACCCCATCCACGAGGCCGACATCGCGGAGGCGGCCCTGGCCGTTCTCACCGACCCGGCCCTGGCCGGCCGGCCGTACACCCTGACCGGACCGCAGTCCCTGACCTTCGCCGAGCAGATCGGCATCCTGGCCCGTGTGACCGGCAGGAGCATCACCGTCGCCCCGATCACCCCGGAGGAATGGAGGTCACGGATGGCCGACCACATGCCCGGGGCCTACGCCGACGCCCTTCTGGCCTGGTGGGAGTCCACCGACGGCTCGCCCGTCGGGACCACCCGCACCGTCGAGGAGCTGACCGGTCGTCCCGCCCGCACCTTCGCCGACTGGGCCGGGGACCACGCCGGCGACTTCACCGGGTGATCCGGCTGCCGGCGGACGTGACGCCCGTGACGTCCGTACGGCGCGGGCGTCCCCCGACGACTCCCGCCGCCCACAGGGCCACGCCGATGTAGAGGACCTGCTCGGGAAGGCGCTGCCACAGCGGCGTCGCCGCCTCCCCCGCCAGGGGCACCCCGGCCAGCGCGGCGTGGACGTTGGCCGGGAGCATGAGCACGAACAGCAGCGCCAGGCAGATCCCGGCCGCCCGCCGGGTGCCCGTCACCACCAGCCCCACCGCCCCGGCCAGCTCCAGCACGCCGGTCAGGTGGACCACGAGGCCGGGGAACGGGACGAAGGGCGGAACCATGGCCGTCATGTCGGCGTGGTTCGGCATGAAGGTCACGTCCGACGGGACGAAGTGGGCGGTGGCCGTCATCACCAGCATGACGGCCAGTCCGTGCGCTGCGCTCACCTGCCAGGTGGAGAAGCGCGCCCGGTGGGTCAGCGCGCCCAGCAGACGGAAGAACAGCGTGGCGACGGCGAGAACGATCACGGTCATGGGGGTCACCTTTCCTTGGATAGTGATACTACCCAAGATTGGATAGTTGGGCTATCCAAAAAACCGAGGTGCCCGACGGCCGAGATCGGTGGCTGATGATCGGTGATCGATAGCCGATGGCCGATGGCCGGTGGGAGGTGGCCGGCGGGAGGTGGCCGGTGGGAGGTGGGAGGTGCCTCCGAGAGGGGAAGCCGGGAGCCGGGCGGGGTGGCCGGGGAGAACCATCGAGACCTCCCCGGCGTTCGAGACGTTTCCGGTGTCCCCCGCCGCCCCCTGCGTTCGCGGTGTTCGCGGTGTTCCCGGCTTTCGCAGCGTCCCCGGCGGCCCCGGTGGCCCGGGAGGCCCGGGAGGCTACGGCGTGTCGGTTCCGGGTGTGCCGCTGCCGCGGCCGCGGTCGTCCAGGACCAGGGGCTCCCGCCCGTCGATCCTGTAGCGGATGTGGGTGACCCTCGGGCTCTGGACGACCCGGATGGGCGTGAGCTCGATCGCCTCCTTCACGGCGAGGTCGAGGTCGGCGTCGAACAGGCGCATCCCGGTGCCGAGGACGGTCGGGACGATGTGCAGCTCCAGCTCGTCCAGGAGGCCGGCCTTGATGACCTGGCGCAGCAGGGTGCCGCCCCCGGAGATCGCCACGTCCTTGCCGCCCGCGACGGCGCGGGCCTGCTCGACGGCACTGGCGACCCCGTCGGTGACGTAGGTGAAGCTGGTCCCGCCCTTGCGCCTCAGGACCTCGCGGGGGCGGTGGGTCACGACGAACACCGGCGCGCGGAACGGAGGCTCGTCGCCCCAGGGCACCTCTCCCCCGTCCGCCATGTTCCGCCCCATGACGTAGGCCCCGGCCGCCTCGAACGTCTCGCCGATGATGGCGGCGTCGACGTCGTCCTTGCCGCCCTGGAAACCCTGCCGCCCGCGCCAGGCCGCGCCGTCGATCACCCATCGGGTGATCCGGTAGAAGCCCGCGGCCTCCGCCGAGTCGATCCAGCTCCCCGTGCCGTCATGGCGCGGGCCGGCGTAGTGGCCGTCAAGTGAGATCGACATCTGTGCCGTCACCTTGGTCATGTCGTGTCGCTCCTTCGTGCGGACCCCTCGATGGGCCCGTTCGGGGAGGGAACGGAGCCGCGGACGGGATTTCTACACGCCCACGCCGGAAAAAGGGATTTCTACGCGCCCGCGCCGGAAATTCGAGTCATCCCGCGCAGCGGACGGCTCGCCCGAGAAGGAACCGCTGCTCGGGCCGGCTGCCGGCCAGGCGCGCGGCCTCCCGGTACGCCTCGGCGGCCTCGGCGGCCCGGCCGTCCCGCTCCAGCAGGTGGGCGCGGACCGCCAGCAGCCGGTGGTGCCCGGCGAGCACCCCGGACCCCAGCTCGTCCAGCAGCGCCAGCCCGGCGCGCGGCCCGCGCACCATCGCCAGCGCGACCGCCCGGTTGAGGGTGGTGACGGGGTTGGGCTCCAGGCGCTCCAGGATCTCGTACAGTGCCAGGATCTGCCGCCAGTCGGTGTCCTCGGCCGACGGCGCCTCGTCGTGCACCGCCGCGATGGCCGCCTGCACCTGGTACGGGCCGATCGGCCCCGTCGCCAGCGTGCGGGCGACGAGCTCGGTCCCCTCGGCGATGGCGGCGGCGTCCCAGAGGGAGCGGTCCTGCTCCGCCAGCGGCACGAGCACGCCGCCGGGGCCGGTACGCGCCGCGCCGCGGGCCTCGGTCAGCAGCATCAGCGCCAGCAGGCCCGCGGTCTCGCCCGACCCGGGCAGCCGCGCGTGCAACCGGCGTACGAGACGCAGGGCCTGCCGGGTCAGGTCGGGCCGGCGCAGGTGCGATCCGGCGCTGGCGCTGTAGCCCTCGTTGAACATCAGGTACAGCACGTGCAGCACGACCCGCAGCCGGGGCCCGTGCTCGGGGTCCGCGGGGGCCTCGAAGCGGGCCCCGGCCTCGCGCAGGCGCTGTTTGGCCCGTGAGACGCGCTGCCCCATGGTCTTCTCGGGCACCAGGAAGGACGCGGCCACCTCGGCGGTGGTCAGCCCGGCGACCGCCCTCAGCGTGAGCGCCATCTGCGAGGGAGCGGTCAGCGCCGGGTGACAACACAGGAACAGCAGCTCCAGCAGGTCGTCGCGGGCCTGTTCGACGTCCGGCGGCGGCGCGACCAGCGCGTCGCGCGGCGTGGCGTCGAGGGCGGCCCGCTCGCGGCGCTCGCGGGCGCCGTCGGAGCGGACCTGGTCGATGTAGCGGTTCGCGGCGACCGTGACGAGCCATCCCAGCGGGTGGGCCGGGACGCCATCACGCGGCCAGGCGCCCGCGGCGGTGATCAGCGCCTCCTGGGTCGCGTCCTCGCACCGGGCGAAGTCGCCGTGGCGGCGCACGAGCGTACCGAGCACCCGGGAGGCCAGCGACCTCAGCAGCTCCTCGACCGGGTCGCCGGCTCCCGGCCGTCCCCCGGCCGGATCACCGGTGCCGGGTGGGCCCTCGACCGGATCGCCCGTGCCGGGCCGCGTCTCGGCCGGGTCGCCGGCTCCCGGCGGCCCCCCGGCCGGGTCGTCAGGTCTCGGCACTCGCCCAGCCACGCTCCATCAGCGGCCACACCTCCAGGCCACCGACACCGTGGCTCAGCCCGGGATAGGATTTCGCGATCTCCAGCGCCCGCCGCTCGTCGTCGACCTCGACCACGAAGTAGGAGCCGACGTACTCCTTCGCCTCGATGTAGGGGCCGTCGGTGACGACCACGTCGCCCGCCACCGGCCGGACCGACCGCGGCCGGGGGAGCAGCCCCTCGGACCCGAGCAGCTCCCCGGACTCGCGCAGCGCGGCGTTGAAGCCGTCGACCTCGTCGATCAGCCGCGCCATCTCCTCCGGCGCCAGGCTGTTCCAGATGTCCTCGTTGCCGTAGATCAGCATCAGGTATCGCACCGCGGGGTCCTCGTTCTCGTCACCGGGCCGGCGCCACCTCCCGGAGGGGCGGTCCGCGCGTCATGTCCTCCGATTCTGCCGCAGCGGGAACGCTCACCCGGCCGCGCCCCGGCGTCCGGGCGTCCGGGCGTCCGGGCGTCCGGGCGTCCGGGCGTCCGGGGGCGGTGAGCCGAGCGCCCGTGGGCTCACCCCGGGGACCGCCCCCGTCGTGGAGGGGGCGCGGCGGTGTGCCGGTGCGCGCAGATATACAAACGATCGGTCGTTAATATAGTGTGCGTCCATGACGACCGACGGGCGGCGGCTGCGTGGATTGCGCAGCCGGGAGGCGATCCTGGAACAGGCGGTGAGCCTGGCCTCGATCGAGGGGTTGAACGGGCTCTCCCTGGGACGGCTCGCCACGGCGACCGGCACCAGCAAGTCCGGATTTTTCTCCCATTGGCAGGACAAAGAAGAGCTGCAGCTCGACGCGGTGGAGTGGGCCGTCCGGCAGTGGACCGAGGCGGTGGTGGCCCCGGCCATGCAGGCTCCCCCCGGCGTACGGCGGCTGTTCGCGCTGCACGAGGCGCGGCTGAAGTTCTACGGCGACGGCGTGCTGCCCGGCGGGTGCTTCTTCTTCAGCGTGCAGGCCGAGTTCGACGACCGGCCAGGGGCCGTGCGCGACCGTGTCTCACGCGCCCTGCACGACTGGCTGGGGTTCATCCGGCGGCTGGTGGGCGAGGCCGTGGCGCTGGGCGAGCTGGACGGGAGCGTGGACCCGGCCCAGCTCGCGTACGAGATCGACGCGCTCGGGGAGATGATCGTCCTTCACTCCCGCCTGCACGACGGACCGGCCGCCTACGTCCACGGTCGCCGTGCCGTGCTGCAACGCCTGCGCGCGCTCTGCCCGGACCCCGCACTTCTCCCGGAGGACTGACCATGATCGACGACGGTGTTCACGAGCCGGTCCAGGTGCATTTCGACGATCTCGACGCCATGGGACTGCTGCACAACTCCCGCTACTCCCTGCTGGTCGAGCGCGCGATCAGCGCGTACTGGCGCCGCCTGGGCTGGGCGCCCGATCCGGCCCTGTCGGCGTTCAAGGACGTCTTCCTCGCCGTACGCGAGTTCAAGGTGACCTACCACGTCCCCATCGCCGGGGCGGGCGAGCCGCTGGTGCACTTCTGGATCGACCGCCTGGGCCGCAGCAGCGGCGTGTACGGCTTCCGCGTGCTGTCGCCCGACCGCGCCGTGGTGCACGCCGAGGGCTACCGCGTCAACGTCAACCTGGACCCGGCCACGTTGCGGCCCGCGCCGTTCAGCGACGAACTGCGCACCGCCGCCGACTCCCTGCTCCGCCGTACGGCGGCGGCGGCCTGCTGAGATCCCGCCGCGTCACCGGTGAGCGGGGTCCCCGGAGCCCTCGGGGTCCGCGGGCGGGGTGGGCGGGGTGGGAGTGGTGGGCGGGGTGGGAGTGGTGGGCCGCGGCCGGATGTGGTGGCGGCCGATGGGGAGCATCAGGGGGCGGCCGGAGACGGGGTCGGCGATGATGCGGCTGTCGAGGCCGAAGACGGCGCGGACCATGTCCTCGGTGAGGACCTCGTCCGGGGTGCCGGAGGCGTGGACGCTCCCCTCGGCCAGGGCGATGAGGTGGTCGGCGTAGCGGGCCGCGAGGTTCAGGTCGTGCAGGACCATCACGATGGTGGTGCCGCGCGTGTGGTTCAGGTCGGTCAGCAGGTCCAGGACCTCGATCTGGTGGCTGGCGTCGAGGAAGGTCGTGGGCTCGTCCAGCAGCAGCAGGTCGGTCTGCTGGGCCAGCGCCATGGCGATCCAGACCCGCTGGCGCTGGCCGCCGGACAGCTCGTCGACCGGCCGGTCGGCCAGGTCCGTCGTCCGGGTGGCCTCCAGGGCGGACGCCACCGCGGCGTCGTCCCCGTCGTTCCACCGGGAGAAGATCCCCTGGTGGGGATGGCGGCCACGGCCGACGAGGTCGAGCACGGTGATGCCCTCGGGCGCGATCGGCGACTGGGGCAGCAGCCCGAGCGTGCGGGCCAGTTCCTTGGCGGGCATGCGGTGCACCTGCCTGCCGTCCAGGACGACACGGCCCGCCCGGGGCCGCAGCAGCCTCGACAGGGAACGCAGCAGCGTCGACTTGCCGGAGGCGTTCGCGCCGACGACGACCGTGATCTCGCCGGGCGGCACGGTCAGGTCGAGGGACTCGACGACGACGCGGTCGCCGTAGCCGAGCGTGAGGCCCTCGGCCGCGAGGGAGTGGGACGTGGTCACAGCGAGCCTCCGGCCCGATGGGTGCGGACGATCAGGTAGACGAGGTACGGCGCGCCGAGGACGCCGGTGACGACGCCGACCGGGTAGCGGATGTCGAACGCGAACTGGCCGGTGAAGTCGGCGACGAGGACCAGCAGGGCGCCGACCAGCCCGGCGGGCACGAGCAGGGAGCCGTTCGCGCCGACGAGCCGGGCCGCGATGGGGCCGGACAGGAACGCCACGAACGCGATCGGCCCGGCCGCCGACGTGGCGAAGGCGATCAGGCCGACGGCGGCGACGATCACCGTGACGCGGGTGTGTTCGACGCGGACCCCGAGGGCGGAGGCGGTGTCGTCGCCGAGCTGCATCGCCGACAGGTCACGCCCCTGCGACAGCAGGACGGGCCCGAGGACGGCCAGCGCGACGACGACGGGCACGACCTGGTCCCAGATCGTGCCGTTGAGGCTTCCGGTCAGCCAGCGCAGGGCCTCCTGCAGGTCCCAGTCGGCGGCCTGGGACAGGACGTAGGAGGTGATGCTCTCCAGCATGGCGGCGATCCCGATGCCGATCAGGATCAGCCGTGTGCCGACGACCCCGTCCCGGAACGCCAGGGTGTACACCAGCAGCGCGACGGCGAGGGCGGAGACGATGGCCAGGAACGACACCTGGGCCCGCTCCAGGGACAGTGCCACGATCGCGATGGCCGCCGCGGCGCTCGCCGCCCAGCTGATGCCGATGATGTCGGGGCTGGCCAGCGGGTTGCGGAGCATCGTCTGGAAGGTGACGCCACCCAGGCCGAAGCAGAGCCCCGCCGCCACGGCGAGGACGGCCCGCGGCAGCCGGAGCCGCCCGACCGTGAAGGACGCGCCGGGCACCTGCTCGCCGAGGACGACGCGGACCACGTCGCCGAGGGGGTAGAACGTCTGCCCGGCCATCAGGGTCAGGAGGAACCCGGCGACGACGAGCACCGCCAGGGTCAGGACGACGACGCGGCGCCGGGAGGCGCGGCGACGCCGGCCCCGGGCGACCATGAGGGCGACGGGCGTCCGGACGCCGGCGGGCGCGGAGACCGAGGCGAAGGCGGGAGCGGAGGCCGGGGCCGGGGCGGGAGCGGAGGCCGGGGCCGGGGCGGAGGCGGGAGCGGGGGCCGGGGCGGAGGCGAGGGCTGGGGCTGGGGCGGAGGCGGGAGCGGGGGCGGGAGCGGGAGCGGGGGCCGGGGTGCTCGCGGTCGCGCCCTCGCCGGAGCCGGGCCGGGCGGCGCCGCCCTGCCCGGCGGCTCGCTCGCTACGCTCGTTCACAGGTCACGCACCTTCTGACTGCGGACGATGTGGATGAAGAACGGGGCGCCGATCAGCGCCGTGACGATGCCCACCTCGATGTCCTGGGGGCGCGCCACCATGCGACCGACGACGTCGGCGGCGGTGAGCAGCGACGCGCCGACCAGGGCGGAGAAGGGCAGCAGCCAGCGGTGGTCGACGCCGACGAGCATGCGGCACGCGTGCGGGACGACGAGCCCGACGAAGGCGATCGGCCCCGCGACGGCCGTGGACGCGCCGCACAGCACGACGGCGCCGAGGGCGGCCGTGGCCCGGATGAGGACGACGCGCTCCCCCAGCCCGGCCGCGAGCTCGTCCCCCAGGGCCAGCGAGTTCAGCGCCCGCGCCGACAGCAGGCACACGGCGAACCCCACGGCGAGGAACGGCAGGACCTGCCCGACGCGCTCGTAGGACGCGCCGCCGACCCCGCCGATCTGCCAGAGCCGGAAGGTCCCGGCGATGTCGTTGCGGGGCAGGACGACGGCGCTGACCAGGGACGCGAAGGCCGCCGACGTGGCGGCGCCGGCGAGCGCCAGCTTCAGGGGCGTGGCCCCGCCGCGCCCGAGGGACCCGACGGTGTAGACGAACACGGCCGAGAGCGCGGCCCCGGCCATCGCGACCCAGACGTACCCGGTCGGCGACGTGAGCCCGAAGAACGCGACGGCGCTGACGACGGCGAGCGAGGCGCCCATGTTGACGCCCAGGATGCCCGGGTCGGCCAGCGGGTTACGGGTCACGCCCTGCATGACGGCCCCCGACAGGCCGAGCGCGGCGCCGACGACGATCGCGAGCAGGGTGCGCGGCACCCGCTTGACGACCGCCGCCTGTTCGATGGAGCCGTCCGCGCCGCCGAGGGCGGCCCACACGTCGGCCCAGGTGACGTCGCGCGAGCCGAGGGCGACGGAGGCCACCGTGAACGCCGCCAGGACCAGGAGCGCGACGACCAGCCACAGGACGCGGACACGCGCCGGACGCCGTACGAGAACGGCGTCCGGAGCGCGGCCGGTGTCGACCGGTGTCACCTGACCTTGTCCGCGACCTCGGCGAGCGCCTTGGCGTAGTCCTCCAGCACCCAGGAGATCGACAGGGGGGTCGGGTTCGCGGCGGTGCCCAGGGGCGTGCTGTCGGGCAGCAGGTAGATCGAGCCGCGCTTGACGGCGGGGATCTTCGACAGCAGCGGGTCCTTGCGGATCTTCGCGAGCAGTTCGCCCTTCGCGTCGCCGTACCCGGTGATGATGTCGACGTCGTCGAACAGGTCGATCTGCTCGGCGCTCCGCGTCAGGGCGAACTTGTCGGTGCCCTCGGAGGCCTTGGCGATGCTGGCGGGGATCGTCAGCCCGAGGTCCTCGAAGAACAGCGTGCGGGTGTCGTGCGTGGTGTAGAAGCCGATCTCGCTGACGTCGTTGGGGTCGACGTGCGTCATGAACATCGCCGACTTGCCCTTGAGCTGCGGGTACTTCGCCGCGACCTCGGCGATGTCGCCCTCGATGTCGCCGATGAGCTTCTCGCCCTCGGCGGCGAGGCCGATCGCCTTGCTGTTCAGCTGGATGATCTCACGCCACGGGGTCGCCCACGCGGCCTTCGGGTAGGCCACCACCGGGGCGATCGTGCTCAGCGTCTCGTAGTCCTGCTTGGTCAGGCCCGAGTACGCGGCCAGGATCACGTCCGGCTTCGTGTCGGCGACGGCCTCGAAGTCGATGCCGTCGGTCTCGTCGAACAGCACGGGCGTCGGGGCGCCGAGCTTCTCCAGGCGCTCCTTCACCCAGGGCAGGAGCCCGTCCTTGTCGTCGTCGCCGAAGTTCGCGGCGGCCATGCCGACCGGGACGACGCCGAGGGCCAGGGGCGCCTCGTGGTTGGCCCAGTTGACCGTGGCCACCCGCTGCGGCTTCGCCGGGATCGTGGTCGTCCCCAGCGCGTGCTCGATCGTGACGGGGAAGGCGCCGGAGTCGCCGCCCGTGCTCGCGCTCGCGCTCGGGGCGGTGCTCGCGCCGGTGGTCCCGGCGCCGGTCTCCGGCTGTCCACCGCAGCCCGCGATACCCAGCAGGGCGACGGCCGCGACGGCGAGGATGCGAAGGCTACGTGGACGCTTCAATCCGTACTCCACTTTCAGAATTTCCACCGGCGCCGGTCCTCACCCGTCGGATCGCGGTACGCGTCCGTGGAGCGTCACACGATGACCACCGCGCGATTTGATCTAGTTAGGTAAGGCTTACCTTCGCCGAACCTTAGGGGAAATGACCGACTTGTCGCAATCAAGCTTTTGAGACAGCGGTTGTCGCGATCGGGACACCAGGGGGTGGAGGGAAGGCGGCCGGGACCTCAGCGGGCCCGGAACGCTCCCGGGGTCAGCCCGGTCGTCCTCCGGAAGGCCGCGCCGAACGCGCTCGCCGAACGGTAGCCGACCTCCTCGGCCACGACGTCGACCTCCCAGCCCCGGGCGAGCAGGGCGACCGCGTGCTGCGCGCGCACCGCCGCGACCCAGCGCGCGAAGCTCGTCCCCGTCTCCGCGTTGAAGGCACGGGTGATCGTACGGGCGCTCACGCCCAGGTGGGACGCCCAGTCGGTCAGCGTCCGGGGATCACCCGGGTCGTTCCGGAGCGCCTCGACGATCGGGCGCAGCAGGTCGGAGGTGGGCACGTTCAGGAGCAGTTCGCGCGAGGAGGGGGTGAGCACGTCGAGCACCATCGCCTCGGTCACCGCCCGCGACCCGGGCGACAGCTCCGTGTCGGCGAGCCGCTCCAGCAGCAGCCGGAGCAGCGGGGTGATCTCGACGCCGACGGGCGTGGGGGAGATCGAGGTCATGGTGCCGAAGCCGAAGAAATTGGCACGGCAGCAGGTCCCCACGATCGCCGAGCCGGAGTGCAGCGTGCCCGCGGGCATCCACAGTCCCAGGGCGGGGGTGACCGTCCAGGCCCGTGCCCCCACCACGGCCGTGGACGCGCCCCGCTCGTTCCAGAGCAGTTCGTGGAAGGGGTGGGAGTGCTCGTTCCAGGTGGTGTCGCGGGCGATGGTCTCGCTCCAGCCCAGGATCACGAACGGCATCTCGACCGGCCCCGCCGCGAGGGCGGGCAGCGTGCGGGTCTCCCTGGTCATGGGAGGAGTCGACCGGCGGTCACGAAGGGGCGCGACCGAAGGTCACGGGAGGAGACGGCCGGGGTCATGGGAGGAGGTCGGCGCGGCGGGACGCGGGCGGCATCTCCCCAGACTAGTACCGCGTTCCTTCCCCACCCCGGTCGCCCGGGACCACGGGAAGCGGGGGCCGCCGGTCAGGCGGCCCCCGCTCTCGTTCTCGTTCCCGTCCCGATGATCGGTGGCGGACGGTGGGATCGGCCCGCCACCGATCGGTGCAGGTCGGTGGGACCGGCCCGCTACCGGCCGGTGCCGGACGCCGGCACCGGTCCGCTAGCCGGCGTAGGTCTCGAACTCGGCGATCCTCGGCGTACCGGACGAGCCGGTGATCTTGAAGGTGAGCTTGGTCAGCGAGGTCGCGGCGAAGGTGATGGTGCCCGCTCCGCTGCCGGACTTCAGCACGGCACCGTTGCCGCCGTTGAGGAGCTGCCAGGACCCGATGCTGGAACCCGAGGCCTCACGGATGACGGCCCTGGACACCGACTTGGCGGAGCTCCACTTGATCGAGATGTCACCGGTCGCGCCGGCCGGCGACCAGTAGGTGCTCAGGTTGCCGTCCCGCACGTTGCCGTAGCTCGTCCCGCCGGCCTTGCTGGAGCCGTCGGAGCCCGCCCCGATGCTGAGGTTGGTCCCGGTGGGCGGGGGGGTCACCGTCGGCGTGGGGGTGGGGGTGGGGGTGACGGTCGGCGTCACCGTCGGCGTGGGGGTGGGCGTCGTGGGTGAGCAGCTGCCGTTCGACACCTGCAGGCCCTTGTTGGCGCCCGCCGTCTGGCGGACGATGTTCGGCACGCAGCTCGCCCCGTCGAGGGTGAAGGAGTACGGGACGCTGACGCTGGTGTTGGACTGCGGGTTGGGACCGGCCGGGGCGTTGTCGCTGCCGGGGCTGGACCAGGTCACGTTGTCGAAGATGTTGCCCGCGACCTGCCAGTAACCGGCCTCGCTGGTGTAGAAGGTGCCCAGGACGTCCTTGGAGTCCTTGAAGTAGTTGTTCTCCACCTTGGCGCGAGCCCCGGCCCGGGAGTTGATGCCCGACTCGCGGAGGTTCACGTAGGAGTTGTTGTAGATGTGGGCGACGCCGCCGCGCAGCAGGGGCGTACGGGAGTCGAGGTTCTCGTACAGGTTGTGGTGGAACGTCACGAAGCCGTTCGAGCGGTCGCTCTCGCTGGACCCGATGAGCCCGCCACGGCCGGAGTTGCGCAGGGTGCTGTAGGACAGGGTCACGTACTGGACGTTGTCCTTCATGTCGAAGAGGCCGTCGTAGCCCTCCGACTCTCCGCCCGAGGCCTCCAGGGTGACGTGGTCGACCCAGACGTTGCGGACGGTGCTCTCCATGCCGATGGCGTCGCCGCCGTTGGACGTGGGCGAGCCCGACTTCTTGACGTTCCGGACGGTGACGTTCTGGATGATGATGTTGCTGGAGTCGCGGATGTGGATGCCCAGCTGGTCGAAGACCGCCCCGCCGCCGACCCCGATGATCGTGACGTTGCTGATCTGCTTGAGCTCGATCACACCGGCGGCGGTGTTGCAGCTGGAACCCGACACCTTGGTGGTGTTGCCGTGGTTGATCGTCCCCTCGACCTGGATGGTGATCGGGGTGCTGCTGCTGGCCCGGCCGCACAGGGCCGCGTGGATCGCGGTTCCGGTGGTGGCCCTCACCGTCTGCCCGCCGGCGCCGCCGGTGGTGCCGCCGTTGGCGGTCGCGAAGCCGGTGACACCGCCGACCGCCGCCGACGCCTGGAGCGCGGGCAGGGCCACACCGGCCACGGCCGCGATCGACGCCGTGGCCAGCGCCGCCTGAAGCCGCAATGCGACTGCTCGTCTCATCCTGGTCTCACCTTCGTTCTCGAATACCGGGTGCGTTCTTCTTCGTGCCTGTGGGTGGGGTCTTCTCGGCCGGCTCGGCCGCTGCCGCGGGGTCCGCGCCATCGGGTACGCCGCGCGATCGGGGAGGCGCCTGTGTTCACAGAGGACCTCCCTCGGACCGGGCCAGGGCCGTGGATCCGCGCGGGGCGACGCGGAGATCGGCCAAGTGGTGTGGCGTGCCGTCACCACGGCGAAAAAGGAGGACGCCGAGAGCCGTACGCCGGAAAGCTCTTCTCTGACGGCGCTGACGGAAAGCGCTTTCCCAATGATTGGACCTTAGCTGCCGCTGTCAAAACGTGTCAATGGCGATGACGGAAATCCCGACGAATCCGCCCACACACGTGCACACGCACCCGTAGGGGATAGCGGGAGCGCGCCCGTGCCGCCGTCAGGCGTTGAGCCGCTCCAGGACGAGGCCGGTGAAGCCGTTCGCCAGGAGGATGACGGCGATGGAGGTGAGCAGGATGCCGGCGATACGGTCGAGGAACATGGCACCCTTCAGGGAGATGCGCCGCTGCACGTGACCGGCCGCGTACAGGGTGAGGCCCGTGACGGCGGCGAAGCACAGCGCGGCCAGCGAGAGCGCCAGCCTGTCCCTGAGCGAGACGGCCTGCGCGGAGGCCGCGACCGCGAAGGCGAAGGTGGTCCCCCCGACGGTGAGCGGGAAGGTCACCGGCGTGAACAGCACCGATTTCACGCTCTCCGGCCCGGTCGGCGGCCTCTCCTCCGACGACTCCTCGGCGACGCCCGCCTTGCCCAGCATCAGCGGAACGGCGGCGAAGGCCAGCGCGATGCCTCCCGTGGCGGTGAGCGCGGCGGTGCTGATGCCGAGAAGTTCCAGGAGCGGCTCGCCGACCCAGAGCGCGAGGAGCACGAACACGGCGACGTTGAGCGCCAGGCCCGCGGCCAGGCGCAGGACCTGCCCGTGGTCGAAGGGCCGCACGGTCGGCAGGTAGGAGGCGAGTGCCGCGACGGGACTGTAGAGGCCGAACAGCGCCAGGAACAACAGGAGCGCCGGATGACCGCTCATCGAACGCCCCCGTGAGGGATGTCGCCGTTCAGGACCACCGTGTCCTCCCGTCTCGAAGCGTCGCGCGGACCATCCGCCCGCCCGGACCCGTCGTGCTCGGACTTGTCGCGCTCGGACCCGTCGTCATCGGACCCGTCGTCATCGGACCTGTCGCGCTCGGACGACCACCCGGCATCACGGACGGCGGATCGCATGACGGCCCGCGCTCAGATCGCGTCGCGCGCGATGGGACAGGTCATGCATCTGGCGCCGCCGCGGCCCTTGCCCAGCTCGAAGCCCTCGATCTCCAGGACCTCGACGCCGTGCTCGCGCAGCTTGCGGTTGGTGAAGACGTTCTTGTGGTAACCGATCACGACCCCGGGGGACAGGGCGAAGAAGTTGTTGCCCGAGTCCCACTGCTCGCGGGTCATCTGGTGGTCGTCGCCACCGGTCGGGATGATCTCCAGGCGGGTCAGCCCGAGCGCCTCCCGCAACGCGACGGCGAAGCTCGCGTCGCGGCGCACCTCCAGGCTGCCCTGCTTGTCCCCGGGACGCAGCGAGCAGGTGGCGGCGCTCTCCAGGAACGGCGGGTAGGCGGTGGCCTTGTCGACGTCCAGGAACGTGAAGACCGTGTCCAGATGCATGTAGGAACGGCTCTTGGGGACGTGGACCGCGATGATCCGCTCCGCCGCGCCCGCCGCGAACATCGACACCGCGATGTGCTCGATGGTACGGGCGTTGGTGCGCTCGCTCATCCCGATCACGACCGTGCCGTTCCCGATGGGCATCATGTCGCCGCCCTCCATCGCGGCCATGCCGTACGACTCCTCGTTGAAGCGCTCGTCCTCGCCGGCGTAGGGGTACCAGTAGGGGAAGTCCACGCCGGCGAACATCGGGTGGTGGTGGTGGACGATCGACTGGTTGATCGTCTCCAGCAGCCGCGCGTGGTAGAACATCGGGTTCAGCGAGACCCCGCCGTACAGCCAGGCCGCCGGGTCGCGCTGGTAGAGCGAGTTGGGCAGCGGCGGCAGGATGAACTCGCGCGGGTTCGCCGAGGCCGCCACCAGGGAGTGCTCCTCCAGGTCGGCGACGCCGAACTCCTCCTTGGTCAGCCCTCCGATGAGGTGGGTGGCCAGTTTCTCGCCGCTCCAGCCGGACAGTGTGTCGCGGACGACGTCGACCAGTGCCGGGCCGACGGTCAGGTGGGTGACGGTCTGCTCGATGGCGTGCCGCTTCACCTCGACACCCGTGTCCAGCGCCTCGGCCAGGAGTCGCTGGTGATGGAACACCTCGACGCCGCGCTCGCGCATCACCTCCACGAAGGCGTCGTGCTCGGCCTGCGCCTGCTCGACCCACAGGATGTCGTCGAACAGCAGGTCGTTCATGTTCCTGGGGGTGAGCCGGTGGAAGCTGAGCTCGGGCCGGTGCACGATGACCTTGCGCAGCGTACCGACCTCGGAGTGAACTCCCGGCGTCTGATCGGTCATCGCTCATCCCCTTCGAACGGCAAGGGCATCATTCCTCCGCGTACCCCCCTCAACCTGGGCTTGGCGAAGCTTTACCGCAGGTCAGGGAAGCCTGGAGAGGCTCACCGCGTCCTCGGTCCCGGTCGGCGGGCCCCGGGCCGGGATTCCAGGACACCGAGCGCGTACGACGGGAGGGCCCGCCCTCGCCTGCGCCGCACGTTCTCCTCGCGCACCGGCCCCCCGAGCGGCCCGATCCCACGGAGAACGGGGGCTTGTCGCGTCTCCCGCGGACATGATTCACTGACGGCACCCTCGAAACTGTAAGCAAACTTTCCAATAATGGACTTTCCGGTCTGGTGGCTTTCCGTGGCACATCCGCTCTCGTCCGGGCAGGGGGGATTCCGGTTCCTCCGGCGATCCGGCCCATTGGACCGCTCCTCCGCCGTCCGTCACCCGCGTCGGCCACCCGGCCTGCCCGACGCGCCCGGCCTGCCCGGCGTGTCCGGTCTCCGGTGGAGGGGCACCCCGTGAGCACCGCGCGTTTCTCCGGTCTGACCGCGCGCCAGGGCCCGCTGACGACGGGCCAGGCCAACATGGTCCGCTGCATGCTCACCGACCCGCCCGAGCACATGAACTACCGCGCCGTACGGGCCGTCCAGCCGGGGACGACGCTCGACGTGATCACCGAGGCCGTGGTGGGGCTGGTGACCCGGCACGAGTCCCTGCGCACGACCTTCCACGACGGCCTCCAGCGGGTCCTGGCCGCCGGAGACGTCACCGTCGAGGTGCACGACACCGGCGGGCCCCCGTCCGGGCACGACACCGGCGACCTCCCGGCCGGACGCGACACCGGTGCCCTCCCTGCCCGGCACGACACCGGCGGCTCCCCGGCCGGGCACGACGCCGGCCTCGCCGAGCAGGTGGCGCGGCGCCTGCAGGGGACGCGCTTCGCGCCGGACACGGAGATCCCCCTCCGGGTCGCCGTGATCACCTCCGGCGGCGTGCCGCGACAGGTCGCCCTGGTGACCACGCACTGCGCCATGGACGCGGCCGGGCTGGCCGTGGTGCTCGCCGAGTGGGACGAGCTTCTCCTGGGCAAGCCGCTCGCGCCGGTGACCGCGCCGCAGCCGCTCGACGTCGCGGCGGCCGAGCGTACCCCGGCCGGCCTGCGGCGCGCCGAGTCGGCGCTCCGCCACTGGGAGGGTCACCTGCGCACGGTGCCCCGCTCCACGCTGACGGTCCCGGTGGACGGCGAGACGGACTGGCTGCTCCCCCGGCTGCGCGTGCGCTCGGTCCCGGCGGCCGGGGCGCTGGAGCGGATCTCCGCGCGCACCGGGGCGAGCCCGTCGGCGGCGGTGCTCGCGGCCCTGGCGGCGCTCGCCGGGGTACGGGCCCGCATGCGGACGGTCGTCGTGCTGTCCATCTCGGCGAACCGGTTCCGTCCCGAGCTGCGCGAGTACGTGGGGCCGCTCGCCCAGGACGCGCTGATCCCCGTGGAGGTCGGCGAGACCGGCTTCGACGCCGTGTTGCGCGGCGCGCGCTCGGCGACGATGAGCGCGTACCGGAGCAGCCGGTTCGACTCGGCCGCCCTCATCCGGATCATGGAGGGCGTCCAGCGGGAGCGCGGCATCTTCTTCGCCAGGGACGTCGTGTTCAACGACATGAGCGTCCCCGGCCCGGCCGTGCGGGCCGGCCGCACCGGCGAGGACGTCCACTCGGTCTGGCTTCCGCCGGCCGTCCTGCCCACGCGCACCTCGCTCTGGGTCCACCGGCTGCACGGCGAGCTGGACGTCACCCTGTGGGCCGACCCGCGCTGCCTGCCGCGCGACGACACGCTCGCCCTCGGCGAGGGGATCGCCCGGCTGATCGCCGAGGCGGGCGACCGGGACGTGCCGCTCGCCGAGCTGACCTCCCTCACCGGCGTCGTCCCGGTTCCCCGGGACGACGGCTGGCTGCCGATCGACGGCTGCTGGGTCCACCTTCCCGAGGTCGAACGCCTGACGGCGGACGCGCTCGCCCGACTCACCGGCGACGAGACGGCCCTCACCACCGGAAAAGCCTTCACCACCGAAAGAGCCCTCACCGCCGGACATGCCCCCGTCGCCGAACGAGCCCCCGCCGCCGGAAAGGCCACCGGGAAGGCCGTCACCGCCGAGACGATCGTCGTCGCCGAGGCCGACGAGCGGCTCGGGCACCGGCTGGTGTGCTTCACGACGGCCCGGACCACCCCGCGGGCGCTGCACGCGGCCTGCATGAGCCTGCTGCCCGGCCGCATGTCGGCCATGACCCCGCACCACTACGTCGTCTGCGCCTCCGCCCCGCCCCCGGGCACCTCCTGGCGGGACCTGCCGAGGGTCGCCGAGGGCTCCGGACGCTGACCCCGCGCGAGACGACCGGCTCCTCCGGCTCGATCCGGTGGCCGCGGACCGCCGGGCACCCGCGCGCGGGGGACGGTCGTCGGGTGACGCTCCCCCGGCTCCCCCACCGGTTCGAGCCTCACGGGCAGGCTCGAACCGCACGGCGCCGGAGAGCCCCCTATGCCCCGACCAGGAAGGCGGTGACCTCAAGGGTGATGGCGAGACGGCGGCCCGTCATGCCCTTCGCCCTCGTCAGGCCGAAGGCGTACCTGTCGACGTCGGTCGTGGCCCGGACCCGCAGGCACCGATCGTCGGTGACGACGGGGCCGAGGGTCAGGACCGTGGGCCGCGTCACGCCCTTCACGGTCAGCGATCCCCGCACCGCGGCGCCCTCGGCGGATCGCGTGACGTCCTGGCCGCTGAAGACGATCTCGGGGTACGCGGCGGCGTCGAGGTAGTCCGAGGAGCGGACGTGCTCGTCACGCTGCGCGTTGCCGCTCTCGAAGCCGGCCGCCCGGATCACCACGTCCACGGTGGAGCCCTCGACGTCCTCGGTGACCAGTATCCGGCCGTGATCGACGGTGAAGGAGCCCCGTACGGGCAGCAGGCCGAACATCGCACGCGTCGTGAACCGGACCTTCGTCGCATCCGGATCGACGCGGTAGACGCCTGGCGTCACCCCGCGCCCCTGCCCGACCTCTGAATCCATCGTCACGCCGACCGCCTTCCTCTGTCGATGACGGACGGCACGGTGTCCACCGCCACATGGCCGAAGGAGCGCCCGCGAACGCCTCTCGCCCTTGAGGAAAACGGTAGGAGATCCGGCTCACCACCGGAATCGGGCTACGCGCACACCCCGGGTGTGGCTACGTACACCCCTGAAAGGGCGGGATCACCAGGGCGGCACGCGCAGCCGAGGCCGCCCACGGCCACGCCCAGCGCCCGCCTCACTGACGCGGTCGACGGCTCCGGCTCCGGCGCGTGCCACGTCGAGCCGTGCGACCCGTCAGGATCGCACGCGGTGACAACCGAGGCGGAAATCGTACGATTCACCACTATGAGGTCGCGAGTGGCGGCGCTGGCCGCCTGCTTGATCATGTCGGGCTGTACCCCGCGTTCTCCGCTCGGCACGTCGGCCCTCTCGCCACCGAGCACGCCCGCCGCGCCGGCCCCTTCGGCATCGGCCACGGCCGCCGCAGGGATCTCCCGAAGCTGGGTCCCGGTCCCCGGTCTGTCCGGCGACCACATGTGGGAGCGGGGCCTGAACGACGTGACCGCCGCCGGCCCCGAGCGGGCGTGGGCGATCGGGCACACCGGCTGGGAGGACAGCGAGACGACGGTGCTGCGTACCTGGGACGGGAAACGGTGGAAGGCGGTGCCCATCGAGGGTGGCCTGGGTGGCCTGGCGAGCGTCGACTCCGACGGGCCCCGCAACGCGTGGATCGTGAGCGGAGGTTTCCACGAGTCCATGGCCCAGCACTGGGACGGGTACACCTGGCGACCGCACCGGCTCCCCACCTACGGACTGGACCTGGCCGTGGACGGTCGCCGGGTGGTCGTGATCTCGAAGAACACGGTCCTGACCTGGAACGGCGCCGCCTTCGTCACCGAGAAGGCGCTCGGCGGCGAGGAGGTCAACCTGACCGCGGTGGACAGCGGCGCCGGTCACACCTGGATCGCCGGGAGGCGGGGGCAGGACGCGGGGCGGCCCGTGATCTGGCACGGCCACGACGGCGGGTACGAGGAGACCACACTGCCCGAGGGCGAACTCAACGCGATCCTGCAGATCGCCCCCGACGACGTCTGGGTGGTGGGCTGCGTCGGCCGGGACGGTAACGGCGGGGAGCGGCCCCTGGCGCTGCACTGGAACGGCCGGCGGTGGGAGCGGCCCACCATCCCGTCATGGAGGGGCGAGCTGCAGAGTGTGACCGCGTTCGGGCCCGACGACGTCTGGTTCGCGGGCCTGGACCGCGACGGGCCCGGCGCCATCTCGGTCCTGCACTGGGACGGCCGAAGCTGGACCACGGAGGTGCCCCCGCCCGGCGGGGAGGGACAGCAGGCGGTGATCGAACGAATCCCCGGCACCTCCCGGCTGTGGCTGACGGTCAACGTGGCCAAAGGCGACTCCCAGTCGATCGTCACCTACCGCCGGGAATGATCGGGCTCCACCGCCGGGAGTGATCGTCACCTGTCACCGGGACCGATCGACGCCCATCGCCAGGACCGGCGGAGCCGGCGAGACACGCGCCCCGGCTCCCCGTTCACCCCTCGGACAGCAGGGCCGCCGTGGCCGCGTCTGCGGGCAGGAACGCCTCCAGCCTCAGCTCCGCGACGGTCACGTCGAGCGCGGTCGCGAACGTCGTGATCGTGGTCGTCAGCCGCAGCTCGCCACGCGCCGAGCGCAGCCGTACGGGCGCGGCGAAGCCCACGTGGTCGGGCCCCGGCTCGGCGTGCGGCACGTACCCGGACAGCTCGGTGTGCAGGTCGTCGCGCGGGATGCGGTCGAGGATGTGCCGCGCCCACCGAGCCACGTCGACGATCCGCGGTGCCAGGCCCCGCGGGTGCAGGGCGAGACGCAGCACGTTGACCGGCGGGCGCAGCAGGTGTTCCGCGACGCCCTCGGAGAACAGGCGGGTCGCCGCGTCGTTGGCGAGCACCATCTCGTGCGCGGCGTCCACCACGATCGCGGGATAGGGCAGGTGGCCGGTCAGGATGCGCTCCAGTGCGGCGCGTACGTGTCCCAGGGCCGGGTCGTCGAGCGCGGTCCGCGGGTAGACGGGGGCGTAGCCGGCCGCGAGCAGCAGCTCGTTGCGTTCCCTGAGGGGCAGGTCCAGCGACTCCCCCAGCCGTACCACCATGGTCCGGCCCGGCCGGGAGCGTCCGCTCTCCATGAAGCTGAGGTGGCGCTGCGTCGTGCCCGCCCGCAGGGCGAGGTCGAGCTGGCTGAGACGGCGACGCCGCCGCGTCGCGCGCAGGGCCTGGGGGAAGTCCACGCTCCCAGTCTGCCTGGCCCGTCCATTCCCTCCGGGGAATTGCCACCATTCCTCCGGGTGAGCACGATCCGTCCCATGAACACGCGACTGGGAGTGCTGCTCCCCACCAACCACGGCCAGTGGGACGACGCGCGGCGGCTGGTCGACGTCGGTGTCCGCGCCGAGCGGCTGGGCTTCGACTCGGTCTGGGCCAACGACACCCTGCTCGGCCCGCGCGTCGAGCCGCTGACCATGCTCGCCGCCCTCGCGCCGGTGACCGAGCGCGTCACGCTCGGCACCGCGGCGCTGCTGCCCGCCCTGCGCCGTCCGATCGTGGCCGCGCAGGCGCTCGCCTCCGTCGACCACCTGTCGGCCGGGCGGCTGGTCGTCACCGTGGGCGCCGGTTTTCCCGGCCGGTCCGAGCCCGAGTACGCGATGTCGCAGGTGCCGTGGGAGCGCCGCTTCGGGCGGCTGGACGACACGGTCGCCCTGTGGCGGGCCCTGTGGTCGGGCGAGCGGGCGTTCCACGGCACGGTGCTGGACTTCGACGAGCTGCCCGCGTCCACGCCGTCCTACCGGGCGGGCGGGCCGCCGATCTGGCTGGGCGGTGCGAGCCGGTCGGCGCTGGAGCGCACCGGGCGGCTCTACGACGGGTGGCTGCCCTACCCGCCCGACCCCGCCGGCTACGACGCGGGTCTGCGGACGGTACGGGACGCCGCCGGGGCCGCGGGACGTCCCGCCGAGGCGATCACCCCGGCGCTGTTCGTCACGGTCCTGGTCACCGGCGACACCGACGACACCGGCGACACCGGCGACACAGCCGACGCAGCCGACGCAGCCGACGCAGCCGAAACCGGCGACGCGGCCGATGACGCCGCCGGCGCCGAGCGCGGCGAGCGTGAGCTCGACGCCTACTGCCGGGCCTCCTACGGCCTGCCGTACGAGGTGGTGCGGACGATCCAGGTGATGGTCGCGGGTCCCGCCGCGCGGGTGGCCGCCACACTGGCCCGCTACGTGGAGGCGGGCGCGGAGCACCTGGTCTGCCGCATCGCGGCACCAACCCTCGACGCGCAGCTCGACCAGATGGAACTGCTCGCCGGGACCGTCCGTCCGCGCCTGACCGGCCGATCACCCGGCACGACCACGACCGCCGCTACATCGCCCGCCTCACCGGGTAGACAAGGATGAGATCCGTGCCCGGACGCGTGTACAGGCGCAGCCGGTAGGTGCCCGGGCCGCCGCGCGCGAGGTCGGGGAAGCGCACCCGGCTCGCCGACAGCCTCTGCATCAGCAGGCGGCCCGACCCGCTGACGACGTCCGCCTCGACCACCTTGTCCCAGCCCTTGCGGCGCGGGGGCGGCGGCGCCGAGCGCAGTGCCTTCGCCGTGACGCAGGTCACCCAGTCCTGGGCGGGTGTGAAGATCAGGGCCAGCGGGCCGCTGGTCTCCAGGAGGCCGATCGGGTCCGCCTTCCAGATCGCGTCGGAGGCCGCCTCGGTGTCCGCCTCCGCGTCGTGGATGCCGTAGGGCATGCCGTCCCAGTCGTAGTAGGACGCGGTCGCCTGGAACCGGGTGCGCAGCGCGGGCCACGGGTCGCGGCACAGGGCGTCCTCCTTACGGGCCTCGCGCGCCAGCCGTTCGCGCTCGGTTCTCTCCTGCTCCGCCCGGCGCCGTTCGATCTCCGCCCGGCGCCGTTCGATCTGGGCGGACGACAGCAGCAGATCCGGGTGCCTGCGCCCGATCACCTCCGGGCAGAGCAGCGCGAGCAGCGCGGGCCGGGCCCTGACCGGCTTCCCCGCCGCGAACCTGGCGCACGCGTCCCTGCCCCTGGCGAGCAGTTCCTGGTCCGAGACATGCCGACCGGGCTTGTTCACGGTGCAGACGTAGGCCAGTTCGCGTTCGTGGGCCGGGGTGTCGGCGACACGGGGCGGTTCCCACGACATCGAGCACCCAGGGGCGTCCGGACGTCCCATGAGCGAGTCGTCCTGCCATCCCGCGATCGCGTCGCTCTGTCCGTTCTGCCAGGTGTAGGTGAGATGCGGGCGGCCCTCGGGGCCGATGACCGTCAGCGGGAGGACGGCGGCCGCGGCCGCGACCGCGACGGGTATCCGCAAGGGTGCCTTCCGCCTCGGCGCACGGCTCAGCTCGTGCGCCGTGCGTGCCAGCCAGACGACGAAGAGCACGTCCATCTTCTCGGCGATCGACTCGGCCGGGCCGCCGCTCGTCAGGGCGTCCACGAGCCCCATCAGGAACACGCTCGCGAACGTGCCCGCACCGATGAGGAGCGTCGCCCGGCTCCAGCGTCCGTCACGCCGCTGGGCGAGCAGGAGCAGCGTCAGCCCGGCGAACGCGGCCACTCCCGCGACCACGACGGTCACCTGCTCGGCCCGGCTCACGACGAACCGGAACAACGTGTCGTCCGCGAGGACGATCGCGAGCGATCCGGCCGTCCCCACCAGCCCGAGCAGGAGCGTGGCCAGCCGGAAGAGCAGGCCCGACCCGGTGAGCACCACCGTGAACAGCACGAGCTCGAGCCCCCAGAGCACCGGCCCGACGAACGTCCCCACCGGCTCCGGGAGGGAGAAGGGAATGAGCGTCCACACCACGGAGGCGTACAGCAGCAGCCGCAGCCACGTGGCCGTCCGGCGCATCGGCACGGCCGAGGGCGCGGGTCCGCGCAGGACCTGCCAGAGCATCCACGCGTTCACCAGCCCGAGCAGCAGCAGCCCGCCCAGCACCGGCAGCAGGGAATGCCTCTCGACGCCCTCGCCGGGCGGCTCCCACATGGTGACCAGCCACGCGGGCGTCGTGGTGCCCAGCACCAGGCCAAGAACGATCGAGGAAAGCGTGACGATCAGGTAGGCGGAAACCGCCGGACGGTGGAAGCGCACGATGAGCCATGATCGTAGTACGACCGGCCAACGCCCCTGAAGATCCGCTGGGTTTCCCCGGAAACGGTCGCCCGATACGGTGCACGACCGTTTCCGGCCCGGACGAACGCCCGCGTCGGGCCCTGTTCCCCGACGCGGGGAGAAGCGTGCGCTCCCACCACGCCGACCGCGCGGCCCGCCGTCCACCGGAACGATAGGAGGAATTGCGACCCGATGCGCGTCCGGCTCGATCTGGCACTCGTCGTCAAAGGGTTGGCAGTCCGCGTCAAGGACATTTCGATTTCTTCTGCTGGAATATGCGAGGGGATTCCTTCCGACGGTTTTCCCGATGCTCCGGAAAGAGAAGGAGAAAGCGAATGCTCACGAAGAGTGCGCGAAGCTTGATCGTTGCGGCCGCGATGACCGGTGGTCTCTTCACCGCGTTCTCGGGGGCGGCAGGCGCCGACGCCTCGGCGCCGGTCCAGCCCGCGGCGTCGGGCGGTGGTTGTTATGACCACACGCGAACCGACCCCTGCATCAGCCTGTCGGGCAACTTCCTGTATGCCGACTTCTACCAGAACAGCACGCCGGACTCGAGCATGAGCAGGGCCGTCCTCACCATTGTGAACAAGGGCAAGAATGTAAAGTCGGCGACGTATCAGCTCACCCGTACCGGGCGGTTCGGTCCCATCAGCTACAACAAGGCGACGCTTCCCGTCACCAGTGGATCCGCCTATGCCCGCGTCGACGTGTACACGAGCTCGGGCGCCCTTCACTACAGCGTCAAGAGCCCGGTTCAGTACTACTGACGTCGGGCGGCGCCCGCATGAGGTCCTGGACTTCCGCGAACCGGCGAGAGCGGGCATCCGGCCGAGTACGCCGGGGCCGGATGTGACATGGACGGCTCAGCGCAGTGAAGCGGCAGGGAAGCGGCAGGGAAACCCCCGGCGACATGTGATCGTGGTGGTCACGCGTCGCCGGGGGCTTCCTCGATCCCACCTCCGTGCCCCCGTACGCCCGCCGGGCGGCGTCACCGGTGAGGGGGGGCGATCGCCGGGTCCGCGAGGAGCGGGTCGACCTCGGGGAACGAACCGTCGCCGAACAGGATCCGCGCCGCCAGCGCGCGCCCCGCCCGGCCGCGCAGCGCGGCCACCGCCGCCTCCGCCGCGGCCGGGGACCGGATGCCGGCGAACACGCGGCGCAGCAGCAGCCGGCCCCGGAACCGGGCGCGCAGCGCGTTCCCGTCGTAGCGGCTCAGCACGCGCCGGTCGCCGGTGCGCAGGTACGCGGCGGTGACCGCCGCGGCCAGTTCGGACATGCGCAGGCACGGGTCCAGCCCGCCGGCCGTCAGCGGCGACACCGCGCCCGCCGCGTCCCCGACGAGCAGCCCGGCGGGGCACGCCAGCCGTCGCAGCACGCCCCCGACCGGGATCGGGCCGCCCCGGCGCTCGACCGGCCCGGCCGGTGGCGCGCCGCCGGGCGCGTCGGCGGCGAAGTCGTCCAGCAGGTGGCGGATGCCGACGCGCATCGCGTGCGGGTACCCCGCGACGCCGACGTGCGCGTGCCGACCGTCGTCGACGACCCATCCCAGGTACCCCGGGGCGATCTGGGGATCCAGCACGCAGTGGAAGGCCGGGACGGTCGTGCCGGACGCGATCGGGTGGACGATCTCGGCGCCGACGAGGAGGCGCCGGTTGACGTCGAGGCCGAGGTCGCGGGCCACCCGGGAGCGGGCGCCGTCCGCG
Source organism: Streptosporangium sp. DT93 (assembly GCF_049844535.1). Lineage (NCBI taxonomy): Bacteria > Bacillati > Actinomycetota > Actinomycetes > Streptosporangiales > Streptosporangiaceae > Streptosporangium > Streptosporangium sp. DT93. The sequence continues at coordinate 37,679 of NZ_JBNCLF010000017.1, forward strand.
CCGACGACGAACCGGGCCCTCACCGGTTCCGCATCCGTGAACCGTACGAGCCCGCTCGACGCGCCGTCGTACCGCACGCCCAGGAGGACGTGTGCCCCGGCCGACTCCGCCGCGCGGCGCGCGTGCTCGTAGACGGCCGCCATGTCGGCCACGCGGTACTCGTCCCGGTCGCTGACGAGGTGGATCGGTGCCCGCCGTGACGGCGGGTACAGCAGCACGTCCCGGATTCCCGGCCCGAGCAGGTGGTCCGGTACGTCGAAGTCGTCGAGGGTGCGGCGCACGAAGATCCCTGTCGTGCGGATGCCGGCCGACAGCGACCTGCGACGGTCGACCACCGTCACGTTCAGGTCCCGTCGCGCGAGCAGGCGGGCCGTGCGCAGACCGGCCAGGCCCGCACCCACGACCAGTGCATCCACTGTCTGCATATCTCGGACGGTAGGGGCGAAACCTCGCCCGTACGGCGGTCTGCACGCTACCTGTCGCATACCTCTACACCGTCACCGCACCCGGGACCGGCCGCGGTGGCGACCGTCCGGGCGTGTCGGGCCCCGGCCGTGTCAGCGGCGGGGCAGCGTCCGGCCGTCGGGCAGCGTCCGGCCGCTCAGGAGCGCGACCAGGGAGCCGCCGTCGGCGCGGACGAGCCGGCCGCTTCCCCGGCTCCAGCCGGTGTCGTCGGCCTCCAGCCGGACCCCGGTCAGGTCGATCCCGAACACGTCGCCGGTGGCGAGCAGGTCGAGGACGGCGGTGACGGCCTCCGCCGGTGCGACCGCGGGCCGGTCGAGCGCGACCGTCACGTCCAGGGAGTGGACGACGGCATGGATGAGCGCACCGGCCGCACCGCCGCCCGGGGGCTGCCACGCGTGCAGGTCGGGCGATCGGAGCCGGTCGAGAAGGTCGGCGACGGGCAGCGAGGCGTCCCGCGCGGCCACGGTGTCGGACAGGACGGCGAAGTCGCCGCCGGCCGCCGCCATCTCCTCCCCGAACCGTTCGGGAGTGAGCCGCGCCGGCATCGTCACGTGCGCGACCACGTGGCGCACGAGCCACTTCTCGCACAGCGACGGGGCGTCCCACGCGTCGGCGGCGGCGAGGAGGTCGGCGAGCCCCGTACAGGTCGGGGCCACCCAGGACCGGGGGTCGGTCACGACCGGTCTCCTTGCACGAGGTGGGCGAGATGTTTCACGACCGGTCTCCTTGCTTGAGGTGAGCGAGATGGTTCACGACCGGTCTCCTCGCCTGAGGTGAGCGAGGTACTTCACGACCGGTCTTCCGGCGCGAGGTGGGCGAGGTGTTCCTCGAGCCTGTCGAGGGAGGTGAGGAAGCCGGCGCGGGCCTCGGGCCCGCGCATCGTCTCGGGCACGTTCCGCTGACGGATGACGAGCGCGGTCGTGCCGTCGCCGAGGTCGTCGAGCGTGCCGGTGGTGTGCATCCCGGTCGCGGGCTCGACCCAGGCGAGCCGTTCGGGCGGGACGACCTCGGTGAAGGTGGCGACCATCCGGTGGCCGCCGTGCTCGCCGACCATCAGGGTCTCGAACCGGCCGCCGGGACGGAGCTCGACGACGATGCCGTCGATCGGCGTGGTCGTGCCGTCCGGCCCCCAGAACCGGGCGAGCTCGGCGGGCTCGGTGAGGCACCGCCACACCAGCTCGCGCGGCGCGCGCAGGACCCGCCGGTGGACGAACTCGTCGTCGTTCACCGGTCGTCATCCTCCTGCAGGCGGGCCAGGTGCGTCTCCAGCCGGTCCATCCGGTCCGACCACACGCGCCGGCTCTCCTCGATCCACGAGAGCGCGGTCTCCAGTGCCCCGGGTTCGAGCCGGCACGGCCGGGTCTGCCGGTGCCGCCCCTGGCTGATCAGGCCGGACCGCTCCAGCACCCGGATGTGCTGCGAGACGGCCTGCATGCTCATGGCGTACGGCTCCGCCAGCTCCTTGACCGTCGCCTCGCCCGCGCTCAGCCGGAGCACGATGTCGCGCCTGGTGCGGTCGCTGAGAGCCGTGAACAGCGCGTCGAGCCGTTCGTCCTCGGCGATGGTTTCCATGCGGCTACTCAAGCATTCGCTTTATCAAGTGTCAACTTGATAGAGAACCGCTCCACCCCGGCCACACCGGACGCGAAAGCCGGGTGGCCCGGGGGGATCGTCCCCCCGGGCCACCCGGCCGCAGGTGTCCTCAGCCGCCGATCGCGGGCAGGCCCTCGGGGACGGGAACGCTCTTCGCCGTCGCGTCGGGCCCCGGGGCCGTGAGCAGACCCGCCAGGTGGTCCGCGATCGCGGAGATGGTGGGCTGCTGCCACAGCAGGGTCGCGGGGAGACGGCGGCCGAAGCGCTTCTCCAGGCGTCGCCGGACCATGACGGTCATCACCGAGTCCAGCCCCTGCTCGACGAGGGGACGCCGGACCGCCAGGTTCTCGGGGTCCAGCCTCATCACGGCCGCGATCTCCGCGCGGATCTCGGGCAGGACCCGCTCGCGCAGGACCTCGGGCGCCAGGCCGGCGAACGACTCCGCGGGCCCCCGCAGATCCTCCTCGGCCTGGAGGGGCGCGTCGATCACCGGATAGCGCAGTCCCGCCAGGTGTCCCACCACCCGGCCGTCCACGTCGGCCAGCAGCACCCGGACGGTGTCCTCGGCGGCCGGGTCCACGGCCGCGTCGACGATCACCGTCGAGGGTGGCGTGCCGATCAGCACCACCTCGTCGATGCGCACGACCATGCGCAGCACCGGATCGCCGGGGAACACGCAGGGTGCCACGGACATCGCCGCGTCCAGCGCCGGCGCCCAGCTCCCCGCCTCCCCGGTGCCGACGGTGCCGGCGGTGCTCACGGTGGCCCGCAGCGCGCCGTCCGCGCCCAGCAGCGTCCCGATCGTCCAGTCGAAGCCCGTCGAGGGTACGCCGACGGCGGCCAGCCGCCCGTGCACGAACCCGGGATCGATCGGGGCCAGGGAGCCGCCGCCCGGCAGCATGTCGGGTTTCACCAGGCCCGGAGCGGCCACGTTCGCGGTGACGTGCACCAGCCAGGCGGGTTCGGGCTCGCCGGGACCGGCCGGGGTGCGGGCCGCGAGCCGCAGCGCCGGGGGCTCGTGCACGACCTGGACCTGCCGGCGTTCGGCGGTCATCAGCGGGTGCGTCATCTCCACGTCGGTGAGCGTGACGTCCTCGCCCTCTGCCGCGCGCAGGAACGTGTTGACCAGCACGGCGGCGGGCACGATCTCGACCCCGTTGAGGGTGTGGCTGCCCGGGTAGGGCCGGTCGGCGTCCCCCACGCTGGTCCGCCACACCCGGGTGAGGCTGCCGGCGATGCCGCTCCCGGCTCCGAGCAGGGTGTGGGAGTCCACGTCGTGCCCCCGGTTGCCGTCCCCGGCGTCCGCGTCGCGCCAGTGGCGGCGGTGCTGCCAGGCGTACGGCGGCAGGTCGGCCGGGCCGCCGTAGGGCTGCAGCCGGTTCCAGTCCACCTCGACGCCGTGGCAGTGCGCGGTGCCCAGCGCGACGAGGAAGGCCTGACGCTCCGGCTGGTTGCGGCGCAGCGACGTGCCGACGAACACGTCCTCGAACCCGTTCTCCGAGAGCGTCTCGGTCACCGAGTGCGCGACCACGGGGTGGGGGGAGATCTCCAGGAACACGCGGTGGCCGTCCTGCGCCGCGGCCGTCGTCGCCGCGGTCAGCCGTACGGGGTCGCGGAGGTTGGCCGCCCAGTACGCGCCGTCCAGGACGGGCGTGGACCGGGGGTCGGCCAGCGCGGTCGTGTACATGGGGACGCGGGGCGCCCCGAACGACAGGTCGGCGACGGCGGCGGCCAGGTCGACGGCCAGGGGATCCATGTGCGGGCTGTGGAAGGCGACGTCGGAGGCCACCCTCCGCACCACGATCCCCTCGACCGGCCACTCGTCCACGACCTCCTCGACCGCGGCCACGTCGCCGGACAGCACGGTGGAGCCGGGGGCCGACGAGATCGCGGCCACCAGGTCGGTGCGGCCGGCCAGCCGCTCGGCCGCCTCCTCGAAGGACAGGTCGACCATCACCATGGCGCCCTTGCCCTCCGCCCGGCGCAGCAGCCGGGAGCGGCGGCAGATCAGACGGGCGCCGTCGGCGACGCTCATCGCGCCGGCCGTCACCGCCGCCGCGATCTCGCCGACGGAGTGGCCGATGACGGCCTTCGGGACGACCCCGTACGCGTTCCAGAGCCTGGCGAGGCCCAGCTGCATCACGAAGATCATCGTCTGCACGCGGTCGATGGTGTCGAGGTCGCCGTCGGCGAGGACCTGGCGGGGCGAGAAGCCGATCTCCTCGGCGAAGATCGGCTCCACCTCGTCGACCAGGGACGCGAACTCCGGCACGGCCAGCAGTTCCCGCCCCATGCCGCGCCACTGGCAGCCCTGCCCGGAGAAGACCCAGACCGGTCCGGGGCCGGGCTCGGGCAGCACGTCACCGGTGAGGACGGCCTCGGCCGGCACGTCGCCGGCGAGCCTGCGCAGGCCCGCCGCCAGCTCGCCCGCGTCCGCCCCGACCACGACGGCGCGCCGGGCCAGGTGGGTGCGCCGCAGCGCCAGCGTGTGCCCCGCCGACGCCAGGTCGGCCCCGTCGCCGAGGTGGTCGTCGAGGTGGTCGGCGAGCGTGCCCGCGTACTGCCGCAGGGCCTGCTCGGAGGCGGCGGACAGCGGGAACAGCCGCTCCCCCGCCTCCTTGTCCCCGACCGGCTCCGGGGCCGTGTCGGCCGAGGGGGCCTGCTCCAGCAGGATGTGCGCGACCGTGCCGCCGTACCCGAAGCTGGAGACGCCCGCCCGGCGGGGGTGGTCGCGCTCCGGCCAGGCCGAGCGGCCGGTCACCACGCGCAGGCCCGAGCCCTCCCACGGGATGGCCGGGTTCAGGGTGTCCAGCACGCTCGGCGGGATCTCGCCGCGGTGGAGGGCGAGCACCGCCTTGATGACGCCGGCGATGCCGGCGGCGCCTTCGAGGTGACCGATGTTGGACTTGACCGAGCCGATGAGGCAGGGATCGTCCGCGGAGCGTCCCGCGCCGTACACGGAGGAGAGCGCCCCCGCCTCCAGCGGGTCGCCGAGCCGGGTCCCGGTGCCGTGCGCCTCGATGTAGTCGACGGTGGACGGCGCGACGCCCGCCTGCCAGCAGGCGCGGACCATCACGCGTTCCTGGGCCTCGCCGCACGGCGCCATGATGCCGTTGGTGTGCCCGTCCTGGTTCACGGCGCTGCCGACGACGAGCGCGAGGACCCGGTCGCCGTCGCGCCGCGCGTCCTGAAGCCGCTTGAGCACGACCACGCCGCAGCCCTCGCCGCGCCCGTAGCCGTCGGCGGAGGCGTCGAACGACTTGGACCGCCCGTCGGGGGCCAGGGCCCCGGCCGTGCCGAGCGTGAGGGTCTGGCCCGGCGTGACCAGCAGGTTGACGCCGCCGGCGAGGGCGACGTCGCTCTCGCCGAGCCGCAGGCTCTGCGCGGCCAGGTGCAGCGCGACCAGCGACGCCGAGCAGGCGGTGTCGATCGCCATGCTGGGCCCGCGCAGGTCCAGGGAGTAGGAGATGCGGTTGGCGACGGCGCAGGTCGCGGCGCCGATCCCGGTCCACGCCTCGATCCGGGGCAGGTCCTCCAGCAGGCTGCCCCCGTAGTCGGCGGTGCAGACCCCCATGAACACCCCGGCGTCGGTGCCGGCCAGCTCGTGCGGCGGCAGGCCGGCGTTCTCCAGGGCCTCCCACGCGGTCTCCATCAGGATCCGCTGCTGGGGGTCCATCAGCTCGGCCTCGCGGGGCGACAGGCCGAAGAACTCCGCGTCGAAGCCCTCGATGTCGCTCAGGAAGCTGCCGTGGCGCACGGCGTCGCGCAGCGCGGCGGCGTGTTCGGGGCTCCGGTTCTCGTACGGGCTCCAGCGTTCCACCGGCAGCGGGCCGGTCGTGTTCCGGCCGGCGCGCAGCAGGTCCCAGAACTCGTCCGGTGAGCGGACGTCGCCGGGGAGGCGGAGCCCGATCCCGACCACCGCCACCGGTTCTGCCCGGACGTCGCGCGGAGTGTCGGCCATCTGCGTTCGTTCCCTTCGGTTCAGGCCCACGGGGGCCTGTCAATGATCTGGATCACGGCGCCGGAGACGGTCACTCCCGGCCCGGTGCCGAGCATCAGCACGTGGTCGCCGGGGTTCAGCTGCCCGGTCGTCAGCAGGTGGTCCAGGGAGAGGACCTGGTCGCTGGCCCCGCAGTGGCCGATGGTGCGGCCGTAGTCCCAGGTCGAGCGGGACATGGGCAGGTCGAGCATGGCCATGCACCGCTGTTCGACGATCTCCTCGGAGTAGTTCATGAACGCCACCCGGGCCAGGTCGCCGGGTTTGATGCCGCTCTCGTCCAGCGCGCGTTCGACGACCTCCATCAGCGTCCGCTGGATGGCGAACAGCGCCGCGGTGGCCTCGCCCCTGGGCATGACGTTCTGCCGGAACTGCTCGTTCCTGGCCGCGAAGCTCATCTTCCGCCCGACCGTGACGCCCGGGGGGAAGAGGGGTTCGCTGCCCCGGTGCAGTTCCTCGGCCTCGGTCACCGTCGTCGTGCAGACCGACGTCAGGCGCGCGAAGCCCGTCCCGGTGGTGAGCACGAGCGCGCTGGCGGCGTCCCCGCCGACGTAGCCGGGGCCCATCCGCCACCGGTCCATCAGCGGGGTGCCGTAGTTGTCGGCGGCGACCAGCAGGGCGGCCTGTCTGCCGGGGGCGGCGTCCAGGTAGCCGGCCGCGAGCTCCAGGGCGATGAACATCCCGTTGCAGCCCTGCCGGATCTCGGTGGCCAGGACGTCCCCGCCGACGAGCCTGCGCTGCAGGTAGGAGTGGGGGGGCCAGCCGTCCGGCCCCTGGTGCCACGTCGAGGCGTACAGCAAAAGGTCCAGGTCGGCCGGTGCCCGGCCGCTGCGCTTGACCGCGCTCCGCGCCGCGTGCAGGGCCATCTCCGGAGCCGGTACGTCCCCGGCCACCACGGCCCCGGCCAGGTTGTGCAGCTCGGCGTCCTCGGCCGGGTACCAGCCCTTGGCGACCGCCTTCTCGACGCTGACGACGGTCCGGGGGACGAAGGCCCCCACCCCGCTGATGTAGGTGTCCGCGTACCGCATGACTCTGTCCTCGTCCCGGCTAGACGGATTCGAGTTCTCTGACCATCGCCACGATGGTCACGACGTCCCGGAAGTTCTCGGGGTCGAGCTTCGCGGCGGGGATCGGGACGCCGACGTCCCTGCGCAGGAAGTTCAGCAGCCGCGCGGTGCGCAGCGAGTCCAGGAGACCCGACACCAGGAGCGGGGTCGTCTCGTCGACCGTGACGTCGTCGCCGTCCTGGACGAGGTTGTCCTGGATGAAGCCGACCAGCCTGCGCGAGAGGTCGGTCGTGTGCGTGAGCTCGGTCATGCGCGTGCCTCCGCCGTGACGGGAGAGGTGGACAGGATCTTGAAAGCCGCCGCGGCGACGGACGTCCCGGAGCCGAACCCGACCATGAGCAGGTGGTCTCCGGCCACGAGCCCGCCGGTCGCGATCAGGTGCTCGAAGGCGATGAACTGGTCCACCGCGCCGCAGTGGCCCACGCGCCTGCCGTAGTCCCAGGTCGTCTGGTCCTCGTCGATGCCCAGCCAGGACATCTGCCCGTCCAGGTCCTCGCGGCGGCCGTGCGGCAACGCCACCTTCGTGATGTCGTCGAGCCCGATCCCGGCCTCGTCCAGGGTCCGCTCGACCTGCTGCATCATCGTCTTCTGGATCGTCAGGTGGATCCCGGTGCCCTGCGCCTTGAGCAGCTTCTGGCGGAACTCCTCGTGGCGGTCCCCGAAGCTCAGCCCCACGCCGACGGTGGCGTCCGGGGGGAACAGGGGGTAGCCGCCGTCGTTGACCGCGTCGGCCTCGGGGATCACCGTCGCGTTCACCGACAGGAGCTGGGCCATGCCGTACCCCTTGCCGAGCAGGAGCGCGGCCGCGGCGTCGCCGATCAGCGCCCCGGGCGTCATCCGCCAGCGGTCCACCAGCGGGGTGCCGTGGTTGTCGGAGGAGACGACCATGGCCGTCTCCCGGTCGGCGTCGGCCTGCAGGTAGCTCGCCGCCAGCTCCAGCGAGCTGATCATCCCCACGCAGCCGCTGCGGATCTCGAACGCGGGAACGTTCCCGCCGAGCAGGTGCATCTGCAGATAGTGCTGGGGCTGCCAGCCGTTCGGGCCCTGGTGCCAGACCGAGGGGTAGAGCAGGAGGTCGAGGTCCTTCGGGGAGGACTCGCCCCAGCGCTCGTACGCGTCCAGGACCGCGAGCCGCGCCATCTCGGGGGCGGGCATGTCGCCGGCCACCGCCGCGCCGATCTGCCGGAATTTCTCGGCCTCCTCGGCCGGGTACCAGCCCTCGCGGACCGCCTGCTCGACACTCACGCTGTCAGGCACGTAAACGCCAAGACTCCTGACGAACATATTGGATGTACGCACACGTCCCCTTAACTCATCAACGATCCCGGACACCGGTCCTCGGGCGCGGAAGGCGGCTCATCGGATTCATTTCGGGACCCGGGATGCCAGGGCGCCCTCGGCCGACCGGCGAGAACAACGGGAAATAGGCCGGCGCGCCGCCAGGGGAAAGAATAGGGGCGGCCCGTCGGGGAAATCAATACAAACGAGGGTCATCCGGTAAGTGGCATTCCGTGATCGGAATCAAACGGAACGTGTCGGGACAGGAAAATGCGTCTTTCCGCTCCACCCCACGGTTTGTCCGAATGCAATTCGGAATCCGGGCGACGAGAGAACGACACCGGGCCCTCGCCATTCGGCGAGGGCCCGGCGCGCCGTCTCAGGCGGGTACCCGCGTGCAGACGATGTTGTTGAGCTTGAACTGCGCCGGAATACCGTTCGACCCGGTGGCGGTCGCCGAGAAACCGAAGCTCTGGCTGGAGCCGGGGCCGATGTAGGAGTTGTGGCCGGCGTCACGGGCGGTCACCTGGGTGCCGGCCTGGGTCACCCCGGCGTTCCAGGCGCTCGTGACCTGCTGGTTGCCCGGCCAGGTCCACGTCAGGGTCCAGTCGTCGACGGGGGTCGCGCCGGTGTTCTTGATGGTCACGCTGCCGTTGAAGGCGCCGCTCCAGGTGCCGGTGGAGTAGGTGACCTCGCAGGAGTTGCCCATCTTGAGCCCGCTCCGCAGGAAGGTCGTGAAGTTGGGCCAGGTGGGGTTCAGCGTGCCGGTGGAGACGGTCTCGCCGCAGTCGGTGGTGGTGCGGACGGTCTGCAGGCCGTACTGGGCGGGGGCCATGATCTGGGGCATCATGTGGTCCGCGGCGGGCACCGAGACGAACGTGGCGTCGCCGCACTGCGCCTTGATCCTGTTGTAGAGCAGGACGCTCTGCCCGTGCGGCACCAGGAAGTCGGCCTGGCCGTGCAGGAACAGCAGCGGCGGGTCGTTCGCGTCGACGTAGGTCATCGGATTGGCCTGGGCCACCGTGGCCGGGCAGGTCTGGATCGGGCAGCCGACCAGCAGGGACTCCGGCGAGGCGGGGGAGTTGTGGTCGAGCCCGCCGGTCGGCAGGTTCTGCGCGTTCATCTGCAGGAAGTCGGTCGGGCTGTAGAAGGCGAGCCCCACCTGCACGGCGCTGGAGACGCCGGTCGTGCCGACGGTCCCCTCCATCGCCGCCACTCCCCCGGAGAAGGTGGCCATCTCCGTCAGCCAGCCGCCCGAGGAGTCACCCATGATCGCGAAGCGGTTGGGGTCGAGCTGGTACGTGGCGGCGTTCGCGCGCAGCCAGCGGATGGCCGCCTTGATGTCGTGCACCTGGGCCGGGAAGATCGCCTGGGAGCTGGGGCGGACGCTGACGCCGGCCACGGCGAAGCCCAGGGGGTTGAAGATGGCGGCGATCGCGTCCGCGCCGACCTTGCCGTCCTCACTCGTCCACGCCGAGCCGCTGTGCCAGATGATCAGCGGCCGGGGGGTGATGCCGGTGGTCGGCAGGTGCAGGTCCAGCAGATGCCCCCTGCTGCCCGCGGGCTGCGCGGGGGCGTACGCGATGTCGGCGATCACCGCGGCGTGGGCCGGCGGCGCGTAGGCCGTCGTCACGCCGACGGCCGCCAGCACGGTCATCGCCATGCCAACGATCATGGCCGTGCGGTTTCGAACTTGCATGGTGCGACTCCGGTCGGTCGGATGACCGCCGCTCTCCCGGTGACCGTCCGTGTCTTCTCCTGTGCCGGGGCAGCCGCGTTCAACACGCCGACCGTAGCGCCTGCGAGAACAACGTCCTGCTCGAGTGTCGCGGCTTACATCGATATGGGCGGGGAGACGATATGACACATAAGCGATGACGGTCAAAGTTTTCTTCATATCGTTCCAACCGACCAGAAATAAGGGCACAAAAAGCCCTTTATGGACTATACAGCGCGAAGGCACACAGATCATCCATGGCGTGTACAGGCGGTCGGATACGCACCCACGAGGTCTTTCCAAGACCGCCACGTCCGTAATTGGACAGCCCCGGCAACCCCCGGGAACGTCACACCGGATTTACCGGTGGTGAATACCCGCGAAACATTCGCCCTCCCCCGGCAACGCCGATGAAAGTTTCATGCCCCTGTCGCGGCCGATTCGAACCTGACAATTTTCCCGGCGCGCGGTAAGTGATAATGTCCAACCTTCATGATCTCCCCAGTCACAGGAGGACGAATGCGAAAGGTACGCGCCGCTCTCGTCTCGGCCGTCATGGTCATCGGCGTGTCGCTGACGGTCGGCGCCAGCCCGGCGCACGCCGAGAGGCTCGCCGGTGTTTTCAGGGAACACGCGGAGTGCGAGCGGATCGGGACCAACGGCGTCACCCAGGGCTGGTGGAACGGCTATTCGTGCGAGTGGGAGGGCAGTTACCGCTACTACTTCCTGTACGCGTGATCCCGTGACTCGCACGCGCCCCCGGCTCCGACGAGGCCCGACCGGGGGCACGTGCTCCGGCCCCTGGCCGGTCGTCACCGTCCCGCGCACCGGCGATCGCCCCCTGCCCACTCGTGCTCCAGCCCCCGTGGCCGGTCGTCACCGTCCCGCGCCGGAGATCGCCCCCACCCGCTCGTGCCGCCCGGTGCCCCCAGCGGCCCCGCCGGAGGCGGTGAGGTCACGTCACGCGACGGCGGTTCCCTCGAGCTCGACCATCAGGCCGGGGAGCGCCAGCCGTACCACCCCGAGCATCGTGGTGGGCGGTGTCGCCCCGGCGGCGCCCAGCCGTGACGCCAGCACGCCGTAGTGCTCGAAGAGCCGGTCGGCGTCGGTGGTGTAGACGGTGAGCCGGACGAGGTTCGCGAGGGACATGCCCGCCTCGCCGAGCACCGCCTCCAGGTTGTCGAGGCTCAGCGCCAGCTGCGCCGCCATGTCACCGGCGTGCTCGGGCCCGCCGTCGCCGCTCATCGCGGCCTGCCCGGCGCAGTACAGGGTCCGGGTGTGCCCGGAGACGACCTGCCCCTGGTCGTACCCCAGCCCCGCCGACCACGCCCACGGGTTGACCGCCGTTCGCTGCACTGCCATATCGGCTCCTTCGGTTCGTCGACATCACACGCGGCGGGCGTCCTCCCCGCCGCGTTGATCAGCCTCCCGGCAAATCACGACATCCTGTGTCGCGTATTCCCCTAGGGTTTCCGCATGCGCGCCGACCGGCTGGTCTCGCTGGTCCTGCTGCTGCGGCGGCACGGCCGGCTGTCCGCGACCGCGCTGGCCCGCGAGCTGGAGGTCTCCACCCGCACCGTGCTGCGCGACATCGAGGCCCTGTCCGCGGCCGGCGTCCCGGTCTACGCCGAACGCGGCCGGCACGGCGGTTTCGCGTTGCTGCCCGGTTTCCGGACCGAGCTCACCGGGCTGAACCACGACGAGGCCCTCGCCCTGCTGGTCGCCGGATCGCGGCGCGGCGCGCAGGCGTTCGGCCTCGGCTCGGCGCTCGCCTCGGCGATGCTCAAGGTGGTCGACGCGCTCCCCGAGAGCTACCGGGACACCGCGGCCGGCGCGGCCGAGCGGCTGCTCGTCGACCCCGAGACCGACCTCCTCTCGCGCCGGACGGCCGTCGAGGAGGCGCCCGGCGCCGCGGTGGCCGAGGTCCTGCGCGCGGTGCTCGCCGGGCGCAGGCTGCGCATCCACTACGCGACCGCCGACCGTCCCCCCAGGTGGCGCACGGTGGACCCGATCGGCCTGGTCACCGTACGCGACCGGAGCTACCTGCTGGCCACGAGGTCCGGCGAGGACCGCACCTACCGGCTGTCCCGGATCCTGGCCGCCGAGGCGCTCGCCGAACCCGCCCGGCGGCCGGACCGGGTCGACCTGGGCCGGGCCTGGCAGGAACGCGGCACGCGGTTCCGGACCGGCGGCGACGACCAGGTCACCGTGCTGGTACGGATGAACCCGGCACGGCGGGAGGACCTGGTGGGCACCGCGCTGGCCGTCCTCGCCGAGGAGACCGACGCGGACGGCCGACTGCGGATGGAGGTGACCTTCCAGGACCGAAGACACGCCGAATGGGCGCTGTGGCAGCTCACCACCGGCGCGGAAGCCCTGTCCCCGCGATGGCTGCGCGACTCCCTGCGCGACCGCGCCGTCGCGACCGCCGCCCGCTACGGGACGTCACCCTGAGGTACGCGCCACGCCCGGCGGGCGTGACGCCGGGCGTGGCGTTCTCACTCCGCGACCTCACTCCGCGACGGCGACGTAGCGCCAGTCCCCCAGCTGCCCCCGAGGTTCGGAGAGGTCGATCGCGACACCGGGCAGGGCACCCCGGACGCGTTCGCCCATGGGTGCGGTGAGGAAGTGGTGGTGCAGGTCGAGATGGCGCAGGTGGGTCAGGGGCTGGCCGCTCAGCAGAGCCTCGGCCCCCTCGTCGCCCAGGTCCCCCATGGCCAGGCTGAGCGCCTCCAGCCGGGCGACCACCGGTGCCGAGGCGACGGCGGCGGCCACCTCGTCCTGGATCTCGCTGTCGCGCAGGCCGAGCCGCCGCAGCGCGGGCAGGCCCTCCCCCGACAGGATGCCCTCCAGGTCGGCCACCGTGGCGTCACCGCCGTACTCGGCGACACCGAGCCACAGCTCCAGATGCTCCAGCGCGGGCAGGTCGCACCGCCCGAGCGCGCGGACGACCTCGCCGGGCAGCCCTCCGCTCTCGAACCGCAGGATCTCCAGGGAGGCGTGCCGCACGGGGCTCAGGCTCAGCCCGCCGGCGCCGCGCACGTCCAGTCGCCGCAGGCGGGGGAACGCCTCCAGGACCGGGGTGACGTCCCCCTGCTGGATCCAGGAGATCTGGTAGTCCGGTTCGATGAAACCGAGGAACAGGGAGCGCAGCGCGGGCAGCCGGTGGGCGTTGGCGGCGAGCACGGCGGGGGCGTCGCGCGAACTGATCCCGGCGACCACGACGGCCTGGATCCCGGAACCGTCGACGGTGTCGAGCAGTTCCTCAAGGCCCGCGGTGAACCCGGCACCGTCGGCCTCCTCGTATATCTCGCCGCCGTGCAGGGGCCAGGCGAAGCGCGAAGGGTCGAGGTCACCGTGGCCGTCGAGCTCGTCGAGGTCGGCGACGGGCAGCCCGGCGTAGGTGTCGCGGTGGCTGCCCGTCCCGTCGTGGCGGTAGAACGCGTCCTCGGGGAGGAACGTCTCGCCGGGGTCGCGCGGACCGGCCGCCTCCCCGGGGTGGAGCGCGTCGAGATACCGGTCGTGCCCTTCGTGCTGAGCGTCGGCGAACATCTCATTGCCTTCGGTGACCATACGGCGTCCTCGTTCGGGGGGTGCGGACCCCTGTCCTACCAGGCGCGGGCGACGGTCCCGAAAACGATCACCCGAATCCGGCTCGCACACCACCTCCGTGAACGCGACCGAGACGGTTTCGCTCTGCGCGAAGGCGGCGGGACACGAGGGCGCCCTCTACCTATGGTGAGATATGGCCTCCTCTGTCCCGCCGCTGCGTCCGGCGACCGATCGGACCGATCCCCCGTCGTCCCCGGCTCGCGAGCCGCTGTGGCGGCACGTGCTCGGCGAGCGTCTCAGGGGCCTTCGTCACGAGCGGGGCGAGAAGCTGAGCGAGACGGCACGTCGCGCCGGCGTCTCGCCGCAGTACCTCTCCGAGATGGAACGAGGCCTCAAGGAGCCGTCGAGCGAGATGATCGCCGCCGTCGCCGGTGCGCTGGACGTCACCCTCGTCGACCTGACCCTCGCCGTCGCCGAGAGCCTGCGGTCCGCCCAGAACAGCACGTCGAGGGGTGCCACCTGCTCGGCGGCGTTCGCCCTGGCCGCGTAGCGGGGCCTGCCGGGATCACCCGTGAGGCTGTGTGCGCTCCTCGATGATCTCGTCGAGGAGCCCGTACTCCAGGGCCGCGCGCGCGGTGAACACGCGATCGTGATCGGTGTCGGCGCGCAGGGTCTCGACGCTCTGGCCCGTGTGCCGTGACAGGATGCGCTCGATGTCCGCCCGGACCCGTACGACCTCGTCGGCCTGCAGGATGAGGTCGGGGATCGTCCCGCGCCCCTGGGCGGCCGGCTGGTGCAGGATCACCCGCGCGTGCGGCAGAGCGGCACGTCTCCCCTCGGCCCCCGCGGCGAGGAGGACGGCACCCACCGCGACGGCCTGTCCGACACAGGTCGTCTCGACCCGCGAGCGGATGTAGCGCATGGTGTCGTAGATCGCGAGCATCGCACTCGGGTCCCCTCCCTCGCAGTTGATGTAGAACTGGATGGTGCCCTCGGGATTCTCCGACTCCAGGAAGATGAACTGCGCGACGAGCGCGTTCGCGACGCCCGCGTCGATCGCGGTCCCCAGATAGACGATTCTCTCGGTCAGAAGATGCGAATAGACATCCATGATCCGCTCGCCACGAGGATTCTGGGCGATGACATTGGGGATCGTGTACGAACTCACTGGCCCGCTCCCTCGGTGACGCCGAATCCAAGCCTCGGACGATCCTGTGGCGCTATCTCGTCGAAACTCTGGACGATCGCGTCGATGAAGCCGTACTCCAGTGCCTGCTGCGCCGTGTACCAGCGATCGTGCAGGGAGTCCTCGAATATGCTCTCCACGGGCTGACCCGTGTCCGCGGCGATGAGACCGAGCACCGTGTCACGGGTGTGCCGCAGGTCGTCGGCCTGCAGTTCGATGTCGACCGCGGTGCCACCGATCCCGGCCGAGCCCTGGTGCATCAGGACACGCGCGTGCGGCAGGGCCCGGCGTTTCCCCCGGGTGCCCGACGACAGCAGGAACTGCCCGGCGCTGTAGGCGATACCCAGCGCGAGGGTCGACACGTCACAGGGAATGAGCCGCATGACGTCACGGATCGCGAGCATCGACGGAACAGAACCGCCCGGGGAGTGAATCCACAATGCGATGTCGGCCGACGCGTCCTGCGTGGCGAGTGCTATCAACTGGGTGGCGAGCAACGTCCCGTTGTCGTCGTTGAGAGGGCCGTCGAGAACGAGAACACGCCCGTCGTAAAGCTGACGCCTCACCCGCGCGTCGAACAGTGGAAGTTTCGATTCTTCGCTCATGCGTCCATCATGTGGGGCGTTTCGGATCGGCATCGGCACGATCCGCCTGCGGCAGATCCGCTCTGAGCAGCGCGCACCCGGCTCGCGGCATCACGGTCGGCGGCCGGCGCGGAACTCCGCCGCGCGCAGGACGCCCTCCAGCGTGAAGCCGGCCTTCTCCAGCGACCTCTGCTCCGCGATGTTCTCCGGGTGGGTGGCCGCCTCGATGCGCTGAGCCGGGGTGTGTGCGAACAGGTAGTCGCACAGCAGCGCCTGCGCGCGCCGGCCCACGCCGCGACCACGCCAGTCGGGGAGCAGGGCGATCCCTGTCTCCCCGTATCGGGAGACCTCGGACCCCCGCGCCGTCCAGCTCGTCATGCCCGCCGCCGACGCGGAGGAGGCCCCCCTCATGGCCCCGGTCACGGCGCCGATCGTCCCTCGCCGGTGGCCCGTACGTAGCCGCTGGGTGCGACCACGCCATGGCGTCCCTCGCGCAGGACCGCGGTGATCACCGCCTCGGCGGCCGCGGAGAGGTCGGTGTCGTGCCCGACCCGGGCGACGATCTCGTCTCCGACGGCCTCGACCCGCGCGGCGCCGTGGCCGAGAGCGAGGTCCACCACGGCCTGGACGCCGGCGAGATCGACCCAGCACGAGCGGGCACGCACCCAGCCCGGCCCCCGCTCCGCCGGGGGGATGCCGAAGCCGGACGGGTCGACGTCGCCGTCGGCTGCGGCGACGATGAGCCGCTCGACCCCTCCGAGCAGGGCGGCGGCCTCGTCGGCCGTGGCCAGGCGGGCGTCGAGGCCGAGCCCGCAGCCGATCTTGCCGTCCATTTGGTAGACGTCGAGCTCCGCGAGAGCGCCGAACATCCGGTCGTCCGGGCCGGGTTCCACACCGGCCGCCGGCAGGATCACCCGCGAGTGGCCGGTCGTGTTGTTGACGACCACGTCCCGGTGACAACCCATGCCGCGGGCCCGCTCCGCCTCCCCCTTCGCCTCGGTCAGCCGGACCGGGTCGTACCTGCCGTACCTGTAGGCCGCCAGGGCCGCGGCGTCCGTCCGGGACACCGACCGCAGGAACGAGGGCGACGCGGTGAACGGGACGATCGTCTCCTGGGCCACCGTGCCGACGTAGTCGCGCAGTTCCGGGGAGAAACGGTTGTTGCACAGGCAGTTGAGCTGGCATCCCGGGGCTCCGGTCCAGCTCGTCAGGAGCGCCGCGAACGCGGCCATCACGACCGCCAGCGGCCGCGCGCCCGTGCTCGCCACGATGCGGGCCACCGCCCCCGCCGCGGGCCGGGAACCCAGCAGGACGTGATGATGGCCGCGGGCGCCGGGAAAACGGAACGGCACGCCGAACGCGCACAACGGCTTCTCGGCCACCTGACGGGCCCAGTACCCGACCGAGCCCTCCAGCCGGCTCTGCCCCCGCGGGGTGAGCTCGTAGGTGGCGTGGTCGGCGGGATGGTACGCGGCGGGGGGAAGCGGCCGGCCCGCCAGCAGGTCGGCGAGTTCGGTGCGCAGGATCGTCATCGCCATCAGGTCCGCCGCCACGTGCGACACGCGCAGGACGACCAGGAACGGAGACCCCGACCGCGTCACCACGCTCGCCCGTACCGGAAGGTCGACGGCGGGGTCGAAAGCCCGGCCGGGCGGGACCCAGTCCCGGTGGGTGCCGGTGGCCTCGACCACCTCGGCGACGAGCGTCCCCGACGCGCGTACGACCTGCTCGCCGTCCCGCAGGAGGGTCCGCAGCGCCTCCCTGCGACCGATCAGCTCGCCCAGAGCCGCACCGACCGCGTCCATGGTGCTTCCCCGGGGCACGCGCACCGTCGTCGACAGGATGTCGGCCGGCCCGGGCAGGCCGGGACTGATCCACTCCAGCACGTTCTTCTGACCGACCGTCATGGGCCAGCGACCCGACCGGGGGCCGGAGAAGCGGACCTTCAGGTCGCTCGTCTCCGCTTCCCTACCGGTCGTCACGAGTCGCCTCACGGGGGACCGCACGAGACCCGGCGCGTGTTCCGTGGGGCTCACCGGCGGGTGGTCCGGCCGGACAGGACGGGCCCGGCGGGTCGGCCGCCGTGCCGGTGACGATCGCCGCGGCCGAATGGCTCGCTCAAGCCCGCTCCTTCACGCCCACCGCGTCGCCATCGTGACGCATGCCGATGGGGCATCCGGCCGGACTTCTGACGTGAGTGCCATATCGAGTTTCGTCACCGATCGGCTCTGTTCCGATATCGGTGGGAAAATGCTAAGGAGCGCCATTGAGGACGTCAAGACATCGGGCGATACCCGGTTTCCTGTCTTTTCCGGCCTCGGGCCGGCACTTCCCCGGCCCGGCCACGCGAGGTGGGGAAACCCTGCCGGGGCGGGCGTGCCGACCTCGGAGATCGGCCTCACGGCCGTCCGGGCGACGGCGGACATACCGGCCCGTCTCACCGGGGCGGTGACGCCATCGGATTTCGTCCTGCTCGACGAACGGGGAGACGACCGCGAAAGAACCGGCGAATGATTCACCGCTTTTGACAGTGGCGTCCGACCATTCGGTGAACCTTTTCGTGACCATCCGATGAGCCTTTTCGTTCCGGCGTCCCCGGTTACGGAAGGTCCGCGATGTCACCCGTTTCCGCCGAAGCCGCCACCGGCGGGCGCTCGCCACGTGATCCTCCACGTGTACGCTCCTGGCCTCGATGCCGCCCGGAGCCCCGCCGAAGCGGTTGCGAGACGGCGACGAGGGTGACGGTGTCCCATCGCCGCCGCGGGTTGCGCCCGGCGAACCCGGGGCGCGGCCGCCCGGGTGCGGGAGGACGTGCTTGATCTCCCGAGGGCGGGCGGACATGCGAAGACGGCCCCGCCGTCAAAGGGGAACCCCCGCCGGGACGGTCACTTTCCCCGGTGAGGGATCCCAAAGGTGACTCAGAGCTCCGAAAAGGGGATCAGCTCCGGGTCCAGCGCTGGTTGCCGGTTCCCAGGCAGGTCCAGATGTGCACCTTGGTGCCGTTGGCGGTGCCGTTGCCGGAGACGTCCAGGCACTTGCCGCTGCCGACCGCGGTGATGCTGCCGTCGGTGTTCAGGCGCCACTTCTGGTTGTTCTGGCCGTTGCAGTCCCAGATGAGCACCGCGGTGCCGTTGGCGGTCCCGGCCCCGTTGACGTCCAGGCACTTGTTGCCGTAGACCCGCAGCTCACCGGAGCCGGTGGAGGTCCACCGCTGGTTGGCCTGCCCGTTGCAGTCCCAGATCTGGGCCGTCGCGCCGTTGGCCTGGGAGGCGCCGTTGACGTCCAGGCACCGGTTCGACCCCACGCCCCGCAGAGCACTCGTGCTTCCCGGCGTCGCAGAGGGCGAGGGCGACGGGGTGATCGAGGGGGTCGGCGTCGGCGTCGGGTTCGTGCCTCCGAACTGCGAGAAGAAGTCGTACACCACCGGCCCGGTCCAGGACCTCTCGTGGGGGTTGTAGTCACCGGGGGACCCGTCCCACGGACCAGGGGTGTGACCTGCGTCGAAAGCGGCCCATGCGACCGGATACCCGGTCCGGCACCCCGAGTAGTAGGTGACGATGTGCGTCAGACTGCCCTGCGCCGGCTCCGGCGGGTTCTGGGGGGTGCAGCCGTTGTTCCTGACGAACCTGTCACGCAGCGACCGCCCCGAGGAGATGTTGAGCGGGTCCCTGAGGCCGTGCAGGCCGATGTACGCGATGGGCTCGGTGCCTCCGCTACATCCGCTGAGCTGCGCGCCGGCGTAGACCGCGACCGCGCGGAAGGTCGTCGCCCGGGCACACGCGAGCGCGTAGCTCATGCCGCCGCCGTAGCTGAAGCCCATGGCGAAGCGCTGGGAGGTGTCGACACACAGATCCGCGTCGATCCGCCGGATGATGTCGTCGACGAAGGTGACGTCCTCACCGCCGGAGTTGGCCCAGCCGTTGTTGAAGCCCTGGGGCGCGACGAAGATCGCGTTGCTGTTCGACAGCGCCCTCTGCCCGTAGTAGGACCAGGGATACCCGCTGGTCCCGCCCGAGTCGACGTCGCCGGCGGTGCCGCCGTTCCAGTGGAACCCGAAGAACACCCGATAGGGGGTGGTGTTGTCGTAGCTGTCGGGAAGCCTGAGGATGTAGCTGCGATTCTTCCCGCTGGTCGTGATCGACTGCGAGCCGCTTCTCAGCGTCGGAGTCTTGCCACACCCCGCGGTGGGCGCGAGGGCGCCGGCACCCGTGGACGACGTGGTTCCGCCGAGGCTGTTGCTCAGCGCCGCGTGACCCGTGGACAGGACGAGAAGCGCCGCGACCGCGATCGCTCCGAAGAGGGATCTGTTCTTCACCATCACGCGACTCCCTCTGCGGTTCGAATATCGGCACGTCTGGATGGGGACACCACTTGGTTCTCCTTCGTCGGGGGGTGGGAACCTCAGCCGGCCGGTGTCGCGGATCGACGCCGTTTCGCCGGTCTCCGCACTGAACATCACGTCCGGCCGATGCTTACCGGGGTCGCCGAACAGCCGCGCCCCGGTTCGAGACGGCCGGAACCGTTCACGTCACCGTCGTGGACGACGATGTCCGGCCTGGCCTCCGTGGCTTCGGCGGATACGGCTCGGCCGTGAGCCGCCTGTGGAGTTCACCTACGCGATCGGCGTGCCGTCGCTGATCCGCGTAACCGTCCTGAAGCGGCCCTCATGGCGGTGGCACGGCCGGCGAGTACCGTTCCGCACTCGGCACCGGCGGCCGGTGACTCCGGCGGCGGTCGCGTTCGCGTAGCTCGTTCCGATCGCTCACATGATTCTCCAGACATACCGCGGTGTCCGGCGAATGGCACCACGGAGGGGTGATCCTGAGGGACTGCGTGCGTCGAGGCGGTCAGGCCACGACGCACGACCGCCACGGAGTGCCCCACTCCAGATGCGGTCCAGCCGAGGAGACCTCCAACAGGAGGCATCCCGGAGACTTAGCTACCAATTACGTTCCTCACGCCGAGGCGCGTCAAGACCTTAAGCCCACTTATTTCTGACTCCTCACAGGCGGCCTTTGTCAGAGTGGGGACTCTTCCGGGCATAGGTGCAGCTAGAAGGCCCGCCCCTTTCCTTCACCCGCCCAAGGATCCGGTAGCTCGTCAGATGAGTAGTATTCATTGCCGGGCGGAAAGCAGGGACTGACGCTGATCCGGGCCTCAGCCGGTCGTGCTCTCGTGGAGGGAGCGGGCAGCGTGATCGACACTCCGCGGAAGGCGTATACCGGCGGCTACGAGGTGGCCGCGGGGCAGGTGCTGGAGGTGATCGGCGGGTTGCGTCCGCGGCCCGGCGATCGCATGCCCCCCGAGAACGAGCCGGCCCGGCGGCCGGGCACGAGCCCCGCGTGCACCGATAACGCTCTGCCCGGGAGGGAGAGGAAGGGGCCGTCCGACCACCGCGGGACGGTCACGGGTGAAAGTTTCACCGCGTCGCGCTCCCGGG
The DNA here is from genome assembly GCF_049844535.1 of Streptosporangium sp. DT93. Classification (NCBI taxonomy): domain Bacteria; kingdom Bacillati; phylum Actinomycetota; class Actinomycetes; order Streptosporangiales; family Streptosporangiaceae; genus Streptosporangium; species Streptosporangium sp. DT93. The sequence goes on from NZ_JBNCLF010000017.1 coordinate 58,558, forward strand.
AAGAGTGAACGCTCCTGGGCGAAAGCAGATGGGACCCGGTCGTCGAACAGACGTCAGGAACGCAGGACCCGCCGATTCTTGACAGGCGTTTCTTGCTTCGTGTCTACTCTGCCGCACCACTCAGGCCAAGCCCGCCGGGCGGAGGACACGTCTCGATGAACTTATGTGAGCGCTAGCAAAGACACTCGACGTGAGCGTCCCGCCCCAGACGCCCTGTCCAGCCCGTTTGACGTAGGAATATGAGCGTCACCGCCACCAGCGCCGGTGTCACCGGCCTGAGTCGCCGGCCGGTTTCCGAATGTCGACGACGCTCGAATCCTGGCTCCGTCACGAATTCCGTGAGGGCTCCGCGGCGCGCCGGCATCTTTGTGACCATGATGGGTGCCGACCCGAATTCGTCAGTCCTTTAGGCCATGATCGGCGCTTGTATCAGTACATTCCCCTCAAGGGGTGCCATGGCCGTCACCGACCAAGCCGGATGGTCCTGCACGGGCCGGAACGGCAGGACGCTTCTCGCTCTCCTCCGTGCCCGGCTCGACGCGGACGCCGATCCGAATGCGAGGACAGACGTCCGTGAACGGCCCCTTCACCGAGCAGCCGGGCGCGGCTCGCCTGAAGCGGCTCTCGTGACGGCCGCCCGGTCAGCCGTGAGCCAGAGCTCTGTGAACGGCTCAACACGACCGGACGCCGCATCGATCTTCCCATGCACCGATCTCCCGGCTCTCGGCGAGAGCGTCATGACCGCCACGTACAGGAGGCAGGCGTGAAGCTTCTCTCACTTCCGCCGGTGTCAGGAACCCGAGCATCCACGGCGCGCTGGCCGGCCTGCTGGGCACACCGATCGCCGACTCCAACGCCCTCTGCATCCCCACCGCCGGCTACGGGCACCCCCAGGGCAGTCCCGACAGGGTATGGGGTTTCATCAGCGGCCGGTCCTCCACCCCCATGTGCGAGCTGGGGTGGAAGTCCCTGGGAGTGCTGGAACTCACCGCGCTGCCCAGCATCGACGAAGGGCGCTGGATCTCCTGGGTCCGGGAGACGGACGTCCTGCTGGTGAACGGCGGCGACGCCCTGTACCTGTGCCATTGGATGCGGCAGCCGGGGCTGGCGGACCTCCTGCCGTCGCTGCGCGAGACGGTCTGGGTGGGACCGAGCGCCGGAAGCATGGTGATGCCCCCCCGTATCGGAGAGCACTTCGTCGGTTGGCAGCCGCCTGCCGGGGGCGACGGCACACCGGGCACCGTCGACGTCGTGTCCGAGGGGCACTGGAGGCTGTTCTCCTCCTGACACCGACAGGGTTCGCACGGTGGTCGCCGGCTTTCGCCGATCCCGGTCCGCGAAATGCCTTCGTGTCCAGATTGGCCTTCTTTCTACGCCGACCGCGTGACGTGGCGTCACGTGAGCTCGACAAGTGGCCGGAACCGACCGGGTGAGGGCAGGCGAACCGGTCGCCCAGGGCGTACCCCAGGCCGGTCGAGATTCAGGTCCGGGGGAAGATCTCGGTCTCAGGGCGTTGCATGTATTCCATCGCCGCGGTGAACTCCGGGTCGCCGAAGCGTCGCTCCATCTCCTCGGGCGTCACGTCCTCGATGTGGGTCTGGACCCACCACACGTTGCCGAACGGGTCGCGCACCCGCCCGACCAGGTCGCCGAAGGCCAGATGAGTGACCTCCGAGATGGAGACACCTCCCGCCTCGACCGCCTGACGGTGAACGGCGTGGGCGTCCTCGACGTACAGCCGAAGGAACGCGGGCGTCGCCGGCCAACTCGGGTCGCCGTCGAAGAGCATCACGACCGCGTCGCCGATGCGGACCTCGGCGTGCCCGATCACCCCGCGGGCGTCGATCACCCGGCCCAGTTCCTCGGCTCCGAACGCCTTTCGGATGTAGTCGATGACCGCGGCCGTGTCGCGGGAGATGATCCACGGCGTGACGGTCGTGTAACCCTCGGGGATCGCCTTGACAGACATATCGGGTAGCTCCTTCGTATGCGTGAATGTGCCACCGACGCTAGCCCTGGTGTAGATCAGCTTCTGTCCTACACGGCGCGAAATGTCCTAGCGGCCATCTTGCGCAGGTAGTCGACCAGCTCGGGCGGCTGATGCACCTCGAACTCGCAGCCGAGCATGACCAGCCGAAATGCCAGCCACTCCAGGGTGTCGCTCTGCCCGGACAGCCGGCAGGTGCCGGCGTCGATCGGCTCCAGCCTGCCCGCCGTGTCGCCGAGGCGGCGCGCCACCCACTCGGCCGGAGCGTGCAGGGTGGCGACGGCGCGGTAGGTGGGAGCCGTGGAGTACAGCCTGGCGGTGACGAAGGCCGCGGCGTCCTCGGCCGGCGGCGTCCTCGGCGGCACCCGCACTCCCGTCGGGCGGGGCCGGCTCACCCGGTCCACGCGAAAGATTCGCCAGTCGTTCCTGTCGTTGTCGAAGGCCACCAGATACCAGCGCCTGCCCACGGTGACCAGGCGGTACGGCTCGACGAGCCGACCGGTGGCGGTGCCTTCGCGCGATTCGTAGGCGAAGCGCAGCCGCTCGTGGCCGGCCGCGGCCCCGGCGATCACGGTGAGGATCTCCGGGTCGATGTCCGGCCCGGAGAAGGGCGATGGGGCCTCGGTCGCGGTGTTCAGCGCACCGACCCGGTGCCGCAGGCGGGACGGCAGCACCTGCTGGAGCTTGGCCATCGCACGGACGGACGCCTGGTCGATGCCCGCGACGGGATGCCTGGTCACCGTGCGCAGGCCGACGGCGATGGCCACGGCCTCCTCGTCGTCGAGCAGCAGCGGCGGCATGGCGGTGCCCGCCACCAGGCGGTAGCCGCCCTCGCCGCCCATCGTCGCGCGTACCGGATAGCCGAGGTCGCGCAGCCGCTCGACGTCGCGGCGGATCGTGCGCGGGCTGACCTGCAGGCGCGCCGCCAGCTCGCTGCCCGGCCACTCACGCGGGGACTGGAGCAAGGACAACAGATTCAGCAATCGCGCAGAGGTGCCGGACATGTCACCAAGGATGCCCGCAGGGAGCGTTCACGAGTACGGCTGAGCTGGATGGATTCGGGAGGTTCTGCGATCGTTCCCCTCTCGGGACGATCGTTTCCCAGGCCGTCTCCCCGGTAGCCGGCACCCCGTCGCGCATCTCACGCACGAGGGTTCGACGGGCCTCCGGACGGGCTTTCCCGGACACCCGCTCCGCGGCTCCCAAACCAGGACCGACCCAGTTCGGAAACCTCTGCAACGACAAGATCCCGCCTGACCGCGATGATCAGACGGGATCCCGTCAACCTCAGACCAGCCGTTTCAAGAACGGCCCCTTGTGGAGACGAGGGGATTCGAACCCCTGACCCCTTCGACGCGAAGCAGTTCGAACACATGTACCAACCATGTTCTCGCCCTCGCGACCTGCGCCCGACCGTCCGTCAACGTCCATCTACGTCTGTGATCGACCTTTACGGTTGTCACGCAGTTGGTCACTCAGAACCCAGCAAGAAGCGCCTCTTATGCTGCCCTTCGGCCTTGTCGGGGACAGCGGGGACAGCCTGCCTCCGACAGTGTCCCCGATTCTTCATGGCGTTCTCCCTGGTCAACCCCCTCTGGGGGACAGCGGGGACAGCGGGGACACCGGGGACAGCTCCAGGCGTAGTTGCCAGGCCTCCGGCTCACGGCGAACGCGCGAATGCCGTCCTGAAGAACCGGCGGATCCTGCGCAAACTCCGCTGCTGCCCGCTACGTTCAGGTCAACTCGTCAAAGCAATCTTCGTCCTGCAAGCTCGCGAGGTGCGGTGAAATACCTTCAGTATGGAAAGCTTCTCCCATGGCATCCGTTAAGCAGTTTCAAGTCACTTTCGACTGTGGGGAACCTGAACGCGTCGCTCGTTTCTGGTGCGAAGTGTTGGGGTATGTCGCACCGCCGGTACCTGAGGGATTTGCTACCTGGGACGACTTCAACCGCACGCTGCCGCCCGAGGATCAGGGTTCATGGGCCGCATGCGTTGATCCCTCAGGGGTGGGTCCGCGGTTGTTCTTCCAGCGCGTTCCCGAAGGCAAGGTCGTCAAGAATCGGCTGCACCTTGACGTGCGGGTCGGCAGCGGGCTCGTGGGCGCGGAGCGTCTGGCGGCCCTTGAGGCCGAATGCGCGCGGCTGATCCCGCTCGGCGCGGTCCGCGTAGAGCTCCTGCTTGCCGATGGGGTAAACGAGTCGACCCTCGTGATGCAGGACATTGAGGGCAACGAGTTCTGTCTGGACTGAGAGGTCTAAGCCAGGCCGTGCCGTATCCGAACATTGGGTTCGACATAAACCGCGTGGTTCTGGTCGATGTCGACGTGGACGGCGGCGAGCGCTTCCGGGACATCCTGAAGGCCCGGGGCGTCGAAGGAAGGCCGGTCCATTTGCGCCATTCGTCCAAAGTCCCGGCGATGGTCATGGAACGTGGGCATACCTCGATGATCTCGCCGCCTGCGCGTCCTTTCCTGCGCTTCGCGTCAAGAGCGGCTGAGAACACTCTAGGTTGATCACGCCTAACCCTCCGTGGAGGTCTGAACGGAGTGACGTTAGCAGGGCGGAGCCTTGGAGCTTGGACGTGCGGACAGGTTCGCGATGAGAGCAACCCATGATCAACCTCAAGGTGTTCTCAGCAGCTTTCGACGCGAAGCGTCCAGGCGCGAAGCGCAAAGGAGATGCGCGAAGCACCTTCATCGTGTTGCTTTTATCGAGGCCGCCACCGGTATGAGACTCGAGACCGGATGGCCGGATGTGGAGGACGCCCCCGTCGTCATCCTCACCAAGCCTGACGCCTGACCCGGGAACCGGCCGATCTCCTCACCACAACACGGCGGCCCACCCGCTCTGAAAACGTCCGCTGACTTCGCCCCTGAAGCCCGCAATGGGCAACGCGCCGCACGATCCCTGCCATCGGCGACCCGCACACCACTTGAGCAGCAAAAAGGCCCGGTTCCATGATCTGGAACCGGGCCTTTCGTCCTGTGGAGATGAGGGGATTCGAACCCCTGACCCCTTCGATGCGAACCCTGGTGGGGCGTACCGCTTCCGGTCAACGGATGCCATCCGGTGCCGTCAAATGTCACGACGATGACGTCCATTGGTCTCGGATGCGCTCCTGTGTCAGCGGGTTCGCTGACTTTTCGCTGACTCCGCTCAGCCGCTCGACTTGGACGACCGTGGCCACGGGAAGTCGTGTTTCCTGCGACCGGCACAATTTGTCGGCCTTGTACGTCATGATCAGCGCTCGTCTTCAGTACGTCCCTCTCAAGGAGTGCCATGGCCGTCACCGAAGGAGCCGGATGGTCCGGCCTGGGCTGGAACGCCTGGACGGATACCGCCACGATCCGTGCTCGACTCGATGCGGGCGCCGACCCGAATTCGGTCACGGACTTTCATGGACGACCCCTCCATCACGCGGCCGGGGAAGGCTCACCGGAAGTGGTCGCGGAACTGGCCCGGCACGTCGACGACGTCGACGCCGAGCACGAGGGCCGCACCGCACTGTGGCTCGCCGTCTTCAACGACCGTCCCGACAACGCGCGCGCTCTGGTCGCTGTCGGAGCAGATCCATGGCGGCCGATGATGAACGGCTGGTCTCCCGGACGGCTCAGCCTGGCCGGCCCCACCCCCAACCTGTTCCCCCTCCCCACGGGTGAGATCGGCCTGTCCGCCGCCGAAACCGCCGCCGTGGCGGAAGCCGAACGTCTGATCACGGCATTAGGCAAGTTCAACACCGACGGCTCCAGCCTGGCCTGTGTGGCCGGTATCACCGCGGCCGAGGCGGTGCTGCGCCTGGGAGCCGTACCGGCCGATGACGACGACGTCGAAGAGGTTCTGGACGACCCCTTCTGCGACCTCGACGACAGCCTGACCCTCATCGGCGTCACGGACGTGCCCGGCGGATGCGTCGTCAGCCAACCTTGGGGGTATGCCGCCTACACCTCCGGCGTCACGAAGCGCCTTTCCACAGGAACCGTCTGTTACGCCATGTACGACAACCCCGGGAGCGGCAAGCAGGGAAGCGTCTCCCGCAACGGTGGCATCGAGAGGTCGGACACCCATCCCGGCGGCGGTACCGTGGCCCGCGACGAGCCGGCCGAGGAGATATCGGCCACCTATCTTTACCGGTTCCAGGCCGTGGCCTACTGCTTCGCCGGCGCGGGCCTCCGCCCGGTCGACGCCCGATCGATCACCGGCCCACTCGACATGTGGCTCAGACTGCCCGATCAGAACCGGTGGACCTGACCGGCGGCACGACGAAGACGAGGTCCCTCCGTAGCCTGGAGGTGGCGCTACACGAAAGGGCCCGATCAGGCTGGTAAAGCTGCTGATCCAATGCGCAGATGGACGTCTCATCGAAGGCTGAAGCGACCCCAGCCGCTGATCCGTAGCCCGGATACCCGGGGCCCGTCGTGTCGGCGCCGGTGCCGAGGTCGTCGTCTACGGGTTGAGGGACGGCCAGGTCGCCAAGGGGTGTAATTCAACCTTTCTAGAGTCGTTCGGAGATCTCCGTAAGTGTCAGCACATCGTCAAGGTTCGATCGGGGGACGCGTGATAACTAATCCCGACTGTGGTTGATCGATCCACTCTTGATCCAGGCGAGTTCCGATAACGGTTTCGACGATAGCCATCGCAGTGGCATTCAGTGCAGGCCATTTGCGCTTCGATGCATGCCGGAGGAGGGGTAAATAGGAGCTAACTGCATCTAGGCCTATTCCGTGGACCATAGTTGGGTCAAAGTCAAGAATTTCCACTTGGACCTGTCCATTTTTCGCCACTTTCAATATACGGCGACCTGTAATATTCCAAGATACATGCCAGACGCTGTTATCAATGGCTAGACGTTCCATATTTGGCCCGTAACCGACGTGAGAGAATCCCTCAGGTTCCAAAAGAGCCATACATGCATATCGGGTGTTGATATAGGCCATTTCGGGAAATCCGACTTCCAGGTTTGACTGGAGGCAGTTTTCTGGAAGCGACAGGCGAGAGATAACTTCCGAAACAGCAAGTGGATCTTTCTCTGGAATGAGTACCGTCCAAGCCATCCCCTCGGCCAGCCATTCGATATCTCTTATCAGCTGCTCATAGTGTCGTACGATCTCCTGGAATGCCATATATTTCCTTTCTTGCTCAGAATTGATACAACCCGCCTCCCCCGAAGAGTTTTTTCGGAGGAGACGGGCCGCACACTCAACGGTCAGGGCTCTATGGTGTACTTACCTACAGCCCTCTTCCAGCATATTTGATTTATCGACTCCACGGAGGCGAGTTGCGTGTTGAATCGCATAAAGAACGGATCGTCAACGACACGTAGAATTCTGTCGCGATTAAGGAAGCGAGCGAAAATCCTACCTGCTATTTGATTAGGCCCTTGCTCCGTTCCGCGCATTGCACAGACCGAAAGGTTTCGATACCTGTCGCTTGTCGGAGTCCTTTCTTTAGTGGCAGCCCAGGGATATTCATCGCAGTCTTGACCCCCGACTGTTCCGTATGCTGGCCACAGACTCTTGCAGCGCGTCGTCGCTCTGCCTCGATTTTGTTCGGCCACAGCTGTGGACACCGCTCGATGCAGGTACTGCTCCTTCGAAGGAGGAGTGTTGCTTGAGAAGTTCCAGCAGCCAGGAATAACCTTGCTTGCCTTCTTTGGATACGTATCTGACTTATCGTAACAAGCTTTCCAAATGTGTTTGTATGCAGCGTCATAACCCGAAGCCATCTTCAGTAGCAGGGATGGCACAGAGTTCAGTACGCAAGCACCCTTGAACTGCTGGCTTATGTAACTTGCGGAGTCACATCTGGCAGTAACACGCCGGGAGGTCCCGCTTCCCGGGTTCGCGGTCGACCTCCTCACCCGACACCGGACCGCCTTCCCCGCGGGGCAGCTCGGCGAGGTCTTCACGGTCCGTAGCGGCAACCTGATGAGCCGGCACACCTTCCGCGCCCGCGTCTGGCGGCCGTCCCTCGTCCGGGCCGGCCTGCTCGGGTCCATCTTGGACCTTGGGGACGGCTTCCTCGGCACCTGGACCGACAAGACCGGCACCGAACGGCGCAAGCGGTTCGCGACCCACGAGGAGGCCGTCTCCCATCTCGCCCAGCACGCGGGCGAGGGCCTGAGGTTCCACGACCTACGGCACTGCTACGCCACCTGGCTCGTCTCCGAAGGCGTCCCCGTCAACGACGTGGCGGGACTCATCGGGCACGAGCAGATCTCGACCACGCTCAACCGCTACACGCACGCCTCACGCGACCGCAACAACAGGGCCCGCGCGGTGTTCGCTGACTTTTCGCTGACTCCGGTCCGTGAGAGTCCTGCGGAGGCCGTACGTCCCGCCCCGGAGGACGAAGCGACCTCATAGCCTCTGAGCAGCAAAAAGGCCCGGTTCCATGATCTGGAATCGGGCCTTTCGTCCTGTGGAGATGAGGGGATTCGAACCCCTGACCCCTTCGATGCGAACGAAGTGCGCTACCGGACTGCGCTACATCCCCAAGACGTGGACTAGGTTAGCAAACTTCCGGGGGCGCTCGCGCCACCCCCGGCTCCGGTCAGTCGCCGACCGCGCGGCGGGGTGACTCGGCGTACTGGTCGAAGATCTCGTCGCGGTGCGCGTCCAGGTCGATGATCTCGGCCACCGGCCGCTGTGTCTCCAGCAGGGCGGCACGGCGGCGGGCGCGTCTGGCACGTTCCGCGTGGGCCTGAGCGGCGGCCCTGCGGCGCTCGGCGTCGATCTGGACCGTGGCCCGCAGGACGGCGAGATAGAGGCCCAGAAGCACCACGGAGGGCGCCACGCCCCACCAGGGGACGACCTGGAGGCCCGCGGCCACCACGGAGGCGAGCAGGAGCAGCACGCACCAGAGCGTCAGGCGCCTGCGCTTGGCCACGTGCCTGGCCCGGCGGCGGCCCTCGGCACGGCGGCGCTCGGCCTCCGCCCGGGTCATGGCGGGCCGGGCCGGAGCCGGCCGGGCGGGCGCGGTACGGGTGTGGGTGCGGGTTTCGCCCTCGGGCACGGTCCAGGACGCCTCGGAAGGCGTCTCGGACGCGGCAGCGGCGTCCGGCGAGGTCTCCCGGGCGCCGGGCCCGGACGCCCCGTCACCGGGGTCACCGGACTCCGCGAAGGACGAGGAGTCGGACTCGGCCTGGAACGAGGCCGACACGGACACCGAGGACGGCGAGGACGAAGAAGACGCCGCGAACGTGGACGGGGAGACCGGCAGCGGCTCGGCCAGCGTGTTGGTGGAGTCCTCGTCGCTCCCCTGCTCCTCGTACGCGTACGGGCTGGCGTCCTTCTCCGGGTCGGCGTAGGTGTTACGGTCGCGGCGCAGCCACATGGGCACGAGCACGCACAACCACATCACGACGATGGCCAGGTACAGGAAGACGCTCACGGCCGCCTCCGAGCAGCGTGAAGACGCGCGTGCTCCGACGGCGTCCTCGATCTGCTCATGTCACGCACCGTAAGACCGCGTGTCACTATTTGACGAGCATTCGATGCGGTGTGTCGCGAGTTCTTCAAACGTCTTCATGTGGGCCGCCCCCGTGCGCGGCCGCCTCACGGGCTCTCCGCCACCGCCCCATCAGGCCCCTGGGCACGTCCTCGACGGTGAGCGCGTAGCAGATGTGGTCGCGCCAGGCGCCGTCGATGTGCAGGTGCCTGCGCCTGATCCCCTCCTCGCGGAAGCCGAGCTTCTCGACCACCCTGCGGCTCGCCTGGTTCTCCGGCCGGATGTTGGCCTCGACGCGGTGCAGGCCGGTGGTGAAGAAGCAGTGGTCGACCGCCAGGGCGACGGCGGTGGGGGTGATGCCGCGACCGGCCAGTGCGCCGTCGATCCAGTAGCCGATCTGCGCCGATCTGGCCGACCCCCAGACGATGGCGCCCACGGTGAGCTGCCCGGCGAAGACGCCCTCGTAGGTGACGACCCAGGGCAGCGCGAGCCCCTGCCTGGCCTCCCTGCGGAGCGTTCCGGCCATCGACACGTACGGGCCCAGGCCGGTCTTGAACAGGGGTGTCTCGGGGTTGGTCGGTTCCCAGGGGCGGAGCCAGTCGGCGTTGCGGAGGCGCGACTCGCGCCAGACGCGCACGTCCCTCAGCCGCAGCGGCCGGAGTCCCACCGGGCCCTCGGCCAAGGTCACCGGCCAGCCACGTAGTCGATCCACGCCCTCCATCATCCCCCCAAGGCGACCCGCCGTGCCATGGAAGCGGGACACCCGGATCAGCGGGGGTGATCCCCCCCGCGGATCTGGTCCACGGCGTGCTCCAGTACGGGTCCGAGCACGGCCATGCCGTCGCGTACGCCACCGGAGGAGCCAGGCAGGTTGACGATCAGCGTGCTCCCGGCCTGGCCCGCGAGCCCCCGGGACAGGATCGAGGTCGGCACCCTGTCCCGGTTCGCCTGCCGGACGGCCTCGGCGATGCCGGGGATCTCCCTGTCGATCACCCTCCGGGTCATCTCGGGAGTGAGGTCCGCCGGGGTCAGCCCGGTGCCGCCGGTGGTGACGATCACGTCGTACGCCTCGGCCACCCCGGCGCGCAGCGCCGCCTCGACGGGCTCACCGTCGGGGACGACCCTCGGACCGTCCACGTCGCACCCGGCCGCGGTGAGCAGCTCGGCCAGCAACCTGCCCGAGGTGTCCTCGTACGTCCCGGCGGCGGCCCGGTTGGACGCGGTGATCACCAGAGCTCTCATCGAACACCTCCGTGCTGGGGATCCCCGGCGCCGGGATCCCGGGCGGGGGGTCGGACGGTCATCATCCCAGCTCCGCGGCGGCTCCGGCCGTCGTCGTTCCGTGTTCCCAGAGGTCCCTGGAACCCCGGCTCGCGAAAACACCGACCTGCGAAGACCTAGTCCTCGGAGACCCGGCCCTCGGAGACCCCGGCCCGTGACGGCCCAGCGCGCGAAGGTCTCAGGGACGGGTCCAGACCCCCGTCTTGCCGCCGGTCTTCTCCTCGACGCGGACGTCCGTGATCACGGCCGCCGGGTCGACCGCCTTGACCATGTCGATCAGCGCCAGAGCCGCGACCGAGACCGCGGTCAGCGCCTCCATCTCGACGCCGGTACGGTCGGCCGTCCTGACCCGGGCGGTGATCTCCACGCCCTCGTCGACCACGGTCAGCTCGACCTTGACGCCGTGCAGCGCGATGGGGTGGCAGAGCGGTATCAGGTCGGGGGTCCGCTTGGCGCCCATGATGCCGGCGATCCGCGCGGTCCCGATCGCGTCCCCCTTGGGGATCTCCCCCGACCGCAGCAGCGCCACGGCCTCGGCGCCGAGCAGCACCCTGCCGGTGGCGGTCGCCGTACGGACGGAGACGTCCTTGGCCGAGACGTCCACCATCCGGGCGGCGCCGGTCTCGTCCAGGTGGGTGAATCCGGTCATGCCATCGTCCTCTCCGTTACCGCTCACAAAGCCGCTCACAAGGGGATGACCTCCACGTCCGCCCCCTCGTCGAGCTCGGTGACCGACTCGGGGACCACGATCAGCGCGTCGGCCGAGGCCAGGGCGGCGAGCTGGTGGGAGCCCTGCCTGAGCACCGGCGCGACCGTGCCGTCCGGTCCGAGGACCCCGCGCAGGTAGGAACGCTTGCCGTCGGGCGAGCGCAGCGCGGCCGTGGTGACCGCCCGCACGGTCGGCGTGGGCCCGGCCGGCAGGCCGCGCATCTTCCGCAGCGCGGGCTGGACGAACACCATGAACGACACGAACGACGACACCGGGTTCCCCGGCAGCGCGAAGATCGGGATCTGGTCCTCGCCGACCACGCCGAACCCCTGGGGCATGCCCGGCTGCATGGCCACCCGGTCGAAGCGGACCGTGCCGAGCGGTCCCAGCGCCTCCTTGACCGGCTCGTACGCGCCCATCGAGACGCCGCCGCTGGTGATCACGACGTCGGCCCGCAGGAGCTGGGCGTCGAGCTGGTCGAGGAACTGCGAGACGTCGTCGGTGACGATCCCGGCCCGGTACCCGTCGCCGCCCGCCTCACGGACGGCGGCGACCAGGGTGTGGCTGTTGGACTCCCAGATCTGGCCGGGTCCCAGCGGCTGTCCCGGCTCGACCAGCTCGGCGCCGGTGGAGATCACGACCACCCTCGGCCGGGGCCGTACCAGCACCCGGCGGCGGCCGACCCCGGCCAGCACGCCCAGCTGGGCCGGTCCGATCGGGGTGCCGACGGGCAGGACCACGTCACCGGCGCGCACGTCCTCCCCTGACCGGCGGACGGCGTTCCCCGCCCGCGCCGGGCGGTCGATCGCGACGCGGGCCGTGCCGCCGTCGGTCCACTCGACCGGGACCACCGCGTCGGTCCCGGCGGGCATCGGGGCGCCCGTCATGATCCGCATGACCATGCCGGGGCCGATGGCCTGCAGGCGGCCGTCACCGGCGGCGATGTCGTCGATCACCGGGAGCGTCACCGGGGCGTCCGCGACGTCCTCGGACCGCACGGCGTAGCCGTCCATGGCCGAGTTGTCGAAGGGCGGCAGCGGGACCGGGGCGGTGACCTCCTCGGCCAGCGTGGTGCCCAGCGCCCGTTCCAGCTCCACCTCCAGCGGGGCGAGGACCCGTACGGTGCGCAGGATGTCGGAGAGATGGTCGTCGACCGACCTCAGGGAGCTCATCGCGAGGCCAGGAACTCCTTGAGCCAGGGCAGGAACTCCGGTGCCAGGTCGGGGCGGTCGGCGGCGAACTGCACCACCGTGCGCAGGTAGTCGATCTTGTTGCCGGTGTCGTAGCGGCGGCCGCGGAAGAGCACGCCGTGCACCGGCCCGCCCTGGTCGCTCCCGCGTCCGGCCAGCGTGCGCAGGGCGTCGGTGAGCTGGATCTCGTCGCCGCGTCCGGGCGGGGTGTTCTCCAGCACCTCGAAGACGGCCGGGTCGATCACGTACCGGCCGATGATCGCCCAGTTGGACGGGGCCTCGTCGGCGGGGGGCTTCTCCACCAGGTCGGTCACCCGCACCACGTCGTCCTCGCCGGTGGGCTCGATGGCCGCGCACCCGTACAGGGAGACCTGCTCGGCGGGGACCTCCATCAGCGCGATGACGCTGCCGCCGTGCGTGCCGCGTACCTCGATCATGCGCTTGAGGAGCTCGTCGCGGTGGTCGATGAGGTCGTCGCCGAGCAGGCAGGCGAAGGGGTGGTCGCCCACGTGCTGCTTGGCGCACAGGACCGCGTGTCCCAGGCCGCGCGGCTGTCCCTGCCGTACGTAGTGCAGGGTCGCCAGATCCGCGGGCTCGCGCACCTGGGAGAGGCGCTCGTCGTCGCCCTTGGCCTCCAGGGCCTCCTCCAGCTCGATCGCCCGGTCGAAGTGGTCCTCGATGGAGCGCTTGGTCTTGCCCGTGACCATGAGGAGGTCGAGCAGACCGGCGGAGACCGCCTCCTCGACGACATACTGGATCGCGGGCTTGTCGACGATGGGCAACATTTCCTTGGGCGTCGCCTTGGTCGCCGGAAGAAAACGGGTGCCCAGACCCGCCGCGGGAATTACGGCTTTCGTCACAGCTTCAAAGTCGGCCATAACCAAAACCTTAGTGGAGGGATCCGTGGACAAGCTGAAGCTGCGCACCTCGATCGAGGCCGCGCGCTCCTCGATCCCCGACGAGCGGCGGCACGCGGCTTCGGTGCGGATCAGGGAATCGCTGATGGACCGGCCCTGGGTGCAGATGGCCGGGCTGATCGCGTGCTACTGGTCGATCGGCACCGAACCGGCCACCCACGGGCTGGTGTTCGCCCTGTGGAAGCACGGCGCGACCGTGATCCTGCCGGTGCTGCGTGAGGACGACGACCTCGACTGGGCCGTGTACGACGGCCCCGACACCCTCGCCCCCGGGCGGTTCGGGCTCATGGAGCCGGTCGACACCCGGCGCGGCGTCGACGCGGTCAGGACGGCGGCCCTGGTGATCGTGCCCGCGCTGGCGGTGGACGCCTCCACCGGTGTACGGCTGGGCCGGGGCGGGGGGTCCTACGACCGGGCGCTGGCCAGGGTCGGCCCGAACGTGCCGACGGTGGCGCTGCTCCACGACGGCGAGCTGCTCGACGGGGTGCCGGCCGAGGCGCACGACAGGGCGGTCCGCTACGCCGCGACGCCGGACGGGATCGTCAGGATCCCCACGGACGCCTGAGGCACGTCCCTCCCCCAAACCCCTCAGAATCCCCGCGAGCCGCGGGTCATCGGAAACCCTCGAAAACCGGCGCGGATCACCGCCGGAAGTCCGGACCGTGACGGCCCGTGCGCGGTCCGCCGTGCATGACGACCGCCCCGAATGCGACACAATGGTCCCCGGAGTCAGAGAGGGGGCCAGATGGGACTGGACGTCTGGCTGCTTCTCGGTGCCGTCATCGTCATCGCGGCCATCGTCGCCGTGCGCGTCGCCCACCGCAGCGGCCTGCCCAGCCTCCTGATCTTCCTCGGCTTCGGCCTGCTGCTCGGCGAGTCCGGGTTCGGGCTGCAGTTCGACAGCCCGGAACTCGCCCAGCAGATGGGCCTGATCGCGCTGGCGATCATCCTGGCCGAGGGTGGCCTGACCACCAACTGGAGCCACGTCAAGGGGTCCATCCCCACCGCGCTGGTGCTCGCCACCGTCGGCGTGGGCGTCAGCATCGCGGCCGTCGCGGTCCCGGTGCACCTGATCCTGGGCATGGACTGGCGTACCGCGCTGCTGCTCGGCGCGATCCTCGCCTCCACCGACGCCGCCGCGGTCTTCTCGGTCCTGCGCCGCCTGCCGCTGCCCTCGCGCCTGGCGGGCATCCTGGAGGCCGAGTCGGGGTTCAACGACGCCCCCGCGGTCATCGCGGTCGTGCTGCTGAGCGCCGCCACCTCGCCCAGTCTCGGGGTCGCGCTGGTGGAGGTGGTCTTCGAGCTGGTGGTGGGCGCGGCCGTCGGCCTGGCGGTCGCCCCGCTCGGCACGTACGCGCTGCGGCGCATCGCGCTGCCGGTCTCGGGCCTGTACCCGATCGCGGTGCTCGCGCTGGCGTTCGTCGCCTACGCCGGGGCGATGCTGCTGCACGGCAGCGGTTTCCTGGCCGTGTACCTGGCCGCGCTGGTCATGGGCAACTCCCGGATGCCGCACCGCGCGGCCTCGCGGGGGTTCGCCGAGGGCGTGGCCTGGCTGGCCCAGATCGGCCTGTTCGTGATGCTCGGGATGCTGGCCAGCCCGTCGGAGATCCCGGCCGCGATCGTGCCGGGCCTGGTGGCGGGGTTGATCCTGGTCGCGGTGGCCCGCCCGGCGTCGATCGTCGTCTCGGCCCTGCTGCTTCGGCTGCTCCGCGTCGACCGGCTGAACTGGCGGGAGCAGGCGTTCCTGTCCTGGGCCGGGCTGCGCGGCGCGGTCCCCATCGTGCTCGCGACCATCCCGTGGGCGGCCACGTCGGTCAACGAGGGCACGGCCAGGTTCGTGTTCAACGAGGTCTTCGTGATCGTCGTCGTGTACACCCTGGTGCAGGGGCCGACGCTGCCGTTCGTGGCGAAGGTGCTGGGGCTGACCACCCCGTCGGAGGCCCGTGACCTGGAGGTCGAGTCGGCCCCGCTGGAGGAGCTGAACGCCGACCTGCTCCAGGTGAGGGTGCCGCCGACGTCCAAGCTGCACGGGGTGGAGATCTTCGAGCTGCGGCTGCCCTCGGACGCCCAGGTGACGCTGATCGTCAGGGACGGCCGGACGTTCGTCCCGGCCGAGTCCACCAGGATCCGGGTGGACGACCAGCTCCTGGTGGTGACCACCGCCGCCTGCCGCACCATGGTCGAGCGCCGGATGCGGGCGATCAGCCGCAGGGGCAAGCTCGCCGGCTGGTACGGCGAGAAGGGCACCTGACCGAAACCCCGCATGGCGAGCGAAAGCGGGACATGGCGTAGATCTTTCTGTACGTCTTCCTGTACGGCCACCAGGGCACCTGACGGGAATCTCCCCATGGAATGCGAGAACTCCGACTCGCGTTTATGCTTGTCGGCTGCGTACCATTAGCAGTCGCGCCACCAGAGTGCCAATCGGCGCGGACCACTACGAGGAGGAGCGCGTGCCCACCTACCAGTACGCCTGCAACGCCTGTGACCACCAGTTCGAGATCGTCCAGAAGTTCTCCGACGACGCGCTCACCGAGTGCCCGAGCTGCGCGGGCAACCTGCGCAAGGTGTTCTCCGCGGTCGGCATCGTCTTCAAGGGCTCGGGCTTCTACCGGACCGACAGCCGGTCGTCCTCGTCCAGCACGGTGACGTCCGCGAACGGCTCGTCGAGCTCCTCGGGTTCCTCGGACTCGTCCGGTTCCTCGAAGTCGGACTCGTCGTCGGGCTCCTCGGACTCGTCGAGCTCCACGGGCTCGTCGGACGCCAAGCCGTCGAAGAAGCCCACGACCACCCCGGCCGCCGCCGCCTCCTAACCCCTGGCCCGGCCCCGGCGAACACGGTCGAACGGCTCGGGGGCCGGCCGTACGGCGAGAACGCCCCCGACCGGCTGCGCGGTTCAGCGGCCCGACGGCCGGTCCGCGGCCGAGCCGAGCAGCTCGCGCGGAAGCCGGTCCAGCAGCTCGCGCAGCCGTGGGTGCTCGGCCGGGTTCCAGTCCTCGACCAGCCGGGCGAGCCCGTCGCGGGCCTCCTGAACCAGGCGGCCCGCCGCCCGCTCGCCCTCGCCGGTGAGCTCCAGGACCTTCCCGTCCCCGGACCTGCGGACCAGGCCGCGCGCGACGAGCGCGTCCCCGTACGGCCGGCCCTCCTCGACCGTCACCCCCGCCCGCGCCGCCAGGTCCGCCCCGGCCTGCGGCCCGCACGCGGCCAGCCGGGTGACCAGCCAGACCGACCCCGCGGGCACGTCCATCCCGGTCGCCTCGCCCAGGCGGCGGTAGTAGTCGGCGCGCATGTCCGCGTCCGCCAGCCGCCACAGCCCCCGCTCGACCTCGTCCAGCGAGGACCGCTCGACCGGCGCCGCCCCGTAGCAATCCCCGGGATCGGTCACCTTCGTCGTCTCCCGCAGCGGCGTCTCGGGCAGCAGCCAGGCGATGGCGAACGCCACCAGCGCCGTCGGCACGCTGTAGAGGAAGACCTGGGCGATCGCGCCGGAGTAGGCGTCCAGGAACGCCGTGGCGGTCCCGGGAGGCAGCCGCCGTACGGCCGTCGGGTCGGCCTGGACGGTCTCCGCCAGCCCCGGCGGCAGGTCGGCCGTCCGCGCGAGGCGTTCCAGCGAGCCGCCGAGCCCGGAGCTGAAGATCGCACCGGCCACCGCGACGCCGAACGAGCCCCCGATCGTCCGGAAGAACGTCGCCCCCGACGTGGCCACCCCCAGGTCCTCGAAACCGACCGCGTTCTGCACCGCGAGGACCAGCACCTGCATCACCAGCCCGAGCCCGACCCCCAGCACGAGCAGGGACAGGCTCAGCTGCAGGGCGGAGATGTCCGGATTCACGTACGAGAGCAGGTAGAGCCCGACGGCGGTGACCGCGCCTCCCGCGATCGGGAAGGCCCGGTACCTCCCGGTACGGCTGATGACCAGCCCGCCGGTGATCGAGGTGACCAGCAGCCCGGCCATCATCGGCAGCAGGTGCAGGCCCGAGGTGGTGGCCGACACCCCCTGGACGACCTGCAGGAAGAGCGGCATGTACGTGAGCGAGCCGAACATCGCGAACCCCACCAGGAAGCCGATCAGCGACGCCACGTTGAAGGTCCGGATCCGGAACAGCCGGGGCGGCATCACCGGCTCCGCCGCCCCTTGCTCGACCCGCCACCACAGCACCAGCAGCACCACGGAGGCCGCGGCCGGCCCGAGCACGGCGGGATGCCCCCAGGGGTAGGTGGTCCCGCCCCAGGTGGTCACCAGGATCAGGCAGGTGGCGGCGGAGCCCAGCAGGACGATCCCCAGGTAGTCGATGGTGTGCCGGGTCCGCTCCCCGCTCGGCGGCAGCGCGCGGGCGACCACCGCCAGGGCGACGGCCCCGAGGGGCAGGTTCACGTAGAACACCCACCGCCAGGACAGGTGGTCCACGAACAGCCCCCCGAGCAGCGGCCCCGCCACGCTGGAGACGGCGAACACCGCCCCGAAGAACCCCTGGTACCTCCCGCGCTCCCGGGCCGGGACGACGTCGGCGACGATCGCCTGCGAGAGCACGATGAGCCCCCCGCCACCGAGCCCCTGCAGGCCCCGGAACGCGATCAGCTCGCCCATGCCGCGCGCCTGCCCGCACAGCGCCGACCCGACGAGGAAGACGACGATCGCCGCCTGGAAGAGCCCCTTCCTGCCGTACTGGTCGCCGAGCTTGCCCCACAGCGGCGTCGACACCGTCGAGGCCAGCATGTACGCGGTCACCACCCAGGACAGCTCCGCCAGCCCGCCCAGGTCGCCGACGATCGTGGGCAGCGCCGTGGAGACGATCGTCTGGTCCAGGGACGCCAGCAGCATGCCGAGCATGAGCGCGCCGATGACGAAGCCCACGCCCTCGGCGCCGTCGGCGCCTCCCGCGCCTCCCGCGCGCTTCCGGGACCGCTGGACAGCCATGGCGCGCCTCCGATCGGTTCCACCGATCCTACTCACGGTGAGCAAGCGATCACTCGGTGGGTGCGGTTGTCCACAGGCCCGCCCCTGGGCTCCTCGCGGGCCGTCCGGCCGCGCTAATCTCGGCGCCATGGTCACTCGCGCGGACATCGGGGTCATCGGCGGCTCGGGCTTCTACTCGTTGCTCGACGACGCCACCGAGATCGAGATCAGCACACCGTACGGCCCACCGAGCGACGTGGTCACCGTCGGCCGCATCGGGTCGCGTTCGGTCGCCTTCCTCCCCCGGCACGGCCGCGACCACCGCTTCCCCCCGCACCGCATCCCCTACCGGGCGAACCTGTGGGCCCTGCGCTCCCTCGGGGTCCGCCAGGTCCTCGCGCCCAGCGCGGTCGGCTCCCTGCGGGCCGAGATCGGCCCCGGCGCCCTGGTCGTTCCCGACCAGCTCGTCGACCGCACCTCCGGGCGCACGCAGACCTACTACGACGCGGGCGGCGTCGTCCACGTCGCCTTCGCCGACCCCTACTGCCCCGCCGGCCGCAAGGCGGCTGTCTCCGTCGCCGGTGCCTCCGGCTGGGAGGTGTCCGACGGCGGCACGCTCGTGGTCATCGAGGGCCCGCGCTTCTCGACCCGCGCCGAGTCCCGCTGGTTCAGTGCCAACGGCTGGTCGATCGTCGGCATGACCGCCTTCCCCGAGGCCGTCCTCGCCCGCGAGCTGGCCCTGTGCTACACCTCGATGTCCCTGGTCACCGACCACGACGCCGGGGTCGAGACGGGCGAGGGCGTCACCCACGAGGAGGTCCTGGCCTTCTTCGGCACCAACGTCACCCGCATGCGCTCCCTGGTCGGCGACGTCATCGCGGCCCTTCCTGAGGAACGGGTGTGTCCTTGCGGGAGTGCGCTGGACGGGTTGAAACTGCCGTTCGAGCTTCCTGGCTGAGCCCCGGGGCTTTTCGGGCTCGACGGGCTTGGCGGGTCGTCACCGTTCGAAGGGGCGGCCTGCTCCCACCCAAGGCGGTCCCAGCCCTGGCGGGGGTGTCCTGCTCCCGGTGAAGGTCGTCCCGCCCCGCAACGGGGCCGCCCCTTTCACAAGTCGGTCACCCCCGTCCCCTCCGGCTCGTCCCCTTCGCAAGTCGGTCATCCCCGTCCCCTCACTCGAGGGGGCGGCTCGTCACGGGCACCGCGCCGCCCGGCTCTTCCCACGGAGTCAGCCATGCCGCGCGCCCTGCGCCGTCTGTTCGACCGCCGTCACCGCCTCATCGCCACCGTCGTCGCCGCCCTGGCGATGGGCTGTGCTCTGCTGGCACTGACCCCGGACACGGCGTCGGTGACCGTCCTCGTCACCGCCAAAGACCTCCCCGGTGGCGTGTTGACGTCGTCCGACCTGACACCGGCCGCCCTGCGACCCGATACCGTCCCCGAGGGCGTCCTGAGACCGGGCACGCCGTTCGCTGGGAGAATCCTGGCGGGTCCCGCCAGGCGCGGGGAGCCGCTGACCGATATTCGCCTCCTCGGCCCCGGCCTGCTGGCCGCCCACGGCCCCGGAACGGTCGCCACCCCGGTACGCGTCGCCGACCCCGAGACCGCGCGCCTGCTCTCCCCCGGCGACGTGGTCGACGTGCTCGCCGCCGCCTCGACCTGGGACGGCGCCGTCCCCGCGAAGACCGTGGCCGAGGACGTCACGGTCCTGGCCACCCCCGGCAACGGCGCGGGCGGCTCAAGCGGCTCAGGCGGCGACACGGACGCGCTCGTCGTCCTGGCCACCACCTCGGAACAGGCGACCGAACTGGCCTCGGCCCAGGCGGGCGGACGGCTCTCGGTGACCATCGGCCCACGCACCGGGTGATCCTCACATCGGGAGGTACTTCGACGAGGACGCGGCGGCCTGGACCGGGGAAGGTAGACCGCCGCGCCTGTTCAGGAGATATCGCCCGCTTGAGGGCGATCGGTCTCGGGGTTGGTCACGGTCTCGCTCTCGGTCTCGGTCTCGGTCTCGGTCTCGGTCTCGGTCTCGGTCTCGGTCTCGATGAGCGTCCAGCGCCGGGCGATCGTCGTCATCTCGGCCTCGCGCATCTGAGCCTTCAGCCCCTCGACAGTGCGATCACAGAGCAGCAGCGGCTCAGGGGTGGGCCAGGTGGCGATGGCGTGGAAGAGGCGGCTGCCAGTGCCGTAGAGCACGGCCCAGCCCGGCCAGGTGATCTGCAACAGCGCCGCCTCGGCGCGAGCCTGGTGATCCCAGGTGTAGTGGGGGACGGCACTGACGGGCCGGCCGTCCCGGTGACGCCCCTGAGTGGAGGCCAGGCGGCGGATCATGGGTTCACCTGTCCGACGATCTGCTCCTGAGGCTCGTCGGCATCCTGCTGAACCTCGCTGTTGGCCTGTCGGGCCTTCTCGGCGCTTTGCCGCTCAGCCTCCTCCTGCCGCTGCGCCTCCTCGGCGATGGCCTCCTGCCGCTCGGTCTCGACTCGAAGAGCGTCGAGGGTGTCGGCATCGACGGTCCGATCGGCTCCGGCGTCGAACGCGACCAGAGAGAAGGGAACCTCACGACTGGCCCACAGCCGCCCGGCGTCGCTGAGGATCAGCCGCCACCCGGGAATGACGGACCCGACCCTGGCCGACGTGGACCCGTCCTCGGTCGGTACGGACTCGACCCGCTCAGAACCGGCCAGCTCCAAGCCGGCCGACTCGGAACCAGAGGACTCGGGAGCCGATTCGGGACTGACCGGTTCCGGACCGATCGGTTCAACACCGGCCGGTGTGGGTGGGGTGGATTTAGCATCGGTCATTGATTGGACCTCCATCCGATCAAGGGCCCGTCCGGACGTTGGTAGCGGTGGACGGGCCCGCTTCATGAGGCAGGGCAGATCATGGAGGGGTGTGCCATACCGGCCCGGCGACCGGTACGGAGCCAGGGTGACCGTCGCGCGCCGCGAAGCACGGACGGCGGCCCGCCCGGGGCAGGCCGTGGGGCGATGTCCGGCGCCGAGCCGAGACGGTCTGGTGAGAACGGCCCCGACCTCAGGCACCGGACGACGGCGGCGGGGCGTCCGCCGGAACGATGCCGGTGCGGCAGGAGCCCCGATCACGTCCCGCCCCGGCCGGCACCGAGTGGATATCGGCACGGCCATCTCATCCGAGACCGGCCCTCCAGCCCGCTGAGCAGGCACCGATACCTCGGCTCGCTGAGCAAATGCTGAAGTCTCGGCTCGTTGAGCGGGCACCGGCGGAATCACCTCGGCCCGAGGCGCGGAAGCGAGCGGCTCGAAGCAGGGCAGAGAGAAGTCCCCGGTACGACGGGCCTCCAGGCGAACGGCCATCAGAGCGCCACAGGGCTGCACGTACTCATGATCGGCCGGTCGGTCGTCGAGGCAGCCGTGCGCGTAGGGGGCATGCCCGCAGGCGGCACACCCCATCGGCATTGGTGGAGCATCGGCGAAACAGCCGCAGCCGCTCGCCGTGGTCCGGTCAAGAACCGGAGCACTAGGGTTGTTCACGGGTCAGGACTCACTTCCTGATCAAGGGCTCGTCGACGGTGGCCCACACCGTCGACGGGCCCGTTTCATGTCGAAATCACGCGACGACGCAGAGCGCAAGCTGATCACTGAACGTTCGACTCTCGCCACCCTGCGTGACGTACAGCATGATGCCGTGAGAATCTCACAGCAGCAATCCCATCGCACATATTTGTTGTGTTGAGCAGGAGAAACTGTTCGGGCTCCGGCAAACTGACCGCATGAAGTACTCCACGGTTCGCCTTCGTCGCCTTTCGCGTGAGCTGCGCACTTTGCGTGCGGTCACCGGCCTGACGACCGAGGCCGCCGCCGAGCATCTTGGGTGGTCCAGGTCGAAGCTCAACCGCTTCGAGACCGGCAAGATCGCTCCGACACCCGGAGATGTGGCGGCCATCTGCCGCCTGTACTGCGTGGAGGAAGCGACCACCGAGGCCATGGTGCAACTCACCCGCGAAGTCGCCCGACGGGGCTGGTGGACGGCCTACTCGGACGTGTTCACCGGGTCCTACGTCGAGTTCGAGGCGGCGGCCAGAACGATCTGCCACTGGGCACCGTTGGTGGTCCCGGGTCTACTTCAGAACGAGGACTATGCCCGAGAGGTCATCAGGGCGGGTCACCCGGATCGGTCCGATGTCGAACTGACGCGTCGCGTCGACGCCCGTATGCAGCGCAAGACCACCCTGCTCGGCTCTCAAGCTCCGACGTTGCACTTCCTCATCTCCGAAGGCGTCCTCCGCTACCCCGTGGGACCAGTCGGCACCATGGCCGATCAGCTCGACGACATTCTGCAAGCCATGGACAGACCGAACATCACCGTCCAGATTCTCCCGTTGAAGGTCGGCGTTCACTGCGGCACCGAGGGCGCCTTCTCGGTGCTGTCCTTCGATGACGACCCAGATTTGGGCTATGCCGAATGTCCCGCAGGTGAGGTCTACGTCGAGGACGGCGAACAGGTCCGGCGACTTATGCTGACGTTCAAGCGCCTTACCGACGCGTGCCTACCCCCCAAGGAGTCCGCGGCGTTCGTCGCCGCGGTGAGGAGTGACCATGCTCTCCCCTGACCTGTCCGGCGCCGAATTCCGTATGTCTACCCTCAGCGGCCCCAACAACGACTGTGTCGAAGTGGCCACCAACCTGCCGAGTCTTGTCGCCGTACGCGACAGCAAAGACCGAAACGGCCCGACCCTGACCTTCTCTCCGGCGACCTGGAGCAACTTCCTCACGGGCATCCGCAACGGAGAGATCTGACCTGGCGGCGAGCACCGGCCTCGGGGGCAGCGCACTCGTAGAGGCAGGCGAGGTTCATGTCAAGGACGGCGAGCAGGTCCGCGACTTATGCTGACGTTCGAGTGCCTCATCGACACATGCCTGTCCCCGAGGAGTCCGCGGCTTCATCGCCGCAGC
The DNA here is from genome assembly GCF_049844535.1 of Streptosporangium sp. DT93. Lineage (NCBI taxonomy): Bacteria > Bacillati > Actinomycetota > Actinomycetes > Streptosporangiales > Streptosporangiaceae > Streptosporangium > Streptosporangium sp. DT93. The sequence continues at coordinate 81,919 of NZ_JBNCLF010000017.1, forward strand.
GAGGAGTGACCGTGCTCTTCCCTGACCTGTCCAGCGTCGAATTCCGCACGTCAACCCTCAGCGATGGCGGCAACGGCTGCGTCGAGGTGTCCACCAACCTGCCGGGCCTCGTCGCCATACGTGACAGCAAGGATCGCAACGGCCCGGCCCTGACCTTCTCCCCGACGGCTTGGAACAACTTCCTCACGGGCATCCGCAACGAAGAGATCTGACCCGACGGCGAGCACCGGCCTCGGGGACAGCGCACTCATAGAGGCGGACGAGGCTTGCGTCGAGGACGGCGAGCAGGTCCGCGACTTATGCTGACGTTCGAGTGCCTCATCGACGCGCCTGTTCCCGAGGAGTCTGCGGCGTTCGTCGCCGCGGTGAGGAGTGACCATGCTCTCCCCTGACCTGTCCGGCGCCGAATTCCGCACGTCCACCCTCAGCGGAGCGAACAACAACTGCGTTGAGGTCGCCACCAACCTGCCGGGACTCGTCGCCATACGCGACAGCAAGGACCGCAACGGCCCAGCCCTGACCTTCTTCCCGGCGGCCTGGAACAACTTCCTCACGGGCATCCGCAACGAAGAGATCTGACCCGACGGCGAACGTAGGCTTCAGGGCGGCAAGCCCGCAAGGACCACGCTCAGCCCCGTGGGCTTCTGGCAGAACGAGCGTAGCCGCGTCCGAGAACATGATCGATCATCGGACCACGCGCCAGAAGGGCGAACGACCATCGCGAATCAGCCCCGATCAGAACGGCCGACACATCCGAGCTGCCGCCACCGACGATCGGCCCATGGCTCGGTAGGTGGTCTGCGACACCGTGTGCGGGCCGACTCCGGCACCGATGCCCATGGGGCATCGGGCCGTGTCGCTGAGTTCCGACACCGCCCCGGCGGCTGCGGTGCGATCACCGGAGTGCTCCTCGCTGCCGGAACCAGCGTTGATCTCTCCTCGTCGTACCGGCACACCTGACGGCCCGGCCCGTGCCCGCTTTGCGGGAGCAGGAGCTGGGCCGTCTGATGGTCAGGAGGCCGGCGGTGGTGCGCTTCCGTTGTGGAACGGGTTCTCGGCCAACCGCTCGGGCGTGACCAGGAAACGGATCACACCGGCCTCTACCTGCCAGGCGTGCCATACGACCCAATCGCTTCCGGCACGGTCGGCGGGAATCGGATCGAAGGACGACATACCGCCGGTCCGCGCGTCGATACGGATGCGGCTGAACATCACGCGCAGGTCCCGCCGGTGAGCCTCGGCCACCATGTCCCGCACAGATCGGCCGTGCCGCAGGGAGACTCCGGCGAACATCTCACCGGGGTCCATGGCCTGGTCGGTGTTGGCGTACTGTTCGCCGGGCCGGGCCTGGCGGCCGAGCCGAACGTCCACGTGGCCGGTGAAATCGGCGGGAATGCGCATCACCATGACGCAGCCGCTGTCGCGGCCCGGCCGGCATCCCTTCGGAGCGGTCTCCGTCGACAGGAGCACGCCACCGAACCGTGGGCCCGGGGGATCCGGCTCGGTCCGCGGATCGGGAAGCGGATCGGGGACCTGGTCGCCGCCGATCACCATGCCCAGGATCTGTCCCACGGCTCCCGGGGAGACCGGCACCGGGCGCAGGTCGATGTCCAGGCCGACCGCGCGGAACGCCTCGGTGTACCTGGCGTGATCGGCGAAGGGGTCGATGATCCGTGCGACGTACTGCGGGCCGTCGCGCACGATCGCGACGGCGGAGTTGGCGTAACTGACGGCGCTCCGGTCGCGCAGCAGACTGGGACCGACGACGACGCCGATGGCGAGCATGCCGACGACGGCCGCCGCGATCGCCCACCGCGTTCTCCGGGGCCGCCCACCGGTCGGTGAGGGCGGCGCCGCGGTGCCCGGTCGTGAGGCGGTGATGGCGGCGAGCAGCGTTCGTGCCCCCGCGGCGGACGCCTGCCCGGCCAGTTCGTCGTCGCGGACCCGGGCCAGACGGCTGATCGCTTCATCGGTGTCGTTCATAGCGGCCTTCCTGCCGAAATCTGGGCGTTCCTGGTCGTCGGCGTGAACGTGAGGTCCGCCGCGGCCAGCCGGTGCGCGAAACGCTTGCGGGCGCGGTGGAGCCGGATGCGTACGGCGTTGCGGGAGCAGCCCAGGACACGGGCGATCTCGGCGGCGTCCAGGCCCTCCCAGGCGACCAGTGACAGCAGCTCGCGATCGTCGTCGGACAGCCTGCGGAACACGTCGGCCACCTGGGTGAACTCCAGGCGCTCGTCGGGCTGGGCCGTACCGGCGTAGAAGGCGACGACGTCCTCGTCCAGTGTCGTGTGGCGGCTGCGGTGCCGCAGGCGTCCCCTGCGGTGGCCGGCCAGAACGTTGCGCGCCACGCCGTACAGCCACAGCCGCGCCTCGTCACCGGCGGGCAGGTCCTCTATACGGCGCCACGCGATCTCGAACGTCTCGGCCACCACGTCGGCCGCGTCCTGAGCGCAGTCGCAACGGCGGATCGCGTAGCCCAGGATCTGTTCGTAGGTGTCGAGATAGACCTTCTCGAACCGGATGTGATGGTTTTCATCCACTGGCAATCCTCATGAACGGCCTTCCGCGTGATGGGGGTTCGCGTATGACCCTTCATGTCGCAGATGCCGCGATCATTTCTCCGCCCTCCGGACCTCCCTCGTCCTGCCGTGACGGACAGGTCCGCGTGCCGAGGGCTTCATCCCGTGCCACACCGGCGGGCGACCGTCATTCCCGTTCGATCGTCGTGGCATGGGAAGGCGTGGCGCGATCAGCTCTCACGAACATTTTCACGTCCTGTGATCAGCGAGCGTTGCCCGCCCCCGTCGGTAGGCGGTGCCCGTTCCCGCCCGCGGAACCGTCTCGGAGAGTCGTTACAGCAGAGAGCCGATCTTGGGGTCGTACTCCCAGTGCCAGGGTTCGAACGGGCTGGAGTAGGCCCACTTGGGGTGGATCCAACCGAACTTCTTGCCGTTCGTCTCCAGCCAGTTGAACTGTGCCGAACGGAACCGCTCCACGCCGCCGCACAGGTCGACAGCGAGCCCCAGCCCGTGGTTGCTGCGTCCCGGGACCGCCGCCAGGCCCGGGCGGGTGTAGTAGACCGACTGCTGCTCGGCCAGGCTCCGGTAGCTGTCGGTCACGCACATCGGCCTGCCGAACTGCCGCTTGTACGACTCGTTGAGGCTGATGAACGCGAGTGCGGCGTCACCGCGAAGCTGGTTGCCCCGCTGCTGGAGCGGACAGAGATAGGCCTGCGGGATGAGCCCGTTGGGGAACTCGCTCATCGACGACGCCCGGGTCGGATCGCATCCCGCGGCGGGCTGTCCCCGCTTGTTGATCTTCACGCCCAGCTTCACCAGCGCCTTGGTCAGAGACTGCACGATCTTCTGCGAACGTGCCCTGAGCGTCTCGATCTCGGCACCCATCTGCGCCTCGGCCAGGAGATTGCTCGCCCGGAGTTCCTGTGCCTCGGCCGCCAGCCGCTCCCGTTCCTTCTGCAGGCGACTGCTGTCCTCCAGGATCCGGTCCCGCTCGGCGATGAGCTGGGTGACGGTCGCCATGTTGCGCAGGGTGCCGGCGTCGGCCTGCCCCGACAGGAACCCGACCGCGTCCCCGCCCGCCGGCTGCTGGTAGAGGAATGCGACCAGGTCCGACAGCGGCTGCCGGATCTGAGCGAAGGCCATCTCGGCCTTCTGCAGCTCCCTCAGCGTGGCGGAAAGCTTCCGCTCCGACTCACGGATCTGCGCGCGGCGATCCTCCAGCGCCTTGGTCGCGGCCTCAAGGTCCTTGGCCGCCTTCTCCGCCTCGCGACGCAGCTCGGTGAGGTTCACCGGATCGGCGGGGGCGGCGACGTCCGCCGGTGCCTGCTGCGCGGCGGCGACTCCCGGGGTGAGGGAAGTCATCATCGCGACGACGGCGATCAGGGTCGCTGATCGACGAGGTGGCACGTTCGACCCCTCCGTTTGCGAATTCGTGACCTGGGCCAGGCACGCACGCTACTACAGCCGACCAGCCGCACGGGCCAGCTCCCCACAGCCGTTATGCGCCGAACACCCCTTTTTGCGACCAGACAAGTCAGACTTTTCCCCGACCGGACTTCCCACAGGCGTCCCCGGCCCAGGCATGCCACCACCCCACCGGACACCCCGGCCGACCCCTCGTCCGCGTCGCCGGCGTCAGCTTCCGCGGCATCCTCTTGGCGGTCGTCCCTGACGCCCCGCCCGCTGCCTCCGGCGCCCGCCCTGCCGCCTCCAGCGTCCTGCCCAAGGGTGACCGTTCCGCCGTCCTCGATCACGCCCGCCCCCTCCAGGGCGGCACCGGCACCGTGCGCATCACCTGAGGCGCCGTCACCGGCACCACGCGCTTCAGCCAAGGATCGATCGGCATCGCGTACGAACCCGAGGTCTCTTTCCGCGTCTTTCGGTGAGCTTCGGGCGAGCCGGGTCGAATCCGTACAGGTACGAAGGCATCCGGGTGGCCCATCCCCGCCATTTCGCCGGCCGTCTCGTCCACATCACCCGCGTCACCGACACCATCCGCGATGCCCGTACGCGCGCTGCCGCTCGCGTCACCCCTGTCATCCGTCGTGTCCGTGGTACCGATCTCGTGAGGCACTTCGAGCACATCCGCCCCTGCGGCGACGAGCACCCAGCCGCCGTACACCTGGTCCGGCCGCAGCGGCGGAGGCATCAACCTCGCCTTGAACAGCCCGGCCGGTACCGGATCGACCACGACCGGCACCACCGCCACCGCACCTGTGCTCGGGTCGGCCATGTCCGGGGGCGACTCCCCGGCCGGCGCCAACGCGCCATTGTCCGGCCAAGACGGCGCCTCCTCTTCGTCTCCGGCTCCCAGGGCGTTGCCAGTTCCCGCCCCAGCATGAGGTGGTGTGCCACTCGACCTCCCCTGGTCATACGCGGCCCGTGGGTGCCCCTCGTCTTCCTCCCTCAGCTCAGCGCTCCCCCAGGCTCCCTCCGGGCTGTCCCACACGCTCTCTTGCCCGCCGTGCCCGCTCTGAGGGCTGCCCGCTTGACCGGATACACCAGAGCCTGGATCGGCGATGGCCGACCGCAGGATCGCCTCATAGCCCGTCAGCTCAACCGCCAGTAACCCCCCGGCCAGAAGCGCGGGCGCCAGCATCGCGCCGCAGAGCACCACCGGCTGAAGCGTCCGGCGCCCACGATCACGCTTCCGTCGCCCATTGATCACAGAGAGTGACAGTAAGCCCGCCCATCGTCACCCTCGCGCCCACTTGCCGCCCTTTTACTCCACGTCAGCGAACCGATAACCCGCCGCCCGCCCCCAACTCCCCCTCCGGGCGCGCGAACACTCCACACTTTCGCTATCCTTGCCAGGAACCCCTGCCTCCGTAGCTCAGGGGATAGAGCACCGCTCTCCTAAAGCGGGTGTCGCATGTTCGAATCATGCCGGGGGCACCTAGTTGACCTTGTGGTTTGCCGTCTGACCTGGGAGTTCTTCCCGAGCACGACTTCCGCCGTGTGCAGTCGTAGGCCACCAAATGCAGCCCTGGATCACTGTTCACGGAATATGTACGGGATGATCTTGTAGCCATCCGGCCAGGTCGCAACGCCCAAGCCGGCCAGCCCTCCCTATCCCAACTCCCTCAGGAACACCCTGCGATCTGGCGAGCTATCAGCGGAAACTTGAGCGTGGTGTGCGTGGCGGCGAAATCAGCGAGGCGTGATGGAGCGAGAGCATCAGCTCGACGATGACCGAGATCAGCCAGCGTCATAATCGGCCACCGGCCACGGCACGGTGTAGTAGCGCTGCTCCTTCGCGCGTTGTATCAGGCGGGCGAGCCGCTGACCTCCAAGCACTTTCAGTGTGAAGAGCTCCGGGTTCCCTTGGCGCACGTTCTCGACGACATAGATGTAGAAATCGGGATTGCGCCGAGCTTCCTCAACTTGGCGGACCTCCAGCCATAGATCTGCGCCCCGGGCTGAACGGCCGTACGCTTTCACTTCGATGGTCCGTGGCGGGCTGTCGATGTCCGCGGCAGCGCCCGTACCACGGGTGTCGTGCGCGAGACGACCCTCCTCACGCTCTCTGGCAATGACGTATTCGATGGCGGCTTGTTCGACCGCCCGGTTACTCACGATTTCAGGCACCGCACCCTCCGCATCAAGCTGTTGCAGGTCGCTGCTGCTGACGTGGCGGTGCAGCAGAACTCACCTCACCATCTGCTTTCGAAATATCGCCGTGATCAGTATCCGAGTTACAGAGATCGCCAAGGGTGAAAAGCAAGAAGCCCCGGACTCGCCGAGGCTTCTTCATGGTGATTCTCGATCATGTCTCCAGGGCTTTGGTGATTTGGCCGTTGGCCCGAGCCCGCTGCCCTTCGATGCACTTGGCGTAGACGCGGAGAAGGACGTCAACGCCGTGGCCGGCGCGCTGGGCCACCTCGGTCGGGGGGACACCGGCATTGAGCCAGAGGGAAACCGCCGCGTGTCTGAGATCATATGGTCGGGCTGCCAGCGGAGACGTGACCTGTCCGGCAGTAAACGCCAGCCGCCGGGCTTCCTGCCAGACGGCGGAGTACGCCGAGGAGGAGAAAGGTCGGCCCTTGCTCGTCCGGAAGAGCCTGCCGTCCTTCTCCGCGCCGTACGTCTGGATGTGTTCGCGGAGGGTCCCGACGAGGACGGGAGGGATCGGGATCTCCCTGGTATCGTCCTTGGCTCGGTGCTTGAGACCACGTTCGTCGTGGGTCTCCCCCGAGTTCGTCCACCGCTTGTTCGCCTGCGGACGCGCCTTCTCCAGGGTCACCAGGCCCCACCCCTTGGCGGGAAGGTGGCAGTTCTCCTGCCGTAGCCCTGAAGCTTCTTCGGGTCGGAGCGCCGCGTAGTACATGCAGGCGAACATGGCCATCATCCGGGGGCCCCGCGTCCGGCCCACCTGCTTCACGGCGTCGAGCAGCGTTCGTGCCTGAACCGGGTTGACCACCGTTCGAGGATCGACGCTCCCAGCGGCTTTCGGGGGCTTCCACTTCACCGCGTGCAGCGGGTTGGCGGGCAGCTTCTTGAGTTCCACCGCGGATTCCATCATGTGATGGAGCACGGCCCGCTTGCGCCGTACGGTGTTGGCCGCCGCCGGTTCGCCATCGAAGCGGAGGGCGATCGCGTCGAGAGCCGAGCGGATCACGGCCGGTTCCAATAGGTCGACAAGGGGCAGGGACGCCGCTTCCAGCCAGGCGAACGCCACTTTGTACTCCGGCCGCAGTTCCCCGCGGCGCTTGTCCGGTAGAAAGGCGTAGTCGCGCAGCACCGCGCGCAGGTTCTCATCGTTCGGCCTGCTGGGAAGATCCTTGACGAGCGCGGGGACGAGGGACAGCAGCGCGTACGTCATCGTCTCGCGGGTTCGGGCCGCCGAGTGGACCCATCGAGCCGCCATGTACGACCGGGCAAAGCCGAAGAAGGTCGGTCCAGTGTCGACGGGCTTGGCCATCGACTCGGGAAGGCCGGTCACCAGGTCGAAGGCTTCTCCCCTCCTCGTTGCCTGCCGTAGGTCAGAGACGAAATTCTCGGCGAGCGCCTTTGTTCGGAAAGTCTTGGACCGCTCCTTGGCCCCAACCTTCCACCGGACGACATACGAAGGCGTCTTACTGGAGGCGTTCCGACGGATGTCCCAGATCCGCACGTCGTACGAGATGTTCATGCCGCCTCCCGGAGGGTGTCCAGCCAGGCCGCGAAGTCGCTCCGCCAGACGCGGATCTCTCCGTTGGGCAGCTTGATGCACTTGGGGGCGTGGCCAAGTTCACGCCAGCGGTAGAACGTCCGGCGCGAGAGCCCACCCAGCTCGTCGAGCACCTGGGGAACGGTCAGCAGCTCGTCACGCCGACTCATCGGGCATCACCTCCACCGCTTGTCGGCGAGGTAGGTAAGGCCATGCCGGTCAGTGCAGCGGCGAGGAGGGCATCACCGAGTGAGTAGCCCTTTCCGGCGTACTCCCATTCGGCGACGACGAGGACAGTGTCCTCGTCGAAGAGGGGCAGTCGGCCGGTGGTGATCGCCTCGTCGCGGGCGTAGGCGGTGCGGTCAGCCCGGATGTCGCCAAGGGTGGTGGAGTAGTGGCGGGAGCGGGTTGAGAAGTGGCCGCGGAACCCGAGCATGTGTGCCCACTGGATCAGCCGGAGATCGGCCAGTTCGTCGAGGGCGCCGAGGCGTAGGCATTCGGCGATGAGGCGGCGGGGGTGTTCGCGAAGGTTGAAGGCGGTCAGGTCGTCGAGGGGGTTGATGCGCCGGTCGAGGGTGCCGACGCATTCGGCGGCCTTGGTGGCGTATTTGGCGATGTAGCCGGCGACGGCCTGGTCGGTGAGGTCGCCATTCATAGTGATCGGCCGGGTGTCGATCTGGGTGCCCCAGCGCAGCACACGGGCGGGTTCGTCGGCGACGGCAGGGACGGTCACGGACACGGCCGAGGCGGCATGCCGTACGGCGTCGGCCAGCAGGTCAGCCGACGCCCAGGCCGGAGGCGGCGAGGTGGGTCCGTCCGGGCCGTCGAGGCGGATGACGGCGTGGAAGTGGACGACGCCGCGGCGCTGGTATTCAGCGACCTTGGCGAAGGAAATCGTCAGCTGTTTGCGCAACTCCCGCAACGTCAGACCGGAGGATTTGGCGACGCGGCGGCGCAGGGCATCGGTGAAGTACCGCCAGAGCTGTGGGGCGAGGGCGTTGAACAGCACGCTTCCGGCGTGGTCGTAGCAGTCGACACACAGCGGTTCGCCCAGGCACGCCTCGTCGGAGCCGTGCCGGGTGGTGCAGGACATGACGTTCCCGTGTGGGCAGGTGGCCGCATCGCGCCGGGCGTGGCAGGGCAGGGTCTTGCCGTTCTTCTCCCGACAGGTGTGGACGGCGCCGAAGGAGGGGGCGGTGAGGGTGACGAACAGGCAGGGGTGAGCGGTGACGGTGTCGGGGACGCCCTTGCCTCCGGCCAGGCCCGCGCGGATGAGTTGGTAGGTGTCGGCGCGGTAGACCTCGGCGCAGGCCGGGCAGCGGGACGCGCGGCGGGTCTTGCACGGGACGCGCAGGACGCCGTCGGGTTCGGTGCGGGTGCTGTAGCGGTGCAGCAGTTCGCCGGTGGCCCGGTCGAGGTGGTCGACGCGGCCCCGCAGGTGGATCGGCTGGCGGCAGCCGCCCGTGGCGCGGATCTGGGCGGCCCATCGGGAGTAGTTCGGGTCGTGCAGGCGGGCGATCATGCCCGTGATCGCGTGCGTGTTGGTTGTGGATGCGGGCAAGATGGGGACCTCCTTTCACTCGTTGGGTGAGAGGGGATGGCCCCCGACCTGGCAGGCGTCTTGGCGGATGTACGGCCAGGCCGGGGGCGCCGACGACTCTCAGCAGAAGCCGAGGCCGTCGCAGGATTCGCAGGTAATGCCGAGGCTGTCGAGTCCGGTGCCGCCGCAGTGGCAGCACCGCCACCGCTTGGGCGGGATCTCAGCCGCAGTCCCCCGCTCGTTGGGCGGATCAGAACCCATGAGGCGGTTCACCGGTAGCACCGTCTCGGGCAGCTTCGAGGATCGCCGTCACCTCGAAATGGATCGGTCCAAAGCAGCGGGCGACCGTGTAGAGACCGTGCGGCAACAGACGCGGGTCGACCTTCGTGCCGCACAGCGCAGCGATCCGGTCGACCTCGGCGCGCAGGCCGGTGTCGGTGCTCTGCGCGGGGTAGTAGGTGATGATCGTCGGGTCGGTCGGGACGGGGACGGCGGGGTTGGTCTCCATGAAGGTGGCCAGGTCCCGCAGGCCGCAGATGAAAGCGGTACGACGCTCGGAGTCGGTGGAGGTGGACATGAGTGGTTCTCCTTTCACAGGGCTTCCGGAGCTGTGCGCAGGGTGCGCAGCAGGTCGGAGGCCAGTTGGTGGGATACGCCCAGACGGGCGCGCAGGGTGTCGCGGCTGATCGGCCTGCCCTGCGCGGTCTGGTATTCCTCGGCCACGCGGCGGGCGTAGTCGAGGAGTTCTGAGGACGGGCCGTCCTGCTCGATCTCGACGATCGGGACAGGCGTGGGGACCGGTTCGGGGACGACCTGCGGGATGGAGGACGGAGCTGAGGCACGGCGCTCCAGCATGGAGACCGCGACGAGGAAGGCGCCGGCCGGGGTCGCGGCGGTGATCCATCCCCACGGGGACGGGTCGGCCTGGTTGAGGTTGGCGGCCAAGGACAGGACGACCCCAGCGATCAGGACGAGGGTCGGCCAGGAGATCCAGCCGTCCGGGACGCGTCCGGTCTTCTTGTCGCGCTGGCGTTCGCGGGCGGCCATGACACAGGTGAGATCGACGCACACGGCGATGGCCCAGGCCATCCAGCCGGACTGTCCGTGCTCGGTGGCCGTGTCGCGGATGTGGGTGAACGATCCGGCACCCGCGATGACGGCCAGGACCAGGACCGGCCCGGAGTCGAGCAGCCAGCAGGCAAGGCGTCGCATCGTGTTCCCCCTATCAGGCGTTGAGGAGTTCGCCCAGGTCGCAGGTGTTCATCTCGGTCGTGTGGGCGCCCGCGGTGATCTCGTCCCAGGACGGGGCCAGGTCGGCGTACATCCGGGCCGCGTGTTCGGCTGCCTGCTCGGAGACGTGGAAGGAGCGGGCGCGGTACCACTGGCCGTCCTGGGAGGCGACGATCGCGACGCCGGGTGTCTCGGCAGCGATGGCGCGGGCGGAGACCAGGGCGGCCGGGTCGAGGTCGCCGAGGGTCATGGTCGCGGTTTCGGGATCGTTGACCCGGTGGCAGATCCGCCCCGAGCACTGGGCGCGCAGCGCGGTGACTCCGGGGCCGAGGTCGGAGCCGATCCGCTGACCGCAGCAGAACAGGTAGATCCCGAAGGCCCGCCCGAGCTGCGCCACCCGCAGCAACGCCGTCGAGGTCTTGGCGATCTCGTCTTTCTCGCTCTTGTCGGCCATCAGGTACAGCTCGGCCAGCTCGTCGACCAGGACCACGACCGGCACCGGCCGCACCGCCGCAGGGAGCTGCCAGAGGTTACGGGCGCCCGCCGCACGGCACAGGCCCATCCGCTCCAGCATGAGCGTCACCAGGTCGTCGAGCAGGCCGACCGACTCGGCGCGCGAGGTGGCCAGCGCCGACAGACGAGGACCGTACGGGGTGAACTCCACGCCGCCCTTGAGGTCGAAGCCGACCAGCGCGACCGGTTGCGGGGCCAAGCCGACGATGAGCGCGTTGGCGAGGTTGGATTTGCCGGACTGGGTGGCTCCGGCATTCAGCCAGTGCGGAACGGTCCGGAAGTCGATCACCCAGGGCTTGCCCGTCTCCAGGCGACCCACGGTGACCTTGAGTAGTTCGTCGGACGGCGGGAGCCGATCGACCTGGATGAGCGGGTCGCGCATGGTGGCGGCCAGGACGACCCGTCCGGGACGAGGGGAGGAGACCCGGACGGCATGCACCCGCCAGGAATGCGCGAGACGTTCCGCGGCCTGGCTGTAGTCGTCCGGGATCTGCCCCTCCAGCAAGCGGAGTGTGACGCGCCAGCCGTGCCGGGTCGGCAGGGGCAGCCACATCCACGGTTTGGTATCGACCGCGACCCGGCGAAAACGTCGCCGTACCTTCACGGTGCCGGTGGACACGATCGAGCCGGGGGTGAGGGTGAACCACCAGCGCGCCCGCTTCTTGGTCAGGCCGCAGCCGAGGGCGACCTTGCGCCAGCTGGCCCGGACGCTGATCGCGGTGAGCGGGTAGCCGGCCACCAGCCAGAAAGACCGGTGGTGGAAGTGCCGCCAGGCGTAGAGGACGACCGCCGCGCAGAACAGGGCGATGAGCAGCAGCCGCAGGGAGTCAGGCAAGGTCGCCTCCCTGTGGCACACCGGAGACGGGGACGATCGAGGCGGCCTTGTAGCTGATGCCCCAGCGGGAGGAGCCGTTGCTCGGGATCTCCCAGACGTAGCCGACCATGGCGGTCGGCACGACGTCTTGGCCGGGAGCGATCGGTGGTTCTCCGGAGGTTCCGACCTTGACCAGTTCGATCCGGCCGAACTCGTCCTCGGCGAGCAGAACGGATTCGTAGACCTTGTTGCCGTCCTTGTCGGTCTTGATCTTGCCGGTGTCCTGGTCGACGATGCGAGGCCGGGCGGCCTTGACGCAGGTGAAGCGGAGCCGGTGGGTGTCGACGGGGATCGGGATGGTGCGCATGGGTGGACCTCCTTCTTTCGTTTCGAGCAACATAGTTAACCTAGTTGGCATGGTTGTCAATGTTCCCGTGGTTGGCTTGGTCGCGTGTCTGTGCTGAACTAGGGACACAGGCGACAGAAGAGGGATGGATGGTCAAGAACACGGGGCGACCCGGCTACTTGCAGATCGCCGACGACCTGCGTGACCAGATCCGGCGCGGTTCCCTCGCGCCCGGTGATCCGCTGCCGTCCACAACACAGCTGGCGACCGCCTACGACGCCTCGCTGAGCGTGGTGAAGCTCGCCGTCGGAGTCCTACGGAACGAAGGGCTGGTCATCGGCCAGCAGGGCAAGGGCGTCTTCGTCCGCGACGACGCAGCGCCGGCCCCACCGGCCTCCGATGACCTCACCGAGATTCGCGCCACGATCCGGGACCTGTCGGAGCGGCTCGCACGGGTCGAGTCGACGCTGGCCGACCGTCAGTAGCAGGGTCATCCCCGAACGTGGCAGCCGGTCACCCGCCGGGCCAGACCCGCTGCCCGACTCGGTGGGGCATCGCCCAGGCGCATCCGCCGGTCCTCCTGGCGCATCCCGATCAGGACAAACACGTAGCCGACGAACACGGCCACGCCGAGCACGAGGCCGATGATCAGTGGGATCGCGGTCACGTCCAGCTCACCCCCGCCTCGGCGATGCCGCGCGGACGGCCGGCCGGACGTCGGGTCTCCTGGCGCCGCTTGGTCGTCCTGCGCTTGGCTCCCTGACGTCGCATCCAACGGTCCCGCGCCCGGCACTTGCGGCACAGGAACTGCCCCTCCTCCAAAAGCGCGCCGCACCCGCAGGCGGGGGTCTCGTCGATCGGCCGGATGTAGTTGATCACTGTTGTCTCTCCTCTCGGTCGCTGTCGGTGGCGCCTTGCGATACCGAGAGTGCGACAGAGAGTCAGGACGAGATCACTACAGGATGGGACAGGTTCAAGACGTCCGGTCTACGATTGCCAGGTCCCTGAACGTCCCCTCCTACGGGCAGGTGAGATGGCGAACGAGCGGTTACGGGTGGCCCTCCTCGAACACGGCACCACGGTCAACGCACTGGCCGAGGTCGTCGGGGTCGACGCCAAGACGGTGGAGCGGTGGATCACCCAGGGCCGCATACCGTACCGAAAGCATCGATTCGCGGTCGCCAAACTCCTCGGCCTGGAGGAAGCGGACCTGTGGCCGGGCGCGCTGATACTCAAGCAAGTGGCTGCGGTGTCCGAGAGCGAGATCGTCACCGTCTACCCGCACCGCTGGGCCGTTCCCAAGGACACCTGGGGACGTCTGTTCTCAGCGGCCGAACGGGAGATCGGTGTGCTGGTCTACAGCGGCATCTTCATCGCCCAGGACACCGGCCTCATGCGCCTGTTCGCCGAAAAAGCGGAGGCTGGCGTACGGGTACGGATCCTGCTCGGAGATCCCGACTGCGCAGAGGTCGCGCAGCGCGGCGCGGACGAGGGTCTCAACGACGGCATGGCCGCTCAGATCAGGACCGCGCTCCTCCTCTACCGATCACTGCGACAGCGCGACGGGGTGGAGATCCGGCTGCACGACACCATCCTGTACAACTCCATCTACCGCGGCGACGACCAGCTTCTCGTTAACACCCACGTCTACGGCAGGTTCGCCGCAGACGCACCGGTCATGCACCTGCGCAAGGTCACCGGTGGCGACATGGTCTCGACCTACCTCGACAGTTTCGAAGCCGTCTGGAACCGGGCCACCCCGGTAGAGTCCTAAGCCATGGCCCGCCGGCTGGACTTCTACGACGACCCCTCAGCGCCCGCGCCCAACAGCCTGGTCCCCTCAGTGAACGTCGTGGTCGTCAACGACACCGGGGACATCCTGATGATCCACCGCACCGACAACGACAACTGGGCCGTCCCCGGCGGCGCCATCGACCTGGGCGAATCCCTGCCTCAGGCGGCGATCCGGGAGACGCTGGAGGAGACCGGGATCACCTGCGAGATCACCGGCCTGGTCGGCACCTACACCGACCCCAGGCACGTCATCCTCTACACCTCCAACGGCGAAGCCCGCCAGGAGTTCTCCATCGTGCTGTGCGGCCGACCGATCAGCGGCGAGCCCACCCCGAGCGACGAGTCCCGCGAAGTGCGGTGGGTGCCCCGCGACCAGGTCGACTCACTGACCATGGATCGGTCGATGCGGCTGCGCATCGGCCACTTCCTGGCCGAGGCCGCGGGGCCGTACATCGGATAGCCAGGTATCCCACCTGGCAAGCACCAACACGTTCTAACTGGCTAACTGTCGTGCTGCCTAACTGTCGTACTTTCTCAGTCCGTCGGACAGCGCACTTTCGACCGCTCGCACGGCCGAGGTGATGCACGGGGTCGCGTTGGTGATGGATCGGCTGACCAGGTGCTCGGGGCCGTACCGAGAGTGGATCTCCGCGAGACGGGCATCGACGTCCAGGATGAGGCCGTCCGGACTGGTGGTCATGTCGCAGTAGGTCAGTGCCTCCACCAGCTCCGGACGTTCCCGATCGAACTCCTCGTTCAGCGCATCCAGCAGACCTCGCTCGGTCGCCTCGTAGACCGCACACGAGTGATGCGCGACCAGCCGTGCCAGCTGGCCATCGGCCTGGTACACGTCGCGTAGGTAGCGGGCACCGTCCAGCGGGTGGAAGCCGGTGTCGACCAGCTCGGGTGAGTAGCCGATGTCGTGCAGCCAGGCCGAGGCGGTCAGCAGATCGGCTTCCTCCCCGAGGATCGGTGCCAGCGTCTCGGCCCGCGCGGCCACTCCCTGGGTATGCGCCCACCGGCGCGGCAACGGCTTCTCCAGCAGTTGCCTGGCCAGGTCACGCGCCCACTCAGCTTGTCCCATGAGGTTCACGATAGACGTCGGTCCCCGAGGTGAATCCAGAGCTTGAAACGAGATGTCCCAAGACGTCTCAATCCCGCACAGCTTGGACGAAATGCCCCTTCCCGTGCCGCGTCACGATCAGTCCCTCGCATTTCAGTTCGTCGAGAGCCTGACGGACCGTATTGCGTGATGCCCCGTACTGCTCACGCATCGCCAGCTCGCTCGGCAGCTTGGAGCCGGCCGCGAGCGTCCCTGTCCCGATCTGCGTACGCAGCTCGCTGGCGATCGCCTGATACCGGTAGGCCGTGTTGATCTCCCCCTCGGGGCCGTTGACCACGCGTCCCTTGCTGGGCAACGTGATGATCAGCTCCTCGTCCGCCAGGATGGCCAAGCCTCGCCGGACGGTGGAGCGGGCCAGCCGGTAGTACTCGGCCAGCGCGGACTCAGAGGGCAGCACGCTGCCCGGAGGGTACTCACCCGCGCTGATCTGGGCGCGGATGCGGTCGGCGAGCTGGCGATGAACCCGCCCGCCGGTTAGCCAGTTGCTCGTCTCAGGAGTCATCGGATCAGCAGCGGTAGGCGTCTGCGACCTTGCTCAGGTCGACGCTGAGCGTTCCCTGCTCCCCTTCGCGCCAGCCCTCGCCCGCGGCCTCGACGATCCGCTCGGCGGCCTTCAGCAGGTGCAGCGATGAGATCCGCTCGTCGTGCTGCTCTCCCCAGTAGAACCAGTGAAATGCCATCTGCACGTACACGCGCCGCGTGCGGAAGTGCAGGTCGAGAACCTCCAGGCAGGGATTCCCGCTGCCGTCCACGATCAGGACGGTGGTGACCTCGCGCGCTCTGAGTTCGCCGTCCAGGGCGGTGAGAAGATCTTGCTGGTAGGCGCGCTGTCGCTCTCGTGCGGTGGTCATGAACTCAAGCTCCCATCGACGTGAAGGGCAGAGCCTGGGTGGCCTGCTCTGTGCCGACGAGCTTCGTCTCCGAAGGTTCTTCTCCAACACCGCAACCAAAGGACGTCTAGGGACGTCCCATGTTAGCGTCACTGGCAGTGACCGTGTCACGGAAGGGAACCCCATGAACGAGAACCTCCGCCATGCCCTCATCCGGGCGCGACTGCAACCCCTCGACGTCGCCACCCACCTGACCGTTGATCCCAAAACCGTCGGCCGCTGGCTGAACGGCCGCATCCCCCACCCCCGTCACCGCCTGGCGGTCGCCGACCTCCTCCACGTCACCGAAGACGACCTATGGCCTGAAAACATGCGCCAGCGCCGAGGACTTCCCGCCGAGATCAAAGCCGTCTACCCGCACCGGTGGAGCGTGCCGGCCGACACCTGGCGCGCCTTCTTCGAGTCCGCCCGTACGGAGATCGGCATCCTCGTCTACAGCGGACTCTTCCTCGCCGAGGACGCCGGACTGCTCCGCATCCTCACCGAACGGGCAACCGTCGGGGTGAGGGTACGCATCCTGCTCGGCGATCCCAACAGCCCTCACGTGGCAGCCCGCGGAGACGATGAAGGCACCGGCGGCGACGTCATGGCCGCCCGCGTCAAGAACGCACTCACCCTCTACCGGCCGCTGCAAGGCATCGACGGAGTCGAGATCCGACTCCACCGCACCGTCCTCTACAACTCCATCTACCGAGCAGACGACGAACTGCTGGTCAACCTGCACGCCTACGGCACCCGAGCCCCCGAGGCACCCGTCATCTACCTGACACACACCGAGACAGACAGCACCGCGACGACCTACCTCGACAGCTTCGAACGCGTCTGGATCAGCGCCGAACCCGCAGCTCAGATGACCTGATGATCAACCTTGTTCAAGATCGAACGTAACTTATCTGTTCGTCTTCAAGGGCGGTCCGCTGCGCGGCCCGCCGGGCGGCAAGCGTGCCCGGCTGCGGCTCTTCGGCCGGTCCGGGCACGCACCGCCCGCGCCCGCAATGCCGACAGAAGTCACCAGTTAAGGCCGTGACGATCGCTCACTTCAGTTCTGCCCGTTCAGGGCTGGGGCGATCGACGCCAAGCCCCTCCTCCGTCAGGACTTGCCACCGGATGACCATGGCTGAGGTGACAGCAACTGACCTGGATCACATTTCCGACCAGCGATCTGGACTGTAATGGAATGGTGATGGAAGAAAGGGCTTTGCGGCTTACCCGGCCTTACAGTACGACTGTGTAGGCCGATAGCGTGCTGCTCTACGGGAATCCGAAAATCGCAGAATACGGGCGGAATGGACGTCTTCAAGGTTCACGAGCAGCTGATCAGCGACTATGCCGCCTTTACGTCGGGCTTTACTGAGATCGAGGACAGGCGGATCAAGGAGCACATCCGGAAGCGTCTCTCTGAAGGGGAGCAGTGGCCGGACCCGTACCTGTCCCTGAACCCGAACTTCGCGCCCGGCGGGTCCATCACGGATCTCATCCAGCGTGGCATCCTCGTCGAGGAGTGCGAGCGCATCTTCCGCATCGGCAAGGATGACGAGTCAGCCGGTCAAGTCCTCAACCTGCACTGGCACCAGCGTGAAGCTGTGGATATCGCCCGAACCGGCGCAAGTTACGTGCTTACCACCGGGACTGGATCAGGAAAGAGCCTCAGCTATATCGTGCCGATCGTGGATTGGGTGCTCCGACAGAAGGAGCGCGGCGTCTACCAGCCCGGCGTGAAGGCGATCATCGTGTACCCGATGAACGCTCTGGCCAACAGCCAGGTGCACGAGCTCGACAAGTTCCTTAAGGAGGGGTACGGCCCTGGCCGTGAGCCCGTTACGTTCCGCCGCTACACCGGCCAGGAGAAAGGGCACGAGCGGCGACAGATCCTCGCCAATCCCCCGGACATCCTGCTGACCAACTACGTCATGCTCGACCTGGTCCTGACCCGGCCGGGTGAGCGGGACAGCCTCATCACGGCGGCGCGTGGCCTGCGTTGGCTGGTGCTTGACGAGCTGCACACCTATCGTGGACGCCAGGGCGCGGATGTCGCCATGTTGGTTCGCCGCGTACGGGATGCCTGCGAGGCCGATGAGATCCAGTGCGTCGGCACGTCGGCGACGATGACCACCGAGGGCAGCGAGCAGCACCGCCGCGCGAAGGTGGCCGAGACTGCGGGCCGTCTGTTCGGCGTGCCGGTTGCGCGGGCACACGTGATCGGTGAGACCTTGGAGCGTGCCACGACGGCCGATCCGGGCGCCGTGACCAGTCTTAAGATTCCCGAGCAGGATTATGAGAGCTTCGTCGCCGACCCGATCGCCGCATGGGTGGAAGCTCAGTTCGGTGTAGTCGCTGATCCGGCCGCTGGCACGCTGACCCGTCCGCTCCGGCCGCGTACGGTCCGTGAGGCAGCCCGCGATCTGGCCACGCTTAGCGGGCACACGCCGGACGAGTGCGCGGTGGCGATCCAGGAGACGTTGAAGCGAGGCGCGGCGATCGACCATCCGCGGACCCAGCGGCCGGTTTTTGCGTTCCGACTGCACCAGTTCTTGTCCAAGGGCGACGACGTCTATCTGAGCATCGAGCCTGAGGACGTCCGCTACATCACCAGCCGCTACCAGACGGTGGTCCCGGAGGCCGGTAAAGAAAATCACATCCTGGTCCCGGCGTCGTTCTGCCGGGAGTGCGGCCAGGAGTACCTGACCGTGCGGCGAATAGCCAACAAGGGGACCACTCGGTTCACCTCGCGCCGCGACATCGACGCGAGCGGCGAGGAGCTGAACGGCTACCTCTATATCTCCAGCGATTTCCCATGGCCGGACACTCCGAAGATCGCCATAGACGACCAGCGGGTGCCAGAGTCGTGGCTGGAGACATCGACTGACGGCTCCCCCAGCGTCATTGCGGCCAAGCGCAAGCATCTCCCCGAGATCGTCCACGTCACCCCCGACGGTCATCTGAACGAGGACGGCACCCGCGCCGCCTATATCGCCGCGCCGTTCACTTTCTGCCTCGCCTGCCGTACGTCATACGAGCAGGTCCGGGGCAGCGACTTCGCCAAGCTGGGGTCGCTCGCGGTGGAAGGCCGCAGCTCCGCCACCAGCGTGATCAGCTCGACCGTGGTCCGCACACTGCGCGAAGACGCGGAGCTCGAGAAACCTCAGCGCAAGCTGCTGGCCTTCACCGATAACCGGCAGGACGCCAGTCTGCAGGCTGGCCATTTCAACGACTTCGTACAGGTCGTTCAACTCCGAGGTTCTCTGTATCGGGCGCTCCAGGCGACCCCTGACGGCCTCACGCATGAGGTAATCGCCCAGAAGGTGACCGAGGCCCTGAAGCTTGAGTTCGCCGATTTCGCGCAGAACCCCGAGGCCAGGTTCACCGCAGAGCGCAACACGTGGAAAGCACTACGCCAGCTCATCAACTACCGGCTTTACCTGGATCTGGAGCGCGGCTGGCGGATCACCATGCCCAACCTGGAGCAGACCGGTTTATTGAAAGTCGACTACCTGGATCTGCCGGACATCGCCGCGGCTCAGGACCTTTGGGACGGCGCGCATTACGCGCTGCGCGACGACCGATCCGAGCTGCGCGAGGAGCTGTTGCGGACGCTGCTGGACGAGCTGCGCCGCGTCCTGGCGATCGACGCGGACTGCCTGACGGAGCCCGGGTTCGAGCAGATCAAGGAGGAGAGCCGCCACTACCTCAAAGATCCGTGGGCCATGGAGCCGACCGAGAATGTCGTCTACGCTGCGGTCGCCTACCCACGAGCGGGTCAGCGTGGCGGCTTCCGGTCTACCCGCGACCTGCACCTGACCGGCTTCGGCGCCTACGGCAAGTATCTCCTGCGCGAGCACGTGGGCCTGAACCGAGACGACGCGCACGCGATGATCCGCGACATGCTGGCGATCCTCGAACGCTGCGGCATTCTCGCCGAGGAGCGCGATGGCTACCAGCTCAAGGCATCGTCGGTCATCTGGCGGCTCGGCGACGGCAAGTCCGGTGCCGAGGACCGCATCCGTAAGCATGTCGCTGTAGACACAGGCCCTCGGATCAACCCGTTCTTCCAGCGGCTCTACCGGGAAAAGGCGGCCAACCTCGCCGGCCTGCAGGCACGTGAGCACACCGCTCAGGTCATGAACGAGATACGTGCCGTTCGCGAGGAACAGTTCCGCGCCGGCGACCTCCAGGTGCTCTACTGCTCGCCCACGATGGAGCTGGGCATCGACATCGCTAGCCTGAGCGCGGTGGGGATGCGCAACGTTCCGCCCACGCCGGCCAACTACGCTCAGCGGGCGGGCCGCGCGGGGCGATCCGGACAGCCGGCACTCGTGGTCACCTACTGCGCCACCGGTAACGCTCATGACCAGTACTACTTCCGCCACCGCGACCAGATGGTGGCCGGGTCGGTGGCCGCACCTCGGCTCGATCTCACCAACGAGGATCTGATCCGCTCTCACGTCAACGCGATCTGGCTGGCCGAGACGGGGTTACCACTCGACAACTCGATCAGCGGCATCCTCGACATCGACGCCCCCGCATTCCCTCTGCTACCGAAGGTGCGCGCGGCGGTCGTCGGCAGCCACGCCCAGTTACGGGCCGGCGAGCGGGCCCGCATAGTCCTTGCGGAACGCGTCAGCGAGTTGCAGGTCACATCGTGGTGGCACGACGACTGGATCGACAGGACCGTCCACGACGCCTCGAAGGAGTTCGACGCTGCCTTCGACCGTTGGCGTGAGCTCTACCGTACGGCGCAGGCCGAGCGGGAGGAGCAGCACCGCATCATCGGTGACCACTCCACCGGCAAGAGGAATCGTGACATCGCGACCGCCCGCCGCCGGGAGGCCGAAAACCAGCTCAAGCTACTGCGTAACGAGGACTCCGAGGACTTTCAGACTGACTTCTACTCGTACAGGTACCTCGCCTCAGAGGGGTTCCTCCCCGGCTACTCCTTCCCTCGGTTGCCGCTGCGTGCCTACATCGCCGCCCGCAAGGGCAAGACCACGGAAGTCGAGTTCATCCACCGGCCACGGTTCATCGCCATCCGCGAGTTCGGCCCGGACGCCCTCATCTACCACGAGGGCTCGCGCTACCAGGTCAAGGAGGTCCAGCTCGCACCGAACGAGCAGGGCGGCAGCGGGCTGGACACCAAGTCGGCGCGGCGCTGCGAGTTCTGCGGCTACCTGCACGACTCGGTCGTCGGCATCGACGTGTGCGAATCGTGCGGCGGGCGGCTCGGCAAGACCATGCACCGGCTGCTGCGGCTGCAGACCGTCAAGACGGTCCGCCGTGACCGGATCTCCTCCGATGAGGAGGAGCGCCGCCGCGCCGGGTACGACCTGATCACCTCCTATCGGTTCAACGACCATGGTGTAAGACCCGGCCGACTCGACGCGACAGCCGTGCACAACGGCACGCTTTTCGAGCTGCAATACGGCGACACCGCAACGGTGCGGGTTACCAACATGGGCCGCAAACGGCATACGGGCGACGGATTCTGGATCAACGTTCACACTGGTCGATGGCTGACGGAGAAGGACGCGCTGACCCCCGACCCCAACCCGATCGACGACGCTAGCCGCATCGAGGCCAAACAGCAGGTCCTCCCGTACGTCGAGGACCGCCGCAATATCCTGGTCACCCGCATGACCGCGGCTGTGAGCGAGGACACGGCGATCAGCTTCATGTACGCGCTGGAACGCGGGATCGAGGCCGAGTTCCAACTTGAGGACAGCGAACTAGCTAGCGAACTGCTACCTGACGAGGCGCACCGAGGGCGGGCCTTGTTCATCGAGAGCTCCGAGGGTGGCGCGGGCGTGCTACGACGCCTGGTCATGGAGGACGACGCCCTCGCCAAGGCCGCCCGCCGGGCATTGGAGATCGCCCACTTCGACCCCGACACCGGAGAGGACACAGGGGGCGCTATCAATGGCGAGCGTTGCGCCAAGGCCTGTTACGACTGTCTGCTGTCCTTCGGCAACCAGGGCAAACACGAGCAGATCGACCGCCACCTGGCACGCGATCTGCTACTGGCGCTCACCCGAGGCCACGTACCTAAGCATCCGGTGGAGGGGCCCCAGGACATCTGGGAGCCGGTTCGCTACGACGCCGAGCCCAACGATCTGCTGCACGCGTTTGTGTGCTGGCTGGAGGAATGGGAGTACCGCGCGCCGGACAGGCTCAACGCCAATCTGGACGGCGTACGACCGGAGATGGTCTACAACACCCCGAACGGGCAGGTGGCGGTGTTCGTCGACGGCCCTGGCAACACCGCCGATCCGGGCCGGGACGAGGATGCCGAGGACGAGCTTCGCGATCTCGGGTGGAGCGTCATACGTGTCCCCTACGGTGGGGACTACTTGCAGATTGTCAAGAAATACCCGAGTGTCTTCGGAATGAGCCGCAGGGAGCAGCGTTGACCACCGTCTACAGCCCTGGATCGCTGGTCCGCGCTCGTGGCCGCGACTGGGTCGTGCTGCCCGGAACCACCGACAAGTTTCTGGTCGCCCGACCACTGGGCGGCGGCGACGACGAGATCGCCGGCATCCTTACCGACATCGAAACCGTCACGCAGGCCACGTTCCTGCCTCCGCAGGCAGGCGACGCCGGTAACTCGGTGAGCGCCGGGTTGTTACGGACGGCGCTGCGCGTCGGGTTCCGCTCGACGGCCGGTCCGTTCCGATCCCTGGCCGGTCTCGCGGTCGAGCCGCGGCCATACCAGCTCGTCCCCCTGCTGATGGCGCTGCGCCAGGAGACCGTGCGACTGCTGATCGCCGACGATGTCGGCATTGGCAAGACCATCGAGGCGTCCCTGATCGCCGCCGAACTGCTCGCTCAAGGCAGCGCCACCGGTCTGACCGTGCTGTGCAGCCCTGCTCTCGCCGAGCAGTGGCAGGAAGAGCTCGCGAGCAAGTTCCGAATCGACGCCGAGTTGGTCCTGCCGAGCACGATCAAGCGGCTGCACAGGAACGCCATCCTGGCCGATGATGAGTCGATCTTCCATTACTACAAGCACACCGTGGTCTCCACGGACTTCATCAAGTCGCCGGCCCGGATGAAGGAGTTCATCCAGTCGTGCCGCGACCTGGTGATCGTGGACGAGGCACACACGTGCGTCGCGGACGGCTCGACCGGCGGCAGCCGCACCCAGCGCTACAACCTGGTCCGTGACCTGGCTGCCAAGAAGGACCGGCACCTGATTCTGGTCACCGCGACCCCTCACAGCGGCAAGGACGAGGGTTTCCGTAACCTGATCGGCCTGCTTGACCCAGCTCTGCCGAGCCTCGACCTTGACGCCCCGAAGGGCCGCGACGAGCTGGCCAAGCACATGGTGCAGCGCCGGCGCGGCGACATCCGGAAATATCTAGATGAGGAGACTAAGTTCCCGTCCGACCGGCAGACCCACGAGGAGCGTTACTACCTGACTGATGACTACCGGAAGCTTTTCCGGCAGATCATCGAGTACGCCAGGGAGACCGTCCGTGACTCCTCCGGCGGTCAACTCCGCCAGCGGGTGCGCTACTGGTCGATCCTGGCGCTGCTGCGAGCCCTGGCCTCTTCCCCGAAGGCCGCGGCGGCCACTCTGCAGACCCGAGCCAAGAACGTGGAGTCCGAGACGCCTGAGGAAGCCGACCGAATTGGCCGCGCCACCGTCCTCGACATGGCCGAGGACGAGGCCGCGGAGTCGATCGACGTCATCCCCGGCGCCGACGACCTCGATGATGGCGACCAGGCCGAGCGAGCTCGTCTCCTGCGTTTCGCCAGGCAGGCGAGTGCACTGACTGGGAAGGGCGACCCCAAGCTTCGCAAGCTCGGTGACGTGGTCCAAGGGCTTCTCGCCGACGGCTACGACCCCATCGTATTCTGCCGGTTCATCGACACCGCCGAATACGTCGCCGAACACCTGCGTACGATGCTCGGCAAGACCGCACAGGTCGGTTGTGTCACCGGCATGCTCCCGCCGAGCGAGCGCGAGGCCCGCATCGGCGAGCTGAGCGCGATGGAGGGCCGCCACGTCCTAGTCGCCACCGACTGCCTGTCGGAGGGCGTCAACCTGCAGGACGCGTTCCAGGCCGTCGTCCATTACGACCTCGCCTGGAACCCCACCCGCCACGAGCAGCGCGAAGGCCGGGTCGACCGGTTCGGCCAGCCCGTCGACACGGTCCGCGCGGTCACCATCATCGGCGCCGATAACCTCATCGATGAGATCGTCATGCGGGTCCTCATCCGCAAGCATGAGGAGATCCGCAAGAGCCTCGGCGTCAGCGTCCCCGTGCCGAACTCCTCCAACCAGGTCGTCGAAGCGCTGATGGAAGAACTGCTGACCTCGGGCAGCGAGACCTGGCAGCAACTTCCGCTCGACGGCTTCGGCGCGGGCGACCTGCACGCCGAGTGGGAGAGCTCGGCTGCCAAGGAACGGCAATCCCGCACCAAGTTCGCCCAGGTCGGCATCAAGCCGGATGAGGTCGCTCGGGAGCTGGCCGAGACCCGCGCCAGCCTCGGCTCGTCCGGCGAGATCGAGGCGTTCGCCCGCGAGGCCCTGGACGCGCTCGGCGCGTCAATGACTGACCAGGAGTACGGCTTCGCCGCCGTTACCGCCACCCTGCCGACCAGCCTGCGCGACACCCTGCCCCTAGGGCAGGCCCAGCCGCTACCGTTCCACCGCGCCCTCCCGGTGCCTCGCCGCCACGCTCACCTCGACCGCACCGACCCGTCCGTCGGCGGGCTCGCCCGCTACGTGCTCGACAGCGCGCTCAACCCGAAGACCTCCGGCCCGCGGCCCGCACGGCGGTGCGGAGTGATGCGCACCGATGCTGTGCAGCGCCGTACGACGCTGCTGCTCGCCCGGTTCCGGATGCACCTGGAGTTGCCTACAAAAGACGGCAAGAAGCCTCTGGTGGCAGAGGAAGCTCGCGTGCTCGCCTTCCGCGGCAGGCTCGACAACCCCGACTGGCTGTCGCAGGAGGAGGTGGAAGCGCTGCTTGCGGCCGAGCCCAGCGGCAATGTGGCCCCCGATCTTGCTCACGACGACCTCGACCGGCTGATCGCCCCCGAAACTCGCGAACAGCCCGATGGGTCAGAGTGGACTAAGCCCCGGCTGATGTGGCGATTGGAACCCGCGCTCGACGCCGAGGCAGAGGCGATGGCCGAACGGCTACGCGACTCCCATGCTCGCGTACGGGCCGCCTCCCGGCAGAGCGGCATCAGCAAGATTAGCGTCACCGCCAACAAGCCCGCCGACCTGCTCGGCGTTTACATCTACCTTCCCGTCCTCCCGGGAGCCGTGCGATGAGCCGCTCACCATTCCCCTCTGTCCGTACGGCCGGCGGTCTGCTCGCAGCCGACCTGTTCAACAGGGTCCTGAAAGCCGAATCCGGGGAGAGCGCGCTCCCTGGCCGCGAGCCTGAAACGTACGGGCTACTCCCGCACGAGAACGTTCGCGAGGCCGCCGCCCGCGCCTTCGACTACCTCAACGGCGCCTGGCAGGCGTTCACCAAGGAACGGGAGAAGGCCGCTCAAGAAGGCCGGGCACCACGTACTCGGGACCGATGGCTGATCCCGCTGCTGCGTCAGCTCGACTACGGGCACCTGACTGCCGCGGGCGGCCTCACTATCGACGACGTCTCCTACCCAGTCAGCCACCGCTGGGAGCACGTGCCCATCCACCTGCTCGGCTGGAACGTCGACCTCGACCACCGCACCCCCCGCGTCACCGCGCAGGCACCGCAGTCAATGGTCCAGGAGCTGCTGAACCGCAGCGATGATCACCTTTGGGCGGTTTTGTCCAACGGCAGCAAGCTGCGGCTGCTGCGCGACTCCCGGTCACTGGCCGGGTCGGCGTTCGTCGAGTTCGACCTAGAGCTGATCTTCTCCGAGCAGCTGTTCGCGGACTTCGTTCTGCTGTTTCGGCTTGCCCACGCGTCCCGCTTCGCCGTACCGGCCGACAAGACCGCTGCGGACTGCTGGCTGGAGCGCTGGCGGGCCGACGCCGCCCAGGTGGGCGAACGCGCCCTGGCCCGGCTGCGCCAGGGCGTCGAGCAGGCCATCAACACCCTCGGCACCGGCTTCCTCAGGCATCCCTCCAACGACCGGCTGCGCAAGCACCTCGCGGGCACCCTGACCCCGGCCGACGTCGACGAAGAAGAGAACGTCACGCTCGCCGAGATGATCGCTCGCGCGGAGTCTGAGGGCAGATCACACAAGCTCCGCAAGGAGGATTACAACCGAGCGATTCTGCGCCTGGTCTACCGGCTGTTGTTCTGGTTCGTGGCCGAGGACCGTGATGTCCTGCTGATCCCGCTTCCAGAGGACCCAGCGCTCGCCGACGAACGCAAGCACGTCCTAGCCGCGCGGGAACGCTACACCCGCTACTTCTCGGCCCAGCGGCTGCGCGACCGTGCCATCCGCGGCGGCACCGACCACCACGACGACCTTTGGGAGGCCGTACAGCTCGTCCTGAGCGGACTCGGTGAGGAAGAGGGTCGCCGAGAGCTGGCGGTCCCTGGCCTCGGCGGCCTGTTCGAGCGGATCACGCGGTTGGATGACGGCACACCCCTGAAGCGCAGCCGGCCGGACGAGCCGGATGCACCGCTGGAGGGCCTGCGGATCGAGAACGGACGCCTTCTTAAGGCCATCCGCCACCTGGCCGTCGTCGACTCCACATCCCAGCGGCGACCGGTCAACTTCCGCGAACTCGGCTCGGAGGAGCTGGGCAGCGTTTACGAGTGGCTGTTGGAATTCCACGTCGACCTGGACACCACTGCACGCACGTTCACCCTACGGAAGGCGGACGGTAGCGACCGCAAGACCACCGGCTCCTACTACACCCCGTCGTCACTGACTGAGGCGCTGCTCGACACCACGCTCGACCCCGTGCTGGATGAGGCCGCGAGCGGCGCAGACACAGTGGAGGCCAAGGCAGAGGCCCTGCTGAACGTCACGGTCTGCGACCCGGCCTGCGGCTCCGGCCATTTCCTCGTCGCCGCCGCCCGCCGCATCGCTCGCCGCGTCGCGCAGATCCGCTCGGACGAGGACGAGCCTTCCCCCGACCTTGTACGGCAGGCCATGCGCGAGGTCGTGTCACGGTGCATTTACGGCATCGACATCAACGAGATGGCCGCTGAGCTGGCCAAGGTCTCGCTGTGGATCGAATCGGTCGAGCCCGGGAAGCCTCTAGCGTTCCTCGACACCAACATCCGCATCGGCAACGCACTCCTCGGGACGACGCCAGCCCTGATCGACAAGGGCATTCCCAAGGGAGCGTTCAAACCGATCGAGGGCGACGACCGGGCGACTGCCACCGCTGTTGCCGGTGAAAGCGAACGGCAGCGGGAACTTGAAGCCAAGGCCCAGGCGTACCAGGACACATTGTTCGGCAGCGAGACAATCGACTACGGGACTGAAAAAGCCGCCAGCACGACGCGTGAGCTGGTCACCACCATTCCCACGAGCCTGACCGACCTTGCGGCTTATCGGCGACAGCTGCGGATAATCGACGAGTTTCGCCGACCGGCCAAGCGGAAGGCCGATGCCTGGTGCGCGGCCTTCGTCCAGGAGCTCATTCCGGAATACCGGCTCATTCCCATCACCAATGCCGTCCTGGAATGGATTGGACGCACCGAGTTATCCGGGGATGACAAGCGGATAGCCAGCCGGGTAACCGAGCTGGCCACTGCCTACCGGTTCTTCCACTGGCATGTGGAGTTTCCCCACCTGTTTCGCACATCCGCCGACGACCTGGATCCGGGCACCGGCTGGGGCGGCGGTTTCTCCTGCGTGATTGGCAACCCACCCTGGGAGCGGGTCAAGATCCAGGAGAAGGAGTTCTTCGCCTCCCGCAACGAGGACATCGCGAACGCCAAGAATGCCGCCGCCCGCAAGAAGGCCATCGCCGCGCTCAAGGACAGCGATGAGGAGGCCGACCGCGACCTCTACGCCGCGTTCACAAGCGAGCTCCGCCAGGCCGACGGTACGACCCTGCTTTTGCGCGACTCGGGCCGCTACCCGCTGACCGGCCGTGGGGACATCAACACCTACGCCGTGTTCGCCGAGACCGGCAGGATGGTCATCTCCCCGCACGGCCGGGTCGGCATGGTCCTGCCCACCGGCATTGCCACTGACGCCACCACCCAGTTCTTCTTCAATGATCTCGTCGAACACGACCGACTCGTCCACGTGTACGGCTTTCGCAACAATCGAGGTCTCTTTAAGGGAGTCGGACACGGGGACGTCCGCTTCTGCCTACTTGGCTTCACTGGCTCGCGTGGCGGGGTCGCTGCAGCTAAGTTCGCATTCGATCTCGGGCTACCTAACGAGATCAAGGATTCCGCGGTGGTCTACACTCTCTCGCCGACGGACATCAGCCTGGTGAATCCCAACACAGGCAACTGCCCCACCTTCAAGAGCCCAGATGACGCACGCATTACCCTCGGCATCTATCGCCGCGTCCCCGTGCTTTGGCAGGAGTCCCCCGAGCGCAACCTCTGGGATCTGTCGTTCCTGGCCATGCTGCACATGGCCAACGACTCCAGTCTCTTCCGGCCCAGCGCGGCCGACGACGAGACTCTGCAGGACATGCTCGACGACGGCTGGAACTTCTACGGCAACGTCCTCGTCCGCGACGGTGAACGACTCCTGCCCCTATACGAAGGCAAGATGCTATGGCATTTTGATCATCGATTCGCGGACTACCGGGACCGGGCGCAAGATCGAGTTGATTACATCTTGCCGCGAACGTCCAGTGATCAAAAGGCAGATCCCCGGTTTGACGTACTTCCCCAGTACTGGGTGCCGGAGCAGTCCGTCGAGAATCGGCTCTGTCCGAAGGACAACCTCCGCGCCAGCCGGGTGCGCCGGTGGGACCGCGGCTGGCTGCTCGGCTGGCGCGACATCTGCCGCAGCTCCGATGTTCGCACGATGATCATCTCCGCACTCCCTCGCACAGCGACCCCTGACGCCACATTGCTGATGCTTCCGGGTCATGGCCTTGCCGATGGACTTCTTGGCAATCTGTCATCGTTCGTCCTCGACTACGTTGTCCGGCAGAAGAGCAGCGGAACCCACCTGAAGTACTTCACTGTCCGCCAGCTTCCGGTGCTGCCGCCTTCGGCGTACGAAAAGGAATGTCCGTGGGACCCGGACAAGCAGCTGGATGATTGGGTGCGGGCGCGGGTGTTGGAGCTCGCCTATACCTCTTACGACATGGAGGCATTCGCCCAAGACCATGGCGACGACGACCCGCCGTACCGATGGGACGAGGAGCGGCGGTTTTGGCTACGGGCCGAGCTTGACGCGGCCTACTTCCACCTTTATGGCGTCACTCGCGACGACGTCGACTACATCATGGACACATTCCAGGCGTTCCGGAACGTCAATCTCGACCTGTTCACCCGCACGAAGAAGACGATCGGCGAGATCTACGACGCCATAAGCGACGCGATCGTCGAGCGCAAGCCGTACCAGACACTCCTCAAGCCCCCACCCGGCGACGGCCCTCGCCATCCTGTGTGGCCACGCCCTACGCATCCAGAGGGTGACCGTGGCTGAATCAGTCCGCATTGAGGCAATGTTCCATACCGCGATGGAGCTCCTCCGGGACAATCTGGAACCACTGACCAAGCAACAGGTCATGGATCTGGTCGCGAGCCGATTCGAGTTCACCGAATACGAGGACCATCGCGACGATCAGGGCCGTCCCCGCTGGCGGGTGATGCTCGGCTGGCGAACCGGTGACGCCGCCACGATCGGCTGGATTATCAAGCGCGGAGGTCAGTGGTCTCTCACCGATGCCGGCATCGAAGCACTGGAAACCTACTCGCAATCCGAGCTTTTCGCTGAGCTCGTCCGTCGATATCAGGAGATCAGAAAGCATCGCCTGCAGGCGCAGAAGGCGCTGTCAGGCAATGAGCAGCTGATCGCCAACGCCCTCGGTGTCGTTCCGGCCGGTAGCTGGACGTCCTACAAGGACCTTGCTGCGGCGACGGGCCTTGCTGAAGCACAGCTACCCCACTTCCTCGCGCACGTCGACATCTCCGGTGCCCACCGTGTGGCCTACGAGGACGGCAGCCTTCCTGAGGAAGGCATGCGCTACTACCGGTACAGGGGCGGCGATGTCGCTCAGACTCTCAAGGCAGAGGGGGCCGCCTTCGACGAAGAAGGCAAGCTGTCCCTGGAAAATCATGTGCCAGGCTGGGAGATCCAGGAGCGATTAGCGGAGCTTCCGTCGCCTGATCTCGAGTCTGCGGTCCGCCGCGCCTGGCTGATACGTGGATCGTCAGTTGATGGACGCGATCTCGTGCCCATCTGGCTGCACAAGGAGTCGGCGTCGCTGGCGGCGTCCAGCCTGCGGGAGATTGTCATCCCGGTCGGCCGGGACGAGTTGAAGACGATCGTCGAGGAGGACTATCAGCACAAGTCGTACGCGGTCCGGGAGGCAAAGCTCGCCGAGTTCGATGCGTTTTGCAACCGGATGCGGTCCGACGACTATGTGCTCACCACCACCCAGGGCAAGACGTACGTCGGGCGGATCACCGGAGATGCCGTCTACACAGCCTCCACCGACAAGCGCTCCAACCTTCGCCGTCCGGTCGAGTGGGTGAATGCGACCCGGCCAGTACCGTTCGCGAACCTGGCGCAGCCGCTCCCGGCCAAGCTGCACAGCCAGTCGGACGTGGTCGAGCTGACCGAGAACATCGCCGCTGTCGAGGAGCTGTTGACTGCCCTCGGCATCGACCTCGGGAAGAGTACGACTGAACCGCCCAGGGAGCTGGCCTTCCCAGCCATCGCGCAGGACCTGGCCGACGAGATCCTGATCGACCAAGGGCAGCTCCAGCGATTCGCCGACCTGCTGTGGGAGAACAAGCAACTCATCCTGTACGGCCCGCCCGGCACCGGTAAGACGTTCATCGCCCGCAAGCTGGCCGGAGAGCTCGCCGAGCCAAGCGCGGTCAAGCTGGTGCAGTTCCACCCGTCCTACACCTACGAGGACTTCTTTGAAGGGTTCCGTCCCGTGCAACGCTCGGACGGGCAACTGGCCTTCGAGCTGCGGCCGGGGCCCTTTCGGCAGCTCGTGGAGGCGGCTCGGCAGCATCCGTCCGATCCGTACATCCTCATCATCGACGAGATCAACCGGGCGAATCTGGCCAAGGTTTTCGGCGAGCTGTACTTCCTGCTCGAATACCGCGACGATGCCATCGGGTTGCTGTACTCGGCGGAGTCCGACTTCACCCTGCCGCCCAACGTGTTCGTCATCGGCACCATGAACACCACCGACCGGTCGATCGCCCTGGTGGACGCGGCGATGCGCCGCCGGTTCCGGTTCGTCGAGCTGCACCCGGGCCTCGACCCCGTCAGGGGCCTCCTCGGCCGGTGGCTGGAGGACCTACGCAAGACCGACGAGCTTGCCGTACACAACCTGGACGCCCCCAAGGTACTCGACGCACTCAACGCCCGCATTGAGGACCATGATCTGGCGATCGGTCCCTCCTACCTGATGAAACCTGGCATCTACCACCGGGAGGACGGCCTGGCCGTCGTCTGGGAAACTGCGATCTTGCCACTACTCGCCGAGCATCACTACGGCAGCCCGCCCACCGTCCTCGACCGCTACCGCCTTTCCGCTCTCCGCCGAGCGCTGGCCGTACTGGAATGAACCAGATAGAGGTCGCCGAGACCGGTCAGGCCCTGGTGCGGCTCGCGCACGAGCAGGGGCGCCAGCTCGCGGACTCCGGTGTCGTGGAGGCGCGGCCATCGCCGTACGAGACGGATCTGTGGGAGATCACGCCGCGTGGCAAGGTGGGCGTCGCCCTCGTCGGGGACGTCGAGGTGTGGGTGACCCCGAAACTGGCGATCGACCGGCTGCTATTCCTCGTCGGGTACGCGACCGACCCGAAAGGGTGGCGAGACGAGACCGTCCACCTTGACGTCCGAGAAGGACTGATCCCGGCCGTGACACAAGCGCTGTGGCGGCAGACCGGGCACGCCCTGCGGCAAGGGCTGTTGCAGGGCTATCGGACGGTGGAGGAGTCTACATACGTGCTTCGCGGGCGGCTCCGGGAGGGCGACCAGCTGCGGCGGCACCACGGCCGGGTCATCCCGATGGAGATTCGCCACGACGACTTCACCGTCGACATCCCGGAGAACCAGATCCTGCTGGCGGCCGTCACGCAGCTGCTGACCCTGCCACGGGTGGACGGGGAGTCACGGCGGCGGTTGGCCGCACTGCGGGCGCGACTATCAGAGGTGTCCAGCCTGGTCCGGGGCACCGCGCTGCCGGCCTGGCACCCATCACGGTTGAACACCCGTTACCACACCGCGCTGCGGCTGGCAGAGATCGTGTGGCAGGCGACATCCCCCGAGCACTCCCCCGGCGGGGTGATTGCCAACGGATTCCTCTTCAATCTCCCGAAGATCTTCGAGGACTTCGTGACCGTGGCCGTCTCCGAGGCGTTACACGGGCAGTACGGCGGAGCCGCCTACTCGCAGTACCAATGCTACTTAGATGAGGCGCTGACGGTTCGGATGCGGCCCGACCTGGTGTGGGAGGTGAACAGCCGCCCTGTGGCGGTAGCGGATGCCAAGTATAAGCAGGAAAAACCGGCTGGGTATCCGGACGCGGACCTGTATCAATTGCTGGCCTACTGTACGGCGCTGCGGCTGCCACGCGGGCATCTGATCTACGCCAAGGGAAGCGCGCAGGCGGCCTTACACGTCGTACGGCATGCGGGGATTGAGATTGTCTGTCACGCGCTCGACCTCTCCGAGCCGCCCGAGGTGGTTCTGTCGCAAGTGAGTCGTATCGTGGCCGAACTGGCAGCGGAGTCTCAGACGGCCTGAGGGAGAATCGCGTGGCACGGCTGAGCATCGACAGCAGCTTCCTGTGGGAGTTCGACAAGCTGGAGCGCTCGATGCAGAAGAAGGCCGAGGAGACCTTCGCCAAATTCCAGGCGCCACTCACACCGGCATCCACCTGGAGAAGATCAACGCTCCCACGAACGGCTGCCATCGATTCGGATCGACGACACCTACCGCGGCATCGTCCTCGCGCCGGACGACGGCGACCTCTACATGCTGCTCAAGATAGGTCATCACGACTAGTTGTATATGTGGGCGCGCCGCCTCCGGGTCCCTGTCAATCGCGCGGTCGGCGTCATCGAGATCGCCGACGTCGTAGCGGTCGAGGAGGCCACAGCCAAGAAGTCCCCCAAATATGCTGCGAGGTGGTTCACCCAAGTGAGCGAAGCAAAACTACCCGTAAACAGTACAGGCGGTGCCATCATGCGTGAGGGTGACGTGGCCATGTTCGTTGACGGCCCGGATCACAACGCAGTCGAGGTGAAGCTGAGGTACGGACAGGCGAAGGGCAGACTGTCGGAGCAAGGCTGGCTGGTGTTCCGCTACGACGGTTGGGAGCAGCTCGTGAGAAAGTTCCCCAGCATCTCCCTTCACAGGCGGAGAGCCTGATGACGGGTCTTTCCGTACGGGACGACTCGATACAGGACTACCCGCCCGGAGCACTGGTGCGAGCCCGTGGTCGTGATTGGGTAGTGCTGCCAGAGAGCACCGCTGACCTCGTGGTGGCCCGCCCGTTGAACGGTGACGGCGAGTTTATAACTGGGCTGTTCCGAGACGAGATCAGCCCTGCGGAGTTCCTACCGCCAGTGCCCGCGCCGGGAGGCATCGGCGACCACCAGGCCGCATCACTGTTGCGTACCGCGCTGCGGCTGGGTTCCGCGGCAAGCACCGGGCCGCTACGGTCGCTCTCCGAGATTGCCGTTACCCCACGGCGGTACCAGCTCGTGCCCCTGTTGCTCGCCCTGCGGCAGCAGACAGTACGGCTCCTTATCAGCGACGATTTCGGTATCGGCAAGACAGTTGAAGCTGGGCTCATCGCCAAGGAATTACTCGCCCAAGGAGACGCGCGAGGACTTGTAGTGATATGCCCTCCGGCGCTGGTTGAGCAATGGCGGGATGAGCTGGCCGAGAAGTTCGCCATAGATGCAGAGCTAGTTTTGCCCTCAACTGCGGCGCGTCTGCAGAGGGTGGCGGGAGACGACTCGATCTTCGAACGCTACCCGTTTACCATCGTCTCCACAGAGTTCATAAAACAGGAGCGGCACTGGGACCTGTTCGCCCGTACATGTCCTGACCTCGTCATCGTCGACGAGGCGCACACTTGCGTCAGCTCGGCCGGTAGTGGGCAACGCCAGAAGCGATATGAGCTACTGCGCAGGATCGCCGACAACACGCTCCCCGATGGACGTCTTCGTCATCTCCTTCTCGTCACCGCCACACCGCATTCGGACGAGGAGGCATTCCGCCAGCTACTCAGCCTGCTCGCACCAAAGCTCGCCGAGCTGGATTTGGAGCAGCGACGGGGTCACGAGGAGCTGGCCAGGCACTTCGTTCAGCGTCGCCGTCGCGATATTCGCCGTTACCTCGATGAAGAGACGCCATTCCCGACTGACCGGCAGTTCCGCATGGTCGCCTACACTCACACGCCGATCTATGCCGATCTACACCATCACACGCTTGCCTTTGCTCGCGAAACAGTTCGCGGCGCCGAGGGAGAGCGAACCCGTCGGGTCCGCTGGTGGTCGGCGCTTG
Source organism: Streptosporangium sp. DT93 (assembly GCF_049844535.1). Lineage (NCBI taxonomy): Bacteria > Bacillati > Actinomycetota > Actinomycetes > Streptosporangiales > Streptosporangiaceae > Streptosporangium > Streptosporangium sp. DT93. Next base: position 116,422 of record NZ_JBNCLF010000017.1, read on the forward strand.
CCATGCTGCGTTCTACCGCTTCCTCGCCTCGTGCCGCTGCGGCCACTTTCCAGACACGCTCAGCGACAGCAGCGACTGAGACCATCGCCGAAGCCGATGAACTGGCCAGCCGCAGCAGTTACGACCTGCTCGAGGACGAGGCGTTGGAAGGGATCGATGCGGCGCCCGGCGCCGATGACGAGACCCTACCGGAGAGCACCCGCGGGCACCTGCGGGCACTCGCCACCGAGGCCCTCGCGTTGGAGGGCACCCGCCACGATGCCAAACTCGCCACCGTTATTTTCGAGGTCAATTCCCTGCTGAGAGACGGCTACGACCCGATCGTGTTCTGCCGGTACATCCCCACCGCCGAGTACGTCAGTGATCATCTACGGAAGGCTCTCGGCAAAAAGGCGGCCATCGATGTGGTGACCGGTACGCTGCCGCCATCCGAGCGGGTCGCGCGGATCAACCACCTCACAGTCCAACCAGGGCGGCACGTGCTCGTGACCACCGACTGTCTGTCGGAGGGGGTAAATCTCCAGAATCACTTCCAAGCGGTCATCCATTATGACCTGGCCTGGAATCCCACGTTGCATGAGCAGCGCGAGGGCCGGATCGATCGATTCGGCCAACGACGCGCATACCTGCGGTCCGTTGCCCTTTACACCGAGGACAACGGGATCGACAACGTCATTCTTGAAGTTCTGATCCGCAAGCATCAGGCGATCGCGCGGCAGACCGGCATGCCTGTACTGGTGCCCGTGCCCGCTGATGGCGTACTGAATGCCCTCGTGGAAGGGTTACTGCTCGGTGAGGAGCATCCCGGACAGCTTGCATTGGATGCCGCTGTAATACAGCAGCGAAACAACCTGCATCATGTCTGGCAAAGCTCTGCCGATCGGGAGATCGAGGTACTCAGAAAGTACGCCTACTCCGGAGTCGAACTGGACGAAGTGAAGGACCTAATCGTCGACCTACAGTCCACCCTGGCAACGCCGGCGGAGGTACGCGCCTTCGTTAGGCATGCGCTACATGAGTACGGCGCCGTCATCGTTCCCAGGCAAGACGGCTTCATCGCACAGACGACGGGACTAGATTCTGCGGTACGCGACGCATTGGGACTGACTGGTGGCGCGAATGAACTGGTCTTCCAAGGCGACCTGCCAGTACTGCCCGGCCAGCACGCACTCGTGCGCAGCGATCCTGCAGTTGTCGGGCTCGCTCGGGCTGTACTCGAAAGCGCACTAGACGAGGCGCCCGACGATGGCGGTACTTCGGAGGAAAAACAGCATCGCAACCCTGCCGCCCGGTGTGGCGTGATCCGGACCACCGCAGTGAGCACCCGGACTGTTCTGCTGTTGGCTCGCTACCGGTTCCGCCTCACGTTTCCTGGCGCGGCCTACCCCCGTATGGTGATTGCTGAGGACACCCAAATGCTCGCCTACCGCGCCAATGCCGGCGGTCGAGAATGGCTGCCTACCGAGGAGATCAGTGCACTGCTGACCGCAAAGCCAGAGAACACTCTGGAGGAGTTCGTGCTCAATCAAGCCAAACGCGCTGTCGCCGAGCTTGACGAGGTGCGGGACGCACTCGACGCTCGCGGTGCCGAGCTTGCTGAACAGCTTCGCGATACCCATGAACGAATCCGGACGGTGGCCGCAAGAAAGAAGGGTGGCTTGAAAGTGGAGCCACACGAGAGCGTCGACGTGCTGGGCGTCTATGTCTTCACTCCTCCGGGAGAGGCACAATGAGACGCTCCGAGACAACCTATTCCGCCGTCAGCATCGAGGGTGGCCTACTCACCCACGATTTAATCAAACGCATCACTCAAGGCAAAGGCAACCTGCCAGGTAACCTGCCCGAGGACTACTACCTCTTAGCGGGTGAGCAGCTAAAAGATGCCGCCAGCCGCCATTGGGACTACCTATTAGGCGTGTACCGGACTTTCCAGCAACGGCTCAACCGACCGTCCGGTACGTCGATGACGACGTTGACTACGGAACACTGGTTGCTAGTGTTGCTGAACGAGCTCGGCTTCGGCCGAGTTCTACAGGAAGGCACCCTTACCACAGACAAAGAGTCCTATCCGATCAGCCATTCGTGGGGCCATTTACCGATTCACATCGTCGGCTGGGATCGTGGCCTCGACCAGCGCATCGCCAGCGACAACAAGGCCACTCAAGCGCCGCAATCGATGCTGCAGGAGTTTCTCAACGCGAGCGACAATCACCTGTGGGGCCTGCTCTCTAATGGCAAATTATTGCGCACCCTGCGAGCCTCAACTTCCTTAGTCGGATCGTCCTATATCGAGTTCGACCTAGAAGCAATCTTCGGTGGAGAGCTCTATGCCGACTTCGTACTGCTGTTTGCGCTGCTGCACTCCTCACGGTTCGAGGTATCCAAGACTACGGACGGATCAGCGACACCTTCCGATTGCTGGCTGGAACGATGGCACACGTACGCGATGCAGACCGGAATTCGGACACAGGACGAACTGCGAGTCGGCATTAAACAAGCCCTAGAAGAGCTGGGAACCGGGTTCATCGAGGTCAACCCGTCCCTGCGGGAGGCACTGAAGCGAGGGCCAGATCACGGCGGGATCTCCGCCCATGACTTCCGGCATGAGCTCCTACGGCTGGTCTACCAGTTGGTTTTCCTATTTGTTGCTGAAGACTCTGATGTGCTTCTGAAGCAAGATCCGAATCCACCGCCAGGCGAGACCAACGAGGAGCGTGCACAGCGGGAGCGGCGGCGTGCCGTTCTCCAGGCCGCCCGCGAACGCTACAGCACGTACTTCTCCACCGCACGACTGCGTCACATCGCCCGCTGTAGACGCGGCGACAGGCACCGTGATCTTTGGCGCGGTTTGCTGATCGTGCTGAACGCTCTCGGCACGGACGGAGGCAAGCCTGAGCTAGCTCTTCCCGAACTCGGCGGACTGTATTTCCGCGGGGGCGCGCCGAGAGATGAGTCCCCCTCGTCTGACTTGCTGGGCGACTGTGAGATGCCGAACGACCGGCTCCTGACTGCGGTCCGGCTTTTGAGTCAGGTCCCCGACGAGAAAGGGCGCGGCCAGTACATCGACTTTATGCATCTCGGCGCGGCGGACCTGGGCAGTGTGTACGAATCATTGCTAGAGCTGGATCCGCTGCCCGACACTGTGGCCATGCGCTTCCAGCTGGAAGCAAAAGGCATGGGTCATGAGCACAAGGCCGCAGGGTCGTACTACACGCCCGCACCGTTGATCGAGTCACTGATCGATACCGCTCTTGACCCAGTGATCGAGGAGTTTGCCGCCTCGGGCATCCCCGATGACCTGCTAAATATTACGGTTTGCGACCCCGCATGCGGGTCCGGACACTTCCTTGTCGCAGCAGCCCGACGCATTGCCCGCCGATATGCTTCCATGTACTCGGGTGACGATGAACCCACCCTCGAAGCGACTCGTGACGCACTCAGCAAGGTTATCCGGCATTGTGTATATGGCGTCGATGTCGATCCACTCGCCGCCGAACTAGCTAAGGTATCGCTCTGGCTAGAGTCATTGGAGCCGGGGAAACCACTGGCGTTCCTTGACGCGCATATCAAGGTTGGAAACTCCCTGCTTGGCGTGACTCCGAAACTGCTCAAAGATGGCATCCCGGACGCCGCCTTTAAGGTGGTTGGCGACGACGACCCTGCGGTCGTACGCGAACTTAGAACCGCAAACCAGAGGGTCCGAGATGTGGGGCAGTTCAGCCTGTTCGATAGGGGCGTCCTCGTCAGCGCTGGCAACCTCCAGCTGGGAGTCGACGTCAGCGAGATCGCGACTATGCGCGGCAATACCCTCGCCGATATCCGTGAGCAGGCCCGCCGCTACCGCGAGCTGCAGAACTCGCCGGCGAAGCTGCATAAGACACAGATTGCCGACGCCTGGTGCGCAGCCTTCGTATGGCCCAAGCGCAAGGATGCCCCGCCCGCGATCACAACGCAGACGATCCGAGAGCTCAGCGAGGACATCGCGCTACCCGACGACAGTGCCGAGCTGCTAGGGAAACTGACCAGCCGATACGGGTTCTTCCACTGGCATCTCGAGTTCCCGGAGATCTTTCAGGTCGTGGACGAAGAGACCACCGACGCAAACCCCGACACTGACTGGCAGGGCGGCTTCTCCTGCGTACTCAGCAACCCTCCGTGGGCACGGGTGAAGCTGCAGGAAAAGGAATTCTTCACAACCCGCCACGCGGAAATCGCCAAGGCTCCAAATGCCGCCGCACGCAAGAAGCTTATCAAGGCACTAGCCGACACCGACGACCTCGCCGAACGTGCGCTGTATCAGGAGTATTATGCCGCTCTGCGTGAGTCGATGGGCTGGTTGCAGTTGTCCTGCGACTCGGGCCGTTATCCGTTGACCGGCCATGGCGACGTAAAAACCTACGCGATGTTCGCTGAAACCGCCCGTACGATTACAGGTCCACGCGGACGAAGTGGTCTTGTACTACCTACGGGCATCGCCACCGACGCCACTACAGCTAAGTTCTTTGCAGATTTGGTGCGAAAACGCGCACTTTCCTCCTTATTCGACTTTGAAAATGAAGAGCACGTATTATCGGACATACACAGGCAATTCCGATTCTGCCTCTTTAGCATGCTTGGGCCCGGACTGAATGGCAGCTCAATTTCGCTGGCATTCCGGACACGACGGGCCGAACAACTCCCCGGGACGACATTCCCTCTGACTCCGGAGGACATTGAGCGAATCAATCCCAATACACTGACCTGCCCAGTTTTCGACACGCGGCGTGACGCCGAGATCATAAAGAAGATCTACAGCAAGGTTCCGGTGCTATGGCTGGAGAAGTCGGAGTCAAACTCTTGGGGATTATCGTTCATGGCCATGCTGCATATGGCGAATAATTCGAATCTATTTCACACTCAAGACGACGTGGAGGTTAGGGAAGAGGGGTGGCGATTGCAGGGTAATGTCTTCGTCCGGAATGTGGGCCAGAACATGGAGCGCATGATGCCGCTCTACGAGGCTAAAATGATTCATCACTTTGACCATCGGTTCTCCACATACGAAAGCGCTACTGAAGCACAGCTCAACAAAGGAAAGGCGTCTCGCGTAACGCCCGACCAGCACGCCAACCCTGACCGCGTTGTGCTCCCACGTTACTGGGTTGAGGAAAAAGAGATTAACGACCGGCTCGACAGCCGCTGGGACAGCGACTGGCTGCTCGGCTGGCGCGACATCACCCGTAGTTCCGACGAACGAACCATGATCGCAACTGCGCTACCGCGTGTCGCGGTAGGCCACAACTTGCCGCTGATTATGCCAAAAAAACAAGGCCCGCTACTACACGCCAACCTCAGCAGCTTCGTACTTGACTATGTCGCTCGACAGAAGTTCGCTGGTACGTCTTTTACATATTTCATCCTCAAACAGCTACCAGTGATTCCACCAGAACGATACGGCCAACCGGTCGAATGGCTGAGAGGCGACTCTTTGGCAAACTGGATCAAAAAGCGGATGCTAGAGCTCACATATACAGCCTGGGACATGGAGTCGTTCGCTCGTAACCTTGGCGACGATGGACCGCCATTTGTATGGAACGAGGAGCGTCGCTTCTCGATACGCACTGAGCTTGACGCCGCATACTTCCATCTCTACGGCGTGGAACGCGACGAAGCCGTTTACATCATGGATAGCTTCCGAGCATTTCGGAACAACGACCCAGTTCGGTTCATGCACACCAGGGCGACAATTCTTGAGACCTACGACGCGATGGCGAATGCTGCAGCATCACGCAAGCTGTACCGAACTCCCCTAGACCCGCCCCCCGGTCGAGGACCGCGCCACCCAGAGCACTGATCCAAGCTGACATAGTCCGGGAGTCTGACCGTGAGCAATCCCCCCCACCGGCAGCAGAGCCTTTCTGATCGCCACATTTCGGCGCTAGTCGAGGTCTTGCGCGTGTTACCGAAAGGCAACTGGACGACCTACGGTGAGATCGCGAAGCTTCTTAACACGTCAGCGATCGTCGTCGGCCGCTATATGACCGATTCAAGGATCCCCAATCCATACCGCGTGCTTAATACGCGAGGAGAGATCGCCACGGGCTTTCACTGGGGTGAACACGCTCGTAGCGATGCTCCCCAAGATTTGCTGGAGCGTGAGGGGGTTGCCTTCAGTGCAGAAGGCCGCGCCGCCAAGGATCAGCGGGTGAGCGCAGCGCAGCTTCGCGATCTTCTTGGAGACCGACACGATGAGGTCCTTGGCCCAGTGGCGCGACGTACACCCGCAGACAGACGCCGCCGTCCAGTGATCCGGATCCAGCCCCTTCCTAATGACGACGGCGTAGCCGCAATGGAACAGGCCATCAAAGGTCGTGCCGATCTTCGTAAGCATGAGTACGGGACGAACGGCAGGTTACTCTTTGCCGCCGAGCTCATCCTCGACATCTCCGACATTCACACGGTCGCTGCCGAGGCGCTGATAGACGGCGGCGAGGACAAGTCATGTGATTTTCTGTATGTAGACCCTGACGCCGGACTTGTGGTCTTGGCCCAAGGGTACGAGGCCGAGCAGACCAACAAGGATCGAGCCCCACAGAAAAAGGCCGCGAGTCTCCATCAGGCCGCAGCCTGGATATTCACCCACGATATCGCGCAGGTGCCTCAGCGGATACGCCCTGCTGTCGAGCAGGTCCGCCAGGAAATTACTGACGGCATGATCCGGGAAGTCCGCATTTGGTACGTCCACAATTTACCGGAGTCGAAGCACGTCGCCGACGAGCTCGCGGCCGTCGAGACTCTGGTGTCGACTGTGCTCGATTCCGCGAAGACGGAGGTCGATGTACGGGCCGAAGAGATCGGGCGAAACACCTTAGCGGCGTGGTACAGGACATCCGTGACGCCAATCCTCGTGACCGAGGAATTTGGTGTGGACGTGGAATTTTATTTAGAAACTGATGGCCCTAAATGGAAAGCGCACTCGGTAACAGTCCCCGCGAGCTGGCTGCAAGGCAAGTACTGGGAATACGGCGACCGGTTGTTCTCGGCTAATGTTCGCGGGTTTCTCGGCAAACGCAAGAAGGTCAATGCGGATATCAGGCGCACCTTGAAGCATGAGCCATACAACTTCTGGATATTCAATAACGGAGTAACCGCGCTTGTTAACGACGCGAAATACGACCCCAATGCGAAACGGCTCCTCATCAGCGGGTTGTCCATTGTTAACGGAGCACAGACCACAGGCGCCCTAGGAGAGTTTGAGGACTCGAACGCGCTAGCGGACGCGTGGATCCCAATGCGGTTCATCACCTGCGCGGACCGTACTACGGTCCGCGATATCATCCGTTTCACTAACCAACAGAACCCGACGGAACCATCGGATTTCCGCAGCAATGATGCGGTACAGCGCCGCCTGGTCAAGGAATTCGACGAACTTGGGGTGACCGGCTACACCGGCGGCCGACGTGGGATCGAGCCGCGACGAACTAGCGACCTTGATGTCGAGACCACATCAGCGGCCAAAGCGCTCGTAGCGTTCCATGGCCAGCCAGGAATCGCACTCCACTCGCGGGGTCGCATTTGGGAGGATGACGCGCTCTACGGGCGGCTCTTCTCAAGTGCAACCAGCGCATCACACATCCTATTTTGCTGGGGGCTGTTGCGCGCGGTCGAGCAGCATAAAGGATCGCTGCTCGGGAAATCGTTGAATGAGCTGCCCACCGGCAAACAGAATCAGCGGGAATTCTTCAATCGGCGAGGCTCGATTCCGCTTATGGTCACCGCCGTGGGTGACTGCATGGAGGACCTACTTGATCGCAAAATAACACATTCATTCCGCCTCAAATTTCATACACATCTATCCGCCGCTGAAGTGATCGGCGCCTGGCGACCCGTCGTAGCGAAGCTAGCACCGTTCGCGCATCATGAACTCGGCCGCGTACTTGATAAGGGCGCACTACCGCGCGACTTCGACAGCAAGGATCTGTTGAAGGGGTGGAGTATGCGGGTACAGCCGATCGCAGGCGATTGGAAAGACTTACGCGATGCGCTGCGCAATCAAATCGTCGGCTGGCGCTGAGTTCTCGTGTCTACCTCAGTATGGGGCTGAGCTGGAGATTGCCACACCCTCAAGTCACTGATACACATCAGGCTACTGAGCCGATCATAAGTTTTGGTACGTGCTGGGTGGCGGTGGGAGATCGAGTTCTGGCGGGCGCATGCTGGGGGTATGGCCAGAAAAGGTCGCAGAGCGACGTTCGAGGAGAAGGTCTTCGTCCTCCGGTTGCTGGAGGGGGGCATGTCACCGGATCGGGTGGCCGATGCGCTGGGGGTGGGTGTCGACGTCGTTCGAACCGTGACCCCCTATCGCCAGATGAAAGCTGACCCCTGTCGTGTACTTGATTGTTACTGGTCGTTGCTGGGATTGGCCGCTGGCACGCGGCCGAGGTCACGGTTTTTGAGGCGGTAGCTGTCTCCCTTCAGACTGATGACTTCGGCGTGGTGGACCAAGCGGTCGATCATGGCGGCGGCCACGACATCGTCGCCGAACACCTCTCCCCAGCGTCCGAAGGGCTTGTTGCTGGTGACGACCAAACTGGCCCGCTCATAGCGACTGGAGACCAGCTGGAAGAACAGGTTGGCCGCTTCGGGTTCGAAGGGGATGTAGCCGACCTCGTCCACGATCAGCACCGGGATCCGCGACAGTTTGATGAGCTCACCCTGCAGCGTGCCGGCGGCATGAGCATCAGCCAGCCGGGCCACCCATTGGGCAGCGGTGGCGAAAGCGACCCGGTGGCCGGCCTGACAGGCCCGGATTCCCAGGCCGATGGACAGATGGGTCTTGCCGGTGCCGGGCGGGCCGAGGAAGACCACGTTGTCCTTGGCGGTGACGAAGTCCAGCGTGCCCAGATGCGCGATGACCTCGCGTTTGAGAGAGCGCTGGTGGTCGTAGTCGAAGTCCTCCAACGCCTTGCGGGCCGGGAAGCGGGCAAAACGGATCCGGGCCTCGCCGCCGTGTGATTCCCGGGCGGCAACCTCGCGTTGCAGGCAGGCGGCCAAGAACTCCTCGTGCGTCCACGATTCGGTCCTGGCCCGCTCGGCCAGCCGGTCGACGGAGGCCGCCAGGGACGGGGCCTTGAGTACCCGGGTCAGATAAGCCAGCTCGGCCGCGACGTTGCGACCGCTGGTCGCGGTGGCGCTCGTGCCGGTCGCGGCCATCACGCCACCCCCTCGATGCCGAGCAGCGCGTCGTAGTCACTCAGCCGGCGCTGCTCGACCTCAACCTCAGCGGGGGCCTCGGCTGTGGCCAGGGTCGTGGCAGTGCGCAGGCAGGTGCGGCGCATCTCAGCGGCCACCTGCGCATGCAGCGCATCGGTGATGGTCTGATGCGGCGCCCAGCACCGCCGGTGGCGGGCCACCACCTGCCCGCCGCAGGTCACCGTGACCTCCTCCAAGGAGGCGACCACCTCCACCAGACGGCCGATCACCGACGGGTGCACCGAGTAGTCACACGAGGCGATTCGCACGTAATGATCACGCGCCAGCCGGGTCGAGGTGCGCCAGCCCACGGCCGGAGCCACCGGCGGCAACGCCACCATCGCCGCCAGATCGGCGTGCAGCCGATCCAGCGGCCGGCACTGGATGCGCCGGTGATGGCGGTCGTTGGCCACCGGCAGCCAGTCGGCCAGCTGGGCGTTGAAGTCCTGGGGTGAGGAAAACTCCCTGCCGGGCAGAAACGAGGTCTCCAGATAGCCGTTGGCCCGCTCGACCAGCCCCTTGGCCTCGGGATCACCCGGACGGCACTGCGCGATGCGCACCCCCAGCGCTCCGCGAAAGGCGTTGGCGTCCGCGGTGAGCTGCGGTTTGCCGCCCCGCCACTGGCCGATCGCGGACTCGTTGTCCCACACCAGCGTCTTGGGCACCGCACCCAGCCCCGACAGCAGCGCCCAGTGCCCGGCGAACAGGTCCCCTGCGGTGCGTGAGGGCAGCATCCGGGCCGTCATCCACCGCGAGTATCCGCTGACGATGACCAGCACCGGCGGGCTGGCCAGGTGTCCGGCTCCCACCGGCACCTTCACCGGCGGGAACCACAGATCACATTGGGCCAGCTCACCGGCCTGATAGGTGGTCCGCGACGCCGGATCGACCGGCTTGAACTGCGGCCGCAGCACCCGGATCCGGTCTTTGAGGACCGTGAGCGAGCGCTCCCAGCCGATCCGCTCGGCAATCACCGTCGCGGGCATGGTCGGAAACTCTGCCAGCAGCGATCGGATCTGCGGCTCGGCCGCGTCCACGATCGATCCCTTGCTCGGCCGCTCGTACTTCGGCGGGCTGTCGGCCGCCAGCGCCCGTTTCACGGTGTTCTTCGAAATGCCCAGATGCCGAGCGATCGCCTTGATCGGCATTGTCTCGGCTCGATGCAACCGGCGGATCTCCGCCCAGTCCTCCACCTTGATCACCCTCCAGAGTGACTACAAGGGGGTCACTATTCGGCCGTCGCCAGGGGGTCACCGTTCGCGCGTCGTCAACACCTGCTCGGAGGCAGTCCCATCCTCGATACATCTCGCCGTCTCGATCGCCCATGCAGAGAACTTGAATGACCTGCACAATTTGGCAAGGACAATAGAATCGGCCAGCTCAGGATGCAGGGTCCGGTCTCGGGGAATCACGTCGGCAACCGTCTCGTGGACTAGCCAAAGCTTGTTCGGCGAGCCGAGCGTGCCTGCGCCAGTCAGCGTTGTGGGCGACGTGCAGAGGTCTTTCTTGTGGCTGGCGTTGAGTTCGGTCCTGCACGCATCTAGGGCGGCCGCGAACCGTTGCTGGCGCGGGAGGTCGTGCAGTGCGTCGGGGAAGCCCGGGTAATAGAGTGCCACCTCGGTGGCTGTATCGACCTTGGTCGCCAGTTCCCTTGCACTCGCGCCAGCGCAGCGCAGGCGGACCAGCGAGTTGACGGTGAACGCCTTGCCTCCCAGTTTGGTCGCCATCGCCTGGGCGTCTGGCCGCGAGGCGAAGCTGGAGTGCAGGAGGCCCTCCGCGTCTAAGGTGTCGGCAGCGAAGGTCGCGAGCGCAGGGCTGACCGGGATCGCCAACGACCCGACTGTGGTGCACACTGGTCGCTTTGCGCGGCCTGTTGTCGCTTGGGTCGGCCAGCACGGCTCGTTACGAAGCAGTCGATCAATCTCCTCGCTTAGAACAGGAACTGTGGACGAGTCGGCAGACTGCGGGTTGAAGGCGAGGAAAGCCTCGGCGCCGAATTCAGCGAACAGGCGCTCGGGGAGCAGTCGAACGGCGAACGCGGCGGATTGCTGGAGAAGCCAGGCGTTCCAGTCGCTGTTTTGGGGATCGACAAGCTGGCTGCGGTCCTCGGTCATCTCGAACGGGGCGCTGATGCTGAATACGAATCCCGTCCGCGACCGCTTGGCACCGATCGGGTAGTAGAAAATCCCGGACGTACGCAGGTCCAAGCGACCGCGCCGAGTCCGGACTGAGACGCCCAATCGGATCCGGCCTCCTGAAACCCGGAAGTAGCCGGGCACATTCGGCCTGGGGAGCCCGGCTGGCGGCATCAGGACATGCTGATACTCCATCTCAGTGATCGTTTCAGGCGCGTGGCCTAGCGACAGGCCGTGCTCCTGCAGCCGGGCAGTCCGCCTTATCAGATTTGGGCCCGACGACCCGGCGCGGGCAGACTGCCGCCACCGCAACTCGTGCCCAAGACGTACGGAGCGAAGCACTACAGCCTGCAGATTTTTCCCTCGCCCGGGATGCGCCAACTTGATGAGCGTAGGCGCGAGCTCGCCAGCAATGGTTTTCAGCGCCTCGGCCTCACGACGCTCGTCAAAGGCCCGCAGTGACCCATCGTCAACCTGACGATACGGGACCACAAGGGTCACCCCTGGCTGGGCTCGCGATTCCGGATGGGCCAGCGGTGCAGCCAGCGCTCCTTCTGAGCGATCAAGGATCGTGTACCAACCCCCGGACATGATGTGGATACGGTCCCCGAACAAGAACAGAGATCGGAGACCGAAGTTCTTCGACCCGATGCCGTTGGTCTTCGGCTCGACACGGTCAGCTGCACCCGGTACCAGACCGTGGCCGAGCATTACGCTCAGTCGTTTCCACCCCGCACGGTCGATGGTCTTCCCGCTGCCACGGACGATGACAGCATCCGAGCCGAACTCGATTACCAGTTCGGCTCCTCCTGCGTCGTACTCGTTCTGCACCAGCTCCCGCAGAACGTCCGCCGCGGTATGGCTGCGCGCGAACTCGGTGAGCACGCTCGCACCGACGCGGAACCGGAAGTCGAGGTCCGCAGAGTTAGCGGGGATTGGGGATTGATCAGGCACGTCTGTTTCCATCAAACCGCTCCAGGGATGAGGATGATGATGCCAGGCCTGCTGGCAGAAACGGTCACCCGACCATCCTGGGACACTGCATGTCGTTTCGGAGATCGCCCTGGATTGCGGGGACAATCATGGAATCACGCTCCGCTCTACGGCCGTACTGGTAGAGCGCTACCAGGGCCGCCAACGCGACGATCCAGCGCGCGTTCCTGATTCTCAGGAATAAGACTTCGTACCCTATACGACGGCGGAGGACTCGCCGTCGCTACCTGATCGCCGGGTCAAGCCGCTCCGCCGCGGCGTCCTGAACGTCGAGATCCTCCGCCGGGTCGTCACGAAGCAGAGCGAGCCTTTCCAGGGTTACATCGTGGAGCGGCGTCAGCGTGGCAGCCAATCGGCGCGTCATACTCTCGCAGTCCCATAATCCTTCCTCCGCGTACGGTGCCGCGGAGGAAGGATCGATCCGATGGATCGCTTCGAGGATCTGTCTTCGCAGTGAGGAGATCCGCGTGGTCCGCCAGGCCTCCCCCAGGATTGGCAAGCTGTCCAGAACCGGAAGCCTGGTCAGCGCGTCCACGAGGGCGAACAGCGAGCGCGGCCACTTGTCGTTCTGGACAATTGCCGTGACCCCATCCACGAGTGCTGGCGCGTCGCCGAGGGTGCCGTGCTTGGCCAGGATGCGGTAGCCGTGCTCCATGCCAATGTTGGGCTTGGCGACCCATGCGCGGGCCATGGGTAGGAGCTTCTCCCCGAGGCTATCGATCACGGTCGTCGTGATTGAGCTGTGGGTGATGGGGTTCTTGCTGTACAGCTGTTGCACCAGCCGAAGGGCACGCAGGTCGCCTCGGTTCCCCAACTCCACGAGCGCGCCGTTCACCGCGGGGCCGGTCCCCGTCGCTATGCCGTACAACTCCTCATCGGAGAGGTGTTCCAGCGAAGGCCTTGGCCGGTGCCGAAACTGCCGGCGATGTGCTTGCTCGTTCTCATATGCCTGCGCGATACGAGGCCGAGCCTGGATCCAGGCTCGCATGGCGTCGTTATCTGGTGACCCCAGGATGTCGGGGATCGACTCGTCATTGTCGATCTCGCTGAGCAGCATCTCATCGAGCCCCTCCATCAGGGTCGGGTCACCGAGGAAGAACAACGCGCCCAGCGCTTCCTCCCAGTTGGCGCCCTTGCATACATAGCGATGCAGGTGCTCTCCGGCGCGCCGATACCCGAGCTGTACCAGCGTCATCAGCACGTCGATCGCGAGAGAAGTCGGCTCACACCCGTTGCCGGTCGCCTCCGTCTCGAAGAGATGAGTAACGATCGGGTCGAAAGGCAGACCCAGGTCCACGACGAGCCGCGCGTAGTAGAGGCCACGAGATTCCATGGAGTCACCTCGTGGATCTCGACTGATGCAGTCGTAGACGAGGTCTCCGGCGCCGCTCTCCTTCAGCGCCTGATGTACGGCTCCGCCCAGTCCGCGCTGTAGCCGGCCGTGGAGGCTGTCGGCAGACTCCATGATCTCGTAGGTCACGTTGGTGAAGATTGCATATTTCGAGGGAAATTACGAGACCAGATCGGCGGCATTCCGTATGCCTGTAGTTTCCCGGGTCCGGGACGACCAGCTCGCGGTAGCCGGAGTCGATGATCCGCTGTCGGAGCCAGTCCGCGATGACCTTTGGCCACATTTGAGGGCACCCGAGAGCAACTGACCAGATTCCGCCGCGGATCCTCAGCCCGCCGAGAAGAGCGTGATGGGCTGCATCGACTTGTCGACGAGCCATGGGCCGACGGTCAGCACCCGAGGATCGAGCGAGGCAGAGTACTGATGCCAGGAGTCGGGTGAGTCCCTCAGGTCGAAGGCCCAGCTAAAGCGGGTTGCCGTGAGAAGCGCATCAAAGCACTCGCCAATCGCGTCAGCCACGACGACCGGGTCGTCTAGCGCCGAAAACGACAGGTCAACGTTCGAGGGACCATCAAAGCAAGCGAATACGATGTGATCTTGTGCCCGAGAACCCTGGATGTGCCAGTCCTTCCAAAACTGCACGGTATCCGCACCGCCGCGCACGCTGAAGGTCGCGTGCCAGAAGTATCCCTCCCGGCCGGTTACAGCAGTGCCCTTCTCGTACTGATTCGCCCAGGGGCGGCGGGAAAAGTGGAGGCGGAACGAGGTGTCATATTGGTTCTCAGCATGCTTAATCAGCCGCTGTGCTGTTGGGTGCGCCTCGCGCACCCAAGCATCAACGATCGGATCCGCTAGATCGGGCTTCGGCCAGTAGCAGTCGTTGAAAGACGTCACAGCCCGAAATGTTCCTTTCTCGAGGTCGCGGAGCATCTGCTCGACGCGGGCAAGATCATCAGTGTGCGGCCGGCGGCAGTGGCCGATACGGTGCCGGATCTGGCGCAGTTCTTGGGTCCGGCCCATCCACGCGGACTTCTCGATCAACGAGCCCTTGAAGAGCTCCCACTTCGCGTCGACGAGGCTGAATAGGTCAGCCAGGTCGAGGTAGGCGAGGATCAGCTCCGCATCGGGACTGGTCATGTAAGCCAGCTTCGCCTCGTTCTCAGCGAACCGTCGGGCTTTATCGGGGATCTCGTCCAGCCACTTGCTGCCGTACTTCGCGCGAAGCTCGACGTAGGCCAGGGAGCGCAGCCAGGTCTCGAACTGCCACCAGCGGGCATGCAGAGCTGATGCCTCGGAGGGTACGTAGTTACGCCATGCGCTAGCGAGGGCGTTCTGTGTCGCTGCTGGAAGCCCGTCCCATGGACGCTCTCTGGTCATGCGACGAACATAGCGATGACGGCACCGATCGACCTTCCATTTCAGCAGTCACGGCATTCAATGCTGGTGGAAGTTGAGGGCTCGCAGCACGGCTTCGCTGTCCACGATGATCCGCGATACCTGAACCCGCAAAGCCAGGTGTGCCAGGCGTTCGTGATTCGAACAGCGGGTCACGTCCAGTGGGGTGATGTACACACCGCCTTAGACGGCAGATGCTCCCAGAAGGAGACCTGTGAGAAGTTCACCAGCCGCCGCCCCGGTTATCCTGGCGCGTTCGGCCCTACCCAGTCAGCGCCGTAGTTCAAGATATGCGGCGCGGACGGCGTTTATGGTGCGCTGCCACCATGACCGGCGTGGCCTGATTGGAAGAGGTTTGGCCAGTGCCGCCCGTACGGTTACGCAGTCGCGCCGCACGGTGTCCTCAGACGTGATCAGAACGAGCAATGCATACGCGCGGAGCACGAGCGCGGCGGTGTGCCGATCGGTTTCGTCCATGAAACCGTGAGCGATGAAGTTCCGAACGTTGGCTCCGTCTGACAGAAGAAATGTACGGAGGAAGCGTTCCCAATCCGGATCGAAGCCGTTAGCGGTGAGGTGATCGAGGAAAACTCCCAGCCCAGGGAACTGCCCAGCTGCGTCTCCGACTGCCGTGCGATAGACGGGCTCGTTCAGTTCTAGGAGCAAGGCACGGGCTGCCGCCTCGATCTTGGGTGCTGCAAGATGGGCGCTGGCGGCGTATTCGCCTATCCAGTACAACCGTAAAGCCTGGGCGAGCGTCCGCGCTAGCGCAGGATGAGTGTCGGGGTAATTATCATCGATGAAAGTTTCTAGATCTTTGAGCTCGGGTACGCTGAATCGCGCCCGGGTTAGGTCGAGCGCTTTCGCGAGAAGGGTTCCGTAGATGCCGACACTTGTAGACTCAATCCGGACGAGTTCCTGCTTATACGCCTCATCATCGCCGGTGACGACTTTCCTCGGAAGGTCATTTCCGCTATAGAGCGTAACTCTCGCGATACGGAAAACAATAGATTCGTTCAATGCTGCCTTAGCAGCGGCCTCATTGCTGACATGATTTCCGCTGGGTGAGTCGGTGGAAAACCACTCTACCAGTGCATCCCGCCAGCCCTGAGCATATCGGTAGCTATGCATGAAGCGGTTGACGAAAAAAGCCGGGTATTCAATCTCCGTTTTGATCGTGCTCCATTTGACGGGCGGCGCGGCCTGTAGTCGGGAGACCGCTACCCGCTCAAGGTCGGATATCCCCAGCTGACGCGCCGTCGACGCCGCCTCGTTGAGATGGAATCGGATGGTAAGACCGTCAATGGCCTTGTCCGCCTCGGCGAGCAAAGCCTTTATCTCAACTCGGCTCGCGTGCTCGGCGCGCGCAGGATCACCTGCCGAACGCTTTCGTATCAGTGCAGCCAGATTTTTGATGACGAGCGGCTCGGTATAGGTGAGCAATGCTCGATCCAGGAGAGCGTTTGCTCGAAGGGCTACCGATGGCGCGTTACCCTTCCGTTGCGGTGCGGTCAGCGCCTCCAGCAACGGGACAGCCGCATAGGAATCTTCGACACGAAGCACCAGGTCATCGGCCATGTCCACCATGGCTGATGCTATTTTCGCCTCAAGGACAGTGGAGCCGACCGAGCGCACCAAAGTCCACGCCCGCAACAAACCAAGGCTCTGTTCTCTGCGTTGCAGACTACCGCCAACGGCGGCGAGGTAGGCGCGCGCGGCTCGTTCCGCGCTGTCTCGGCCGTTCTTCGCTATGCGCAAGGTAAACACAATGTCAGCGCAGCGTGCCTTTGCCACTGGATGCGATACCACATCCGCCAGGTCGGCCCACAGCAGTCGCACTTCTTCATCAGCATCACGCAACGCGCGCGGGTAAAACGAATGGCCATCAAGAGGGCTCAACGAAGCTCCAGGCTGCGCGGAACCACTATCGTCGATCTCCAATAGATAGGAGAAAGTGTACTGTAACTCCCGCACGGCTACCGGGTCCAAGGGAGGCACACACGTAGCGGCAAGCTGACGTATACGAAGACTCACCTTCAGGAGGTGAACTACTCCCTCACATGCTTGATCGACAAGCCGCGCCAACTCGGCGACACAGGCGGGATCATGCCGGTACGGCATGATCCCTGGGGACTCCTCGATAGCTTCGACCTCCATTGCCGCACAGTCAATCAGATGCGATACCTTCGTCGCCTGCCCTTTAAACGCTGCAGCGCCGCTTCCAGTGCTAATGACGGTCGGGTGGCCACAGGTGCAGACCCCGCCTTACATAACCACATACCACCGGCTTGTACCTACCGCCCGATCAGGCTTAGACCCCGTTGACGAGGCGTCTGCCCCTGCCTACGGATCACAAGTTAGGGGTTTGAGTCTTCCTGGACACGCATAGCTAAACAGCTCGCGAACGATATTCGAGGTCAAGGCGCACATGCGGTAGCGACTTCGAACCGCCCTTTGGATTACTGTAATGACATTACTACCAATGAAAAATTCTTACGACTGTTTGCGAACAGCACCACTGGTGAACCACTGGACCAGAGTGACGGCCGCGTGCAGGGCAGTCTGCGCGGCCTCCTGAGTGGCAGGCTTCATCGACGGGCCAGCATGCCGGTCTCTCTGCCCGTGCCACAGCAGACCGATCAGCGCAATCACGGCTTCGAGCGAGGCGGGCTGGCCTGACTTGTCGTCGATGGCTAAGTTCCACTTCGCTTGGGTGCTTTTCATGTGCGCGAGTGCCTTGCCCAGCGTCGCTATGCCGTCGTTCGGGATAGTCATAGGGATGACCACCGCTTCAACGGCCTTGACAGCCTCACTGTAGGCCACAGTTGGATCGGGTTGAGGTCCATATGCCGCCCCCCATGCCTTCCGCAGATGTTGGGCGGCATCACTGGGCGCGTCCTTGATGACGGAAAGAGCGGCCGCGGTAACCATCACGTCGACCCGCCGGGTAAGCCCATCTAGGGTGTCGTTGACCCGCCACGCTGAGCCGCCTTCTTTGAGCATGGTGTTCAGGTCCATCACTAGAGCTACCCAGTAGTTGAACACTATGCCTTCGACGCCGGGAGGGCGCTCGTCAATGCGCCACTTGCCCAGATCCAATGTGGCGTCGATCGCCTCAAGGAGGTCTTCGCCGGTAAGGCTTACAATCTTCTTGCCACCCTCCGTTGAGACGATGTCCCGTCGACGGAGTCGTAAGCGCAACATCTTTTCGACGTCGTATTCTTCGCTGGAGAAGAGCATTTTTGCGAGCCATTGTTGAAGCGGCTCCAGCAGGTAATCTGGGGTGCTTTCAACTAACGTGCGTTCGCCGGCCTGTGCAGCTACGCGCTCCCTAAGCGGACGCCAGGAGGCAGTCATGTCCGTCACCTTAACAAATATAAAGGACATCCGAATCGATGTCTGACTCGATTGAGACGGCAAGCGAAAGCGAGACCTCTACTGCTCCTGAGGTTTGTCGATGGTTCACGGCGAGAACATTTCCTATCCGAAGATAAATAAGCCGTAAGTCGACGACCTGCAGCCTCACAGGTACAACGAGGACACAGTACCGAGAAGCGGCCAGAGACGACAGGACATAATGAGAAATGGGCCAGCAACCCAGGGGAGTGATCATTATAGACGTCCAACTGTTGGTCGATGCAGCACAGCAAGTGCGGGATATGCGCGGGATGATCTTGCAAATGATTCAGGTTACGTGAGGCGTTTGCGCAGTTCAGGCCGCACAGTCCGTCCGTACCGCCGCCGCTCTCCTAAAGCGGGTGTCGAATGTTCGAATCATTCCGGGGCACTCTTCTAACCTTGCGATCTGCCCCTTGACCTGAGAGTTCTTTCCTGAAGCGGCATACGCCCCTGTGAAGCATGGGGCATCTTGATAGGAAGCTTATCGGGATGCTCCTTGTCATGATCCCGTACGCGATTCGCTCGTCGATCTCGTACCTCATCCGCTTCAAGCATCTCGCACTCAGACGCGCACGTCCGCGGTGTGAGCGTGCCCACGGCTGCCCCCCACCTCCACCTTGAGCGCCGTCCTGGCCCTGCGCACGCTGCGGTCGCTTTTCTTGATCGACTTCACCGGCCAGGGCAGTGTGATCTTCACCTCGTCAACGGTCCTGGACGGGTCGGAGAGCGCGAGCCGTACCCGCTCACCTGCGCGGTGGACCAGCAGGGTGCAGGGGCCGTCGACGGTGAGCGGTCCGTCGGGGGTCTCGACGGTTCCCGCGCGCCAGAAGACGGCGGCGATCATGCCGTCGCGCGCGATGGCCTGTACCGCGGCGGAGTTGGCGAGGATGTCGATCCGCCCGTCGTAGGCCTCCATCTGGGTGATGGAGGCGTCGGGCAGTACGGCGTAGGCGTAGCGCGCCTTGCGGGGGTCGACGCCGTGGTCGATGAGGATCGTCGTGTAGTGCCTGGTGACAGGGGACGCGTCACCCCCGGTGGTGGCGCCCTTGTCGATGTCCCGCCAGCGGCCGGTGCGCTTCGTGCGGATCACCTTCGCGTCGGCGCCATCGAGCAGCGCGTAGCCGGCCACACCGTCCAGGTGGATCCAGCCCTCGCCCCGGGTCAGCGGCGGATGCCCGTCGTGGGTGTTGCGGTTCTCCACGACGGTCTCGATGCGGCGGCCGTCGGAGGCGGTGATGCCGGCGCCGAGGGCGATCACCGCGTCGTCGAGCAGGAACCACGCCTTCCTGGCCCGCAGCGAGGACCCACCGGCGACGAGTCTCATCGCGGCCACGCCGTACTCGCCGTCGAGCGCCACGCCGCCCGCCCACGGGGTGGGAGGCAGACGACGGTGCTCGTGCGGGAGGTCGGCGCGCCTGCGGGTGTCGACCGTCGTGCCCGGCAGCCGGTACGGGTCGATCGTGGGCCACAGGTCGTCGTTCCAGTGGGTGAGGTCGCCGGTGTAGAGGTAGGTCATGCCGTCGCCGGTGTACCAGCCGTGCAGGTTCTCCCGGTTGATGGCCTCGGCGGCGCCGATGCGCCGCGAGCTCATCGCGATCGCGTACGCCCAGGTGGGGCGGCGGTGCACGACCCGGTCCATGTCGGCGAAGACGTACGTGCCCGTCGTGCGCGGGCCGACCGGCACCGACGGGTCGGACAGCAGGGCGGTGGCCCTCGCGATGCTCGCCGGCGGTGCGAGCGTGCCGTAGGGGACGGCCTGGTTGCGGGTGAGCCAGCCCTTGACCAGCGGTCGCCAGCGCCGGGCGTGATGCTCGGGTGCCGTCTCCAGCAGGGTGAGGACGGCCTCGACCGCCTTCTGTCCCGAGTGGTGGTCGCGGTGGCCCTGCACGGAGATCTGCCGGCCGCGTACGCAGTCCATCATCAGCCCGTCGAAGACGAACGGCACGAAGGAGCGGTCCACGAGGTCGTAGACGTTGTCGATCCCGGTGATCTCCCACGGTGACCCGGAGAGCATGGCGATCAGCTTGGCCACGCTCTCCAGGTAGTCCACGCCGTAGCTGCCGTTGTAGGGGTACACGTCGTGCTGGATGAACGATCCGTCGCGGTAGAAGCCGTCGCCCGGGCCTCGTGTCGGCCGCAGCAGGTCGGAGACGGCGTTCCTGGCCCGCCTGACGAGGCGGGCGTCGTGGGTGAGCACTCCGCGCATCGCCACCGCCATGGCCTTGCCCGCGCGGTTGGCGCCGGTCTCGACGACGCCGGGGTGGCTGACGCGGCGCTCCGGGTCGGGGCACCAGCGGCGCAGGGGGCGCAGCCAGCGCTCGACGCGGTCCGGGGGCAGGCCGTCGTACAGCAGGGCGCATGTGTCGGTCAGCGCGCGGGGGACGCCGATCTCCCACCAGAACCAGTTGCTGCCCCGCCGGTCGAGCCCTTCGTGGTACGCGTGCTCGTAGAGGAAGTCCAGTGCCCTGACGGCGGTCCGGGCGACCTGGCCGTCGTGGTGCATGGCGGTGCCCGGGGTGGCCCAGGCCAGTGCCAGGGTGCGCATGCGGTTGTAGGAGCGGTTGAAGTTGCCCGTCCGGGGGTTCGACAGCGGCAGGTCGGGCCACAGGCTCGGGCGGCCGGCGGCGGGTCTCAGCTTGCGCAGCACCGCGTTGGCCGACCCCTCGAGCGCCTGTGCTCTGTCGGTGTACGTCCTGTCGGTACGAGCGGGGTCGTACGACCCGCCGGCCAGCAGGTTCACCCACCGCTCACGCGCGGCGTCGAACGTGGTGGCGCCGATCGCCTCGGCCGGTCGCTCCCACAGGGCGAGACCGGCCACTGCCGCGGCGCTCAGCAGCGCGGACCGCCGGCTGAGGGGGTGGGTCATAAAGGCTCTTCCGGCGTAGGACAAATATCAGACGAAAAGATCCTAAGTCGACATGCGGATGGATGGTCCGGCTCTTCTGCCGGTGAGTGGGCGTACGGACGTCGCTTTCCACACGAACGGGCTCTCGGACGGGCACAGCACATCCCGGCCCCGCACGCAAGATCCCGTCCGGCACGCTCGGCTCGGCGAGCGGAGAACCGATGCGCCGAACGGCACCTGGGAACCGACGAGGCCCCGCGGCAGGGTTGAGGCATGGCAGGCACAGCACTCTTCCCGGATTGCTGGAGCACGCCTCACCCGTACGCCCCAAGGAGTCATTGACGTGAGAACCACAGCAGTCCGGTCAGGGATCACCGCCGTCGCCCTGTCGCTGGCCACCGTCGCGACGATCGGCACGTCGGCCTCGGCCGCATCGTCCCCGTTAGGCGAAGAGCCCAAGTGGCGCGTGTCCGGCACGGCGAAGATCTACTTCGAGCCGGCGGCCGCCGACGACATCACCTTCACCATCGCCGCGCGCGGCGTCTTCACGGAGGCGAGGGGCACCGTCAAGGTCGCCCATTACAGCCCCGACGGCAACGGCGGGGGATTCGAGGCGGACGTGGACTGCCTCGTGGCGGGCGGACCGGTCGCGACGGTGACCGCCGTCATCACCACCTCCACCTCGTTCCCGGTCGGTGAGAGGATCGCGGTCAGCGTGTACGACAGCGGGACGGACAGGTCCGGCCGCAGTCATGATCGGATCGGCTGGAGCTGGTCGGTGCCGACCGGCGAGGTGCAGCCCTGCATGGCTCCCGCGACGTTCGGCGCCGTCACAGGGGGCGGGTTCACCGTGGTCGCCAAGGGCTGGCCCAAGCCTCCCGCGCAGACCGGCACGGGGAAGTAGCACCGCCGTCGGCGGTTCCTGTCGTCAGGCGCGTCTGCGTGCCGTGAGGAGAAGGTACTCCCACTCCATCGCCGTTCCTCCCTCGCCTCGCTGGTGGCGTCGGGCCAGTTCGGTGAGGGCGTCGTCCAGGGCGGCGGCCCGGTGGGGGTCCCCGGCCATCCCCCGGTAGACGGCGACGGTCGGGCCGTAGTTGGCCTTGAAGTAGTCGAGGAACGCGCCGGGGTGGGCGAACCGGTCGACCGTGACCGTCTGCCTGCGTACGACGACATCGGTGACCGCGTCCCCGAGCAGCGCGCGGACGTGGTCCTCGTCGCCCCACAGCGGAGGGGGCTGCGCGCCGGGCGGGGGCGGGGGCGCGTACGGCTTCATCGTCGCGAACATCTGGCCGACGAACCCCTCCGGCGTCCAGTTGAGCAGGCCGATCGTGCCGCCCGGGCGGCAGACCCGGACCAGCTCGCCGGCGGCGGCCCGGTGGTGGGGGGCGAACATGACGCCGAGACAGGACAGGACCGTGTCGAACTCGCCGTCGGCGTACGGCAGGGCCTCCGCGTCGTCCTGCCGCCACTCGATCTCCGCGCCGCGCCGCGCGGCCAGGGCCCGTCCCGCCTCCAGCAGTTCCGGGGTCAGATCGCCGGCCACCACGCTCGCCCCGGCCAGCGCCGCGGGAATGGCGGCGTTGCCGGACCCGGCGGCCACGTCCAGCACCCGGTCCCCGCGTCCCACCCCGCACGCCTCGACCAGGATCGCGCCCAGCTCGGGGATGATCTCGGTGGCGACCGCGGGATAGTCGCCCATCGCCCACATCGCGCGGTGCCTGGCCTTCAGCGCACGGTCGGCTTCCAGCGCGTCGCTTTGTACGTTCATCGTGCTTCTCCCTCATCGCCGCGGTGGCCTGGAATCGACGGTAAGGAGGGACGGGTCCGCCATCCAGTACACGATCTGTACCGGCACCCGCCGAGCCCCGGTCCGCTGTCTCCGACGCTCACGGCGGCGGAGCTTAGACTCGGGGCGTGGGCTCCTCGTATCACCAGTTCTGCCCGGTCGCCAAGGCCGTCGAACTGCTCGACGAACGCTGGACGCTGCTCGTCATCCGCGAACTGGTGTGCGGGACCGAGCGTTTCAACGAGCTGCGTCGCGGCCTGCCGCGCATGTCCCCCACGCTGCTGTCCCGACGGCTGCACCGGCTCACGCACGCCGGAATCGTGGAGAGGCGCGTCGAGGACAACGACGTGCGCTACGTCCTGACCCAGGCCGGCCACGAGCTGCGGCCGGTGGTCGAGGCGCTCGCCGCCTGGGGCGTCCGCTGGGTCGGGGAGCTGGGCGACGAGGACCTGGACCCGAAGCTGCTGCTGTGGGACATGCACCGCAACGTCGACCGGGCCGCCGTTCCGGACGGGCGGACGGTCGTCGAGTTCCTCTTCCCGGACGTGCCGCCCGGCAGCCGCCACTGGTGGATCGTGATCACACGTGACGAGGTCGACGTCTGCGACACCGACCCCGGCCACGCCGTGACCGTGACGGTGACCGCCGGTCTGCGCAGCCTGGTCGAGGTCTGGCGCGGCGACCTGAGCTGGCCGGACGCGCTGCGGGCCCACGCGGTCGAGGTACGGGGCCCCGAGGCGCTACGCCGCGCCGTGCCCCGGTGGTTCACCCTCCCGGACTGGGCCTCCGTGCCCCGGCCCGCCTGACACGCGAACGTCCCAGGCCGCCGGTCGACGGTGTAAATCGATCTTCATCGGTCAAGGTCCGACGGCCTTCGAAGGTGATGGCGGAGGCATTCAAGACGGCTCTCCACCGCATGGGACACGGGACGGCGGTCAGAGGTAGAGGACCACCAGGACGGTGAGGACGATGCCCAGCACCGTGAACTCCGGCGTTCTGGGCCGCCGGACGGCCTCCTCGCGTGAGGAGATCACCAGGACGGTGATGACGGCCACCGCCGCCAGCAGGTGCAGGCCGTACCAGAGGGGGATGGGCAGTTTCCCGAGGACGGTCCCGGACAGCAGGTCGTCGGCGGATCCGTAGCCGGCCAGTGCGGCGAGCGCCCCCAGGCACAGCGCCGCGAAGGCGTACCGGAAGCGGCCGAGCAGGGCCCAGAGGATCGTTCCTCCGACGAGCAGGACCGAGGAGGTGTGGTGCAGGGTCCGGACGAACACGAATTCGTACATGTCGAAGCTGAGTCTCAGGAGCGAGTCGGTGGCGGCGCTCATGGGGACGCCGTGCAAGGGGGTGTAGGAACCGGTGTAGGACACCGTCTCGCCGTTGGGCACGTAGAAGAAAGCCAGGAAGCCTCCGGTGAGCAGGAGGATGACGAAGCAGTAGATCAGCATCTCGCCCAGCAGTTGCCTCGCGCGTTCCATTCGGCATATCTCACCACAATGGCCATTTCCCGGCCTGGGATTACAGGGAAAAAGGCAGCCACAAACCGTATGGGCGGCGATGACCGTTACAAGAGTCGGCCGGAGGCGGTGACCGTCACAGGAGGCGGGCGAGGGTGGTGGCCGTCTCGTCCATTCGTTCGTCGGGGATGGCGTCGCCCGTACGGCCCAGTAGGTCGAAGACCCCGCGTCCGCGCAGTTCGCGTGGCAGGTCGACCATGCGCGGCACGATGTGGAAGTGCACGTGGTGGAAGCCCTCCAGTTCGGCGAACTGCACCACGTACGTCTTGGCGCAGCCGGTCACCTCGTGCAGCGCCCGCGACAGGCGGACCTGCCAGGTGCCGAGCCCGGACGCCTCCGCGTCGGTCAGGTCGGCGATCGCCGTGACGTGGCGGCGCGGGACCAGCACCAGCCATCCCGGCAGGGCCGTGCCGATCGCGTGGGCCACCCGCCAGTGCTCGTCGAACGCGATCCTCTCCCGCGACGGCAGCGCGCCGAAGCGCGCCTCCCGCTCGCAGGTGTAGCAGTCCGCAGGCGTCGTCATGAGATCCGATGGTACGGACCGTGACCGTGACCGTGACCAAGGCCGGGAACGGGGCCAGAGCTGGACCGGTCGCGTTCCGGCCGGGCCGAGGTCAGAGGCCGGTGGTCAGCGGTAGCGGGCCAGTTCCCACGGGTCGTGAGCGCTGATGAGCGAGACCTCGTCGCCGTGGTCGCGGACGAGTTCGCGCAACCGGGCCTGGGTGCCGAGCCGGAGGTCGCGGTGGACCTCCGAACTGGTCTGCACGAGGTCGAGCATGGGGTGGGGGTGGGGGTTCTCGTCGAGTTCCCGGTGGTAGTAGTAGGCGTCACCGCAGTGCAGGAGCCAGCGGTCGCCGTCGCGTACGGCGACTCCGGTGTGGCCGGCGGTGTGGCCGCCGAGCGGGACCAGCCGGATCTCCGATGACAGGCCTCTGGGCTGGGCGGAGGTGAACCCGAACCACTCCTCGCCCCGCTCGGGCGTGCAGGCGACCCACTTGGGGCCGTGTGCCCAGTGGGCCGGGCGGTAGCGGAAGCTGGGTGCCTCGGCGGTCGCCGCTTCGCGTTCGGCGGCGAGGACGTGGACCTGGGCGTCCGGGAAGTCGGGCAGGCCGCCGCAGTGGTCCACGTCGAGGTGGGTCACGATGATGTGGCGTACGTCGGCGGGTGAGTGTCCCAGCCGGGTGATCTGGCGGACGGCGGTCTCCTCCTCGGCGAGCAAGGGCTGGGCCATCGCGACCCAGTCGGAGCCGAGGGTGCCGTCCGGGTCGCGGACGTTGCCGAGGCCGAGGCCGGTCTCGATGAGGACCAGTCCGTCGGAGTCGGTCTCGACCAGCAGGCAGTGGTTGACGGCGTGGGCGGGAGCCGGGCCGTCGTAGGTGGCTTCGATCCGCCGTACGGAACCGCAGTTGAGGTGATGGATGTTCACGGCGGCTAGTCTGCGACCTGAAGCGTGGTTCAAGTCAAGGAGGCGTCGTGGTGGAGTCCCTGCTGGACATCGGCGAGGTGGCCGAGCGTTCCGGGCTGGCGCCTTCGGCGCTGCGGTTCTACGAGAAGAGAGGCCTCATCGCCTCGTCGGGCCGTAACGGCCTGCGCCGCACCTACCGGCCCGACGTTCTCGACCGCCTCGCGCTCATCGCCTGCGCCCGCGGCGCCGGGTTCACGATCGCCGAGATCAGCAGGTTCCTGGTGGCCACGCCCGACGACACCGGGCTGCGCGTGCGGATGGCGGAGAAGGCGCGGGAGCTGGAGGAGGACATCGCCCGGCTCACCCTGATGCGCGACGGTCTCCACCACGCCTCGACGTGCACGCACGAGCCGCTCGTGGAGTGCCCCGACTTCAAGCGCACGTTCAAAGGCCTCCCGATCCCCGCACCGTCCTTCGGCCGTTGAAAGGACCCGGGCGGGTGAGCGCGTCGCCCGGCGGCAGGGGCGCGGGCGGGGTGACGAGGCGATCCGGCCTCACCGCAGCGCGTTCTCCGCTCGCAGGTGCGGCGGTCCGCAGGCGTCGTCGCGAGGTCTGACGGTACGGACCGGACTGGCCCGGCCCGATCTCAGGGGAGATCGGGCCGGGCTGTTTCGCGGGGTCCCGGGTCTCACCGGTGGTCGTGGGCGGACCCGGCCGGGCCGGTTCGTGGACGTCCGGGGCTCATCGGTGGTCGTGCAGGCGGGCGCGGAGCAGGTTGGGGTCGGTGGCCGTGGTGTAGGCGGCGCTGAGGACGTACACGTCCTTCCCGCGCAGCGCCACCGAGGTGGGGTTCTGCAGTCCGTCGCCGGCGTCCAGGACGGTGGTGACGGTGCCGTCGGCGCGGACGCGGACGACCGTGTTGGGGGCGTTGAGGGCGGCGAGGACCTCGTCGCCGCGGCCGGTGAAGGCGAAGTCGTCGATGCCCTTCATGCCCGACGCCTTGACCTGCGGCGCTCCCGCACGGTTCCCGGAGCGGATCGGGATGCGCAGGAGGGTGCCGCGGTCGAGGTTGCTCACCCACAGCGCGCCGCGGTGGACCTTCGCGCCGTTGGCTCCCAGGAAGCCGGTCGAGGAGAGTTCGGGAGCGGTGGACCACGCGGTGGGCGTACCGCCGGTGACGGGGACGGTCCACACGGTGCCGAGTACCGAGTCGGTGATGTAGAGGCGTTCGCCGCGCCCGTCCAGGGCCAGCCCGTTGGGCAGGCCGTTCGCGGGCAGGGCGGCGATGCGCTTGGGGGCCCGGCCGGGGCGCATCCGCCACAGGCCCGTCAGGTCGGCCGTGCCGGTCGCGTACAGCACGTACACCGTGCCGTCGGAGGTACGGACGATACCGGTGGCCAGGGGGAAACCGAGGACCGGCGTGCCGGCTCCGCCGTCGGCGGGTGCGGGCAGGGTCGCCAGGATGCTTGTCGTGCCCCGGGGGGTGACCTGGGCCACCTGGCGGCTGGCGGCGAAGGTGACGTTCGCCGTTCCGTCGGGCAGCAGGGCGATGTTCTCCGGCATCTGGCCCGCGGAGAAATCGAAGTGGGTGGCGACCCGCACGTTCGTCAGCGGCCCGTCGGTGGACGTCACGCCGGCCGGGGTGGACGTCGCACCCGCCGGGGCGGCCGCCGTAAGGGTGGCGGCGGCCATCAGAACGGCAGAGGCGGTGATCTTGATGCTTCGCTTGGACATGGTTCCTTCACTGTTTTCTGGCATGCGGCGGCCGCGGCGCGGCGCCGGTATCGGGAGGTGCTGTGGTCGAAGGGGCGTCGTGGTCGGAGGACGCCGTGGTCGAGGTGGCCGAGAGATCGCCCGGGTCGGGGGCGTCCCGGTCGGAAGGCGCCTTGGGGAGAAGGAGAGGGACCGGTCTCGTGGCGTGGTCAGGCCGACGGATGAGAGGCGCAGGTCACGTGACGGTGCAGGTCAGGCGCGGGGGCGGGTCAGGTGATGATGCGAGTCGGGGTAGGGGCGGGTCAGGTGGTGGTGCGGGTGTCGGTGTCGTGGCGCGGCCGGGTCGTTTCCGGGCTCGTGGTGACGTCGGAGGAACGCGCGGTGACGTGGGAGAGAAGGGTCAGGGCCGTCGCGGACGGAGACCCCGGATCCGCCGTGGCCACCACCAGGACCGGGCCGTCTCCCTCCGGGCTCCGCAGCGTCTGCTGGGTGACCGTCAGCGTTCCGACCGTGGGGTGGCGCATCTCGTAGTCGGCGACGTCGCAGGCCAGGACCCGGTGGTCGGCCCACATCGCGGCGAACTCCGGGCTGTTCATGGTCAGCTCGCCGATCAGTCCGGCCAGCAGCGGATCGTCCGGGTGGTGCCCGGCCGTCAGGCGCAGGTTGCCCACCACCGCCCTGGCCTTGGCGGGCCAGTCGGCGTACAGCTCGCGGGTGTGGGCGTCGAGGAACACCAGCCTGGCCATGTTCGGCCGTCGCGCCGGGACGTCCGGGGCGTCCGGGTCGAGATGACCGGCGAACAGCCCGTGGCCCTGGCGGTTCCAGGCCAGGACGTCGGTGCGGCGGCCGAGCACGATGGCGGGTGCGTTCTCGAAGGCCGCCAGCAGTGCCCTGGTCGCCGGGCCGACGCGTTCGGCGGGCGGCCTCTTGGGGGAGGATCCACCGCGTCTCGGCGTACGGGCCAGGGCGTGCAGGTGGGCACGCTCGGATCCGTCCAGGCGCAGGGCGTTCGCTATGGCGTCGAGCACCTCGCGCGAGGCGTTGCGTGACTGGCCCTGTTCCAGGCGGGTGTAGTACGGCGCGCTGATGCCCGCGAGCATCGCGAGCTCCTCGCGCCGCAGCCCGGGCACCCGGCGCCGCTCGCCGTAGGTCGGCAGTCCGACGTCCTCCGGCCGCAGGAGGCCCCGGCGTGCCTGGAGGAAGTCGGCGAGTCGCCCGTGCTCGTTCATGGGTCCAGTATGTGCACGGCCGGCGATCCGTGCCTCACCCCGTCGGGGTAGGGATCGGCGGGGGTGAAACGTCCTTCGACGGATCGTGGGGGCGACCTGGTCGGGCACCACCGGGCACCGCGCGAACCGCCGGCGTGGGCGCACTCGCCAGGAAGAGCGGAAGACAGATCATGAAATGTCCCCGGACGCCGATAGCGTGAGCGGCATGAGCAGCGACGAGATCATCGATTCCCCCACGGGCTGGGTCG
Organism: Streptosporangium sp. DT93; assembly: GCF_049844535.1. NCBI lineage: Bacteria > Bacillati > Actinomycetota > Actinomycetes > Streptosporangiales > Streptosporangiaceae > Streptosporangium > Streptosporangium sp. DT93. The sequence goes on from NZ_JBNCLF010000017.1 coordinate 145,669, forward strand.
CCAAGCACCTCCGCACCTACGTCGAGTCGAACGGCGCGAAGGGCCACCTCTACCACGGCAGGCCCACGCTGCTGCTGACCACCGTCGGGCGCAGGTCCGGGCTGAAGAGGCGAACCCCGTTGATCTACGGTCGCGACGGCGACGCGTACGTGATCGTCGCCTCCAACGGCGGGGCCGACGACCACCCGCTGTGGTACCACAACCTCCTGGCCCATCCGCGGGTCGAGGTGCAGGTGGAGGCCGAGGTGTTCGCCGCCGTCGCGCGGACCGCGACCGCCGAGGAGAAGCCCGCCCTGTGGGATCAGATGGTGGGGATCCACGGCGAGTACGCCGACTACGAGCGCAAGACCGCGCGCGACATCCCGGTGGTGATCCTCGACCATGCCTGAGGTGCTGACCCGGCGCGCGCTCAACCGGGCGACCCTGGCGCGGCAGTCGCTGCTGGAACGGTCGGCGCTGCCGGTGCCGGAGATGGTCGAGCGGGTCGCCGGGCTCCAGGCGCAGACACCGCACACGTGGTACGTCGGCCTGTGGTCCCGGATCCGGGACTTCGACCCCGAGCGGGCCGCCGGTCTGCTGGAGGACCGGACGCTGGTGAGGATCGCCCTGATGCGGTCGACCATCCACCTGGTCACCGCGCGCGACTGCCTGCGGTGGCGTCCGCTGGTCGAACCGGTCATCGGGCGCGTCACCAAGGGCGCGTTCGGCAGGCACCTGCGGGACCTCGACCTCGACGCGGTCGCCGCCGCGGGCCGCGCGCTCGTGGAGGAGCGGCCGCTGACCTTCGGCGCGCTCGGCAAGGAGCTCGCCGCGCTGTTCCCCGGCCGCGACGCCGCGGCCCTCGCCCAGGTCGTACGGGCCAGGGTCGCCCTGGTCCAGGTCCCGCCCCGCGGCATGTGGGGCCGGAGCGGCCCGATCGCCCACACCAGCGCCGAGCACTGGCTCGGCGCGCCGCAGGAGGCGGCCCCCTCCGTCGAGGACTTCGTGACCCGCTACCTGGCCGCGTTCGGGCCCGCCGGCGTCATGGACGTGCAGGCCCACTGCGGGCTCACCCGGCTGCGCGAGGTGATGGAGCCGATGGATCTGCGGACCTTCCGCGACGAGCGGGGCGGGGAGCTGTACGACCTGCCGGACGCGCCGCGGCCCGCCGAGGACACCCCGGCCCCGGTCAGGTTCCTGTACGACTACGACAACGCGCTGCTCTCCTTCGCCGACCGTACCCGCATGGGCACGCTCGATCCCGAGCAGGTCACGCGCGCCTGGCCCGAGCACGGCCCGGTCCCCGGGCCGGTCCTCGTCGACGGGACCGTCGCGGCCACCTGGGCGACCGCCCGCGAACGCGGCACCACGACCCTCACCGTCACCCCGTTCGCGCCCCTTACTGCCCGCCACCGCGACGAGGTCGAGGCGGAGGGCGGGCGTCTCCTGCGCTTCCTCGCCCCCGCCGACACCCACGCCGTCCGCGTCACCGCCCCCTGGTGAGCGGGCCTCACCGCCCTGCCCTCGTACGGTTCTGTGCGATGGGCCGGGTCCGGTGTCCATACGTCCGGTCGGCCCTCGGCCCTCGACCTGTTCGGGTCGCCGTTTCCGGCCACCCGGGAAAGAGGGTGCGCCCGCCGGCGCTCACGACTTCAGTTTGATCCTCTTCCTCGACGCCCCCGGGTACACGACGACCAGGTGCTCCTCCCCCATGTCGCCGACCCGCACGTGGACGCGGAGCCGGTAGCGGCCCTTCCCCGCGATCGCGAGGTTCGGCATCGGGGCGCCCGCGCCCACGTCTCCGCCGTCCTTCTCCGGCACGGTGAGCCGACCGCTGCGGCTGACGATCGGCACCTCGGTGACCCGGTCCCACCCGGCCGTCCGCCGTGGCGGCGCGGCGCGGAATGCCTTCACCGTGAGGCACAGATCGATGACGTCCTCATGGTGCCCGACGAGCACCACGCTGCCGGCCGTCCCGATGAGGGTGTTGTCGTCGTAGAGCTCGTCGATCGCCCGCTCCGCCGCTTCCTCGCCCGTTTCGTCCTCGGGGTCGTGGACCATGTAGCCGTGATCGCCGTCGGCGAACAGGAAGTACTTGGCGGTGGCCTGGGCGACGCCCTTCGTCCGGGGCCAGGGGTCGCGACACTCCGCGTTCTTCTCGGCGATGTAGGCGGTATTCGCCGCCTCCCTCTCCTCGGCCGACCGCAGCAGGTCGGGCTGGGTCGCACCGATGATCTTCGGGCAGATGTAGACGAGGTCCCACGGGTCCGCGCCCCAGGTGGATCGCTCGCTCCCGGCCCGCGTCAGGATCGCCGTCTGCTCGTCGCCGTCCTTCGCACGGCACAGCGCCCGCCCGGACGCGAGGATCTGCTGGTCCGACAGGCTGTCGGGGAACATGGGCGGGACGCCGCCGTCCGTGTTCCGCGCCCGGCACAAGAAAGCGGCGTCGCGTTCCGCGGGTTTCAGGTCGCCGAAGGCGGGCCGGTCGTAGCAGTCCGTCGACCAGCCGGTGTAGGTGAGGTGCGGGGTCTGCTCCGGAGGGATCAACGCGATGATCGGCAGTACGACCACGGTCGCCGTCGCGACGCGGATCGCGCGCCGCCGCACGAGCGGGAGGTCCACCGGACGGCCTTCGGCGGGAGCGGGCATCTCACGGGCGGTCGCCGCGATCCACACGGTGCTGACGAGCCCTAACGCGTCCATCATGACCAGCAGCGCCAGATCGCCGTCGGAGACCCATCCCAGGAGGGTGTTGAACGGGATCACCAGCGCGAGGAAGCCCGCCGACGACCACCCGGCGATCAGCGTGCCGCGGCTCCACCGGCCGTCGCGCCGCTGTCCGACGACCGTGATGACGGTCGCCGCCACCCCGCACAGCATCAGGCCCAGTTCGACGATGTCGCCCGATCCGAACTCGGGGAGGTCGAGTTGATCGAGCAGTTCGTCGGCCGTCCCGGCCAGCCCTACCGCGAACATCACTCCGGCCGCCGCGCGCAGCGTGCGGGACCGCCAGCGGATGACGAGCAGGTAGAGGACGTCGATCGCGATCCACAGCACGAGCTGCGATGCCAGGTGGACCTCGTAGGGAAGCAGCGTGATCAGGTACCACGGCACGAGGGTGTACACCACCGCCAGATACAGCAGCCGGCGCAGCGCCTTCTCCCGGCGATCCAGCGGTCCCGATATGGGGGCACGCAGGATCAGCCAAAGGAACACGGCCTTCACCTAGGCGGCCACGAGCAGCGCCACGGTCGTCAGGGTGTCGAACTCTCCGCTTTCGTAGAACCCGGCATAGGTCGGCGGCGACCATTCGACGGCCGCCCAAAGCCAGCCGTCACCCAGCACCAGGCCCGCGGCCGCCGCCGCAAGGAGCAGACCTACCGATCCGACCCTGATAATCCGCCATAAACCATCGGAAAGCACGGGAAGTGATCTTAGTGCGACACCGCCGCATGGGCGGAGCCATGATCGAAGGGCGATGCCCTCACCCGTGGAGCTCGCGCAGGGGCGTGGTGGGCAGGGCGATCCAGCCCTCGGTGCGTGCGGGGCCGGTCTGCTCCCCCGCCGGGACGGTCGCCAGACCCAGGAGCGCCGCGCGGGCGGTGAGGGCGGCGATGACGGCGTCCGTGGCGTCGTCGGAGGCGCGGCAGACGCGCTCGTACGGGCCGAGGTCGAGCCAGGGCGCCGCCTCCCGCAGCCCGTCCACCAGGTCCCCGAGGGCCGCGAGGTTGGCGGAACGCTTGTAGCCGCGGAAGGGAAGTCCCCACCGTTTGAGCGACGCCGCGGGGTAGACCTCCACCACGACGCCGTCGCCCCGGCGGTCGGCCGGGCGGCCCCGGCGGGTGAGTTCGGCCAGCAGGGCCGCGCAGCGCATGGCGGTGTGGCCGATGCGGTCGGCGGAGACGCTCAGCGGGGTGAGGCCGGTCAGGTCGTGGACCACCCGGTCGGTCACCCGGAGGGCGAGGTTCCTGCGCCAGTCCCGTCCGGCGACGCCGCCGGGCACCTGGACGTGCCCGGCGCGGTGGGCGACGACGAAGTCGACGAACGCGTCCGGCCAGCCGATGGGACAGTCGACACCGGCCTTGTCCGCTCCCATGATCGCCTCGACGATCACGTCGTCGTCCGCCTGGATCTCGATCCGGGTGACGCGGGCACCGTCCTCGGACCAGTCGAGCCATGCCACGGCCGTCCTGACCGCCTCCGCCGCGAGATCGACCCCAACCGTGAGCATCCCCTCACGATAGATCGGCCCGCTCGCCGGGACGGCCCGGGAACTCGGAAGGAGCGGGAAGGCCGGGGCAGGTGTTCCGGCGGCGTTGGCGGTAGGCGAGGGTGGCCACGCCCAGCGCGACCCCCCACGGCACCCACAGCAGGCCGGGCGCGGCGGAGCCGTTGATCCCTCCGCCGAGGATCGCCCACCGCCACACCGCCAGCCCGGCCACCGTCACCGCGACCGTCACCACCGTCGCCGGGATCACGGCCATCGTCACCGGCACCCGGCGTCCGCCCAGGTAGGGCACCCATCGCGGGAAGGTCTCACCCCAGCTCATGGCCAGGCCGGTCGTCAGCAGCGCGCCGCCGACCGCGCCGATCGTCAGGCTGTACGCCAGGATCGGGCTGACGTCCTTGGACTGGAAGTCGGCGGCCAGCGCCCGGACGAACGCCTCGTCCACCCCGAGCGGGATGCCCAGGTTCCAGGCCGCCCGCTGCAGCGCGTACGGCAGCGGGGCCAGCACCGCCACGACGGTGGCCCACCGGCCGATCCGCGTCCAGCGCCGCCGCTCACCGGGGTCGGCGGGCGGGCGTCCGCAGGCGGGGCACGGCGAGCGGCGCAGCAGCTGTGCCGCGGTGGCGGCGAGCAGGAGGCCCCCGGCCACGCACAGCGCCTGGTTGAGCACCGGCCAGTCGACCAGTCCCACGTTCCCGAACAGCGAGTAGGCGAGGTTCTGCAGGATGCGGACGTCCGGGACCACCAGCAGCAGGGGCGTCGCGAGGACGAACAGCACGGCGGCGAGCGGACGGCGCGGCAGGCGCCGTCCCCACGGCATGACCGCCGCCAGCGTGGCCGCGAGCCCCGCCGCGCATCCGGCGGCGACGACGGCGCCGGTGGGACCCGGCGTCGCGGCGGCCAGCCGGCTCCCCATGTCCCCGCCGTTGACGTCGGAGGCACCGAACGGGAAACCCGCTCCGCCGGACGCCCAGTACGCGCCCAGGAACCCGTAGACGAGGCACCACAGCGACGCCGCCCAGGCGACGAGTCTCAACGTCCGGTGCGGTGTGGACGGTGTCGGGTGGGACATCACGGCTCCTCGGTTCGGCCCGCCCCGGCGGGGCGGTCACGGGTCGAGCATCGCGACCGGTGCGGGCCGGTGGATATCCCCCGATCGGCAGACGCGGCGGGCGCCGGGCGTGACCTAGGGTGAGGCTCGTGCCGACCGTCCCGACCATCCCGACCACCGCCGACCAGGCACGACAGGGTGCCGGCCGCCCCGCAGTACGGGCGGGGACGACGGCCGGTGTGACGGTGGCGGTGCTGGTGGCGGCCGCGGTGCTGCGCCCGGACGCCGGGTGGCCGCACGTGCTGCCCTCGGTGGTGGCGCTGGTCACGCTGGGCGCGATCGCGGCCGGCCGGCCCCGTACCGGAAGGTTCGCCGCCGTCGCCTCCGGCGCGGTGGCGCTGGTCTCGCTGGCCGCCACCGCGATCTGGCTCGCGGGCCCGTCCAGGGCCGGTGGCGGCCCCTGGCCCCTGCTGCACACCCTGGCGCTGATGGTCCTCGTCGCGCTGACCTGCCGCTGGGCACCCGTCGCGCACGCCGTGGTGGCAAGCACGCTCGCGGTGCTCGCCATGGCGCTCCTGGGCATCCCGATCACCGGCCTGGCGGCGGCGAGCGGGTGGGAGCTCGTCGCGATCTGCGCGTTCTGGTCGCTGGCCGCGTTCGTCGGCGCGGGAGCGGGCGGGTACCTGCGCTGGCTCGACGCCCACCGGGTCCGGGCGGTGCGTCACGCCCGGCGGGCACAGCGCCTGCGGCTGGCCACCGACCTGCACGACTTCGTCGCCCACGACGTCAGCGCCATGGTCATCCAGGCGCAGGCCGCGCAGGTGCTGCTGCGTACCGATCCCGAGGAGGCGGCCCGGATGTTGCAGCGGATCGAGTCCGACGGCACCCACGCGCTGGCCTCCATGGACGGCACCATCCGGGTGCTGCGCGAGCTGGAGGACGGTGAGGAGAGAGGCTCGGGATCCCGTACGACGTCGCCCGGGGTGGCCGAGCTGCCCGAGCTGGTCCGGCGGTACGCCGGTTCGGGCACGGGCCCGATCGAGCTGGAGACCGACCCCGGGCTCGACGCGGCCCTGAACCGTCAGGTGGGCACGACCGTGTACCGGGTGGTGGTCGAGTCGCTGACCAACGTTCGCCGCCACGCCGTCCCGGGCGCGGCGGTCGTCGTGACGCTCCGCCGGTCCCCGGAGGGGGTGTCGCTGACGGTCGTCGACCGGCCCCCGGACACGGAACGGGGACGCCGCGAATTCGACGGCCCGCAGGACGCCCGTGAACCCGCCGCTCGCCGGCGCAGCGGGATCGGGCTGGCCGGGCTGGCGGAGCGGGTCGAGGCGCTCGGCGGCACGTTCACCGCCGGTCTCCTGCCGCCGGACGGCTGGCAGGTGCGGGCGTGGTTTCCCACCGGTGCCGCGGGCCTCCCCGACATGAACGGGGACACCGACGTGAACGGGGACACCGACGTGACGGAGGCGACGACGTCAACGGAGACGATGTGAACAGGGACGGCGCCGGGATCATCCGGGTGCTCGTCGCCGACGACGAGGAGCGCGTCAGGTTCGGGTTCCGTACGATCCTGAACTCGGCGCCGGACATCGACGTCGTCGGGCAGGCCGCCGACGGTGTCGAGGCGCTGGAGCTGACCAGGAGGCTGCGGCCGGACGTGGTGATCGCCGACATCCGGATGCCGCGGATGGACGGGCTGGAGCTGACCCGCGTGCTGTGCGCGCCCGAGGCGCCCGTCGTGACGCGGGTCGTCGTGGTCACCACCTTCGACCTGGACGCCTACGTGCACACCGCGCTGCGCCACGGCGCGTGCGGTTTCCTGCTCAAGCACTCGGGGACCGCGCTGCTGATCGAGGCCGTCCGTGCCGCGATGCTGGGCGACTCGCTGATCAGCCCCTCGGTGACGGTACGGCTGCTGCGGCAGCTGTCCGGTGTACGGGACACGCCGCAGGCCCCGTCACCGCTCACCGGCCGGGAGCTCGACATCGTGTCGCTGGTCGCCGATGGGCGGACCAACCCGGAGATCGGCGCCGAGCTCTACATCACCCCGGGCACCGTCAAGACCCACCTGGCCCACATCCAGCGCAAACTGGGCGTCCGCAACCGGGTCGGCATCGCCGCCTGGGCATGGGAGACCGGCCACCACCGACCGGGGGGCTGAGCCACCGGCGGAGATCTGTTCCCTTGGTCGCCGTCGAGGGCGGCCCGGCTCTCCCTCGGGTACGTTGAGCCGAATGAGGGATCAGCACGCGGAGATCGCACCGAACCATGAGACGTGGCAGGACCTTCCAGAGCACGGGACGTCGTGGACGTGGGCGGGCCGGTCGCGGGGCAGGGCGCCGGGCGCCTCGTTCGCCGCTCTCGCCGTCGCCCTGACCACCGCGCTCTCCGGCTGCGCCGCGTCGCAGGGCGCCACCGCGTCCGCGGCGGGCGACCGGGCGGCGGACGCGGCCGCGGAACCGGCGCGGACGAACGGACCGACGCCGGCGGATCCGGCCGCGACGGACCCCGCCGCCCCGGGACGGGCCGCGACGGCCCCGGCCGGCGACGGAGCGGCGACGCCTCCGGGGGAGCAGGCCGCCGGGCAGGTGCCCGCCCCGCCCGCGCCGGACGTGGCGATCCCCGCCGACCCTGCGCGCCTGGCCCGTTCCCTGACCACCACCACCGCGCGGCTGCGGACCGCCGTCGACGCGTGGGTGCGCGAGGGCGACCCCGGCAAGGGGAACCCTCCCGAGCAGGTGGTGCTGCTGGCCCTGCACGAGCAGCGCATCTATCGCTACCTGGTCCGCAACCGGGAGGTCGCCGCCCGTACCTTCGCCAGGTTGCCCAAGGCGCTGGCCGCGACGGCGAGGGACAACGTGACGGCCGGGCGGAACCTGCTCTCGCTGGTCAAGCCCATCAGCGGCGCGGCGAAGTTCCGCGTCCAGCCTGCCAAGCCCGCCGACTTCCTGCTCGCCCAGTTCAAGCACGCCGAGCGCCGGTTCAAGGTGGACTGGGAGGTGCTGGCGGCGGTGATGTTCGTCGAGACCAAGTTCGGCCGCGTGCGGTCGCCGAGCCACACCGGTGCCAAGGGGCCGATGCAGTTCATGCCGCGCACCTGGGACGCGTACGGGATGAACGGGAACATCCAGGACACCCGGGACGCGCTGCTCGCCGCGGCCAACTACCTGCGCGCCTCGGGGGCGCCGCGCGACTACCGGCGCGCCCTGTACGCGTACAACCACTCCTACGCCTACGTCGACGCGGTGCAGCTGTACGCGCGCCAGATCAAGCGGGACGTCAGGAACTACTACGCCTACTACAACTGGCAGGTGTTCGTGGTCACCACCCGCGGCGACCGCCGCCTCACCGGTCCCTGACGGAACCGGCCCTTGACGGAAGCGGTCCCTGACGGAGCCGTCCCCCGTGTGACACCCTGCCGGGGAGGAGCCGCCCGGAACGTTCTGACCGGAAGCGGGAGTCTGGGCGCCTCGGAAGGCTGGGAGGACGGATGCTGGCCGAGCAGTTCGGTTACCGGGTGATGCCGGGGGTCGCCCTCGACACCCCCGGCGTACAGGAGATCCTGCGGGGCCGGGAGCGGCCGCTGCGCCTGGGGGCCGCCCTGCTCGCCGTCGAGGCGGTGCTGCTGACGGCCGCGGTCGTGAGCTGGGAACCGGGGTCGGCCGTCGCCGTGATCCTCGTGATCGTCCTTCTGCTGACCGCCGCTCCGCTCCTGCTGTGGCGCCGGGCCCGGCGCCTGGAACGGGCGGTCATGGCCACGTACGGATGGCAGGTGTGGCCGTGCGCCTCCGAGAGCGTGAAGGTGGTCGCCGCGGAGGGGCAGCGGCACCGGGGGCGGCGGTGGGCGCGGCAGGACCGGGTCGTGCTGCTGCGGCCGGACGGCCAGGCCCAGTGCGCGTTCCTCCCTCCCGACGAGGGGAGGCGACCGGACGGGGAGGTCTGGTTCGCCGGTGACACCCGGTTCGGCGGGATGCTCGCGATGCCCGGCGGCCTGCCCTTCCGCTACGTCGTCCGCGCCAAGCCGGGCGGCGCCAGGGGCACCCCCGAGGAGGACCGCGCCGCCCGGGCCGCCGGCCTGATGCCCCGGTCCTGGCGCCCGCGCGGCTGACTCCTCCGACGGGGAAGAGGCACCGGGCCGACGCCTCCCTCGGGGAAGAAACACCGGGCGGCACCAGGCTGACGCCTCCGGGGGGAAGAGACACCGAGTTGACGCCTCCGGTGGGGAAGCGGTGCCGGGCGGTCGCCGGAGCCGCGATCAGGTGCCCTCCGTCGTCGGCCCCATCATCCCGGCCAGGCGCTCCACCTCCGGATGACCGTCGCCGAGCACCAGGCGCTTGATGGACAGCGCCTCCCGGTAGCGCCGTTCCGCCTCCTCGGCGCGCCCCTGGAGCGCGTCCAGGTGCGCCAGGTTCACCTGGCACACGGCGACCTCGTAGTGGCCGGCCCCCAGGCGGTCGCGGAAGATGTCCAGGGCACGGCGCAGCGCGTCCCCGGCCTCGGCGTGCCTGCCCTCGGCCGCGAGCACCGAGCCGAGCACCGCCAGGTCCCCGGCGACCTGCGGGTGGGCCGGGCCGAGCACCCCGCGCCGGATCTCGATCGCGGCCCTGGCGTGCTCCTCCCCTCCCACGGCGCCCCGGGCGTGCGCGAGGCCCGCGAGGTTGTGCAGGGCGTCCGCCTCCATCAGGGGATTCCCGCCGTGCCGCTTCAGGCGCGACAGCGCCTGCCGGTACCAGATGGCGGCCTCCTCGTGGCGGCCGGTCTCCTTGCCCAGCACCCCCAGGCCCAGCCGGACGGTCGCCTGCCGTACGTGGTCGGTCTCCTCCAGCAGGGCGAGCGCGTCGCACAGGCGGATCTCGGCCTCGTCGTAGCGGGCGTTCCTGCGGGCGACGTCACCCATGAGGACGAGCGCGTCGGAGAGCGCGCGATCACGCGACGTCCCGGTGGGGACCCGCTCCAGCGACTCCGCCGCCTGCCGCGCGCACCGGTACGCCTCCGCGTACCGGGTGAGACCGTGCCACAGCGTCGCCAGCTCGACCAGGAGCGGGACCCGCCCGGCGGGGTCCACCCGCCGGACCGTCTCGTCCGCCCGCCGGGCCCACCGCTCCCCCTCGGTGTACCAGCCGCGTCCGCAACAGTAGGTCCCGCGGAGCAGGCGCCGCCGGGTGAGCCTGATACGGCGGCGCCCGACGAACCGCGTGAACCGATCAGGCGGCGTCAAGAGGCGGCTCGCAGTGGTTGGCGATGCGGATGGCCTCCGCCGTCGCCGTGCCGCTCATCAGAACGACGAGGAACGGTACGGCCAGCGCCGTCGCCATGGTCCCCAGGCGTCTCATCATGCGCATGAACACTCCTTCTGTCGTGGTGGTGTCAGGCGTCATCGTGGATCCACGGTCTTGCGGATCGCTTGGGAACGGCTGCCATCACACGACGGCGGAGCGGCCGGCGGGCGTGCGGGCGTGCGTGCGTCACAAGGAACGACCGGCGGGTCCTCCCGTCCCGGGGGCGCCCACGGCGGGGGACGGGGTCACTCCGCGTCCTCCAGTTCGACCATCAGGTGGGTGACCAGCCGGTCAGGTGGCGTGGTCGCGGGGTCGGAGACGTACACCTCGCGCAGCGGGCCCCGGGGGGTGTGCCCGCGCTCTCCCGCCCAGGAGAGCAGCGCGTGCGCGGTGAGGGAGATCTGGTCGTACGGCCCGACGTGGGTGACCGAGGCGAACGACCCGCCCGGCAGGACGTCCCGGGACGTCCCAAGGACGTCCCGGGACGTCTCGGCCGCGACGGCCACGGGCACCTCCCCCGTGAGGTCGAGCGGGAACAGCCCGACCAGCAGCCCCTCGGGCGCCCCCACGGCCGCCATCAGCCGGGCCATGCACGCCGAGGTGACGGCGCCGATGCTCTCCGGGGACGCGACGTCCCGTACGACGACCACCCGGCGGGCGGGCTCGCGGACGACGGTCACCTCCGGCCGGGGCAGGCCCTCGGCGAGGATGCGCTGCAGCGCGGTGACGTTGCGCTCGCGGCGTGCCAGGTCCTCCCGCATCCGGTCGCGCACCCCGTCCAGCACGCCGGACTCGCCGGCCAGCACCCGCCCGATCGACGCCAGGGGCACGTCGAGGGAGCGGAGCAGACCGATCAGCATCGCGGCGCGTGCCTGCCCGGGCAGGTAGTAGCGGTAGCCGGTGTCCGGATCGACCCGGTCCGGGGCCAGCAGGCCCAGCTCGTCGTAGTGCCGCAGCTGCTTGACGCTGAGTCGGCACAGCCGCGCGAAGCGCCCGATCGGCAGGTGTCCCTCGTTCACGTCACCAGCATGGACGCTCCCACGGCGGGAGAGGCCCGCCGGACCGGTGGAACTTCGCCGCGTGCCCGGGGAGCGATCGGCGCGGAGGGCTCACCGGGGCCTACTCGTACGGCTTCAGGGCCTGCTTCAGCGCCGTGAGCTCACGCGACACGACGAGCCCCGGGGTGGCGACGACGTCGGCGACGCTCCGGTGGTTGCCCCGCATGCAGGCCGGGTCGTCCGGCTTGACGATCGTCCAGATGGCAGGCCCGGTGAGCTCGAAAAGTCCCTTGAGCCCTCCGGCGTCGACGACGGCGAACGGCCCCTGTTCCAGGTCGCGGCCGTCCTTCTGGTGCAGGACGACGCTCACCACGCCGATCCAGGGGGCCGAGCCCTCGCCGGTGACGTGTGGTCCGATGCCGAGGGTGAACCGGTCGTGCCGCCCGGACGGTATGACGAAGTTCATCGGCCTGGTGACGGTGAAGGGTGCCTGCGTGCCCTCGGGAAAACCGATCTCGTAGTCGAAGGCGACCTTCAGCGGCCCTCCGAGGGGATAGCAGGAGCGGAGGCGTTCCGATCGCTGGATCTTCACCGTGACATCGGCGATCATCGCCTCCCCGTTTCCCCGGTTCCGGAGGACCAGGTCGATGCGAGGTCCCCGGAGTCCCTTGACCGCCACGTCGGGCGAGCCCGGAGATCGCTCACGGCCCGTGATGTCCTCGGCCACGTACGGACGCGCGGAGGCGACCTCCAGCAGGGGGCGCCGCTCCGACTCGTTCCCCGCGACCTCGGCCTGACGTTCGGAACTCTCGGCCTGACGTTCGGCGCTCTTCGCCGACGACCAGGCGAAGTACAGGGCGAACAGGCTGATGACGAGGGCCGTGACGGCCAGGATCGTCGCCGGTGACGTCCAGTCGTCCCCGGGGTCCCGGGAGGGGGCGGGGGTCCCCGCCCCGGCGACGGCCCCCGGCGCGGGAGGCACAGGAGGTACGGGGGACGCGGAGAGCCGAGGAGGCGGAGAGGGCGCGGGAGGCGGTGCGGGAGCGGGGGTCGTGGAGGGCGGCGCCGAGGGGGGACGGAAGAACGTCCGGCGGGCGAGGAGCCGCATCAACCGGCGCAGCCGGTCGAGCCGTCTCATCGCCGCACCTGCTCACCGCCGGCCGGGTCAAGGGCGTGGATCGCTCCCCCGCCCGGCTCTCCCACGTCGGGGGCACAGACGTAGAGGAGGTGTCGCCCCAGCACGAGCGAGGAGCCCGAGGGAACTCCCGTCCTCCACAGCGTGGCTCCGGTGTCCAGGTCGAGAGCCACGACGCGGTCACGGTTCCCCGTCAGCGTCACGTACGCCCTCCCCTCGCCGGTGACGGCCTCCTGGGTGTCCTCCCTCCGGCGGGTTCGCCAGCGCTCCCCACCCGATCCGGCGTCGAGACCGACCATCTCGTAGTACCCCTTCCGGTCCGCGACGGTGATCGCCAGGACGACCACGTCGCCGGCGTTCCACACCCCCGGGTAGCAGTCGCGCGGCTGGCGGAAGGTCCACATCGTCTCTCCCGTGCCGGTACGCAGCGCCTGGACGTTCCTGTCGTTCGTCACGATCGCGTGGGTGGCGGTCAGGGATTCGAGCCGCGTGCCCGCCCGGTCGAAGGCCCGCGACCAGACGGTCCTCCCGTCGGGAACGGAGTGCCCGCTCAACCGCAGGCCACGGACGCCGGACAGGGGGTTCAGCGAGGCGGAGGCGATCATCGGGCCGGGGGTGGGCAGCAGGTCGACGGTCGCCCGGGGGAAGTCGTGGGACCACACCTCGCCGCCGTCGAGGAGGCGGTGGGCGGAGATCCTGTCGCGTCGCTCCGGGCCGTGGCGGTACGCCGTCACCACCAGGCCGTCACGCAGGACCAGATCGTTGGACGCGTAGAGCGGCAGGGTCCACCTCTCCCCTCCCGTGAGGGCGTCCAGGACGTGCAGGGAGGTGTCGGTGGCGTACACCAGTGCCGTCCCGTCGAGCGCGATGCCCAGCACGGGGCCGGGCGCCGGCCTGCTCCAGCGCGGACGGCCGTCGGCGGCGGAGAGCGCGACGACCTCGCCCGCCGTCCGGCCGCGATGCGACCCGACGAAGATCGATCCTTTTCCGTCCACCGGTGCTTCCGTGACGAGAACGTCCGAGGCGCCGCCGGGGCGGCGGGGCGTGAACGTCCAGTGCCGCCGCCCGGTGGCCGCGTCCAGCGCCAGGACGTCACCGGCTTCGTCGGCGACGTACATCCGGTCTCCGGAGAGCGTCAGGCTTTTGTTCACCTGGTAGGGACGCGCGGTCACCGGCCAGGCCGCCGTGCCCGCCGGCGAGGTCGCGGGGGTGGCTCCCGGGGTCCCCGGAGCTGCGGGTGAGGCGCGTTCGACGGTGTGCTTCCAGACCAGCAGCCCCGCGCCTCCGGCCAGCGCGCCACACCCGGCCAGGAGGGCACGTCGTGAGAGGGAACGCCCCGCGGAACCTCGCGAGCCCTGTGATGCGTCGGCCACACCCAGAGTATTCACAATAAAAACGATTCAGAGATGACAAGAATACTTTTTCCAGGAAACTTCAGCCCTCACATTGGATTATTTGATCGTCTATTGCATACATAATCGCCTTCGCAACAAACGTCCTATTTATCTAGCCTTAGACTACTTTGCGGGAAAATGCAGGCGAATGCTCGTCGCACGACCCCCTCCCGGCTGGAGTCCCCGCCGACCGGAACGCGCGCGTGCCGCGTCCCACGCCGACGCGCCCGGCCCCCGTGGACAGGGACCGGGCGCGTCGAACCGTGAGAAAGCGGAAGCCTCAGCAGCCCCGGGCGGCGAAGGCCATGAACTGGTTGGCCTCCTGCCGGTCGAAGTTGTCGTCGGCGCCGACCACCAGCGTGCACTCGCCGGTGCGCAGGCGCGGACCCCAGGACATGCCCTCCAGGTTCTGCACGGGCGGCCGTACCGTGCTGAGGTCGGAGACCAGGCGCTTGACGACCGGACGGTAGGGGCGGCCGCCGACCAGGCTGTCCCTGTTCAGCACGTTCGTGGCGCCACCCAGGTCGACCTCGTACAGCTTGACCTTGTAGCCGACGCCCTCGATCCAGGAACGCTCCAGGGCGAGGTAGCGGCGGTCGTCGATCGCCAGGATCTCGGACACGCCGCTGTCGGACTTGCCGGTCGCCGGGACCGGCGCGGCGGGCAGCCGGTCGATCGGGTAGGCGTACTGCGCGCGCGGCCGGCCGTCACGGCTCCACACGGTGATGCGGGTCGCGGCCCCGCGCTGGACGGTGGGCAGCGGGCCGTCCTCGAAGCGCGGCCCCTCGGCGACGGCGACGATGGAGCTCTCGGTGGTGGTCAGGCCCTCGAACCCGAAGTTGCGCCGGGGGCCGTTGGTGGTGGCGGTCATCTTCAGATTGCGGGGCATGGCCAGCTCGCCGCGGTGGCGGCCCCGGGAGTCGGTCCAGCGGACGAACTGGTCGGAGACCGGAACGGCCGGGTTCGCCTCGTCCGGCCGGTCGCCCTCGTGCGCCCAGATCAGCCGTCGGCTCCACCGGTCGTAGCGGATCGTCTCGGGGTCGGCGGAGCGGGGACGGCCGTAGGCCGGGTAGGTGCCCCCGCCGGGGCGCTGCAGGGTGGTGACCCCGGTGAGGTTCACCCCGGTGAACGCGCCGGTGGCCGGGTCGATGGCCAGGCGGCCGGTGTAGAAGCGGGCCGGGTTGTAGCGCCACCGGTCGTCGGAGATGAAGTACCACGTCCCGGTGCGCGGGTCGCGGTCGATCCCGGACAGGCCGCCGACGGTGGTCCCGGAGAACCGCATCTTGTGCGGCAGGCGCTGCTCACCGAGGAAACGGGTGATCCGGAACTCCCTGGCGGGTGCCGCCGCCGTCGTCCCCGTGGAAGCGGCCGTCGCGGCCGTCGACGACTGCGTACCGACGGCCGCGAAGCCGACCGCCGTCATGAGCGCGACGGCGATCGCCGTCATTCTGCGCGAATTGGCCATATGACTTTCCTCATCCCAGAAATCATCCCTAGAGGGCTGGCTGGAATATGAGACCGCGGATCACGGGAAACATCCACCGGAATCGGTATTCGGAATGGCGTTGTCCACTTAATGCCACGCGACGCCGGGCATTTTTCACGTCTTTTCCGGCATGGAATCGCGGACCCCGACAATGACCTTCAAAGCAGGTCGGCCTGGACTCCCGGGGCGAGACCTCGCGGCGCGGTCCCCGGGCCCCGGCCGGGCGGGGAGTACCCTCGAAAGGGACGCCGACAACTCCGCCGGGTCTACTCCACTTGGACGGCGAATCATGGCGGACACCGAACCCGTATGCGAGCTGCACCTGCGGATCGCCGGGCAGTCCCACGACCTGATGCTGCGCCTGCACGACCACCGGCCCACCGAGGACGAGGTGGCGGGCTGGATGCGGGACGGCGCGGTGACCCGGCTCCAGGTCACCGAGACGGCCGGCCGCTCCCCCCACACCATGCTGGTGAACTTCGGCAGCGTGGTCTTCGCCTGGCTCTGCCCCTACCAGTCCGGCCGGGGGGTGAGCGTTTGACCCCGGAGGAAGGTCCCGGCCGGACGGACGCCCCCATGAGAGTGGCCCTGCTCGGGCCGGTCGCCTGGCGCACGCCGCCCCGGCACTACGGCCCCTGGGAGCTGGTCACGGGCCTGCTCGCCGAGGGGCTGGTCGCCCGGGGCGTCGACGTGACGCTCTTCGCCACCCTGGACTCGATCACCTCCGCGTCGCTCGACGGGGTCTGCCCGGCCGGATACGCCGAGGACCCGTCGATGGACGGGAGGGTCTGGGAGGCCATGCACGTCGCGCACGCGCTGGGCCGCTCCGGCGAGTTCGACCTCGTGCACAACCACCTCGACTGGCTGCCGCTGGCCTTCGCCGCGCACTGCCGCGCCCCGATGCTCACCACCGTCCACGGCTTCTCCGGGGCGGGCATCCTGCCCGCCTACGCCCGTGCCCGGTCGGCGTACGTCTCCATCTCCGGCTCCGACCGCTCCGCCGAGCTGGACTACGTCGCCACCGTCCACCACGGCGTGGATCTCACGCTGCTGCCGTTCGACCCGCGCGGCGGTCCCGGCCTGGTCGTCCTCGGCCGCGTCCACCCCGACAAGGGCACCGCGACCGCGATCGAGATCGCCCGCAGGGCCGGTCTGCCGCTGACCATCTGCGGGATCGTCCAGGACCGGCGCTACTTCGACGAGGAGGTCGCCCCGCACGTCGACGGCGAGCGGGTGAGGTTCCTCGGCTCGGTCGGGCCGGAACGGCGGGCGGAGGTCCTGGGGGGCAGCGCGGCGCTGCTGCACCCCATCGCGTTCGACGAGCCCTTCGGCCTGTCGGTGGTCGAGGCGATGGCCTGCGGCACCCCCGTCGTCGCCTACCGGCGCGGGTCGATGCCGGAGGTGGTGGACCACGGGGTGACGGGCCTGCTGGCCGACGGCGTCGAGGAGGCGGTCGCCGCGGTGGCGCGCGTCGGCGCGATCGACCGGGCGGGTTGCCGTTCCCAGGCCGAACGCAGGTTCGGCGTTGACCGGATGGTGGACGACTATTTACAGGTATATCGCAGCATGCTGGGCCGCAAACAGGGCATGGATACAGTCGAAGTGACGCAGAGCCCGCCATCGACGTGGGATCGCGGCAGCCGGGCCCCGTGAGGACGGCCCTCGGCATCGGGCTTCGAACTCCATCCGTCATCACGCCGGCCGATGGACGTCTCCACCGCGTGAGGCCGCGTCCGCGATCCGGAGCGGCCGATGACCGGAGGTATGACAGTTGGTCCGCACCTATGGTTTTCTCAGCACCCATCCGCCCACCCAGTGTGGGCTGGCCACCTTCAACTCGGCGCTGGCCGCCCACATGGGCGGGAACGGCTCCCGGGGCGGGATCGTCCGCGTCGTCACCGACTCCGACGACGCGCGCCCCGCGCCCGGGGTCGTGCACACCTGGAGACCCGGCCAGGACGAGGGCTGGCGGGCGGCGACCTCCGCCCTGGAACGTTTCGACGTCGCGGTCGTCCAGCACGAGTACGGCATCTACCCCGGCCGGGACGGCCAGGACGTGCTGCCGCTGCTGCGCGCCCTGTCCGTGCCCAGCATCGTGGTCCTGCACACCGTCCTGACCCGTCCGACCCCGCGCCAGCGAAGCCTGCTGGAGGAGGTCGTGGACGCCGCGGGCGCGGTGGTCACGATGACCGGCACCGCCCGTGACCGGCTGCTGGGCGGCTACCACGTGGACGCGCGCAAGGTCTCGGTGATCCCGCACGGGGCCGCCGAGCACATGCACGTCCTGGCCGTGCGCCGGCCGCGCCCGCACCTGCTCACCTGGGGGCTGATCGGCCCCGGCAAGGGCATCGAGTGGGCGCTGCGGGCGCTGTCGATGCTGGGCGACCTCTCGCCCTCGCCGACGTACACGGTGGCGGGCAGGACCCATCCCAAGGTGCTGGAGCAGTACGGCGAGGCCTACCGCGACGGGCTGGAGGAGCTGGGCGAGCGGCTGGGCGTGTCGGAGGCCGTGCGGTACGACCCGGTCTACCGCGACCAGACCACGCTGATCCGGCTGATCCGCTCGGCCGACGTGATCGTGCTGCCGTACGACTCGCAGGAGCAGGTCACCTCCGGGGTGCTCATCGAGGCGGTGGCGGCCGGCGTGCCGATCGTCGCCACGTCCTTCCCGCACGCGGTGGAGCTGCTCGGCGACGGTCCCGGCCTGCTCGTGCCGCACGAGGACCCGGTGGCGCTCGCCGCGGCGGTGCGCCGGATCCTGACCGAGCCGGGCCTGGCCGAGGAGCTCAGGAACCGGGCGCGCGTCCTGGCGCCGACCCTGCTCTGGCCCGCCGTGGCGGCCCGGTACGAGAACCTCGCCCGGAGCCTGCTCTTCGAACGACCGGCCGCCGCGGCGGTGGCGCTGCCGTGACCCCCGCTCCCCCCGTCCCCCCCGGCACCTCCGAGGCACCCCTCGCCCCGGACGCCGCCGGGCGTCCCGCCACGCCCGAAGCCGCCTCCCCTGTGACACCCGCGGCGCCCCCGCCCCCCTCCGCGACGTCCTCTCCCCCGGTCGCCGGTCCCGACTTCCGGCACCTGGAGCGGCTCAGCGACGACACCGGCCTGTTCGAGCACGCCCGAAACGCCGTCGTCCGCCGCCAGCACGGCTACTGCACCGACGACGTGGCCCGCGGGCTCGTCGTCACCAGCCGCGAGCGCGCGCCCTCCCCCGGGGTGCACCGGCTCGCCGAGTGCTACCTGGCCTTCCTCACCCACGCGCAGGACGACACCGGCGCGTTCCGCAACCGGCTCTCGCACGACCGGCGCTGGAGTGACGAGCCCGGACTGGGCGACTGGTGGGGACGGGCGCTGTGGGGACTGGGCACCGCCGCCGCCCGCAACCCCGCCGCGTGGATCCGCGACGAGGCCTTGATCACCTTCACGCTCGGCGCGTCCCGGCGGTCCTCGCACCCGCGGGCCATGGTGTTCGCCGGACTGGGCGCGGCCGAGGTGCTGCGCGTCCGGCCAGGCGACGGCCCGGCGACGGCCCTGCTGGCCGACGCCGCCCTCGCGGTCGGCCTTCCCCCCGAAGATCCCGGCGCCTCAGGCACCCCTGGCACCCCTGGCGACCCGGCCTGGCCGTGGCCCCAGCCGGAGCTGACCTACGCCAACGCGGCCCTGGCCGAGGTGCTCGTCAGCGCCGGCCACCTCCTGGGCGACGGCCGGACGCTCGCCGCCGGCCTGCGGATGCTGGCCTGGCTCGGTGAGACGCAGACCACGGCGGGCCGCTTCTCGGTGGTCCCGGTGACCGGATGGCGGCGGCACGGCCCCAGGGACCGCTACGACCAGCAGCCGATCGAGCTCGCCGCGCTCGCCGACGCCTTCGCCACGGCGGGCGACGTCACCGGCGACCCCGCCTGGCGGGCGGGCGTGTGGCGGGCCGTGGCGTGGTTCCGGGGCGCCAACGACCGCGGCGCGGTGATGTGGGACCCCGCGACCGGCGGCGGCTACGACGGCCTGACCCCGTACGGCCCCAACCTGAACCAGGGCGCGGAGTCGACCATCGCGCTGATCTCCACGATGCAGCACGCCGAACGCCTGCGCGAGGCCGGGCACTCCCCCGGGACCGAGCACCCGCCCGAGGCCGACCGGCCGCCGGAGGCCGGGTTCCCCCGGCAGGGCGGGCGGCCCCGGCGCGGTGAGCCCGCGCCGGGCCCCGAGGACCCCGGACGGCCCGGACGCCCCGGGCGTGCCGCGCGCACCGGGCTCGCCGGGCTCGCCGGTGAGCCGCCTCCCGGACGGGCCGGCGCGTCGTGACCGTCCGGGACCTGGCCACCCGGCTCGGCCCGACCCTCGCGCCCGACCCTCGCAGGGTGGTCGTCAAGCTGTTCGTCCCCGGTGAGGACGCGGCCCTGGTGCGCAGCCGTGCCGCGACCCTGATCGACCGCGTCGCGCTGCTGGGCCCCGAGGAGACCGCCGCGCTGCTACGGGAGACGCTGCGGCGGTTCGGCGACCGGCACGCCGACCTGGAGGCGACCTTCCTGCACCACTACGACCTGGTCCGCCACCGCGTCCCCGGTGACGTCGAGCTGGGACCGGCCACCCGCCTGCTCGTCGGCGCCTACTTCAGCCACGAGTACGCCGTGGAGGGCGCCGCGCTGTGCAATCCCTCGATGGTGGTCCACCCCGACCAGTCGGGCCTGCTCCCCGGGCAGCTACGGGCGGTGATCAGCACGCGGCAGATCGGCGAGGGCCACCTGTCGTCCATCGGCTTCGCCACGGTGCTGCTCGGTCCCGGCGCGGCCCTGACCGTGGCCGACCGCTCGGGGCCGCTGATCCTGGGCTCCCGGCGTCCCACCCCGCACCGGCGCGACCTGCTCGCCGCGGCCCTCGCCGACGAGGACCGGGACAACGAGGTCTCCGCGACCGTCCTGGGATCGCTGCCGGACCTGTTCGGCGACGACGACTTCGAACGGGCGATCATGGGGCTTCCCGCGGACCTGCTGGCCCGTACCACCACCCAGGGGATGCTGGAGGAGATGCGCCGGGCGACCGCCTCCGACTACGCGGTCACCTTCCCCGAGGACGTGCCCGTGGAGCGGCGGGTGCTGTGGCCGGCCAGCTCCGCCGAGAGCAACGGGATGGAGGACGCCCGTTTCGTGAGGGTCGTCGAGGAGGACGGCACGGCCTCGTACCGCGCCACCTACACCGCCTACGACGGGCGGCACATCCGCTCGCAGCTCCTGGTCAGCGACGACCTGCGCAGCTTCGAGGTGACCCCGCTACGCGGGCCCGGCGCCGCCAACAAGGGGGTGGCGCTGTTCCCGCGCCCGGTGGGCGGGCAGCGGCTGGCGCTGTGCCGTTCCGACGGCGAGACCGTCGGCCTGACCTCCCTCGACGAGCAGAGCAGGTGGCGGCGGCCGATCCCGCTGCACTCCCCCCGCCAGAGCTGGGAGCTGATCCAGGTGGGCAACTGCGGTTCCCCGCTGGAGACCGAGGCCGGCTGGCTGGTCCTGACCCACGGGGTCGGCCCGATGCGCCGCTACGCCATCGGCGCGCTCCTGCTCGACCTGGACGAGCCGCACCGCGTCGTCGCCGAACTGCCGGGCACGCTGCTCACCCCGGGCGAGAACGAGCGGGAGGGGTACGTGCCCAACGTGGTGTACTCCTGCGGCGGGATGCTGCACGCGGACGCCCTGTGGCTGCCGTACGGGGCGAGCGACGCCCGGATCGGGTTCGCCCACGTCCCCCTGGCCTCGCTCCTGGAGGCGATGCGCCCCCTGCCCGGAGACCTCTGAGGCGGGGGGGGGGGGGGGGGGGGGGGGGCCCGCGGGGGGGGGGGGGGGGGGGGGGGGGGGGGGGGGGGGGGGGGGGGGGGGGGGGGGGGGGGGCCCGT
>NZ_JBNCLF010000017.1:167103-196626 GCF_049844535.1 Streptosporangium sp. DT93
CCGCCGGCAGCGGGTCCCCCCACGGCCCCCGGCCCGCGCGCCGGGAGCCGAGCCCCCCCCGCCCCGCAGACCGCGCGGGGCGCCGGGCCGTGGGGCGGGCCCGCCTCAGGCGCTTCTGGGGCTCGCCGGATCCGGCGGGTGTCCCGGAGTGCCGCGGGTGCGCCCGGAGGCCGCGGGAAGCCCCTCGGAGCCTCGACCGGTCAGGTGATGATGTCACCGGCCTGCCGTCGCTGCTCCTCGTCGAACTTGCGGGTGTCGCGGGGCTCGACGTAGGGCTCCTGGTCCTCGGACTGGCCCGCCTGCATCGCCCGCCCCCGGGCGAGCTCCGCGTCGAACTCCACGCCGAGCAGCACCGCGACGTTGGAGATCCACAGCCAGATCAGGAAGACGATGACGCCGGACAGGGCGGCGTAGGTCTTGTTGTAGGCGCCGAAGTTGGCCACGTAGAAGGCGAACGCGGCCGAGGCGGCGATCCAGAGCACCACGGCCAGGGCGCTGCCGGGAGTGAGCCAGCGGAAGCCCGGGTGCCGCACGTTGGGCGCGGCCCAGTACAGCAGCGCCAGGGTGGCCGTCACGATGAGGATCAGGACGGGCCACTTGGCGATGCCCCAGACGGTCAGCGCCGTCTCGCCGATCCCGAGGAACTTCCCCGCCTGGTCGGCGAGGCCGCCGGTGAACACGACCGCGACCGAGCCGACGGCCATCAGGATGACCAGGACCGTGGTGATGGCCAGGCGCAGCGGCAGGGTCTTCCAGACGGGCCTGCCCTCGGGCATCTCGTACATGACGTTGGCGGCGCGCATGAAGGCGCCGACGTACCCCGAGGCCGACCAGAGTGCCACGGCGATACCGATCACGGTGGCGATACCGGCCGCGCGCTGACTGCTCTGCAGGCCCTGGAGAACGGTGTCGAGGGTCTGCTTGGCGGGGCCGGGGGCGATGGCGGCGAGGTTGTCGGTGAGCGACTTGGTCGCCGACTGGCCGAACAGGCCGAGCAGCGAGACCACGGCCAGCAGCGCCGGGAAGATGGACAGCACCGCGTAGTAGGTCAGGGCGGCGGCCCAGTCGGTCAGATTGTCCTGCTGGAACTCCTTGACGGTGCGTTTGAGCACCGCCCACCACGACTCCTTGGGCAGCTCGGTGGGTTTGTCCGGAGCAGACTGGTCGTCCGCCGCGCGGCCGGAGCCGGTGGCCGGACGTCCGGTGTCCTGACCTGACATGGGGGTCACACCACCTCTGTAGAACTCTGTGGAACTTCGGGGGACTCCGGGAACTCGGGAACTCGGGAACTCGGGAACTCGGGAACTCGGGAACTCGGGAACTCGGGAACTCGGGAACTCGGGAACTCTTTGGAACCCTGCAAAAACCCCGTGGAACCTCGTCGAACTCCGTCGAAGGCCGCCGCCCTCTGCGGTGAGGACGGCGGCGCTCGGATCTTCCGACGGATCCACCGGAGGGCCGGGCCCGTGACCGGCCGGCGGTCGCCCGCCGCGGCCCGGTGTCGCCGGCGACCGGCGACCGGTGGCCGTGTCCACCGGCCACGACCGCCTGCGGGTGGCCGTTCCTGCCGGTGGCACGTGCCCGTCTACTGGTGGCCGTTGCCCGGCCGGACGTGCTCGGCCACCTGCTGGGCCTGGTCGCGGGCGTGCTCGCCGGTGGCCTGGGCGGCCCCGGTGGCGCTCTCCTTGACCTGCTGGGCGGCCTGCTGCGCGGCCTCCTTGGCCTCCTGGCCGAGGGCCTGCGCCGACTCCTGCACCGCCTGCTTGACCGGCTCGATCACGCCTTCGGCCTGCTCCATGATCTGCCCGGCGGCGCGCTCCTCGGCGGCGGTGCGCGGGATCAGGGTCGCCGCCAGCAGACCGGCGCCGAACGCGATCACCCCGGCCGCCAGCGGGTTGCCCTGGGTGCTCCGCATCGCCTGCTGAGGCGCGTTCTGGACCACCTCGGCCGCCTGCTGGGCACCGTGCCTGACGGTCTCGGCGGTGCCGGAGGCGACGTCACGGACGGTGTCCACGGTGCCGGAGGCCGCGTCGCGCACCCCGGCCGCCGCGTACGACGCCTGGTTGCCCACCTTGTGGGCGGCGTGGGACGGCGTCCCCATGACGCGCTCGCGCACCGTCTGGATGCGCCGGCGCACGGTGTCGGTACGGCGGCGGACGATCCGCTTCGGGCTCGTCCGGTCGGCGAGACGCTCCACGTCCGCGGCCAGCTCGGCGCGCGTGGCGTTGATCTCTGCCCTTATTTCGTCAGGTCCCGTGCCCATTGGGCATCCTCCTTGAGCGTTTCGACGGTACGTTCCGGCTTGGGCTGCACCTCACGCAGCCGGGCGCGCCCGGTCGTGTAGAGCACCGCCCCCGCGATCCCCCAGAGGACGGCGACGATCAGCGCGGCCCATCCGAGGTCCATGACATTGCCCAGGCCGAACATGACGGCCAGCGTCAGCAGAAGGGCGACCATGTAGCCGGCGAACCCGGCTCCACCGAGCAGACCGGCCGCCTTGCCGGCCTTGCCGGCCTCCTCGCGGAGTTCGGCCTTGGCCAGCTGCAGTTCCTGGCGGACCAGCCTGGACAGGTCCTCCCCGATCTCCCCGACCAGTTGCCCCAGTGACGGTTCACTCGGCTCGGGGCCGGGATAGCTCATCGGACGTCACCACCCGGACCGGTGTGCGGAGGGTTGGTGCCGGGGTTGCCGAAGCCCTCGCGGGGCGTCGTCGGCTCGGTGCGGTACGGGTCGGCCGGCGGCCGGATCAGCGGCTCGGACAGCGGCTCCGCCGACACCGGCGGCGTGGCGGCCGGGTAGGCGGTGCTCCGGCCGGTCTCGTAGGTGCTCTGGCCGGTCGGGTAGGCGCTCTGGCCGGTGGGGTAGGCGGGCGGCGTGTAGGACGTGCCCGGCTGTGCCCCGGAACCGGTGGTGGAGGGGCCGCCGGAGGTGGCGCCGCCCGACGCCTTGGCGACCCTGCCGATCAGGAAGCCCGCGGCGACGGCGCCGAGCAGGAACGCTCCAGGACGGCGGCGCGCGAAGGTCTGGACGTCCTCGACCGCTCCGGCCAGGCCGTGCTGGTCGAGGTAGTCGGCCGCTCGCCGTCCCTGGTCGGCGACCTGCTGGACCACGCCGGACACCGGCGAGTCGGGCTTGGCGCCCTCGCCCATGGCGGCCAGGTCGTCGGCCCACTGGCGGATGCCCTGGGCCGCGCGCTGGCTCTGCTGGTGCGCCTGGTCACCGACGCGGCCCTTCAGCTGGTGGACTACCTGGCGAGCCTGCTGCCTGGCCTCCCCGGCCACCGCCTGGGTCTGCCCCTTGGCTGTCTCGGCGACCTCCCCGACGGCGGACCTGGCGTGCTGAGCCGTGCTCGGGGAGTCCTGGCCATAGCCTGGACGCTCCCCCGCCCCGGCGGGAAATCCACTCACGATGCCCTCCAAAGGTTGTGCATCTCGACTGAGACTCCGGTTACCCTCCCGACCCCTCCTCATTCATCGAACATCGGGATTTCGCGTAAAGATCTATATTCCGCACACGGTTTTTACCATGTGAGCTGCTGCTGGACGGCTCGATGATTTTTTGTTTTCCCGGTGTGGCGCCCCGCGGACGGGAGAGTCGCGGACGTCCGAGGTCAGAGACTCGCGGCAAGGAGTCGATCTTCGCGGGAGCCCGGCAGGAAGAGCATTTATCGTGAATAATAAAAAATGCCTTTGGCGGTGACGCCTACCCCTCTCCGGCGGCGCCGTAACGTGCCCCGTGCGGCACCTTCGGGTTTCGCCACGTGAACAGGGGCAAACGACTCCTGGCCGACCTGGAGAGGCTGGGCACGAAGCGCCCGGACTTCTCCGGGGGCCCGCAGGTGCTCCGGGCGGCGGCGCGGGCACGGCGTCCGCCGCACAGGGAGACCTCGCGCGGCGGAGTCGCCGGACCGCGTTTTTCTCCCGCGACAGCGGGCAGTCTTCCTGAATGCCACACAAAGGGGACAATTCGGTCACGGTGACCGCCTGTGAGGACGGCCCCCTCCTGCTGCGAGGGCCGTTCGAGTTGCTGACCCAGGACGGCCGGACCATCGATCCCGGCAGGGCGACGGTGGCGCTGTGCCGCTGCGGCCGGTCCGCCTCCAAGCCCTTCTGCGACGGTTCGCACAAGGCGACGGGTTTCCGCGCGCCGAGCGAGCCCGGCGGGCCGGTGGACGGCCCCGCCCGGACCGGGGGCGCGCCGGGCGGGACCGAGGACGTGCCGATCCCGGCCGGGGACACGCGGGGCCGGGGAGGGGACGGCTCCGGCGGGACCGCGGGCTGAGGGCGGCCGTGAATCGGGCGACGGCGACGTTCACGTCCCGGTTCACGCCCGGCTCGCGTCCCGGTTCACGACCCGGTCGTGGCGCCCGCCTCCCGCAGCGACGAGACGCCCGCGTGCCAGCTCCCCATCACGTGCTCGGCGAAGAGCCGGTCCAGGGTCAGGCAGCAGGCCGCCCCGTACAGGACGTCACCGGCCCGCGCGGGGTACTGCGCGGCGAACCCGCCGCACAGGTCGTGCGCGGCGATCTGCTCGTGCACGGCGTCGGCCTGCACGTGCTCGTCGTAGAAGCGCGCGGTCTCCTCGTCGCCGCCCAGCCGGCGCACCCCACGGGAGTAGTACCCGTTGGGGACCGAGGAGGTCATCTCGAACGCCGCCAGATGACCCAGCAGCGCGCCGAGGTGGCGCCGGTGCAGCCCGAACAGCGACATGGCGTTGGAGATCGCGAGCGTGACGGCCGGCACCCGTTCGAGGTAGGCGCCGTAGGAGTCGTCCATGCCCAGTCCGCGCATGGTGGTCCTGAACAGCGCGGAGTGCATCCGCTCGGCGCGCCCGCCGCCGTACTCGTCCGACTGGATCTCCACCAGGGCGGCCTTGGGACGGTCACGCAGCCGGGGGATGCCCCAGGTGTGCGGATCGGCCTCCTTCAGGTGGTAGATCGACCGGTGCGCGACGAACTCGCGGAACTGGGCGAGGTCGGCCTGACGCTGGAGGAACACCGACAGGTCCGGCCCCTCGGCGGCCGACACCAGCTCGGCCAGCGCGCGGCGCGTGTCCTGCGGCCTCGGGACGGGCGGGCAGGGGACGGCCCGCGCCAGCCCCTCCTCGAAGCGGGTCTCCAGGATCTCCCGTACCTCCAGCAGGGAGAGGTTCCACTCCCACCGCTCGTCCACGCCCCGGAAACCCTGGTAGTGCAGCTCGTAGCAGACGAAGAGCGCGAGCTGCACGTCCTCGTCCATCAGGACCGGGCCCGCGAAGCGCGCCGGGAACGACATCAGCGGGAGCGAGAACAGGCCGAAGCGGTGCGGCGGGCGCACCAGCCGCTCGAACAGGAGCGTGGTGATCGGCCCTCGCGCGGCGGGCAGTTCCGGCGCCCGCACCGGTGGGGGCGGAGCGGCGTTCACCGGCTCCGCGTCCTTCGGGTGTTCCGGGGCGGGCGGGGAGGGGTGGACCCGCACCGTGCCCGGCGGCTCGTGACGATCGGAAGCCTCGAACCCGTACGTCATGCGTCCCCCCGGTGGCTGCTCCCAGACCGGTGCGATGCCCACGCCCCCGTTCCCGAAACACCGACAAGATCGCCCTTTACCCCTTCTGAGCTGCGTTTATAAAAAAATATTGTGATACGCCATCGGTCGCCGGCGAGCAGCGGGCGACCCGGCGGGGAGCAGGCCCGGGCGGGGAGCGGCCCGGCCGGGGAAGATCCGTCCCTCGGCGGGGAGACGGCCCGGAATCGGGGGATGAACACGGATCTCGGGAAGGACGGAGAGCGGGAGAACGCGGCGTCCCGGCGCGTGAAGCGGGGGAAGCGGCGGGGTTCCGGTACGGGAAGGTACGGTCAGCTCATGTCCGAGCACAGCATGCCGCACGACCTCGCCGCCTGGGCGTGCCCCCACGGGCAGGACGCTCGCCGGGGTTGCACGACCTGCTACGAGGAGTCGAACGACGGCGACCTCTCCCAGCCCTCCTGGGAGGTCGCCGCGTGGTTCACCACCTCCAGGCCGATCCCCATCAGAACCCTCCAGGACGCCCACCATCACGGCCGCTACTTCGCCCTCGACCAGCCGTCCACGCCGCTGGTCTACCTGCTGACCGGTCACGCGCGGGCCGCCGGCAGCGTGCAGGCCATCGCGGGGGTGGTGGGCTTCCTGCTGCACAACCGGCACGTGGTGGCCGACTTCACCGTGACCGAGACCCGCGCCACCCGCCGCTCCCCCGCCACTCCCACCGCACCCAAGGCGACCCGCCAGACCGACACCTGGCTCCAGAACCAGCGCCGCCCGGACGGTCGTACCCGCTGAACCGCGTGCCGTGCCGATGACAGGGGCGGCACCCCTCCCTAAACTCGACAACGTCATTGTCGGAGCCGCGAGCAGGAGGTCCCCGTGCCCACCGACTCCCCGGACGCTCCAGACTCCCCGGACGCTCCAGGCTCCCCGGACGCTCCGGGCTCCCCGGAATCCCAGGACTCCCCGGGGTTCGAGCTCCCGCTCCGGCTCTTCCTCGGTTTCCGGGTCCTCCTCGACGAGCTGCACGCGGAGCTCTCCCGCCAGGGACACCCCGACGTACGGCCGATGCACGGCTTCGTGATGCAGGCGATCGGCGTCCAGGGCGTCACCGCGGTGGAGCTCGGACGCCGGCTGGGCGTCTCCAAGCAGGCCGCCGGCAAGACCGTCGACACCCTGGAGCGTCTGGGCTACGTCGAACGCGCCGGCGACCCCGGCGACGCCCGGCGCAAGATCGTACGTCTCACCGGCCGGGGCCTGGACAGCCTCGCCAGGTCGGCGCGGATCTTCGACGACCTGCGCGCCGGCTGGGCGAGGACCCTGGGCGAGGACCGCCTGCGCGCCCTTGAGGCCGACCTGCGGGCCGTGACCCCCCGGGACGTCTTCCGCCTGGACGTCCCGGGCTGGTTCGGCGGCTACTGACCGGCGGAACCGGCCTCGGGACGGCGGGCGTCCAGGGCCTCACGGAGCGTGGGGAAGGCCGGGATGCGCATCGTCAGACCAGTGATCCACAGGATGCGCGTCGCGCCGCGCTCGGTGGCGACCAGGCTCAGCTCTCCCCCCTCCTCCAGGGACCGCTTCCAGCACAGCACGATGAGACCGGTCGCCCGGGAGTCGAGCAGGTCGAGCCGGTCGAGGTCCAGGATCAGGTCAGGCCCGAACCGGGCGAAGGCCCGGTCCATGAACTCGACGACGAGCTCGTGGATGGAGAAGTCGAGGCTTCCGCTGATCACCACGACCCCCGTGCCCTCCTCGGCGGTCGCCGACAGCTCCGCGGCCGCGGTCTTCAGGTGGAGTTCCTGCATCAGACCTCCTCCCTGACGGGCGCGACGACCTGGATGACCAGCACGCAGGTGTCGTCGGTGTCGCTGCTGGGCACCATGGCCTCCATGACCGCGCGCAGCCGGTCGTCGCCGTGGTGCGAGCGCACGACCTCGGCCACGGTGCCGCTCACCAGGTCGAGCCCCTCGTACAGGTCCCGGCCGCGTTTCTCTATCAGCCCGTCGGTGAACATCACCAGCAGGTCGTCCTGACGCAGCCGTACGCTGCCGTAGGTGTAGGAGGCGTCGTCGAAGACGCCGAGCAGGACGCCCGGGTGCAGCAGGCGCTCCACCCGGCCGCCCCTGGCCAGCAGCATCGGCGGGTGCCCGGCGTGGGTCCAGCGCAGCATCCGGTCGGCCGGGCTGTAGCGGGCCACGATCGCGGTGGCCAGCACGTCGGGCCGCAGCCTGCAGAGCATGCGGTTGAGCGTGGCCAGGATCCGCGCGGGGTCGTGGTGGGCGAAGGCCAGGCCGGTGATGGCGTGGCGCAGCTTCGCCATCGCGGAGGCGGCGGCCAGCCCGTGCCCGGCCACGTCCCCGACGGCCAGCAGCACGTCGCCGTCGTCCAGCTCGATCGCCTGGTACCAGTCGCCGCCCAGCCACGCCTCCTTCTCGGCGGGCGCGTAGCTGGCGGCCACCCGCAGGCCGGGCAGCACCCTGGGCTCCTCCTCGACCGGCATGATGACGTTCTGCAGGCTGACCGAGAGGCGGTTCTCCTCCTCCAGCCTGCGGTTGGCGCTGGCGAGCTCGTCGGCGGCCCGGCGCCAGGAGGTGATGTCCTGGACGACCGCGTGGACCTCCAGGGGCACGCCCTCGGCGTCGCGGACGGCCTCGGCGAAGATCCGGATGTGCCGGACGTCCCGCTCGTCCTCCCCCGCGCCGGGCACGAGGCGGATCTCGAACTCCTGGGACTCGCCGGTCTCGGTCAGGGCGGCCAGGGCCCGTTCCAGGACGGGCCGGTCCTCGGCGGCGGTGACGGTGGCGTACTGCTCCAGGGTCAGGGGCCCCTCGGCCGGGTCGCGGCCGTGCACGGCGTACAGGCGGGGCGACCAGGTGATCTCCCCGGCGGCCAGGTTCCAGTGCGCCCAGCCCAGGTTGCCGAGCTGCTCGGTGCGCTCCAGGCGGGCGGCCAGCAACCGCTCCCCGTCGTGGCTGACCCACGTGTTGAGCAGGCCCCCGGCGACGCGGGCGGAGCGGATGCCGTACCAGGAGCGGTGCGGGACGCCGCCCGCGACCTCGACGTGCTCGTACAGGTCGACGCGGCCGGGCTCGCCGGTCTCCATCACCCGCAGGTACGTCTCCCACAGCTCGGTGCCGTGGACGGAGGGGTAGCGCTCCAGGGTGCTCACGCCGACCAGTTCCTCCCCCCGCGTGCCGTGCACGTCCCTGGCCTCCGGGCTCGCGGCCCGGATGAGGAGGTCCACGATCGCGCCCGTCCCGTCGCGTACCGGCACCGACCAGGTGGCCGCGCCCGGCATCACGTCGAGCATGGCGCGCACCCCCGCCGTGACGCCGGGGGAGGGATCCTCCGGGCCGGAAGGGAACGTCAGTGTGCCGATCACGTCACCCACCGGCCCCTGGGCGGCTCCCCGCGCGGGGAGCTCCTGCTCTTCGGGCAACGGTGTGACCAAGATGGCGTTCTCCAGATTTTCGGCGTTCTCAGCGTTCTCGGCGTTCTCGGGATTCGTGGCGTGCTCGGCATTTTCGGTGTTCTTGCTGTTCTCGGCGTTCTCGGCGTTCTCGGCGTTCTCGGCGTTCTGGGTGTTCTCGGCGTTCTGGGTGTTCTCGGCGTTCTGGGTGTTCGTGGCGTCCCCGGCCCGCCGGGGAGGGCGGGTCAAGGTCGTCCCCGCTCCAGAATGACACTCTCTCCCGCCGCCGTCCCGCACCGGGACGGTTTCCGGGACGGAAGTGAGGGACGGTGCCCGTGGGAGACGGGCCGGGACGGCGTTCAGGGAAGGTCGAAGTACACGCGGACCGTGGTCCTTCCCCGCTCGGTGTGGACACGGACCAGGTCGCCGAGCAGGTTGGTGACGAGCAGGCCGCGCGAGCCCCGCTGCCGGGAGTCGGCCGGGCGCCGCCCCGCCAGGGGGTCGGCGATGTGGCCGGTGTCGCTGACGTCGAAGACGACGCGGCGGCCCTCCGGCCAGACGCGCGCGACCCCGGAGCCGCCGCCGTGTTCGAGGCTGTTGGCGGCCAGCTCGCTGGCGATCAGCCGCAGGTCCTCCAGCCGCTCCCCGGACAGGCCCATCCCCTCCGCGTGGCGCACGGCGAAGGCGCGTACCCGCCACAGGTCGTCCGCGCCGAAGGCGAGGACCTCGGCCTCGGGCGGCTCGGGCAGCGCCCGGCCGCAGTCGAGGATGACCCGCTCGGGCGCGTACCCGGTGCTGGCGCGCGCGCCCGCGCCGTCGACGATGACGGGATGGGTCTCCTCGGCGTGCGCGATGATCCCGGCGTCGAGCCTGCCGGCGTCGTACGGGCACAGGATGGTGGCGTCCCGACCGGAGAAGGCCAGGTTGATCAGCGCCTCGTGCTGCAGGCACGCCACGTACTCGTCCGGCGAGCGGTCGGGCCAGACGGGCTCGCCGACGACGCGGACCCTGCGGCCCGGGTGGAGGTCGGTGAACGCCCACAGCACGGCGGGGATGATCCGCCCGGGGTTGCGGCCGGCCTGCTCCATGTCGACGAAGTGCACGCCCTCGGCGTCCTCGCCCAGCTCGGCCCGGATCAGCGCGAGGTTGCGCGCCGGGACGGCGACCGCGACCGGCTCGCCGGCCTCCAGCCCCTCACGGACGAAGGGGACGGTGGCGTCCAGGTACTCCCGGTCGCCGCGGTAGAACAGCGCGGGATGGACGAACGGCTCCGTCCCGGCGGTCGTCGTGCTCACTTGGTCTTCACCTCGATCGACACCGAATCCGATCCGATCAGGGCCAGCACGGATCTCAGGCAGTAGGGGGCGCTGTGCAGGAAGAGCCTGCCGCCGCCGACGAGGGCGCGCGCGGCCTGCTCCAGCAGCCACGCGCCGCGGACGTCGATGAACGTCAGCCCGGACAGGTACAGGTGGCGGTCCCCGCCGCCGGTCACCAGCTCGCCCAGCGCCTCCTGCCACACCCGCCTGGTCGTGCGGTCGATCTCGCCGCTCACCTTCAGGCCGGGGGGCGGCCCGAGGGGGGCGATCCGGAGGCCGCCCGTCGGGAGCGGGTCGTCGTCGTGAGGGGGGCGGGGAGTGAGGGGTCCGGTCTGTGGCGAGGTCGACACGGTGTCCGTCCTGAAATCGACGATTGACTCCCATAACGTACCTTCTCGTCATTCTCGGCAGGCACCGAACGGGCCGCCGGACCGGCCGGGCGGAGGGAGCCTGGCCGGCTGCTGGGCACCGTCACCTGGGGCGGGAACAATGGCGGGCATGCGAATTCTCATCGTCGGTGGCACCCGGTTCGTCGGCCTGCACATCACCGAGGCCGCGCTCGCGGCCGGTCACGAGGTCTCCCTGCTGCACCGGGGCATGACGGGGGCGGAGCTGTTCCCCGGCGTCGAGCGCCTGACGGCCGACCGCGACGCCGACCTGTCGGTCCTGCGCGGCCGGAGCTGGGACGCGACCGTCGACGTCAGCGCCTACCACCCCGGCCAGGTCACCGCCCTGTCCGGCGCGCTCTCGACCGGGAGGTACGCCTTCGTCTCCTCCACGGCGGTCTACCTGGCGCCCGAGGCGCCGGGGTTCACCGAGGACTCGCCCCTGGCCGAGCTCGACGGGCCGGTTCCCGCGAGCGTGACGGACGAGACGTACGGGCCGCTGAAGGTCCTCTGCGAGCGGGCCGCGGTCGACGCGTTCGGGTCCTCGACGCTGGTCGTGCGGCCCACGTACGTCATCGGCCCGCACGACTACACCGGTCGTCTGACGTACTGGGTCAACCGGATCGCGCGGGGCGGCGAGGTGCTGGCGCCCGGCGACCCTGCCGATCCCGTCCAGGTCGTCGACGGCCGCGACCTGGCCGCCTGGGTCGTCTCCATGCTCGAACGCGAGCGGGGAGGCGTCTTCCACACGGCCACCCCGGCCCCGCCGTTCTCCTTCGGCGACCTGCTGGAGACGATCGTGGCCGAGGTCGGCCCCGCCGGGACCACCCTGACCTGGGTGGAGCAGGACTTCCTGCTGGCGGAGGGCGAGACCGGCCGGTCGCTCCCGCTGTGGTCGGAGGGGGACGCGTTCAAGGAGGTCAACACGGCCGACTCCTCGGCCGCCCTGGCCGCCGGGTTCGACCCGCGTCCGCTGCGGCGGTCGATCCGCGAGATCCGCGAGGCGGAGTCGTCGTTCTCCACGCCGGGTCCCGTCACGCCCGAGCGGGAGGCCGACCTGCTCTCCCGCTGGGCGGCGCGCTCCTGACCGTCCCCGCCGGTGGCCCTCGCCGTGCCGCGCGTTCCCGGACGGCCGCCCGTCCGGGGCCAGGCCGTCCGGGTCTCAGGCCGGGCGGAGGACTCAGGACGGGCGGTCCACGGTGAAGCGCACGCCGGAGAACCGGCTCCGCCACGCGGTGACCTCCGCCGCCACCGCCGCCGGGTCGCCCCCCTCGTCCAGGCCACGGGCGATGAACGAGGCCAGGACGGGCATGTCCTCCTCGGTCATGCCGAGCCTGGCGATCTCCGGGGTGCCCAGGCGCAGGCCGTTGACGTCCCCTTCGACCGGCTCCAGCGGCAGGCCGATGCCGCAGGCGAGCAGGTTCGCCTCGCGCAGCCGCCGGGCGGCCCGCTGCCCCCCGCCGTAGCGGTGGGCCATGACGGCGAACTGGTGGGAGCGGGTGCACCCGCGCCCGGCCGCGAAGACCGGGACGCCCAGGGCGAGCAGCTCGCCGGCCAGGCGCCGCGCGGTCGCGGCCATGGTCCGCGCGTAGGCGGGCCCGGCGGCCTTCCAGTCGAGCATGGTCATGGCCAGCGCCGCGGTCTTGCCGGCGTCGAAGTTGGCGGTCAGCCCGGGGTAGGCGATCGCGTCGAGCCGTTCGGCCAGCTCGGTGTCGTCGGTCACGATCAGCCCGCCCGCGGGGCCGCCCAGGCTCTTGTAGGTGCTCATCGTGATCAGGTGGGCGCCCTCCTCCAGCGGGTTCGGCCAGAGACCGCCGGCGATCATGCCGCACAGGTGCGCGGCGTCGAAGAGCACCTTGGCGCCGACCGCGTCGGCGATCTCGCGGATCCGGGCCACCGGGTGCGGGAACAGGTTGAGGCTGCCGCCGACCGTGATCAGCTTCGGCCGTACCGTCCTGGCGAGCTCCGCCAGCGCGTCGACGTCCACGGTGTAGCCGTCCGCGGTGACCGGGGCGGGGACGGTGTTGAGGCCGTACAGGCCGGCCGCTCCGGCGCCGTGGTGGGTGACGTGGCCGCCGATGCTGGCCGGCGGGGCGATGATCGTGTCACCGGGCCGGCAGACGGCCATGAACGTGTAGAGGTTCGCCAGCGCCCCGGAGCCGACGCGGACCTCGGCGTACCGCGCGCCGAAGACCTCGGCGGCCAGCGCGGCGGCGACGATCTCGATCTGCTCGATCGCCTCCAGGCCCATCTCGTACTTCTCCCCCGGGTGCCCGAGCGAGGGCCGCGACCCCAGGCCGGCGGAGAGGAGCGCCTCGGCCCTGGGGTTCATGACGTTGGTGGCCGGGTTGAGGTTGACCGACTCGACGTCGTGGATGCGGTGGTTCTCGGCCACCAGCCGTTCGATCTCGCCCTGCACCCAGGCGGGCGTCCGGTCCGTCACGGCGTTCGTCACCGACCGGACACGATCCTCGGTGACGGCGGATGTCCAGGAACGCTGGGCGAGGGTGCGGGGCATGGGTGATCTCCTGGCCGACAGGCAGACGGCTGTCGGCCGCGCCGGGGCGGTTCGTCTGCACCACGACGGTAAATCGAAGGTGACGTCGAGCGCATCAGGTGAAAGACGGGGTTTCCACCATCCTTTTCCTACATTTGCAGGAAAAACCGGATAAACGATCAGGCAACCGGTCACATCGGTCCCACGAGCCCCGGGAGCACCGGCTGTCCGCCCTCGGAAAATAAGTGAGTGAGTCACTCACTCATCCCCTACGATGACCGGGTGACCTCGACCTCACCCCGGGCCTCCCCTCTCCCCCCGGACGAGCGGCGGGCGGCGCTCATCGCCTCCACCCTCTCGCTCGTGCTCGCCCACGGCCCCGACGTGAGCACCCGGCAGATCGCTCAGGCGGCGGGCGTCGCCGAAGGGACGATCTTCCGCGTCTTCGCCACCAAGGACGAGCTGGTGAACGCCGCCGTGTCCAGCGCCTTCGACCCCGCGCCACTCCTGGAGGAGCTCAGGAGCGTCGACGGCACGGCACCGCTGGAGGCCCGGCTCGTCGCGGCGGCCGAGATCATGCAGCGCCACACCAGGCGCATCTTCCACCTGATGAGCACGCTCGGAGCGGTGGGGGCCGCCGAGGCCGAACGCACCCACCGGCAGCGCATGGAGCACGCCGAGTTCAGCCACCGGGCGATCGTCGACCTGATCGTCCCCGACCGCGACCTGCTGCGCTGCGAACCGGGCGGCGTGGCGCAGCGGCTGAAGTTGCTGACCATCGCCTCCAGCCATCCCGCGTTCGTCGAGACCGACCCGATGTCCCCGGCGGACATCGTCTCCCTGCTGCTCGACGGAGTCCGCCGACGCTCCGGCCAGGGCCCGCAGCCTTGACCTCGACCTTGGTTCATGTCGGACGCTGATCCCATCACCTCCCCTCGAAAGAGACCACTCATGATCCTGGCCAACGGGGCGCCAGAGCAGGCCGGCCGGTACACGGCCCCCCTGCGCGACGTCCTTCCTCCCCTCGCCTCCGACGCGGTGTCACCGTGCTGACCCGGCTGCTCCGCACCTACCTGCGCCCCTACTCGGGGGCGCTGACCGCCGTGGTGGTGCTGCAGCTCGTCGGCACCATCGCCTCGCTCTACCTGCCCAGCCTGAACGCCGACATCATCGACCGCGGCGTGGCGGTCGGCGACACCGGCTACATCCTGTCGGCCGGTGCCTGGATGCTCGTCGTCTCCCTGGTGCAGATCGCCTGCTCGATCGCGGCGGTCTACTACGGCGCCCACGCCGCCATGGGGTTCGGACGCGACGTCCGCGCCGCCGTCTTCCACCAGGTCGGCGGTTTCTCCGCCCGGGAGGTCTCCCAGTTCGGGGCCCCCTCGCTGATCACCCGGGGCACCAACGACGTGCAGCAGGTCCAGATGCTCGTCGTGATGACCTGCACCATGCTGGTCGCCGCGCCGATCATGGGCGTCGGCGGCATCGTCATGGCGCTGCGCCAGGACCTCGGCCTGTCCTGGCTGATGCTGGTCTGCGTGCCGGCGCTGCTCGTCTCGATCGGCCTGATCATCTCCCGCATGGTGCCCCAGTTCCGCGCCATGCAGACCCGGATCGACCTGGTGAACCAGGTGTTGCGCGAGCAGCTCACCGGCATCCGCGTGGTGCGCGCCTTCGTGCGCGAGGGCGAGGAGACGCGCAGGTTCGCCGAGGCCAACGAGGCGCTGACCGGGACGGCGCTGCGGGTGGGACGGCTCACCTCGCTCATCTTCCCCGTCGTGATGCTCATCCTGAACGCCTCCAGCATCGCCGTGCTGTGGTTCGGCGCCTGGCGGGTGGACGGCGGCGACATGCAGATCGGCGCCCTCACCGCGTTCCTCATGTACCTGATGCAGATCCTGACCTCGATGATGATGGCCACCTTCATCTCGATGATGATCCCGCGCGCCGCGGTCTGCGCCGAGCGGATCGCCGAGGTGCTCGACACCGACTCCTCGGTGGTCCCGTCCGCGGACCCGGTGCGGGAGGTGACCGGCCACGGCGAGCTGGAGATGCGCGACGTCGAGTTCCGCTACCCGGGCGCGGCGGCGCCGGTGCTGTCCGGCATCACGTTCCGCGCGACCGCCGGGCGGACCACCGCCGTCATCGGCAGCACCGGCGCGGGCAAGACGACGCTGATCTCCCTGATCCCCCGGCTGTTCGACGCCACCGCCGGGACGGTCTCGGTCGACGGCGTCGACGTCCGCGACCTCGACCCCCAGACGCTCTGGAAGCGCATCGGCCTGGTGCCGCAGAAGCCGTACCTGTTCAGCGGCACGGTCGCGAGCAACCTGCGGTACGGCAACCCCGACGCGAGCGACGAGGAGCTGTGGGAGGCGCTGGAGGTCGCCCAGGCGCGCGACTTCGTCCGGGAGATGCCCGGCGGCCTGGAGGCGCCCATCGCGCAGGGCGGCACCAACGTCTCCGGAGGGCAGCGCCAGCGGCTCTCCATCGCCAGGGCGCTGGTCAGCAGGCCCGAGATCTACCTGTTCGACGACTCGTTCTCGGCCCTGGACCTGGCCACCGACGCCCGGCTGCGCGCCGCCCTGCGCCCGCACACCGCCGAGGCGGCCGTGATCATCGTCGGCCAGCGCGTCTCCACCATCGCCGACGCCGACCAGATCGTCGTCCTGGACGACGGCGTGATCGTCGGCCTGGGAACCCACGACGAGCTGCTGGAGTCCTGTCCGACGTACATCGAGATCGTCGAGTCCCAACTAGCCGCGGAGACCGCAGCATGAGCGACCGACCCACCACCACGACCCCCCCGGCGGCGGCCCCGGCGGCCCCGGCGGCCCGGGCCGCGACTCCCCCGCGGCCGCCGGCGGGCGGCGGGCCCTTCGGGCGCGGCCCCATGGGCGGGATGGGGATGCCCGCCGAGAAGGCGATGTCCTTCGGGCCGTCCACCCGGCGGCTGATGCGGCGGCTGAGCCCGGAGCGCCCGAAGCTCCTGCTGGTGATCGCCCTGGCCGTCACCAGCGTGGTGCTCTCCGTCATCGGCCCCAAGATCCTCGGGTACGCGACCGACCTGATCTTCACCGGCGTGATCGGCAAGCAGCTCCCGGCCGGGACGACCGCGGAGCAGGCCGTCGCCGCGGCCCGCGCCTCGGGCAACGACAACTTCGCCGGCCTGCTCGCCCGGATGGACGTCGTCCCGGGCCGGGGCATCGACTTCGGCGCCCTGGGCACGGTCCTGCTCTGGGTCCTGGCGCTGTACGTCGCGGCCTCGCTCTTCGCCTGGCTGCAGGGCTACATCCTCAACGACGTGGTCCAGCGCACCGTCTACCGGCTGCGCGAGGACGCCGAGGAGAAGATCAACCGGCTCCCCCTGCGGTTCTTCGACGGCCAGCCGCGCGGCGAGCTGCTCAGCCGCGTCACCAACGACATCGACAACGTCTCGCAGACCCTGCAGCAGACGCTGAGCCAGCTCCTGGTCTCGCTGCTGACCGTGATCGGCGTGCTGGCGATGATGTTCGTCATCTCGCCGCTGCTCGCCCTGATCGCCCTGGTGACCATCCCGCTCTCGATGGTCGTCACGGGGATGATCGCCAAGCGCTCGCAGCGGCACTTCGTCGCGCAGTGGGCCCACACCGGCACCCTGAACGCCCACATCGAGGAGGCGTTCACCGGCCACGAGCTGGTGAAGGTCTTCGGCCGCCGCCCCGAGGTGGAGGAGGTGTTCCGCGAGCGCAACGAGGAGCTGTTCAAGGCCAGCTTCGGCGCGCAGTTCGTCTCCGGGATCATCATGCCGATGATGATGTTCATCGGGAACCTCAACTACGTCGCGATCGCGGTCGTCGGCGGCCTGCGGGTCGCCACCGGGACGATGAGCCTGGGCGACGTCCAGGCGTTCATCCAGTACTCGCGGCAGTTCACCCAGCCGCTGACCCAGGTCGCCTCGATGGCCAACCTGCTGCAGTCGGGGGTCGCCTCGGCCGAGCGGGTCTTCGAGCTGCTCGACGCCGTCGAGCAGGACCCGGACCCGGTCGACCCGGTCCCGCCCACCGTCAGGCAGGGGCGCGTCGAGTTCGAGCGGGTCTCCTTCAGCTACGACCCGGAGCGGCCCCTCATCGAGGACCTGTCGCTGGTGGCCGAGCCCGGGCACACGGTCGCGATCGTCGGCCCCACCGGCGCGGGCAAGACCACCCTGGTCAACCTCGTCATGCGCTTCTACGAGCTGGACGCGGGCAGGATCACCCTCGACGGCGTCGACATCACCGCGATGCGCCGCCGGGACCTGCGCTCGCACATCGGCATGGTGCTCCAGGACACCTGGCTGTTCGGCGGGACCATCCGCGAGAACATCGCCTACGGCAACCCGGAGGCCACCGAGGAGCAGATCCTCGCCGCCGCGCGGGCCACGTTCGTCGACCGGTTCGTCAGGACGCTGCCCGAGGGCTACGACACCGTGATCGACGACGAGGGCGGCAACGTCAGCACCGGCGAGAAGCAGCTGCTGACCATCGCCCGCGCCTTCCTCGCCGACCCGTCGCTGCTCATCCTCGACGAGGCGACCAGCTCGGTCGACACCCGCACCGAGGTGCTGGTGCAGCACGCGATGGCCGCGCTGCGCTCGGACCGGACCAGCTTCGTCATCGCGCACCGGCTCTCCACGATCCGCGACGCCGACCTCATCCTGGTGATGGAGGAGGGCAGGATCGTCGAGCACGGCACCCACGAGGAGCTGCTCACCACCCGGGGCGCCTACCACCGCCTGTACTCGGCGCAGTTCAGCGGCGCCCTCGTCGACGCCGAGGAGGAACTCGTCGAGAGCTGAGCCCGGGCCGGGCGGGGGACGCTCTCCGGGCGGAAGCGCGCCTTCCGGCGCGGAAGGCGGCCGATCCCGCCCGGAGCCTCCCGGCCCTGATCTAGGGGACGTCGCCGAAGCGTGCGCGCCACAGGTCGTCCTGGGTGCCCGTCCGGTCCCAGAGCCGGGCGACGCCGTCCGGGCCGAGGTCGTCGAGCGGGACGAGGAAGTCCGTGGAGAGCGTCCTGGCGAACTCGTCCACGTCACCGATGGTCCGGGGCGTCCTGTCGCCGGTGCCCAGCCGGCGCAGCGTGCGTGACAGCAGGAGCAGCGTGTGGCCGGCGACCGGCCGGGCCGCCATGAGCGTGGTGACGTACACCGACCTGTCCGAGGTGGACAGCTCCCGGGAGCGGGCGGCGAAGTCGGCGATCTCCCGCGGTGACAGCCGGAGGTCGTAGGAGGGGATCGACCCGTCGGGACGGTGGTGGAAGCGCCAGGTGTCCGGGTCGAGCCGCTCCAGCCGGTAGGTCGCGTCCCCCTGCGCGTGGGGCCCCTCGCGCAGCGGCAGCGGCTCGACGAAGCCGTCCCCGATGCCCGCGTCGGCCAGCCAGCGACGGCCGTCGAGGTCGGCCAGCAGCGCGTTGTGGTTGCCCCACGCCGCCTCGCCCCGGTCGGCGCGCAGGGCACCGGCCTCCACCATCGTCACCCGGAAGCCGGCCAGGCGCAGCAGCATGGCCAGGCCCGCGTTCTGCTCGAAGCAGTAACCGCCACGCCGCCGCAGCACGAGCTTGTCGAACAGCGCGTCCGCATCGAGACCGATCGGCCTGCCGAGCTGGATGTCGAGGTTCTCGTACGGCACGGTCTTCCGCCAGGCCCGGTGCAGGGCGAACAGCGTCTCCTGGTCGGCGGCCACGGGCCCCCGGTGCCCGATCCGGTGGAGCATCGGGCCGATGGTCATCTCCTGGATCATCTTCGCCTCCCAAGTGAAAGAAGATCCGCCACTTAGAAAGCATAAATGAGAGAAGTTCATCCGTATACTGTCGACGTGAACG
Source organism: Streptosporangium sp. DT93 (assembly GCF_049844535.1). Lineage (NCBI taxonomy): Bacteria > Bacillati > Actinomycetota > Actinomycetes > Streptosporangiales > Streptosporangiaceae > Streptosporangium > Streptosporangium sp. DT93. Next base: position 186,051 of record NZ_JBNCLF010000017.1, read on the forward strand.
ACGAGAACCCCGGCCGCGCGCTCCGGGCCGACGCCAGGCTCAACCGGGAACAGATCATCGAGGCCGCCCGCGCGCTCATCACCGAGCGCGGTCCCGAGGTGCCGATGGAGGAGGTGGCCCGCCGCGCCGGCGTGGGGGCCGCCACCCTCTACCGCCGCTTTCCCGACCGCGAGGCGCTGGTGCGCGGTGTCGCGCTGGACGGCTTCCACCGCGTGGTCGCCATCGCGCGCGACGCCGAGGACGAGGAGCCGGACGCCTGGCGGGCGCTGTCGCGCTTCGTCCACCGGGCCGCCGCCGAGCTGCGGCTGGCCACCTGGCTGTCGATCTGGTTCGCCGGCACCTGGGAGCGACTCCACGCCGAGCCCGAGGAACAGCGGCTGCGCCGCACCCTGCTGAGGATCCTCGACCGGCTCGTCCGCCGCGCCCAGGCCGACGGCGACCTGCGCGACGACGTGGACGCCGGCGACCTGACGATGATGACGGCCCTGCTGCTGCGCCCGCTCCCCGGCCCGCGCGCCGAGCTCACCCAGCGCGGCGTGGACCGCTACCTGACGCTCATGCTCGAAGGCCTGCGCGCCCACCCGGGCATCCGGCCCCTGCCCGACGGCGACGTCGACCTGACCGACATCGGCCTGACCGGCCCGCGACCGTCAGGCTCTGCAGGGCAGGGAGGCGAGAAGTGATCTACCGCTGTTCGCCGGAACGCGCCGAGGTGCCCGCGAAGCCGTGACGCATGATCAGGAGAAGCCGTCGCGCGTGCTCCACGCCGGTGGCCGCGAGAGCGGCCGCGCCGGTCAGAGCGAGCAGGTCGTCCACGGTGAGGCCGGCGTCCAGCGCCCCGGCCCGCTGGGCTCGGGCGAGCAGCTTCTGCGCGGTCGATCGCATGGATCGGTGCCATTCGTCGAACAACTCGGTACGACGCTCGGTGTCGTTCTCGGTCCCGGCGAGTGCCAGTGCCCGTTTGGTGGCGACGTGGACGAGGAAGCCGTCCAGCCAGGAGAACAGCGCCTCGTCAGGCGGCTCGGATTCGAGCAGGGCGGCGCCCCGCTCCCTGAGCGTCGTGACCTCACCCGCGTACACCGCCACGATCAGATCCTGACGGGTGGGGAAATGGCGGTAGAGCGTCGCGTTGCCGACACCCGCCCGGCGGGCCACCTCGTCCAGGGGGATGTCGGGCCCGTGCTCGTCGAAGAGCGCCCTCGCCGCCGCGAGCAGCGACCGGACGCTCCTGGCCGCGTCCGCCCTGCGCGGTCGTGCGGCCGTCGACGGCTCCGGATGCGTCATCGTCACGCTCCCTGGTTGCGATGTGGGGAGTTCCCCGTTTACAGTAGCGCGCAGTTAAACGGGGAACTCCCCGCTTCGTGTGCCGGAGCACCTGCCGAAGTGCTCCGGCTCTGCCCGTGAAGGACGCCCATGACTCTCGCCTACGAAGATCGTTGTGTCATCACCGACCTGATCGCGATGCACGGGCACCTGTGCGACAGCGGAGAACTCGATCGCCTGGACGAGGTGTTCACCGCCGACGTCGTCTACGACGTGACCGACTTCGGGCAGGAGGTCCTGGAAGGAGTGACGGCCTGCGCCGACGCCGGACGCGCCCTCGGTGAACTGAACCCGGTCGGACACCATGTCACGAACATCGTCCTGAGCGAGCGGGCCGACGGCCTGGTGTACGCGCGCTCCAAGGGCATCGGCGTCAACGCCGACGGCACCAGCGGGAGCGTCACCTACGAGGACACCGTCGTGCGCGCGGACCAGGGCTGGCGGATCAGCCACCGGAAGGTGATCGCACGACGAGTTCCCCTGGGCGGGTGATCGACCTCGCGGGCGTGCCCGCCTCGCCCTCCACGAGGCCGGACGGTCAGGCCGGAGCGCCGTCCCCCCTGTCCCCGCCGCCCGCGTCGTTCACCCCGTCCGCGTCGTTCACCCCGTCCGCGTCGTTCAGCCCGTCCGCGACGAGGATGTTCCGCAGGCGCAGGACACCCGTCCTCCACAGGTCGCCGGCGCCCTCCGCCGCCCACAGGTTCATCATCTCCGAGGGCTCCGCGACGACCCGGTCGAGCGCCTGGACGGCCAGGCCCCCCAGGTCTGCGGGCAGCGCGGGCAGGGGCTTCTTGGGGCCGTACGGCGACAGGACGGCCTCGCCCCCGGGGCGCTGCGCGGCGACCAGCGCGGCCGCGGCGAGGGCTTCGGCCGCCTCGTCGGAGTCGAGGAAACCGTCGGTGCCGGCCGCACGTGCGAGCGCCTCCCGGATGATCCCCTCCCGCTCCCCGTCCGCGGCCTTGTCCAGCCTGCCGGAGAAGTCGGCCGCCGTGTCGTTGTCGAAGGGGCCGAGGTCCCAGGTGCCCATCGTGTCTCCAGGTCGTCGTGGTGCGGGATATCCGGACATCGTGGCAGGACGTACCGACAAACCGGGCACCGCCCCCGCACGCCGCTCCTTCTCGGGCCCGCGTGTCCCCGTCTCCGGACTCCTCGCCGGCCGGTGACGACGCCCCCGGATCGTCCACCGGCAAAGGACTCCGGCGGGACCCCGACGGGACCCCGACGGGACAGGGTCGTACGAGCTCGCGGAAAAGCCGTCGGACGCCATCCCCGCGAGGAGGAGGCGTCCGACGGCTCGTCGATCTGAAAATCTAACGGCGAAGCACGAACGGATCGTCGTTCACCGGTTTTCAGGGAGTTACGTAAGGGCTGTAGTAGATCCCTGAGCCGGCCACCATTTTCACACGGCACGATCCCTGGTTGCCGACCGCGAAGACGAAGCTCTTCACCTGGCCCACCGAGGCGGTGAAGGGGCCGTTGTCACTTTTCGAAAAACCGTTTGCGCATACCAAGGTGAACCGTGCGGTGATCGTGGAACCCTCGTTCTTGTAATAGGCCGCGTTGTAACCGCCAGGGCTCCCGGTGATGCCGCGCGCACACAGTTCGTTCGCACCGATATTGGCACACTTCACCGGGCCGAGAAGGGCCGCCCTGCCGGCGTCGGCCTGGGCCGCGGACGAGGAAAGGGCGGTCAGCGGCACAGCGGCGCACATCGCCGCGAGCGCCATGGCACTGATTCGACGGGTGATCACTCGTTGATCCTTTCTAGGACGAAGCGTTGTCGTGCGGACGTGAACAACGATCACCGTTCGGCCGCGACTCTCACAACCTGTGAGGTTCCAGGGTGGCGTCGAGGCGCAGGTGAGACGGCGAGGGAACGCGCCGCCGAACACCGTCGTCATCGCCGGCACCCCCCGAGGAGGTGATCCGGCCCATCCGGACCGCGCCCGAACGGGCACCGAGTGTCACCGGGGGATCCAAGCCGGAACCGTCGCGCACGCTCACGCCGGGTTCCCGGAGGCCGGTGCCGAGCGGTCCGCAGGGTGAGGCAGCATGGAAGGGTGAACGACGGTGCGAACATACTGGCGAGAATGATGGCCGCGGGCGGTGTCGTGGTGCTGAGCGGAGCCGGGTTGTCGACGGAGTCGGGGATCCCGGACTACCGGGGGCCGAGCGGCGCCCTGAGGCGGCACACCCCGATGACGTACCAGGCGTTCACCTCGGGCGTGACGGCCAGGCGGCGCTACTGGGCCCGCAGCCACGTCGGATGGAAGGCCATGGCCGAGGCGAGGCCGAACAGCGGCCACCGGGCGGTCGCGCACCTGCAGCGGCAGGGGCTGGTGAGCGGCATCGTGACGCAGAACGTCGACGGCCTGCACCAGGCGGGCGGCGCCCGGGACGTGATCGAGCTGCACGGCAGCCTGCACCGCGTGATCTGCCTGGACTGCGGCGCCCTGAGCCCCCGGCAGGAGCTGGACGCCCGCCTGACCCGGGCGAACCCCGACTTCGCCGCCCGGGCCGTCACGGTCAACCCCGACGGCGACGCCGAGCTGCGGGACGAGGAGATCGACGGCTTCGCGGTGGTGGGGTGCCTGGCCTGTGGGGGAGGCGTCCTCAAGCCCGACGTCGTCTTCTTCGGGGAGAGCGTCCCCGCCGACCGGGTGAGCGAGTGCTTCGCCCTGGTGGAGGGGACGCGCCTGCTGCTGGTCCTGGGGTCGTCGCTGACGGTAATGTCGGGGCGCCGGTTCATCCTGCGCGCCGCCAAGCTCGACATCCCCGTGGCGATCGTCAACCAGGGCCCGACCCGGGGGGACGACCACGCGACGCTCACCGTCGACGCCCCCCTGGGCGAGATCCTTCCCGAGGTGGCCGCCCTCCTCGACGCCCGGACCTCGGCCACCCACTGACCGGCGGCCGTCCCGCCCGATCACGCACCGACCGGCGATCACCCCACCGCAGGACGCGCCGACCGGCGATCAGCTCACCGGAGCACGCGCCGACCGGCGGCCGTCCCGCCGCCCGGTCACGCGCCGGTCAGCGACCGCTCCACTTGATCTCGTACGGCTGGAGGGCGAACTCCGTGCCGTCCACGGTCGTGGTGACCTGAGCCTTGGTGGTGTTGACCATCACCATCTGCTCCGGCTGGGCCAGCACCCGCACCCCGGGGGCGGAGGAGGTGACCTCCTCCAGTTCGGCTCCGGCCGGGAACCACCGGGTGAAGTCGGCCACCAGCCGGCCGGTCGGGAGCTCGGCACCGCTCTGCGGGTCCCACATGCACGCCGTGCAGGCGCCCTGCTTGACCTGCGGGTTCCAGTACAGCGCCGTGGCGGCGCCGCTCTCGGCGAACTCGATCATCGAGGCGGCCTGGACGGCGAGCCGCATGGGCTCGGGCCACACGGTCCTGTCCTCGGGGACGAAGTACCACTCCGACCACCAGACCGGCAGGTCGGTCTTCTGCCGCAGCCAGGTGGTGACCGCGCTGAACTTGCCCAGCGCCCCGAACGCGTCGGGCAGCAGCTCGTGGGCGTCGGTCACCGAGGCGCCGTCCACCACGACGAAGTCGGCGCCCTTCTTGTTCTTGAACCAGTACTCGAAGGCGTCCAGGGCGTTCTGGTTGACGACCCCCCACGGCCCGCGCAGCTCGGAGGCGCCGGTGCTGTTGCTGTCGAAGCCGAGGTAGGGCCCGCCGACCTGCGCGTCGGGCCTGGCCGCCTTCACCGCGTCGTAGACCTTGTTGTACAGCTGGGTGTAGCCCTTGTAGTCCGCCGGCTTGGAATGATCTTTCCAGAAGCCCTTGAACTCGTTCCAGACCATGAAGTACTTGACGTCGCGGTACTTCGTGGCCACGGCCGCCGACAGCTTGGCGAAGTCGTCGAAGTGCTTCGGGTAGGGGGCGTCCTCCAGGTGCTCGGCCCAGCCCGCGTCCGAGGTCGGCCCCTCCGGCCCGCCCTTCATCCAGTCGGGGGCGCAGCACAGCGTGATGACCTGCGTCCCGCCGGACCGCTTCATGAGGTTCGTCCGGCTGTCGAGGTCCTCCCAGTAGAACTCCTGCCGGCGGGGCTGGGGGTTGACCGCGCCGAACCCCATGATGTGCTGGTTCTGCACCATCGGGGTCTGGGACAGCCTCTGGGCCACGGTCTGCTCGAACTCCGGGGTGACGTTGTTGGCGCTGACCCCCGTGTGGGTGAGTCCCCAGCGGGGCCACGCCGGGTCGACTGCGGGAGGCTCCTGGATGTTCGCGGTGGGCAACGCCGGTGCCGCGTCGGCGGGCTTCTGTGCGGCCGGGGTCGCCCGGTCCACCTTCTCTCCTGAGGAACAGCTCGCCATGACCAATGCCATCGCGATCATTCCCGCGCCGGAGGTGATCCTCCGGCCGGGACGCCGCCACATCGATCCCCACCTAGCCGATGACACCTGAACCTCACCCGATCCTCGCCGTTCGCTGTGCCATGAGCGTTCCACGAGCCGCGTAAGGACGGCATACAGGAGCACGGTTCACAGGTAAGCGTTATGCGGGACCGCCACCCCGCGCCCCGCGTCAGCCGGCGAGCCTGCCGCGCATCTCGATGGCGATCTGCGACGCGTCGAGGTTGGCCAGCGCGCTCGCCAGGACGTCCGCGTCGAAGGTGCCGTTGTCGCGCGCGTCGAGCAGCGCCGACCGCTGCGCCGCGATGACCGCGAGCCGATGTCGCCTCGCCGCGTCGAACCCCTCCGGCGTACGGTCGTCCCCGAGGCGCGGCGGCCCTGGGACCGTCTCGGCGCTCGTCTTCAGCAGCTCGATGATCCGGGTCCGCTCGCCGGCGGCCCGCTCGCCGCCCCCGGCCCCCGGGCCGGCCCGCGGCGTGATACGGCGGAGCAGCGGGCCGATGGTGCCGCCCTGGACCAGGAGCGACATCGTCGCGACCGTGAACGCGACGAGCACGAGGACCGATCGCTGCGGGGTGTCCTCCGGGAGCGTCTGCGCCGCGGCCACGGTCACCGCGCCGCGCATGCCCGCCCACACGACCGCGGTGCCCTCGCGCCACCCGAGCGGCTCGCGGAGGAAGTACTCGATGTCGGCGAGCACCTGCGTGATCCGTCGCGCGAACCGGTTGAGATCGCGCTCCGACACCCGGCGCCTGCGGGTGGTCACCTCCTCGAACGTCTCCCGCGTGCCCTCCGGCGTGTTCATCCGCTCCCGCATGCCCTGGACCCTGGGCTGCATCCTCTCGCCGCGCCGGGCACGGCGGGCGAGGACGCCGAGCAGCGGGGCGACGTACGCCGCGCGCACCAGGACCGTCAGGACGAGGGCCCCGGCGGCGACGAGCACGGCCGCCCCGACCCCGGCGTGGTCGTTCTCGACGTTCGTCACGATCGCCTTGATCTGCACGCCCATCGTCAGGAACACCGCGCCCTCCAGGACGAGCTCGACCGTGCGCCAGTTCTGCGAGTCCGACAGGCGGTTCTGCGGTGAGAGGTCGCGCGGCGCGCGGATCCCCGTGACGAGGCCCGCGACGACGGCGGCGACGAGACCGGACGCCCCGAGGAGCCCTGCGGGGACGGAGGCGAGGAACGGCACCGTGAACGAGATGACGGTGTTGACGGCCGGGTCGGTCACGCGCCCGCGGACCAGGAGGTTGAGCCGTCCGACGACCGCGCCGACGACGAGCGCGACGACGATCGAGTACGCGAACGTGCCGACCGCGCCCCAGAACGAGAACGACGCGGCCGTCGCGACGATCGCGGTGCGGAGCAGCACGAGTGCGGTCGCGTCGTTGAGGAGACTCTCACCGTCGAGGATCGCCACGACGCGCCTGGAGACCGGCGTCCGCTTGATGATCGACGTCGCCACGGCGTCGGTCGGGCTGACGATCGCGCCGAGGGCGACGCCCCACGCGAACCCGAGCCCCGGGATCACGAGCGTGAAGAACAGGCCGAGCAGGAGCGCGCTGGCGACGACGAGCAGCACGGACAGGCCGCCGATCGCCCCGAACTCGCGGCGGAAGTTCATCGCCGGCATCGACACCGCGGACGAGTAGAGCAGCGGCGGCAGGACGCCCTCGAGGATCCACTCGGGCTCGATGTGCACGGCTCCGAACATCGGCAGGAAGCTCGCCGCGACGCCGATCGACACGAGCACGAGGGGTGAGGCGATCCCCAGGCGCGGGCCGACGGCGGTCGCGGCGGCGATCGTCACGAGCGCGGTCACGATCACGACGAGCAGTTCGGTCATGTGCCCAGACTGGCAGTCCCCCGGGACGGTTCCCGGTTTCTCCACGCGCGCCAGGCGGTGATGTCCCGGCGCCTACCGCCTACCGCCGACCGCCCGCCGCCCACCCGGCCCGTCATGCCGAGAACGGCCCGGCCCGTCACGCCGAGGGCGGCCCGCCCGTCACGCCGAGAACGGCCCGTACGACCGCCTCGGTGTCGGAGAGGTCGTCCAGCACCAGCTCGGGGCCGGCCGCGCCGAGGACGGCGGCGTCGTCGAAGCCGGTCGCGACCGCGATCACCCGTGCCCCACCCTCGTGAGCGGCACGGACGTCGTTGGGCGTGTCCCCCACCAGCACGGTGTCCCGCGCGCCGAAGGACCGCCCGTACCGGCCCTCGGCGCGTCCCTGCGCCAGCGCCACCAGCGCGGCCCGGTCCTCGTGGTCGGTGCCGTACGCGCCCGCCTCGAAGTCCACGAAGCCCTCCAGCCCGAAGACGGTGAGCTTGCCGACCGAGACCGGCCGCGTGTTGCCCGTCAGCACCGACTGCACCACGTCCTGGCGCTCCCCCAGCGCCGCGAGCACCTCGCGCGCCCCCGCCAGCGCCCGGCCGCGCTCCCGCATGACGGCCTCCCGTACGACGAACGCCTCGGCGAGGGCCGCGTAGAAGGAGTCGAGAAGCGCGTCCGACACCTCGGCGTCGTGCCTTCGGAGGATCTCGGTGACGATCGCCCGCTCGGTCCGCCCGGCCACCTGTACCGGGTGTTCCATCCGGCGGCCGGTGACGGCGTGCAGCGCGTGGTCGTAGGTGTCGGCGGTGACCCCGCCGGCGTCGATCAGCGTGTGGTCGATGTCCCACAGGACGAGCGTTCCGGGAGAACTCACCGCCCGAGCATAACGAGACGGCCGCCGATCGCGGGCCCGGCCACCGCCTGGATCCCGGACCCGGCCACGGACACCACCACGGATTCCACGGTGACGCGAAAGGGCTTCCCGGGCGGAGGCCGTACGACGGAAAGGGTGCCGACCGGCTTTGCGCGTCCGGGGAAGAACGACCCGGCGGAGTCGCGGAGCGGCCGTCCCCTGCTCCCCCCTCCGGAATCGCCTTCCGGAGACGACGGTGTCGAGCGATCTGCGTGATCGGCGAATCAGCCGGTGACAAGCTACAGTGGGGCGAAATCCCCTCTCCGTATCGACGCCATGTCGAATACGGATACCTTTCCGAGGAGCGCCGGTGGTCGATCCCGTCAACCGATCGAACAAGCGGGCGGCCGACCCCGATACGCCCGGCACACGAATCGATCCGACGATTCCCAGCCCGGCACGCATATACGACTACCTTTTAGGTGGCAAAGACCACTTCGCCGCCGACCGCGAGGCGGCGGAGCACCTTGTCAGGCTTTCCCCGGGCACACGGGAAGGGGTACGCGCCCATCGGGCGTTCCTCGGCCGGGCCGTGCGCCACCTCGCCGAGAACACCGAGATCACCCAGTTCCTGGACATCGGCACCGGCATCCCCACGCAGGGGAACACCCACGAGATCGCCCAGCGGGTCAATCCGGCGGCTCGCGTGGCGTACGTGGACAACGATCCCGTCGTCCTGGCGCACGGGCGCGCCCTGCTCGCGAGCAGCGAGGAGGGCATGACCACGGTCATCGAGGCCGATCTGCGAGATCCGGATCGGATCCTGTCGCATCCGGATGTCACCGGGGTCATCGACTTCACCCGGCCGGTGGCGCTCGTCCTGGTCGGCGTCCTGCATTTCATCACCGATGAGGAAAACCCCCACGAGCTGGTCGAGAGATACAAGGCGGCCGTTCCCCCGGGCAGCCGTATATTGCTGTCGCACATCACGCTCGACTTCGCGCCGCAGGTGCAAGAAGAGGAATTCACCAAGCCCTACGAAAAGGGTTCGGCACCGATGGTCCCGCGAAGTCACGCGCAGGTGGAGAAATTCTTCCAGGGCTGGACGATGGTTTCTCCCGGGCTCGTCGAAGTGGTGACGTGGCGACCGGACGAGAACGACTACCAGGAGCCGATTCCCGGCGGCGGCCACGCGTGGGCCTACGGTGGCCTGGCCGTGAAGCCGTAGGCCCACGTGGTTTCGCGGGCGGCCGTGTCGGACGGCCGCCCGCGTCCACGACGCCGAACGGCCCCTCGCCGACCCGAAAGGGTCGCGGCGTCCGGCGCGCGTGCCCGACGGCCGGGGGGGTCGTGGGCCCCCGGCCATCGGGCCGTCATGGACGGTGCGTCAGGATCGGCGCGGTGCCGGGACTATCGGGTGACGGTCCACTTCTGGTTGTTGCCGCCCGAGCAGGAGTAGAGCTGGAGCCGGGTGCCGTTGGCGGTTCCGGCGCCCACCGCGTCCAGGCACAGCCCGGACTGCACACCGACGACGGTGCCGTCGGAGTTCAGGCGCCACTTCTGGTTGTCGCCGCCCCAGCAGCCGTAGATCTGGACCCTGGCGCCGCTGGCGGTGCCGGCGGCGTCCAGGCACTTGTTGCCGTAGACCCTCAGCTCCTGCGCGGAGGTGGAGGCCCACCGCTGGTTGGCGTTGGTGTGGCAGTCCCACAGCTGCACCTGGGTGCCGTCGGCGGTGGCGGCGTTGGGCACGTCCACGCAACGACCGGCGTTGACGTTCCGGATCTGCCCGCTGCCTCCCGGAGTAGGCGTCACCGTGGGGGTGACGGTGGGCGTCGGGCTGGGATTGGGATTGGCGGCGTTCAAGGCGTTGAGGACCGAGGTGTACGCGGCCTTCTTGTTGCCGTTGCCGTCGAAGAGCAACGGTGTGGTGCTGGCCCCGAGCCAGGAGTCGCTGTCGCGGACGCCCCAGACGGTGATGCCGGTGCAGCGCGCCACGGCCAGGCAGTCGTTGACGACGTTGGCGTAGGTGGTCGCCGAGCCGCCCACGATGTCAAGCTCGGTGATCTGCACGTCGACGCCCAGGGCGGCGAAGCTGGAGATGGTGGTGCGGTAGTTGCTGTTGTAGGCGCTGTTGTTGTTGAAGTGCGACTGCAGGCCGACGCAGTCGATGGGCACGCCGCGGGCCTTGAAGTCGCGGACCATGT
>NZ_JBNCLF010000018.1:0-149489 GCF_049844535.1 Streptosporangium sp. DT93
GCGCAGGACCAGCGAGGCCGCTCCCTCGATCAGGGCGGTGCTCACCTCGACGAGGGGGCGCCGGGCGCGCGCCGTGGGGGCGGGGGCGGGCCGGCCCCGGCGGGGGGCCCGCGCGCGCCGGCGCGCCCGCCCGGGCGGTCGCGACGGCCTCCGGGGCGAGCGTCCCCTCCGGGGCGGGCACCCCGGGTGTCCCGGCGTCCGGGGCGGGCATCCCGGGTGCGCCGGCCTCCGGAGCGGGCACCCCGGCGAGCCGGGCGAGCCGGTCGAGGTGGGCGAGCCGGTCGAGGTGGGCGAGGTGGAGGGTGACCAGGCGTTCCTCCACCAGGGCGAGCAGCTCGCCGCTCCCGCCGGCCGCCGCCCCGTCGGCGAGCCCGGCCAGGTGGGCCGGGGAGAGCGCGTCGTGGCCGAGGAGGGCGGCGCCGATCCGGCCGACCGTGTCCTCGCCCAGGCGCGCCGCGTGCTCCCCCAGCCAGGCGCAGACCACGTCGAGGTCCGCGGGCCCGAGCCCCACGCCCCGCTCCAGCAGGGCCGCCGCCACGGCCGGGGCGTACCAGTCCTCCAGCCGCGTCTCGCCACCCCCGCCCAGCGCGGACGCCCGGCGCCACAGCGTCCCGGCGGCCACCGTCCCGGCTGCCGCCAGCAGGTGCGGCAGCGGCCCCACCTCGATCTCGGAGGCGGTCCCCGCCGTGAGGTCGAACAGGTAGAACGCCTGGAACGACCGCTCGTCGGCGACGATCTCGGCGCCGGGGAGCGTGCCGATGACGTGGTGGCGGCTGTAGGACGGCCGGAACCGGTACGTGGCGAACGACATCCGGGCGGCCAGCCCCGGCGGCAGCAGGAAGGACAGCGCGGCGATCCACCGCGCCACCTCGTCGGCGTCCTCGGCGAGGATCACCACGGACCGGTCCTGGTCGAGCACGGCCCGCTCGGTGGCGGCCAGCAGCGCGGGCAGCAGCGACCGTCCCGCGGCCCGGTCCAGGAAGTCGTCGATCGCCTCCCGCCGCAGCGGCCCCAAAGGCAGTGGCCCGCGTACCGGCGGCAGCGCGGTGCCGGCCACCGGCTCCCGCGCCCACAGGGGCGCCCGCCACAGCTCGATGGGCGCGGGACCCTCCCACGGCCCGTCCCGTACGGGCACGAGCGCGTGCGCGAAGTAGTTGCCGAACCTGCCGGAGTAGTCCGTCCCGGTGAAGGCCACGTTGGCCACGATCGGCCGGGGCCCGGGGACGAAGCACAGGTTGACCGGGCAGCGCGCGACCTGCTCGGGCGTCGGCGAGTGGCCGAGCGTGCCGGGCGGCTCGTAGGAGCCGAGCGCCTCCACCTCGCCCATGACCTCCGGCGGCACCCCCGGCGTGACCGCGTTGAACTGGTAGCCGGCGTAGCCCGACAGCCCCGTCCGGCACGACGTGTAGTAGAGCTGATGGAAATCCATGTCACCCCTTCGTCGACGGCAGGACGTCCAGCCGGCTCAGCAGCCACAGGAACGGGTCGGCCGCCCGGTAGGGGTGGATCCCCCGGGGGTCCACCCGGTTGTCGGCCGTGGGGCTGTCGCCCAGCGACGACAGGCCGAAGTAACGGTAGGACGCGTAGTTCTTGCGCATGATCTGGTCGATCTGCTCGCCGTCCCACTCGTGCAGCAGCGCCCGCACGTGGTCGTGCACGGCCAGGCTGTCGGCCTCGTCGAAGACCGGCTCGGTCGCGGGCGGCTCGCGCAGCAGGGGACTGCCCGGCGCGAACCCGTGCCGCAGCGCGTCGATCTTGGACAGGGCGACCGCGACCGGGATGCCGAGCCGCCGCCCGGCGGCCGGGCCGTGCGCCTCGTAGAGCACCTCGGTCACCCGGGTCAGCACGTTGACCGGGCTGTCCGTCCCGTCGTCCATGCCGGGCAGCCGGACACCCGGACGGGCGGCCGCCCGCGCGCCGCGCATCTGCAGCGGGTCGAGCAGGAGGATGATCCCGTCCGCGCCGCGCAGGTAGCGCACGTTCAGGTCCACGCTCCGCTTGCTGGTCAGGTCCTCGCCCGCGGTGTCGAAGAACGAGGTGATCGTGTGCCGGTTCCGCGCGCCGAACAGCCCGGGCCGGTCGAGGGTGACCTTGAAGACCAGCGGGCGCCGCAGCTCCGCCTGGCCCGGCCTGGTGGTCCCCGGCAGCATGTTGCGCCGGTAGAGCAGGTCCTCGTACTTCCTGGAGAACTCGCCGCGCGTGTGGTCGTCGGAGCCGACCACGGCGGCGTCGAAACGCCGACCGACCGAGTGCATCAGCTCGTGCAGCAGGACCGTCATGTAGACCGTCTTGCCGGTGTTCTTGGCCCCGATCAGCGCGATCAGACGGCTGGTGACCTTGCCGAAGTGCACGGGCAGCTGGGTGTGGCAGTGCGGGCAGATCCGCTGGGTCGACTCGCCGCCGCAGTCGGGGCAGCGGGCGCTGCCGCGCCATCCGCCGACCGGCGGGCCCCCGGCGAACACCGGGGGCAGGGCCTCGTTCATCCCGAACCGCTCCGACAGCGCCGCGTCGCGGGCGGGGGCGCACCGCGTGCCCTTCGGCCCGAGCAGCGAGGTGCAGCGGAACATGATCCTGCGCTGCTGGAACCGCTGGTAGCAGTACGGGCAGACGAGGGTGGACAGGGGGGACGTCATCGTCGGGTCACCAGATTCCGGGGAGTCGTACGAGGGTCACGTCGTCCGTGGCGCCGGGTGCGGGGAAGCAGGCCAGCCGGCAGGAGCCGGGCGGTGAGGGGACGTCGACCCGCAGCGTGAGCGGTTCGCCCGGGCCCAGGTCGTGCGCCGGCACCTCGTGGATCACCGTGCCCTGCTCGGGACGCAGCGGGATCACGCCGCCCGCGCGGTGCACGACGAGCAGCGGCGGCACCCGGCAGGGCCGGTCCGCGCTCAGCACCAGGACGGCCGAACGGCGCGACAGCCGGGGCTTGCGGAACTCGTAGCGGACCTCCGGGCCGATCGCGGGGATCGCCGCCGTCACCGGGCGCGAACGCAGCCGGCCGACGACGGTGCGCACGCTCGCCACCGTCGCGCCCGGCCCGACCCTCAGGCGGAACCCGTTGTCCTCGTAGCCGCGCCGCCGGCACTCCACGACGACCGCGCCGGGCCACCGGCCGGGATCGGCCCCGCCGCTTCCGCCGCTTCCGCCGGTGCCGCCCGCGCCGCTCGGGCCGGTGTCGCCGGGGGCCCAGGTGACCTCCGCGAGCTGCGCGCCGGGCGGCCAGACCCAGCTCAGCACCGTCGTGTCGCCCAGCCGGTGGGCGGTCAGCTCCCGTACCGGGTCCACCACGACGAGCCGCGCGGACGCGCCCACCACCGCCCTGCCCGCGCCCACGCTCACGGCGACGAAGTAGCCGCCGCCCGGCGCCGGATCCGCCGCGCCGGCTCCCGGGCCGGCCCCCGCGCCCGCCGCGCCCCCGGCGCCTCCCGCCGGGGACGCCGTCGTGCTCAGCGTCACCCGGCCGTCGGCCCCCGGTACGGCGGCGCCGGGCACCGGACGCCCGTACCGCTCCACGTCCTCCTCCGGGAGCGACGTCCCCGCGGGCCAGGGCGGCGGCACGTCCGAGATCCTGATCACCACCCGCCCGGCGGACGGCGGGGTCCAGGTGATCCTGGCGGCCGGAGGGTCGCCACCGGCGTGCTCGACCGACAGGTCCGGCACGGCCAGCGGCGGGGACTCCGGCGACCCGCCGGCGACGACGCCCCGCGAGAGCCTGCGGGTGCCGTCGGACCGCTCGTAGGCCGCCTGCACCCGGTAGCGGTACGCCCGCCCGGGGACCACGTCCGTGTCGGCGAACCCGCTCCGCCCGGCCCGCAGGGCGGAACCGTCCCGCCCGTCGAGGGGGGTCACCACGACGTCGACGGCGCCCCGGGGCAGCCGCCAGGTCGCGGTCACCTCCCGCTCCGCCGACACGACCCGCACGGCGGCGACCTCCGGCAGGACGGTCACCCGGGGGCCGGTGGCGGGCGCGGACCAGATGCCCTCCGTCCGCCCGGCGAACACGCAGTAGTAGAGGTCCTCGGCGGGCGGCGGGGCGTCGTCCACGAGCTCGTTGGAGTCGGTCTCTCCGATCACGACCCCGTCGGCGGCCCCCCTCGCGGGCGCCCCGGCCGTGCGCACCACGCGGTGGCGGACCGGGCCGACCCGCGCCGGTCCCGGCGTCCACGCGACCGTGACGCGGCCCTCCCCGGCGCCGGTACGCACCTCGCCGGGCGGGGGAGGCGGAAGCGCGCGCAGCCGGTCGCCGATCGCCTCGTCGTCGGCCGCGACCCGCCAGGCCCGGTCCAGCAGCTCGGCCGCCGCCTCCGGCCGGCCCGCCGCGATCTCCCCGGTGGCCTGCTCGCTCCATCCGGCGACCTGCCGTACCCGCTCCTCGATCCGGGCGCGCAGCTCCGGCGGCGCCCCGGCGGGCAGGCCGGGCAGCAGCCGTTCTGCGGCCCGCAGCCTGCCCTCCTGGAGCGCCTCCTGGATCAGGCTCTCCACACCGGGCGCGCGGACGTCGCGGGCGGCCACGGCGAGCGCCAGCTCCCCGGCCTCCTCCTCGGCCAGCCCGAGACCGGTGGCCAGCGCGGCGAGCACCTTCGGCGGCATCCCGGCGGCGGCCTCGGGCCGCAGGATCTCCACGACCTCCCACAGCAGCAGGGTGTCCAGCCGTCCCGGCTCGCGCGCCGCCTCGGCCAGCGTCGCCAGCACGCCGTCGGTCGCGGTCTTGCGCTCGTCCCTGGCCCGTCCCGCCGCGTCGCGGACCGCCGCGGCGATCATCTCCCCGGTCAGCCTCCCGTCCGTCCTTCCGTCCTTCTCCCCGTCCGTCTTCCCTTCCGTCCTCCCGGACGGTGTGCTCGCGGCGGTCAGGCGGAACCCGTCGCGCAGCCGGAACCCGCGGCGTACCGCGTCGGTGCCGACCACGACCTCGGCCGACAGCCGCATCCCGAGCAGCGACAGGGCGGGACGCAGCGTCCGGTAGGCCGGGGGCGCCACGTCGGGCAGCCTCCAGGGCCGCTCGACGACCCCGATGCCGTGACGGGCCAGGACGCGTCGCACGTCGGCCTCGGTGCAGGCGCCGGAGGTCTCGGCCACGAGGTGGTCGAGCGTGGCGCGGCCGACGAGGGTGCTCGTCCCGGCGAGCGCGGCGACCGTGGCGGTCACCCTCGCGGTGGCGTCGGCCACCTGACGCGCGGTCTCCGCGGTCAGGCCGTCCCAGGTGAGGGTGCCCGCCCGCCTCAGGTCCCCGTGCGCGACCAGCAGGGCGTCGACGAGCCTGGCGTAGCTCCTCTTCTGCTGCCTGAGCGTCCGCCAGTACGCGACGACCTCTTCCAGGTGCCTCTCGAACGGCTCGCCCGACAGGCTCCCGGAGGAGCGCAGGGCGTAGCGGGCCAGCAGGTCGGCCGGTGGCGTGTTGCCCCGGGCGCGAGCCGGGTCGAGCACGTCGCGACGGTAGGCGTCCTTGTCCAGCACGGATGTTCCTCGCCGATTCTCACGATCAGCCGGTCCTCAGGTGCAGCGGGTTCTCTGGTGCAGCGGGTTCTCAGGGTCGGCCGGTCCTCAGGGTCGGCCGGTTGCCGGGTGTGGCCGGTCGTCGGGGCCGGCCGGTCGCCGGGGCCGGCCGGTCGCCGGGGTCACTGGGACACCGCGTACCTGGCGACCGCCTGCCTGGCCTGCTCGACCTGCGACTCCGAGAGGCCCTGGATGCGCACCTCGATGCGCAGCTCCTTCTGCGTCTGCAGCTCGACGGCATGGACCGTGAGCGTGCCGAGCTCGTCCATGGCGAAGCTGATGTCGATGGGCGAGCCCTTGCGGATCCGGGGGAGGCCGGTGATGGTCCCCTCGCCGATCCTGGCGTTGTCGGCCAGGTCGTCCGACTCGACCGATCCGGCCTGCTCCCAGATCTCGACACCGATCTCGGTCTGGTTCTCGTACGCGGTCACGAACCGTTCGGCGACCGGGTCGGCGGGCAGGGCGGTGTTGGCCTTGAGGACGTGGCTGACCGAGAAGACCTCCCTGCCGTCGCCGGTGAAGTCGACGACCTTGACGCCGAACGCGCGGGGGACGACGGTCGTCACCCGGCGCCCCGCCAGCATCCGTACCTTCTCCGGCTCCAGCCCGAGCTGGTCGGCGGCCTGCTCGACGGCCCGTTCCACCTCGGCGTCCGACGCGGCGTCGGCCTCGCCGGGCAGGCGTACCTTGACCGCCTCGATCAGCGCGAACCTGGCCGCGCCCTTGGCCACCGCCAGGTCGGGATCGTGCAGCTTGGGGTCGAACCCGAAGCGCTGCCGCAGGCCCTCGGCCACCGCGGGCATCCGGACCGAGCCGCCCACCAGCAGGACGTCGTCGAAGCGGTCGACGCCCTGCGCGGCGGCGACGTCCAGGGTGCGCCTGGTGATCTCGAACGTGCGGGCCAGCAGGTCCTCGGTGAGGGCCTCGAACCGCTCGCGCGTCAGCTCCACCCTGGCCGTGCCGCCGTCGAAGCGCATGTTGTAGCGCCGCGACATGGCCGAGCTGAGCCCCTTCTTCATGTCCTCGGCGGCGATCGCCAGCTCCTGCAGGAAGTCCTCGCTCTCGGCCGCCGACGAGCCCGGGTTCTCGGCCAGGAAGGAGTCCAGCAGGTGCCCGGCGACGCGCTCGTCCCAGTCGGCGCCCCCGAGCCGGTGGTCCCCGTCGGTGCACACGACGCGCACGTCGTCACCCTCCAGCCGGATGACCGTGGTGTCGAAGGTGCCGCCGCCCAGGTCGTACACGAGGATCGTGGAGGGCCCTCGGCCCGGGGCCGCCGACAGCGTCTCGTAGTGCAGCGCCGCCGCCACCGGCTCGGGGATCAGGTTGAGCACGTTGAGCCCGGCGATCTCCCCCGCGTTGCGGGTGGCCTCGCGCTCGGCCACACCGAAGTAGGCGGGCACGGTGATGACGACGTCGCGCACCTCCTCGTGGGTGTGCTCGGCGGCGGAGCGGGCCACCTCCTTCAGGATGAGCGCGGAGATCGACTCGGGGGTGTGCCCGGTGCCGTGGAAGGTCAGGTCGCACTTCTGCCCCATCTGCCGCTTGATCAGCGAGACCACCAGGTCGGGGTAGAGCTTGGCCGAGCTCTTGGCGTCCTGCCCGACCACGACGTGGTCGGCCGTCTCCATGTAGACCACCGAGGGGGTGGTCTCCTGGCCGATGGCGTTCTTCGCGACGACCGGCCGGCCGGTGTCGTCGACGTAGGCGATGCAGGAGTAGGTGGTGCCGAGATCGATCCCGTACGTCCGGTTCTGCGCTGCCATATGTGGTGATCCCCTTGGTCTGTCAGGTCATGTCCGTCGGGTCGCGTTCATCGGGTGCGCCCGCGGGGTCGCGGCCGTCGGCGCGGCGGTGGCGGTGGAACCTGGCCCGTACGGGGCGCCGGACCTGGCCCGTCTCCCGTTCCACGAAGCCGATCGACACCACCTCGGCCACCGTGTTGTCGAGGGCCTCGTCCGTCACCGGCACGACCGACACGGCGGTGTGCCTGCCCGCGTCGAACGGCTCTCCCGGACGCGCCGTGAACTCCTCCAGCCCGCACCGCTCCAGCATCAGCAGCGCGTCGTCGGCGAAGCTCGCCAGCAGCCTGCCGTGGGCCGCGTCCTCGTCGCCTCCCTGGCCGGTCAGGCGGGTGACCTCGCGGAGCAGCGCGTCGTGCATCCGGATCAGGTCGGCGACGACCGGCTCCAGGATGGTGCGGTACAGGCCGCCGCGCAGCGCCTGGTTCTCCTCGTGCAGGCGGTCGATCACCGTCTCGCGGTGCGCCGATCTGCGGTTGAACTCGGAGATCGCGCTCTCGACGGCCGCCAGCCGCCCGGCCGTCACCGCGTCGGCCCCTTCCGGCCCCGCCGTTCCCCGGCCGGCGGCTCCCTCGCCCCCGGCTCCCGGGTCGCCGGTCTCCGCCTCGCCTGTCTCCGGACCGGTCGCTTCCTGGCCGGTCGTTCCCTGGCCGATCGCTTCCTGGCCGATCGCTCCCGGATCGGCCGGCTCCCGGTCGGTCGATCCGGGAACGGCAGGCGGTGCCGGATCGGCCCGCGGCCCACCCTCGTGGTCCTCGTCCGCCCCCGCCCGCGGAGGCCCCTCACCGATCATGGCTCCCCTTCGGTGACGTCATCCGAATACCGCGCGCCAGTACGGTCCTGTTACCGGCAGAAAGCCGATGTGTGATGGGTAACATATTGAACAGGAGAATCCTTCTATCGTCATAAGAACGTCTCCATTGACCCGAATACGACCGGATAGCAGCCATATTCCGCCCACACTGGAGTCATGCAACCCCCGGCCCATGAAAAACTCGTCGCGGATCTCAGGTCGCTGCGCGAACGAGGGCTGACGAGGCTGCGGGACACGCCACTGCCCGCGCTCGACACGGCGGCGGCCCTGTGCGTCCTGTCGGCCTCGGCCGCCCCCGAGGCGTACCGTCCCGCGGCCGTGGAGGAGCTTCTTCGCCGGGCGGTCGCCGCGCTGGGAGGCGGCAACCTCACCGCCTCGGCGGAGCACACGTTCGGGCTGGTGCCCGGCACCCGGGACTGGCCGGTCGGCGAGCGCCGCAAGAGGGCCGCCTCCGTCTACGGGGTCAGCACCGAGCGCTTCCGCAAACACCACGAGCAGGTCATCGCGGACGAGATCGCCGAGGCCGTCCTGCGGCTCTGCCTGGCGGCCGAGGCGGTCCGCCCGGCCCACCTGCCGGACGGTCCCGCCGTCGTGCCGCTCGGCCCGGTCACGCTGAACTTCATGCCGGTGGAGATGATCACCGGGGTCGACGTGATCGTCTCCTCGGAGAACGTCTACCTGGAGGCGTCCAAGACCTTCCGCCGGTCGCTGTCGGCCGCGCTGCGCCGCGCCTGCGCCGAGAGGACGGAGTCGGGCGAGCTCGTGGACGACGTCGTCCAGCGCGAACTCGCCCAGTGGATGCGCGCCCACGGCAGGTCCGGCCTGCCCGTGGCCCCCGGCACCGTCGTCGCGACCGGCCCGGGCAGCCTCCGCAGGTCCGGGGTGCGCCGCGTCTACCACGCGGCGGTGGCCGTCCCCAGCGCCGACGGGACCGAGTACGCGTTCTCCACCGAGGCCATGGCCCGTGCGGTCGGCAACGTCTTCCGCCTGGCGGGGCAGGAACGCCGGGACTTCCGGCCGCCGCTGCGGTCGATCGCCCTGCCCCTCTTCGAAGCCGGTCGTGGCGGCCTGGACCCGGCCGAGAGCCTGAGCCGGCTGTGGGCCGCCGTCGAGGCCGAGCTCGACGACCGGGCCCGCCGCGACTGGGACCTGCATCTCATCACGAACAGCCCCAGGGACGCCGGGGCCGTCATCCGCCACTTCGGCGGGGAGTGAGACCGCGAAACCGTCACCCCGGTCGTGCGGCCCTGCCCGGGGGCACCGGCCCTGCCCGGGGGCGCCGGCGTCGAGCCGGGCGACGCGGGCCGTCCGGGGACGTCCGGCAGGGGCGGGCGTGCGGTCCTGCCCGGGGGGCGGTGACGTCGAGCCGGGCGGTACGGTCCTATCCCGGGCCGGTGGCGTCGAGCCGGGTCAGGACCCGGGCCGACAGCTTTCCCAGGGCGTCCACCTGGCCGGGGCCGAGGGCGTCGAAGAACAGCTCCCTGACGGCCTGGACATGACCGGGGGCGGCGGCGGTGATCGCCTGGCGACCTGTCTCGGTGAGCACGACGAAGGCGCCCCGGCCGTCGTCGGCGCACTCCCGGCGCTCGACCAGGCCCCGGCGCTGCATCCGGCTCAGATGGTGCGACAGGCGGCTCTGCTCCCACTCCAGCGCGCGTTGCAGCTCGTACGGGCGCAGGCGCCCCTCGGGAACGTCGGTGAGGTGGACCAGCACGTCGTAGTCGGCCAGGGACAGGCCGGAGGCCGCCTGCAGGCGCCGGTTCAGCTCGGCGCCGAGCCGTGACTGCATGCGCAGGTAGGCGCGCCAGGCGCGCTGCTGGTCGTCGTCCAGCCATCGGGGGACGGTCATGCGCCCACCCTACGCGATCTACATGACATGTCATCGGGTCCGGGGAATGAATGACACGTCATTCATGTTGGAGGCAGGTGCATGACACGTCATCTTCTGATCGGGAGGAACCGACATGACCACCACCTCGTCCCTCGTGCCCCGCGTCGACGTCCGCCGCGCCGGTGAGCGGCCGGCCACGAAGATCTCCTGGCTGGACTCCAAGCACTCGTTCTCCTTCGGCCGCCACTACGACCCGGCCAACACCCACCACGGGCTGCTCCTGGTCAACAACGACGACGTCGTACGGCCGGGGGCGGGCTTCGAGACCCACCCGCACCGGGACATGGAGATCGTCACCTGGGTGCTGCGGGGCTCCCTGGTCCACCAGGACTCCGAGGGCCACAACGGCGTCATCTACCCCGGCCTGGCCCAGAGGATGAGCGCCGGCACCGGCATCCTGCACTCGGAGAAGAACGACTCCTGGCGGCTCGCCGGCGACGTCCACGACGAGCCGGTGCACTTCGTGCAGATGTGGGTCATGCCCGACGAGGCCGGCATCGCCCCCGGGTACGAGCAGCTGGAGATCGAGGGGGAGCTCCTGTCCGGCGGGCTGGTCCCGGTCGCCTCCGGCATGGCCCGGCACGACGGTGCCGCCGCCATCCGCATCAACAACCGCCACGCCGCGCTGTACGCCGCCCGCCTGGAGGCGGGGCAGAGCGTGCGGCTCCCCGAGGCGCCGTTCCTGCACCTGTTCGTGCCCCGGGGGGCCGTCGTCCTCGAAGGCGCGGGGGCGCTGGACACCGGTGACGCGGTACGCCTCACCGCCACCGGCGGCCAGACGGTCACCGCCACCGAGGCCGCCGAGATCCTGGTGTGGGAGATGCACGCCACCGTCGCCGCCTGAACCGCCGGTACGCGCGGCGTCGTCCGCAGGCGCCGATGACCGTGGCGCGGGAGAGGACACCGGAACAGGACACCGGGCCATGACGCCGGATCAGGACGCGATGGTCACGGCGACCTCGACGGTGACGTCGCTCTCGTCCTGGCCGGCCGTGCTCTGGCGGATCTCCGCGTCGCGCAGGTCGAGGCCACGGTCCGCGAGGGCCTCGAACAGCCCGATCACGGCCGGGTGCACGGAGCCCTCCGGAGGGGGAGCGCCGTCGGCCGATCGCCACGAGGCCACCAGCTCGGTGCGCGCGGGCAGCTCCCCGACGACGATGTCCTCGCCGTTCCCGAGGGTGCTCCCGACGGTGCTCCCGGCGGTCCCGCCGCCGGTGCCACTCCCGTCGTCCCCATCGCCTCCGTCACCCTTGACGTTCCAGCCCGCCGGCACCGGCTTCAGCGTGGGCCAGCAGCACAGGACGCGTACCGTCTCGGGGTCGCCGCCCTCCCGGAGCGTCGTCCAGAACGGCCCGGCCGGGCCCAGCCCGTCGCGCCGCAGGGCCGCGAACAGTTCCCTGAACCGATCGTTCGCGCGTTCGCTCCCGGCGGCGTCATCGTCGTGGACACCGACGGACAGGGCCCACGCGACGTACGGCTGCGCCCCGGCCCGTCTCTCCGTCACCTCCACGGGGACCTCGTAGGCGTTGATGACCAGTCCGGCCGCGGCGTGCGCGGCGTCCTCCTCGGCCCGCCGCGCCAGGACGCTCTCGCGGTGACGGGCGAGCACGCCCTCGGCGTCACCGTCGCGGAGGGCGTCCGCGATCCGGGGGAGGGGGACGCCGGCGTCGCGGAGGGCCCGGACGGTCGCGCCGGCGCGTACCTGCGCCTCGGAGTAGCGCCGGTAGCGTGTCCCGCGGTCCACCTCGGCCGGGACGAGGAGGCCCTTCTCGTCGTAGTGGTGCAGCGCCTTCACCCCGAGGCCGGTCACGTTCGCGAACTCGCCGATGCTCAACATGGATCCAGCATCGGCCCTCCTCCGACCGGAGGGTCAAGTCGCACCTCGGTGACCTCGGTGACCTCGGTGACCTCGGTGGGCCGCTCGGTCTCCGGCCCCGGCCACGCACTCGGCGGGACGCGTGTTCGGCGGAGGATGCGCGTCGCGGACAAGAACGGGGGGACGGTTCTAGCGGATCGCGTACGGACACGGACGCGGCAGGCGGTCTACCGTCCGTACATGCGAGCAGCCTCGTCCCGCGCGGCACGCCTGGCCGCCCCCGCCCTGGTCCCCGTCCTGGCTCTCACCCTGGCGTTCACACCGGTGGGCGGAAACTCCCACGCCCCCGCGACCGCGGACACGGTGACGACCGCGGACACGACCACGAACACGACCGCGACCACGAACACGACCGTGACCAGGGACACGACCCCGGCCACGGACACGGCCGTGACCGCAGCCCCGGCCTCGCTGGTCGTCGCGGCCAAGCGCCAGAGCTGGGTCTTCCGCGACGGCGACGGCCGGGAGGTCACGCTGCGCGGGTTCAACGTCTCCGGCAGCACCAAGCTGTACGAGAACGCGCTGCTGCCGTTCCGCAGCACCGCCGACGCCGCGCGCTCGGCCCAGGCCATGCGCGACCTCACCGGCGCGAACGTGATCCGCTTCCTCATCAGCTGGGAGGGCGTGCAACCGTCCCCCTTCACCGTCGACGGCGCCTACCTCGACCGGGCGGTCGAGCAGATCCGCGCGTTCACCTCCCGGGGCATCCGCGTCCTGCTCGACTACCACCAGGACCTGTACTCCTCGTACCTGTTCAACCAGGGGAGCTGGTACACCGGCGACGGCGCGCCGGAATGGGTGATCAGGGGCGGGAACTACCCCAGGGAGTCGTGCGGCATCTGCCTGCTGTGGGGGCAGAACATGCAGAACAACGAGGCCGTCCGCCGGGCCGCCTACGACTTCTGGCGGGACCGGCGCATCAGCACGCCCGAGGGCGAGGTCGGCGTCCAGGAGGCCTTCCTGCGGCAGGCGGCGGCAGCGATGACCCACATCAGGCAGCGGCTGACGGACGCGGAGTTCGCCTCCGTCATCGGATTCGACCCCTTCAACGAGCCCTTCGACGGCGGGCTGGACGGCAAGAGCGGCCTGGAGTGGGAGAAGACCTACCTGATGCCGTTCTACCAGCGCTTCCGCGCCGCCATGGACGCCTCCGGCTGGGCCGCCAAGCCCGCCTTCGTCGAACCCCTGGCCTTCTGGAACACCGGCTTCTTCGAGGAGGGCGGGCTCAGCACGGTCGGAGCCCTCGGCACCCGGTACGTCTTCAACAGCCACTTCTACGACGGCGCCCGTATGACGATCGACCCGTCACCGGCCTCCGACGGCGTGTACGACGCGGCGATGAACGAGATCCGCGGCCGGGCCCGCACGCTGGCCACCGCGCCCTTCGTCTCGGAGTTCGGCCACAGGCTGTCGGGCAACGGCAGCGACCGCACCCCGTGGATGGTCCGGGCCACGTACCAGGCCATGGACTCCGGCGTCCCGGGAAGGAACTGGTGGACCGGCGCCGCCACCGGGGGAGACGTGCTCTCCTCCACCCAGTGGCAGTGGGACCTCTACAGCGGACGGCACCGCGAGCCGATGAACCGCAACCCCGCCAAGGTGCGGACCGGGGGCGACGCCTGGAACGACGAGGACTTCTCCGTGGTCGCCGCGGACTCCTCGGGCGCGCTGACCACGACCCGGCTGGACCGGGCGGTGCTGGACCGCCTCTACCCCTCCGCGGTCGCCGGTGACGTGCTGGCCTTCACCTACGAGGACCTGGCCCGGTCCGGCTACGGCGGCGCCGGTCAGCAGCGTGCCTGGCTGACCGTGCCGTCCTCCATGCCGGACGTCGCCGCGCTGGTCAAGGACCGGCGGTTCGGCGTCCTGGTCTGGCGCGAGCCCGCCACGGCCCCCGGCGTCCCGACCGAGCTGCACCTGCCGGCGTCCTTCACCGCCGCGACCACCGTCGTGGTCGGTGACGTGGCCACCCGTGCGGGCCTGCCCGCCTCGGGACCTGCGGCGATCGCGGCCGAGCCCGGCTCGTCGGCCGCCCGCCGCCTGCTGCTGAGGCCGTCCGGCGCGGCACCGGGCACCGTGCACGCCGCCCTGGTCGTCGGCGCGGCCACCGGCCCCGCCGTCACCCCCGCCCAGCTCACGTCCGCCGCCGCCGAACTGGCGGCCTGGAAGAGCCGGCTCTTCCCCTCCTGACCACACCCCGTCCGGGGCGTGGTCAGGAAGAACCGGACCGGGACCGTCGGCCGGGGTGAGGACCGTGAAGCCGTGGGCCGGACCGTCAGGAGGGACGTGGCTCGTGAAGCTGCGACTCCGACCAGGCCGGGACGGTCACCACGTCGCCGACGGCGAGCCCCCCGGTGCGCAGGACCGCGAACTTGGTGCCGAACGACACGCCGCCCCGCGCCGCACGGCGATAGGTGGCCAGGGTCCGGAGCGGCTCGGGACCGGCCCCCTCGCCGCTGCCCTGGTCGACCAGCGTGACGGCGCAGCGGATCGCGAGCTTGGCGTACCCGAGCTCCACCTCGCCGGCGACGAGGCGGTGGACGCGGTCCTCCACGTGAGGCTCGTCCCATCCGTCGACCACGATGTTCGGCCGGAACCTGGACATCGGCACCGCAGGACCGCTCACGCGCCGGTTCAGGTCCTCCAGCGTGGCCCGGGAGAGGACGTGCACGGCGTCGCTGTCGGCGTAGCCGGAGGTTCCGGGCGTCCGGCCGTCGGTGACCCGGTCGTGCTCGGGGGGCACCCGCACCAGCCGGCTCCGCGAGCCGAGCACCGACGACAGCCACTCGGCGGCCACGTCGCCCTGGTCGATCCCCGTGTACCTCCTGCCGAACAGCTCCACCTCCCGGCGGGGGGAGTCCACGTCGATCGTGATGCGCGTGTCCTCGAATCCGGGGGCGTGCAGGGCGAGTTTCTCCCCGCCCGCGTCGACGACCGGACGGATCAGCGCCAGCCGGGGGTCCTGGCGCTGGCTGCGGAACACCCCCTCGGTGTCGACCACCATGAAGGAACGGTCGTGGGCCAGCCCCGCGCGGGTCACCCGCGTCTCGCTCAGCGCCGTTCCCGCGCAGCCCTTGATCGGGTACGAGATCAGCTCGCCGATCGTCGCCGTCATCGTCACTCCCGCCGTCGTGTCACCCGCACGCCGCGACCCTACGGGGGACACCGGACGGGACACCAGAGACGACGGCCGTATCTGACACGAATATGTGAGGTTCGGCGGCCGGAGGCCGGTGCCGGGACCCGGCCGCGCGGGGCGGTGTCATGCGCGGTGGTGTTCGCTTCTAAGCTCTGGGGTGTGGCCAAGTACTTCGACGTGCATCCGGACAGTCCCCAACCACGGCTGATCGGCCAGGTGGCCGACCTTCTGCGCGCGGACGGGTTGATCGCGTACCCGACGGACTCGGGCTACGCGCTGGGCTGCCAGCTGGGCAGCAAGGAGGGCATCGACCGGATCAGGGAGATCCGCGACCTCGGCAGCGACCACCACTTCACCCTGGTCTGCCGGGACTTCGCGCAGTTCGGCAAGTTCGTCCACGTGAGCAACGCGCTGTTCCGCTCGGTCAAGGCGGCGACCCCCGGCGGGTACACGTTTATCCTGCCCGCCACCAAGGAGGTGCCGCGCCGGCTGCTGCACCCCCGTAAGAAGACGGTCGGCGTCCGGATCCCCGACCACGTCGTCACGCAGGCGCTGCTGGCCGAGCTGGGCGAGCCGCTGGTGTCGAGCACCCTGCTGCTGCCCGGCGAGGACGAGCCGCCGACCCAGGGCTGGGACATCAAGGAGCGGCTCGACCACGTGGTGGACGCCGTCATCGACTCCGGTGAGTGCGGCGCCACCCCGACGACGGTCGTCGACCTCTCCCAGGACGAGCCCGAGATCCTCCGCCGCGGCAGCGGGGACCCGTCCCTCTTCGAGTAGACGCCCTCACTCCGGCACGGCGACGTGGCGCCGTTCCTCCGACGGGTTCCGAGGCTCGGACAGATCGACCTCGACGCCGGGCAGCCCGGCGCAGGTCTCCCGGCGGGCTCCCGCCATGTGCCGGCGGCAGGCCCCGTGGGCGGGGACAAACGCCTCACCCGTGTCCGCGGCCTGACGCCGCTGGAAGCCCTCGGCGACGGCAGGACCACCGCGCCCGAGGGACGCCGCCGCGCGGGGTCACCTCACCTCGGCGGGAACCCGTTCGTCACCCAGGGACTCCTCGGCCCGTTTGTTCCGGGTCAGGTAGACGTAGGCCAGCGCGCCCAGGAACAGGGCGATCGACGTCCACTGGTTCAGCCGCAGCCCGAGGATCTCGTTGGCCGGGTCGACACGCAGGCCCTCGATCCAGAACCGGCCCGCGGTGTAGCCCGCCACGTACAGGGCGAAGAGCCGGCCGTGCCGCAGCGCGAAGCGGCCGCCGATCCAGATCAGCGCCAGCGCCAGGCCCACGTTCCACAGGGACTCGTACAGGAACGTGGGGTGGTAGGTGGCGATGCCCGGCACGGTCCCCGGGCGGCCCGGATCGATCTCCAGCCCCCAGGGCAGGTCGGTGGGGCCGCCGAACAGTTCCTGGTTGAAGTAGTTGCACCAGCGGCCGATGGCCTGGCCGATGGCGACGGCCGGGGCCACGGTGTCGGCGACCGCGCTCAGGGCGATGCCCCGGCGGCGGCAGGCGATCCACACGCCCACCCCGCCCAGGGCGACGGCGCCCCAGATGCTCAGACCGCGCCAGCCGGGTCCGGAGTCGCTCCAGATCAGGATCGCGTCGATCGGCCGGTGGGGGGCGCCGGGCCCGAAGTACAGCTGCCAGTCGGTGATGACGTGGTACAGCCGCGCACCCACGAGGCCGAACGGGATCCCCCACGTCGCCAGGTCCGTCATGGTCCCCGGCGCCCCGCCGCGACTCCGCCAGCGTCGCTCGGCGACGACGACGGCCACCACGACCCCGAGCATGATGCAGAGCGTGTAACCGCGGATGGGCAACGGCCCCAGATACCAGACCCCTTCGGAGGGGCTGGGAATGCCGGCAAGCGCCATGGCAGGCAATCTAGTGCAGTCCGCCGTGATCACACACCCCGTCGAAACCCCTTAATACACGGACTTTCACGCCCCGGCGGCGTCAGGCACACGACGAGCGATCCCGTTCACCGCCCCGAGGACCACGACCGTACGTCAGGCAGGGGTGGTCCTCGGGTGACCCGGGCTCTCGCGGTCCGCCGGTGAAGGCCGGCCGAGATCGTTCCGTGCACGGTGCGGATCTTCGTGGGGTGCGGGTCTCCTCACCGGCAGGGGCCGAGGTGATCGGTCGGCCCGATCAGAGCCGTACGCCTCACGTCGAGCGGACGCGCGGCGGGGCGCGGTGTGGTGGGGCGGGCGGCTGGTGCGCTAGTCGTTGTCCTGTTCGACGGCGTTCCACAGGAAGGCGCTGCTGCCGGTGATCTGGCTGCTGCGGGAGTCGAACGTCGCCGAGCCGTTCACCGTGTCGTCGTCCTCGGCCGCCGTCACGGTGAGGGACTGGGGGACGTCCCAGTTGTCCGGGGTGAAGGTCAGCGGCGCTCCGGCGGACAGGTTCGTGTCGCCGGCGACCCGCGCGGTGCCCACGATGACGTTGCCCGGGGGCTGCTGGCTGAGCCGTACCTGGACGCTCGCCGTGCCGCCCTCGGGCACCGTGATCCTGGAGGGGGAGAGGAGGATCCGCAGCCGCGGGGGGGAGGGCGAGGGGCTGGGTGAAGGGGTGGGACTCGGCACCAGTTTGACCGTGCACGGCACGCCGTTGAGGGCGAAGTCCGTCGGCGGCGGGTTGTCGCCGGTCCAGGTTCCGTTGAAGCCGATGCCGACGGTCCCTCCGGAGGCGATCGATCCGTTCCACGCGGGATTTCTGGCGGTGATCTGCCGGCCGCTCTGGCTCCACTGCGCGCTGAAGCCACTGCTGATCCGCTGGGTGCTCGGGAACGTGAAGGTGAGCGCCCAGCCCGAGATCGCGTCTCCGTTGTTGGCGATGTCGATGAAGGCGGTGAAGCCGCCCGACGAGGTACCCCAACTGTGCGAGGTGTAGGTCACGGCGCAACCGGCCGCCGCGTCGGCGGCGGTGGCCGTGCCGCCGACGACGGCCCCGGCCGCGAGGAGCGCGGTGGCCGCGGCCGACATCAGCACCCTGTTCCGTGGCAAGCCCTTACCTGGTCCCATGAATGATCATCCTCCCGTTGAGACGCCCCGTCGGCCGCCGTTCGTTCACGACGGAGCTTTCAGGTTCGGACGGTTCCCGGAGGATGTACAGACACCGCCGGCGCCCGTACGGCCGTCGCCTTCCCGGCGTCCGTGCGCGGCCCGGGGAGGGGCTTCGAGACCTCGGGAAACGCCGCCCCCACCCCCGCCACCCGGTCGGGGCGGCAGACGGGCCCGGGTGAAAGATTCACGGAAAGGCAGGCGTCCCGACCGCCGGGCCGCCGGTGATCGTGCGGCGGCCGGCGGACCGTCTCCGAGTGCCGGGGTGCTGGTGGCCGACTCCCACGGCCCCTACCGCAACATCCTGCCCGAGGAACTCGACCGACGAGCCCGGCTGATCCGTGGCAAGCCCCGCGAACCGGGCATGCTGGCGGGACTGCAGACGGGCGTCCAGATGGCGATGTTCGTGGGGTACCACGCCCGTGCCGGCACGGGCGGCGCCGTGCTCGCCCACACCATCGCCGACGCCGTTCTCGGCGTCCGCATCAACGGCCGTTCGCACGGTGAGATCGGAATCAACACCCTGCCGGCGGGCTCGTACGGCGTGCCCGTCGTGCTGGTCAGCGGAGACGCCGCGGCGTGTGAGGAGTTCGGCGCGCTGGTGCCCCGGGCCGTCACCGTGCCGGTCAAACGAGGTCTGGGCCGGTACGCGGCCGACACCCTGCACCCGCAGGAGGCGCGAGAACGTCTTCGGCGGGGCGCCGCCCAGGCGGTACGACGTCATGCCACCGACCCGCCGGTCCTGGTCTCCTCACCCCTGCGGGTCGAGGTCGACCTGCATCGGCCACGCCCGGCGGACCTGGCGGTCCTCGTTCCCGGCGTCACCAGAAGCGGGCGTACCGTCGCGTTCGACGCCGAGACCATGGCGGCCGCCTATGGCGTGCTCCGCCTCATCGTCCTGCTCACACAGGCCGGACCGTGAGCGGGATGTGCTCGCTCACCTTCTTGCCGGAACCGGAGAGCCCGGCCGTGCCTGCCGCCTGCCGCTCATGGCCGGAGCGCGTTTCACGATCTGGCCGGGCCTCGTCCCCGCACCCATGAGCCGTTGATCGACGGAGAACACCGCGGAAGCGAGAGCCTCGACCTCCCGGCGGACGGATGCCGATGCCGGCCCGACACGCCCACGATCTGCCGGGTCCATCTCTTCTGCTTCCCGGCGTACGAAGCAAAGGCCGACGATCACCACCTAAACGCCCATAAGGGTATTTAGGTGAATCTTCAGTATGAGTTCATCTCTATCGCAGAAACCTCTCAAAGATCATTTTTATGCCTAAATCGCACTTTCTTCGTCCATGTAAAACGCGTGGTGCCTGGCGTATTAAGGATTTAACAATTCATATTCAAGTATCGGGGATTTAACAATTAGCTTCAGAAAGCGTCGCATTCCATAGTTAGCGTCCTCCTCGTACGAATCATCTGCAGGAGGAGCTCCTTTGTCGTCGAAGCTGTACCGTTTCGGGGTGGCCATGGTCGCGGCGGGTGTCGTCGCGCTGGCGACGGTCAGTCCCGCACGCGCCGACTTCAACCCCATCAGCACGGAACCGGCCGCGCCCTACGCGCAGCCGGCGGACGCGAACGTCCCCCGGCGGGGGTGCACCACGACGCTGCCGGATCCCGCGAACGCCACCGGCGGCACCCCGGCGGTCCAGGTGATCTACGCCTGGCACGAGGGCAACGGGAACAACTACGAGGCCTACGTCGAGCGGATCGCCAAGATCGTCGACAGGATGGACTGGCTGCTCGACGAGTCGACGGACTACGACCAGCACATCAACCTGAGCTGCCGGACCGGGTACGGCACCGGCACCTACTCCGGGTACGCCCACGCGCTGGTGGTGCCCGAGAAGATCGAGGCCGCCGACGTCTCGGGCGAGACCGGCCCCGACGTCATCGCCGACGACCTGGAGGCTGCGGGGTACGACAACGCCAACCGCACCTACGTGGTGTTCGAGGACTTCGACGGGACGGCGACCGCCCACTGCGGCGGAGTCTGCGTGGCGACCTCCGACGAGTGGGACAGCGGCACCATGATGCACGAGCTGATCCACCTGTACGACGTCGACCACGCGAAGGTCAGCGAGGTGCCGGGCATCCTCGCGGTCAACGACGTCATGACCAGCCAGTACAACGACTGGCAGATCGACCAGGAGTTCAACACCTACTACGACCCGAGCGAACTCTCGGCGCTGTTCCACACCTCCAACCATCCCGACACGCGCCGGCTCAACGTCGCGGCCTGGTCGAGGTTCACCGTGCCGACGTGCTGTGACGTGGGGTACAGCAACGACCTGCTGACCGCCCAGGAGCGCACGATCGAGTCGCAGGCGCCTTACGGCAGCCCCTCGGGGTTCACCGTCTCCGGGGGCGGCTGGACGCAGGTCACCCCGCCGGGCCCCGACGGGGCGACCTCGGCCCGCTACTACGACGGCCGGCGCTCGCTGACGATGAACGTCCAGTCCTACGCCGACGGGTTCGTGTCGGTCACCCGCAGGCCCGCGGTGACGGCCGGGCAGCGCTACAAGTTCTTCGCCCGGCTGACCACCGCGACCTCCGGCAACGTCAAACTGCGCCTGTCCTGGTACAACTCCTCCAACGCCCTGCTCTCCACCAGTGACAGCTCCACCCACGCGCTGTCGTCGAGCTGGCAGGAGTACGCGGTGTCGGCGGTCGCGCCCGCCGGGGCGGCCACCGTGCAGCTGTCGGTGGTCAGCCCGTCCGGCCAGAACTTCGCCTACCTGCTCGACAGCCTCCAGCTCAACCGGTGCGACAACGGCCGGACCGCCGACGGGTGCCGCATCGACGCCTGACCCGTGACGGGAACGTAGTGCGCGGCGCCGCGGGGCATCCCCGCCGGCGCCATCGCTCTTGG
This sequence comes from Streptosporangium sp. DT93, assembly GCF_049844535.1. NCBI lineage: Bacteria > Bacillati > Actinomycetota > Actinomycetes > Streptosporangiales > Streptosporangiaceae > Streptosporangium > Streptosporangium sp. DT93. The sequence goes on from NZ_JBNCLF010000018.1 coordinate 20,945, forward strand.
GGGCGTGAGCTGGGGAAGGACACCCCAGGCGCCGAGCTTCCCCGGAGAACCGGGGACGTACCCGCCGGAGATGTTGCGGTGGCTCCTCGCGGGGAGGCTCAGGCCGGAGAGGTTCGACTGTCACAGGCGTCGCGGGCGTTGGAATAAGCATGGCCGTAGAGGCCTGCCGACGAGATCGGCAGCAAGAGTAGGCCATGCGTTGGAAGGTCTCCCGAACGGGCTGCCACGCCTTTGAGGGCCGTCTGATCCGGCATGATCGCCTCGGATGTCTCAGCTGAGCGGTACTTCGAAGACGACAGGTCCATGTGGAGCCGGTGGCCCGCTCAGAGAGAGCGCTCGAGCTTCAGAAAACACAGGTGGCCAAAATATCTGCTCTATCTGCAGTTTGTGTTTGTATCGGGAACTGGTGCCGCGCAGGTGTCGCGAGGCAGGAAGATATCCGTTGTCGAAATTATCGACCAGTTTGACGAACCCTTCTCCCCATAGATCGCACATGCCTTTGAACGCCGACCGGTCGGCGGTGCGCATCTCCATGGATGCAGTGACCCGGAGACCCGCCGCCCCGAACGTGAGAGTGTCCAGCGTGACCCTCATGTCGTCGGCAGTACGGGGTGTGCGGAGCTTCATCTGCCGAAGATTGGGCCCAGGATCTTGAGGCAATGCCCTGAGAATTAACACCATCGCCAGACGAAGCGCCTCGGTGCATGCCTCGTCAACCTTGTTCTCAAGAACCCAAGAAAAAGGATCTTGTTGCGTCGCATGGTCCAACACCTCGGCCAGCAGACCGTACCTGCTCCCACGACAAACCTTTGTGACCAGAGGCAGGAGTGCAGTTCGTGACTGGATGTCGCGTATCTGCACCAGGATGTCGCCGGGGATCGGTAGCCAGTCGATGGCTGTTGCCGCCGCGTTCAGTCGGGCGAGGTGCTGTTCCGGGCTGCCGGCTCCAGACGCCTGCGCTCGACGGACTCCCGCCATCAGGCCGTAGAGACCGCGCAGCTGAGTGCGAAGGACAAATGTCACGCAGCGTTCGGTGTGTTCACGACGCGCCCAGGCAACCAGATCGGCCGCCGGTGGTTGTTTACCGGCCTGGGCAAGAAGAACGGCCGCGTCGTGCTCTCGGGGCAAGGGGGCGATGGTACCGGGAGGAAGCCGACGGATCGCGACGAGACTTTCTCGTATCGCCGGTGTAAGCAATGGCGTGCCGATCTCCTCCCGGTGGTGGGGTCGGATTCAGATGTCTACCAGGAAACAGTCGTGCTGCTTGTGGGGTTGACGATGGTGCAACCGCCTCCCCACACGAGGTTGACGTCCCCGGACATCCCGCTGGTCACATAACCTGAACCGGTGAACGGGGCATCGTACGCGGCATAGGTCGACGACCAGGGCCAGCTGGAATCCACCCAATTCCCGGTTGTCGATTCGTCGTGGTTGGCCCACTTAATGTAGAGATGGTGACCAGCCACCGCTCCCAGGGAAGAAGAGTAGCCGTAATGGAAGCCGGCATGTCCTTGCCCCGCGTTGTACAGGTAGGGCCGGGCTGTTCCGCAACGGCCAACGCGCTCATCTTGGATGCTGACTCCCTCTTGTGCCCGGTCGACGGCGCGTCCGTCCTTTGTGCAGATGTCGTGCTCGACGGCATACTTCGCAGCTGAACTCGACAAGCTGGAGCAGTCCAGCACCATTGCCGCCTCCCGGACCGTCACCTCGTTGCGGGAGGGTGGGGTGGGTTCAGGGGCGGCCTGCGCCGGCGTGGTCATAGCGATCGAACCCACCAGCGTGACGAGTGTCACCAGAAGGGCGCCGAATCATTTGACAAACATGGAGTATTCTCCTCCTTGCATCGTTTGATGTGCCACGGGCTTGGATTGCTTGGGAAGGCTTCTTGCTCGTGGCTTTAATTTTTCGTCGTTCAGTGTTCTTTTGCCTACTTTCTCCTCTTTGTGTCTAAGTGGGGATGTGGGGTTCTTTGTGCGAGTAAAACGATAAGTCAGATCGGCTGCGCGGGGCAAGGCGAACCTCGTCTGACGCGCATGTCAGGTCATCGGTAAAGGTGCCGGTGAATGGTAACGAAAACTTCCCGATCGAGATCTTGCGGGTCGGTAATTTTGCCCCCGGATAATCGAATAAGGGTCGATGTGGGCCGAATTTAAATTCTGTTGTTTTGGTCATCCGGAACAAGCAGCACGTGGGCGCCCCATGGGGCGCGTCGCCCTGACGGAGGCTCGCGGCTCTCTTCGCTCGCACGTACTTTGGTGGTCCGCGCTTCGGGAGGGCGGCGGGACTCGCAAGAAGGACTGTCGCCTTTCGGGGTCCTGCTGGGGGGCGCTCGCCCTGGAGAGGGCCAAGCCGCAGAGCAACAAGCGGCTCACAGACTCGGGGGAGACCCACGACGAGCGCGGCCTCAAGCACCGGGGCGAGAAGGAGACGCGGCAGGTGTCGATTCCACCGGAGTTGGTGGCCACCCTGCGTGATCACATCGGCCGTCACGGTGTCACCGCAGATGAACGGCTCTTCCGGACCCGTACGGGCGGACCGATCTCCGGGCCGGCGTACACCAAGGCGCCGGGCACGCGCCGGAAGCCGCAGGGAAGCCGCGGGGAAGGCCGGGCACGCGGTGGACATGATGCTCAGGGTCCGCGCCAAGTGCATCGACGACCGGTGCGAGTGCGGCCGACCAGAGAATCTTGGCCGCACTCGTCACGTGACATGGATCATGCTCCACGAAGGACCCCGGGACACTTTGGGGTCCTTCGTCGTTCCGGCCCCGGAATCGCCGCGCAGGGCTCCGGAATCCCCGCCCTACCTGGGAAAATGGGGCCTCGGCCATTCCGGGTGTGTCCCGCGACCGGTGGTATGCGGCTGCTTTCGGCCACCTGCGGTTGCCTGAGGGATGCGTGCCCCCGGCAAGCGAAAGACCAGGTCAGCGTGTGGATGACCTGGTCCCGGCAGCGCACCCTGCAGGATTCGAACCTGCGACCGTCGGATTAGAAGTGGAGCACCGCTCTTGCGCTGGCTGGTGTACTGACCTGCGACTCAGGAGGATTGCCCGATCGGGGTGAATCGGGCGTTCCGTGTATGTTCCGGATCTTGTTGACGAGAGACCTACGGCCTTCGGCTTGACGAGCGGATGCGGGCCGGTTCGAGGCTTTGAGCATGGAGCCGGAGGGCGAGGCATTCGCGATGGGCGGCGACTGCGGTGCTGCCGGGGCCATCGGCGCTGCGGACGTCCATGGTCACGCCGTCGCCTCCCGGGCTCAAGACGGCTAGGGTGTCGCAGAAGACGCACCTCCATTGGAGGCATTTTAGGTCTTGGCTGCGCAGGCTCAACCGCGCCCAGGCGGGCGAGGTGTAGCGGCGAAGCTGCTGGACGGCGGCCTCAACCTCGGCACCGACCGGAGGATACTCCTCGGGAAGGGCGCGAGGGTTTCTCGATGGGCTGTCGATTACGGAGGCGTCCTCGGATGCGCCGATGTCCTCATGATCGGGAATCATCACGCTGATGCCCCACGGTTGATGGGTGGCTGTGGGAATGCTTGGCTCCGCTACTGCCACCTCACCTGCCACGCTGCTGACATCATCCGAGGCGGCGGCCGATCGACGATCGCATGGCCTTGGCCGACGTCATCTACGTACTGCGCATCAGCGTGGCTTGGCGTGATGTCCCGGCCTCAAGGATCGGCTCGGGTGTGACCTGTTGGCTTCGCCTGCGCGACTGCATCGAGGCCGACGTATGGCCGCGCCTGCACGCGTTGTTGCTGGCCGAACTGCGGGCTGCCGACCTGCTCAGCTTGGATGCCGTCGCCATCGACGGCTCACACATCCGCGCCCTCAAAGGGGGGAACCACGTCGGGTCCTCGCTCGTCGACCGGGGCCGCCCCGTGATGTACCCCGGCTTTCGTGGAGTTGCTTTGATTGGCTACATGCCTACGCCCCTTCGAGAGGTCGGCATGTCGAAGAGATATCCCCCTGAGTTCCGCCGCAAGGTCCTGGACCTGCTGAAGGCCGGCCGAACCGTGCGGCAAGTGGCCTTCGATCTACAGATCAGCGACCAGACGATCTACAACTGGCGCGAGCAGGAGCTGATCGACACCGGCCAGAAACCCGGCATCACCTCCTCGGACCACACCGAGCTGGTCGCGGCCCGGCGCCGGATCGCCGAGCTAGAGACTGAGCTGGCCGTAACCAAACGCGCCACCGAGCTGCTGAGAGAGGCGGTGCCCCCAAAAGGCGGTTCGAGGCCATCGGGGTAATGGCCGCCGAAGGACTCCCCATCCAGGTCTGCTGCCGGATCATGAACGTGTCAGAGTCGGGCTTCTACGCCTGGCGCAACCGTCCGCCCTCAGCCCGGACGCTCCGGCATGCCTGGCTGACCGACGAGATCCGGCAGGTGCACGCCGCATCTAACAGCGTCTCCGGCGGGTGCACGCCGAACTCACCTTGGGGCGCGGCATCGCGGTCGGACACGGTGCGGTGACCATGCTGATGCACCGCGCCGGCATCAAAGGGCTGCCCGGCAACAAGCGCCGCCGGCCTGTTCAGCAGACACCCACCGCCGCGGACCTGGTCGACCGCCGGTTCACCCGGGGTGCCCCCAACGAGCTGTGGGTCACCGACATCACCGAGCACCCCACCCGTGAGGGCAAGGTCTACTGCTGCGTCGTCCTAGACGTCTACTCTCGCCGGGTGGTGGGGTGGTCCATCGATGCCAGTCAGACCGCGACGCTGGTCACCAACGCGCTCGGTATGGCCATCCACAACCGCACACCGCCGACCGGAACGCTGATCCACTCCGATCACGGGGTGCAATTCACCTCCTGGGCCTTCACCCAGCGCGCCAAAGCCTCCGGCCTGGTCCCCTCCATGGGATCGATCGGTGACTGCTTCGACAACGCCGTCATCGAGTCGTTCTGGGGACGGATGCAGACCGAACTGCTCAACCGCAAGCGATGGAAGACCCGGATCGAGCTGGCGAATGCGATCTTCGAGTACCTGGAGATCTTCCACAACCGGCGACGACGACACAGCGCCCTGGGGATGCTCACCCCCATCGAGTACGAGATGCTCTATCCGAACGTCCAGTCGGCATGAGAGTCAACCAAGCCGACTCCACCGAACTCGGGGTACATCACCGGCTCCAAGCATCACCTGATCGTCGACCCACACGACACGCCCCTGGCGGTCAGCCTGACCGGCGGCAACCGCCACGACGTCACGCAATTGCTCCCCCTGCTGGATGCGATCTCGCCCATCCGTGGGATACGTGGCCGGCCGCAGCGCAAGCCCCGCTAACTGTATGCCGACCGCGGCTACGACTGCCTCAGTTACCGCCGTCACCTACGTAAACGCGGGATCACACCATTCATCGCCCAACGCGGCACCCTGCACGGCTCAGGGCTGGGCACCATTCGGTGGGTGGTTGAGCGGGCCTTCGCCTGGCAGCATCAGTTCAAACGGCTGCGCATCCGCTACGAACACCGAGCCGATCTCCACCAAGTCCTGTTCGACCTGGCGTGCAGTCTCATCTGTCTGTGTCGACTCCGGACCTCATTCTGAAACCGTCACTTAGGGCCTTCAGGAAAGCGAAAAGGGGCCACATGACCGTGGCCCCTACGTAGTATAATGACGCAGATAAGATATACCACTACAGTAATTAAAATCCCTTTTAGGGATTTCTTTTACGAAACTTTCGCCATACGCTGAGCGAGTTCTTCCATAGAGTGGATGTCTTGCCACGGCTTGGGCATATCACTGTAGCCGGTGAGGCCACCGATTAGTTGCTTTCCCTGAATTCCCTTCTCAGGGGAAGCGAATATCATTCCTTGAGGGTGGGGGGAGAGAGGCTCCACTCCAGCAGGCAAGCCGCGCTGAATGTCCGAAATCTGGTCTGAGATTTTTGGGGCGTTGTGCAGAAAGAGTGCAACCTTTGTTCCAGCAGGGATGCCATTGGAGAAGTCGTCGAGTGAATGAAGTGGAGTTACTCCATCCTTGGCATTAATAGGACCGCGATCTAGATCTACGTAGAGCCGATTGTCGCCCAGGTACTCACGCCGCTGAGCACCTTTATAGGGGCGATCGACTTTCACAACCATATATACCCTATAGTAGGGAGTGTTGCCCGGCTCCGAATGGAATGTTCTTCCCTCCTTGAATCCTTCAACAGTGCCGGTTGCGGTTACCTTTATAAAGTCAGCCGCCGCGAGTTCTTCTGGTGAATTATAGGGCTTGAATCGGAATTTCGAGGTTCGCAGTACAGATGTATCAATACCCTTGTCGGCGTTGATTAAGGTATTTGAACTGGGTGTCGCAGCGGTACTACCGCAGCCTGCCACCGTACTTGCGAGAACGGCAAAAGCGCACGCTCCTGCAGCGATCCATCTACGTCTAGCTGGCATCTGGATTGCCCTTTCAGTCGTAGTAGGAGTTGAAGTCGCTAATATGATGACTGCTGTATTTCTTGTTCCACCCAGCCCCCTCGTTGAGGTTTCCTTGGATCATGCAGTCGAGGAGGCCCATGCCGCCAGGTGGATGATCCCTATCATAGTCTCCCGCAAAGCCTAGCGCGTGACCGAGTTCATGACAGGCGACTTCGGCATAACCTTCTTCGTTGTTTTGCGCATCCTGTGCGATTGTCTCACCCACGAGGACCGCGTGAACCTGATCGCATTCACCTTGGTTTGACGAGCCGTCGTTTGGCCACTGGTACTTGCAATAAACCTCTCCATAGATGCCGTCTCGCCATGCGTCGAACCAGGCGACATCAGTCCTCGGATTGCCATCGCTAACACTGACATCACAGTTTGAGTGATATGTGACGTTTGGAATAGCGGACAAGGAACTGCCCGCGTAGTTCATTGCAGACGTCATGTTGTCTTTGATGTAAGCCGTAACGCTTGAGGTGAAGCAGTAGGAGACATTTCCTCCGTCTTGCATATCCCGCCAGAAATGAGTTTCACCGGCTAATGATGTTCCTGTCTGAGCGAGCATGGCCGTCATTAGCGCTGTCAAGACCACCCCTGATGCCCGCCTCGCTTTCCTCACGCTGAGTTCTCCTTTCGTTTGTGATCATCTCGGACCCTCGTCAGGGTTGCAGTTTTAAGTCCCGCTTGTCAACTATTGACTCTTTTCTACGCTTGTGCTTCACCTGGCATCGATCCAGACGGCCTGAACCGCGACAAGTCTTCGGTGAACTGGTCCGATTCTTCCTAGCCGATGTACCGCGCAAGAACTTCTGTTCGAGCACCTGCTGTCACGAGCCAAATGAGATGCCGACGCCTTACGTGACGCAATCTGCAGCTACGTGATCGACCATTTAAGGAGCCCGGGTGGGACACTGATTGCCGACGACACCTGCGCCATCGAAAGCGTGTGCAACCTCTGATTCTCGGCGGTTGCACACTGAGCCATTTTGAACCTGACACCCCTGGCCGGCTCGGCGTCACCCGCTCGCGCGGAGCGATCGGCACCGACGTCGACAACGCGTTGGCTGAGTTGTTCAACACGAGCCTCGAACACAAGGTATTTCAGGGCGCGTACCGCTGACCCGACGCCCACGCCGTTTACTGGAGACTCCTTTATTTGTCGATCGATACGGCACCTACAGGAAGCTTACGAGCTGCGCCTTAAGGTTGGAAAGGCTCACGATGAGTGTGGACCGCAACCGCGATGGGCGAACTCACGAACCCAGCGTGACCAAGACGGTTAGGTTGTTGTAACTAGTTAGCCAGGGTGGAGAGTTTCAAGAAGTTCCTATGAGTACCTGAAATTCCTGATTTAAGTCAAGCCTTGCCGTCAGGAAGGATGATTGACATGATCTAGCTTGGGAACGCAAGATTCACTGTCTGTAACCGATGCCCCCGAAAGGAGTGATGAATGCGTAGAGCGATCAGAACCGTCTTAGCTGCAGTCATCGCTATTATCATCGCCGCTGTCACGGCGATCTCCCCCGCAGTCGCAGACCAATGGCCATTCGATGGAATCCTGCCGGACAAGAGTACTCACAGTTACTGCTACACCACATCGGTTCAGGCGGACCTCAAGTCCTACATTCCGGGCGCCATGAACTACCTCGCAAACGCGACGACCATTCCTGGAGTTCCTTTCCACTCACCTTGCGAGACCACGAACTCAAGCAGCGACGGAACCCCCGCAACCGACGTCGCATGGTTCGATGTCTGGGTCGAAGGTTCCTATGGTCAAGCTGTATGCAAGGTCTGGACAGCATCAAACCCTGATGTCTGCGACCAGCGCCACGCTCGGGTCAACGGTAACCTCATACGAGCAAGTAGCGACCCCCACCATCAGTTCATCAAGACTGTTTGCCATGAACTGGGCCATACGGCGGGTATCGACCACTATTCCCCTCTCGCAGGCCCGCCTGAGCCGCCAGGCGCGTTCGGTCAGCCGCAAGATTGCATGGCCAGCGGGGACGTCACCGTTATTGGCAACCCGGGCGGATCGTGGATTCACACTTACAATCCCCATCACATCGGCGACGCGAACCCTCACTGGGCCTAATCATATGAAAAGAGGAAAATGGTGAGAAGACATGTAGTTCTCGCGCTCACCCTCGCTACGGCCACGGCTCTCTCCGCTTGTGGTGGAGCCGGTAACATCGCTACTGGGAAAACGAGCCAAAAGCAAAATCAGGCTCACGACGCAGAGCAAGTAGGAAAACTTGATGTTTCTCTACTCCGAGTCGTACATTCCGACTTTTCTGCTTACAAATCGCCGGAAGCGCTAGCTGCAGATCGGCCCATTGTAGCCGCCGGCGTAATTGACGGCTGGCAGCAGGGCCCCATCCTGGAAAGCTACCCGAACGGCCCACTGGACTACCGTGCTGTACTGAGGGTACGCGTCACGGAACCCCTCAAGGGCGTCAAGGGACGAGAATCGATATCCAACGGGCTCATCTATGTCGAGCTCGACCAGGGCGGAGTCGTCAGTGACCCGTCGATTCCAGTCGACCAGTGGAAACCACGTAAGTCCATCGAGGATTTCGAGAAGGCTCTACCAACTGGCACCAAGATTCTCGTCTTTCCGCGAGAGCGTCCTCGCCACGAGATGCCGGTTCGCAGTCCTGGCGCGCCCATCCCCCCGAAGGCGAAACTCATGGTTGTGCCTCCGCAAGGACTGGTGCTTGAAGACCCCCAACTCCTACAAAGGCAATCCGGTAACACCACCGCTCTGGTAGGCGGTCAAGAGCGCTTAAGTGCGGGCGGTGAAGCCTGGTCTAGGCTAAAGAACATGAGTGAGCTCATTGCGCATTTGAAACAAAAAGGGTTCAGTGAATAATCCTATATCTTGAGGACGCCGTTGGTTGGCCCTTATGGCTCCCCACTGTAGCAATGGCGCTTCATGTGTGGTGTTCTTTCGATTGCATGTCTGTGTCAAGGTCACACCTTACGATTGGTTCACTTCCCAGGCCCACTCTCCGGTGCCCGGTGCGTAATTTTTCCGAGACCGCGCCGGGTATCGCGAAGCGGCTTTGGCTTACCTACATGTCTCCGTCCTCTTAGGAAAAGTCGGCATGGCGAGGAGATATTTCCTGAGTTCCGCCGCAAGGTCCTGTGTCTGGCGAAGAATGAACGGACTGTAAGTCAGGCGGCCCTTGATCCGCAGATCAGTGACCAGATGATCCAAACTGGCGCAAGCAGGCGTCAAGCCAGGCAGTAAAATTCCTGCAAGCGACGCGCTGATCATTTCGGCGTGGCATATCTGCACTGTGCCAGTAGCCACTCTGTGTCGAATCTCGTTATGACCTCCTTTTAATTTCTATTGAATTCGGTGGGTTGCATCCAGCCGACGGAGATGAGGAGCTTTGGGCAATCGTCCGTTACCTCGCAAATGCATTATCGGGATAGGGATCCTAGCTGTCGTGCTGGTGGCCGGCCTTCCTGCTTATCCCGCCTTACCTGCTGCCGCCGCTCTGACGGCGCCACTAGCCCAGCCGTCACCGCTGCTAACAGCCTTATACGCCGCCCAAAAGCAGCAGGTTCCCATGGAAATCGAATCCGAGCGCACCGAGCGGTCTACCAGCTGGGCTCTACCCAATGGGCTGGTACGTACTGAACTGTCTTCCGGGCCTGAGCGAGTGAAGAGAAACGGCGCCTGGGTGCCAATCGACACTACGCTCGAGCAGCATGGCAGTGTCTTCAAGCCACGTGTGGCCAAGGCGGACATCGAGATCTCGGCGGGCGGCGAAGCCGCCGTCGCCAAGCTCAAGCACAGCCCTTACAGGTCTTTCGGCGTCCGCTGGGCCGAAAAATTGCCCGTCCCAATCGTCCAGGGCAACACCGCAACCTACCGCAATGTCGTGCATGGCGGCGACCTTGTGGTCACCGCCCTGCCCACCGGCATCACCCACGACGTTGTTCTCCGTGAGCGCCCCTCTTCCCCGCTGCGGATCCCGATGCCGTTGGATTTGATCGGAATCAAGTTCGCCAAGGACAAGCACGGCCGACTGCGGCTGAACGACAACTTCAACTCGCTGCTGGCCTCCGCACCCGCCCCGCAGATGTGGGACGCGGCGGCCGATACCTCGCCGGACGCCGGACGACGCATGCAGGTTGACACCGAGGTCATCCAGGAGCAAGGCAAGCAGGTGCTCGTGCTCAAGCCCAATGCTGCTTTCCTCAACGATCCGGCCACCCAGTATCCGGTCACGATCGATCCGTGGACGACCTTAGCCATCAAGACCGACACCTTCGTCTCCTCTGACTACACCACGGGGCAAAGCGCCTCCACGTGGCTGCACGCCGGTAAGTTCGGCAGCGGTGCCAAGACCGCGCGCAGCTATCTGAAGTTTGAAACCGCTCCCATCTTGGGCTCGCGTATTGTCAACGCCGACCTGCGGATGTGGAATTACAAGTCCAACACCTGCGGCACGTCGGTCGGCTCGGGCATACAGGTACGCCGCGTCACCTCCTTTTGGAAGTCGGCAGATCTGACCCTGACCAGCCAGCCGCCCACTACGAGCGAGGACGCCGTCACACTCAAGGCAGCGGCCGGTGATCCCGACTGCGCCAGCGGCGAGCTGTTTTACTCGATCGAGGGCATCACCCAGGACTGGGCCGACGGCAAGCCCGGCTACGGCGTGCAGCTGCGTGCGGCCAGTGAAACCGACGCAAGCAACTGGCGAATGTACTACTCAAGCGAGAACAGTGACACCGCACACCGGCCCAAGCTGGTGGTCGACCATGAGCCTCGCGCCACTGACGTAAGCCTGTCAGGCGGAACTGTCAACCTGCGCTGGGGCGGGCAAAGCGGCGCCACCGCCTACCTGCTCTACGACGACAACGAGAGCGTCGAAGTGTGGCGCGGCGAGGCCACCAGCGTGAACCTGCCCATCCAAGCACCGGCCTACCGCAGCCTGATTGCCAAGGCAGTCACCGCCACCGGTATCAAGGACATCGCCAAGTTCCTCATCACCGTGCCGGCGGCTGATTCGGACCAAGCACCAGTACTGGTGGCGACCAACACCACCAACAGCATCATCGACTGGCAGCAGCCTGACGGCGGCGACCCGGCGGCCGAGGAGGAGTACCGCTTCACCGACCCGACACAGACCGAGACCATCCTGCCGGAGCCGATCGCGTACGCCGCGACCAAGCTCGGCGAGAGCGGCAGCTACCAAATGGAGTCCGGACCAATCATCCCCGATGGCCAAGACCCCGGCAGCTTCCCCGTCGACGTCGAACCCACGGTGGACCCCCCCGCCGACGAAAGCGGAGATGGTAACGGTGAATCCGATCCGTACACGCCGCCGGTGCCGGAGGAGGTGTCCACCGAACCGGCCAACCTGGCCTACGGTGTAGAGATCACTCCCGAGGCGGCACCCGAGCCCGAGACCCAGCCCGCGATGGAGCAGAGGTCCGGGACCACCACTTCTGGAGCGACGGCCACGTCCTCGGCGGCGCGCGCCGCCAAGCGGATCGTCCGTTCCTGGACCACCTACGAGAACTACATTCCGTGGGGTTGGATCGACGGACCGGAAATCATCGGCCAGTGGGTCACCTGCCAGACCGGTGCTGACTGGTGGTACACCGGAGACGGCCGTGGCGCCGGCTTCAACACCGGCAAGTACCGTACCCGCGCCGCGGTCAAGTACGACTGGAGCAACCGTCGTAACACCACCTACAAGCACATTCGCAGTACAAACCGGTACAAGCGGCTGAGCAACGGCTCGATGCAGTTCAACGCCAGGAAGACCGCCAGCGGCAGCAAGTTCCACGTACGGTCGCTCTCCAACACCGGCCGCTACGGCCGCGTGGTCATCGAGCACAGTGTGAACGACCCGTTCTGCTCCTCACTGGCCGACGTCACCTACGCCAACCAGCAGGACATGTACCAGAACGGCAAACACTGGCTGTACGGCAGCCACGACAAAATGCCTACTCACGAGATGTACCGTCAAGATATCTACTCCGATGGCACCAGCAGCGTGCGGAAGATCTTCACACATAAGCTCAAGAAACCTACCTGCCTGGTGTCGGCCGTTCCTGGTTGCGGAACCTGGCGCTACCAGTACGTCAGGTAAGCCTGATGCATAGGCCGCTCACGGTCCGGCGGTAGACGGTTTAATCTTGCGGGGCGGGCACACACGCGCCCGCCCCGCGCCGTCCAAGGAGTACTTCTGTGCGCAACCGTTGGTTGGCTGCTGTCCTCGCTGTGGCGAGCCTGGCCTTCTTCGGCTACTGGTCCGTGTTTCTCGCGGCCTGGGTTGGGTACACTCCCACCCCGCCAGGCTGGGGCCGGACCATCGAAAGCATCCCAGCCCTCCTCGCCTCTCTGCTCTGCGGGCTGATAGCGATTGCGTCCTTCCGCTGGATCTTGCGATGGCCTGTACGATCTTGGTGGCTTTTGCTGGCCGTACCTTGGCCCGTATGGCAATTTGTCGCCGTGCTTTTATCTACTAATCTGATCAACAGACCCTGAGCCTGGATCGACGGAGCCGGTTTTGAGTCGAATGCTCAACAACTGAAAAGAGTGCCCTTTGGTCTGGGGTAATGGGAGTTCGAAGTTCGGGGCTCCCCTCGGCCAGGGCGTCGAAAGCTGCAAGGATCTGCGCCTTGTAAGCCTTGGTGAAGGTGCGCCGCCTGGGCCGCTCCGGCTGCTGGGAGGTCACGCGATCATCCTGCCCGGTCATGGCGGTCTGGTCAGCGAGGGTCATCGTCACTATCTGGCCGTCCTGTCTCACCCTGCTTCACATTAGAAGAACTCATATGTCCGGTGTCTCACAGCAGTCTGATAGAGAGGGGTGAGATCCACGTTGAGTCCCGCGGTAGCTATAGCGCGCCGCGTGTGCATGCGGAGCTGACGCTCGGCCTGGGGCTGGCGGTGAACCGCAAGCGCGTTGAGCGGCTCATGCGCCAGGCCGGGCTACGGGGCGCCTACCGGCGGCGGGGTCGCCGCACCCCGGTCAACATCGCGACCGAGGAGGACCTGGTCGGCCGGGCGTTCACCGTCTCGGCCCTCAACCGGCTCTGGCTGACCGATATTACCGAGCATCCCACGAGTGAGGGAAAACTGTATTGCGCGGTGGTCCTGGACGCCTGTTCACGGCGGATCATCGGCTGGTCGATGGAGGGGCGCCAGACGACGGAGCTGGTCGTCAACGCGCTTTCCATGGCCGTGACTCGTCGTACTCCGGACGGTGGATCGACGATTCTGCATTCCGACCACGGCTGTCAATTCACGTCCTGGGCATTCGGGCAGTGACTCGGGAAGGCCGGGTTATTGGGATCCATGGGGACGGTCGGTGATTGTTTTGACAACGCGATAATGGAATCGTTCTGGGGAACGATGCAACTCGAGCTGCTCGCACCAAGAAATGGGCAACAAGGGCAGGCTTGGCCAAGGCGGTGTTTGAATGGATCGAGTGCTGGTCGCGGAAAAGCGCATCGATCCCTGACAATTGCCAGCGCGAACGAGCGTGGTCGTTTAGGAACTGACGCAAGTGACGTTTCATCGACTCAGGCGGATTCTTCGGCGTGCCGCTCATCGGGCCGTCCAAGAAATCAACCACGCTGCTCGGTGAGCCAGGGTGAGGAACGAACCCTGGATCGTCGATCGCCCCCAAGCACGTACGGCGTCCAACCGTGCAATGGCGATCGTAGGGCTGCATCTGTGCGGCGGCGTGGCAACCCCGGTCGGGGCATTCGATTGGTACGGCGGAGCCGGTGTGCGGTGCCCGGCCCGGTGTCCCGCCGCCGTTCGGGACCGGCCCTCAGGCCGCACGCCCGGACGGCGGGCGGGCAGAGGGCCGGGGGTACGGCGGCGCGCCGCGCCGCCACTTGATACCTATGAGAACAATTCGGCAATGACTTGGGGCGTGCTCGACCAACGGACTGTTGCTCAGGGCTTCGGGAAGAGGTTGAGCACCTCGTTGAAGCTGGTGGTGAGGCTGTCGAGCAGGGCCTTGCCTTTTTCGGCAGTGGCCAGAGACGGCCGGCCGATGACTCCGCTGTCGGTGTAACCCTGCATGCCCTTGGTCAGGAGATGGCGGCGGTCGTCGGCGATCCAGTCGGCGGACTCGTAGCCAGCGCGGATCACCTCGGGGTAGGCATGCAGCAGCAGGGAGGTTTCCAGCTCGCCGGCGTGCATGTCCTCGTGCATGGAGCTGGTGAGCCCGGCAGCGTCTCGGGCCTCGTTCCAGTCCTCTCGTGAGGGGAACAGTGCCATGCGGCGTCCTTCGGCGTTGCCCTCCTGGACGACGTTGCTCAAGACGTAGTTGCCGCCGTGGCCGTTGACGACGACCAGGGCCGTTGGACCGGAGCGGGTGATGGAGTCGTAGACGTCGGTGACGATCGCGTGCAGGGTCCGTGCGGAGATGCTGGCGGTTCCGGGCCATGCGCTGTGCTCGTGAGAGCAGGAGATCGTCACCGGCGGCAGCAGCAAGACAGGGTAGGCGTCGGCGATCTGGCGGGCTATCAGGGTCGCCACGATGGTGTCGGTGCTGAGCGGCAGGTAGTCGCCGTGCTGTTCGAAGCTTCCGACGGGAAGGATCGCAACGTCGGCGTTGCGGTGTCGTTCCTCGGTCGTGGTCGCGGTGGGCAGCAGGGGAATCACCGGTCTCCTCGTGGCTGGGGTACGGGCAGGGAGAAGGACTTCAAGAGGATTCCGAGTCTGGTGAGCAAGTCTGCCAGGTAGGCATCTGCCGACCATCGCGCCAGGTGGTCGTGCAGCACGGTGAGCTGAGCGGCGACCCGGCTGGAGCGGAGAGCCTGCGTGCGAGAGAGGGCTTCTTCGGTCACCGCACAGGCTTGCTCACGCTCGCCCGCTATGGCGTAGGCGGTGGCCATGCGAGCCAGGAACAAGACGTGATCACGCGTCTGGCTGGAGTCGGCCCACTGGGGCCGGCTGGCTTCGAAGACGGGGATGGCCGCGGTGGCCTCGCCCAGCAGGACGCGGGTCGCACCGGTCTCCATGGCGATGTAGGCGGGAGTGCAGTACGGGGCGCGGTCGCTTTCGCTCTGCGTCGTCCCTGCGGTGGCTTCGGCAAAGGCCATCTCCGAATCGCGGGCGGAGTCTGCTGCCTCTCCCAGGTGGGCGTTGGCCGCCGCGCGGGTTCTCAGGACGACCGCTCTGAGCCGGGGGGTGAGGGCTTCGGGATGGGCCAGGGCCGTGTTCGCCAGTCCAAGGCCGTGGCCGTAGTCGCCGGCCTCGGTGGCGATGATGCTTTTGCGCATGAGGATGTAGGAGATGACGCGCTGGTCTCCCAGTTCCATAGCGTAGTCCAGGGCCTTGTTGGTCCACATCGTGGCGCCGGTGAAGTCACCCAGGTCTTGGTGAAGCCATCCGCAGAACTCCAGGAGTTCACTGGCGAAGTTCAGAGCTTCGGCGCGGTCGGCTCCTCGGGTCACCCGGCAGACCTGCCCGACCACTGGGACGTGGTCCCGTACGGCGTTGATCACGAGTAGTGGCCCCATGATGGCCTCGGCCTGGATATGGCCGGTGAGAATGTGCCGGAGTCCGGATATGACGGGGCGGCTGGATGCTCCGGTCAGGTTGGCCAGGTACGGCGTCAGCGGGCCGGTACGTGATGACGGTTCCACGTCATCGGACGGTGGTGCGGGTGATGTGTGCTGGTGGGCGCTGACAGTGTGAGGCCGTCGCGGTGCAAGGCCGAGAGCCAGCCTGGCGGAATCGGGCATGTCCAGGCCATCGGCGACGCGCTCGAACACCTCGAACGAGGTGACCCTGATCGTGCCCCTCATGATCTCGCTGATCTTGCCCTGGCTGAGGTTCACGGCGGTGCCGATGCGGGTTTGGCTGACCCCGGCGTATTGACGGACCAGTTGAAAAACCTGGCCGATATTGCGATTTTGGAGAGCCGTTAGCATTTCGGGACGCTGCCACAGTTCCGGCAAGATAACGACTGGTTTAGTCGCATCTGCTGGCATACGTGCTATCTCCCTTTGTGGCCTCGACTTCCGAATACCCAACGCTTGCCGCTGGAAGTTATCCCGTCAAGGGATATCGACTATCCGGGGCAGGGATTCCGGCTCGGGATGGGTTCGACAGTCCCTGAGGGCGAACCTTGATCCATGGTTGCCGAGGATGAGTCGACGGGTCAGGGATGTGGAGCCTGCTGTGGCCGTGGCTGGCGGTGGATCCGCCGGAGTCGCGCCGATGTGGAGTGCCGCATCGACGGCCAGGTGGTCAAGCCGGTCCGGATCGCGTGCTTCGACTGCCTGGGCGCCGGCGAGGTGGCGGCCTGATGAGCGGGCATGAGATTCCGGCCATCAGTCGGCAGAAGGCGATCACGCCGGTACGGGTGGCCCGACGTCTGCGCGATGAACTGTCGGCGTTGAACATCGCCTCGGACGTTCACGACGGGTACGGGCTGGCATTGGTGTCGGTCTGGTTCGGGCTGGTGGTGTGGACCGATGGCCGGGTGTTTCGCTGGTGGGCCGGAGAGCAGACGGGCCAGGCTCGTTATCAGCGCTATGCCTTCTGTCCCGCGAGCGATCCGGTGACCGCCGCGCGCCGGGTGGCCGATCGTTGCCTTGAGCTTCGCAAGCGGGGACCGGTTCCGGTTCCCGGGCCGAGTGGGTGTGCTCCGCAATGATCGAGCTGACGGGCTGCCTGAGCCCTCACGTGTCCACACCCCAGGGCGGTCATACGCGGCTGGTCTGGCTGAGCCCTGACAGAGGGACCGAACGACTGCGAGTGATCACCTGGACCTGTCGCTGCCGGGCCACGCTGTACGAACTGTGCCAGGCCGGAGGGCGAGGCTTCATCCGGCGCACGCTTCAACTGGACGGTAGTCCCGAAGTTCACGAGACCTATCGGTGGCCGATCCGGCAGGCCAGCGATATATGGAGGGCGTTGCTCTCCGGGGAGGCCCGGTAGGCGGACGTGGTGGCACGGCCGGCCATGATCGGTCGTGCCACCGCGTTGCGGGTGAGAACTTCCTGTCGACCGAAGGGCTTCGCACCGTCAACATGCGCTGATAGCCTGCTTGGCTAGACAAGCATGTTGAATGTGAGGCTCTAATGTCGTTTGAGTACACGCCTCCCAAGTACGCGCAGTTGATCGCCGAGCTTGAACGGCGTATCGACTCCGGTGAGTATCCGGCGGGCTCGCTGCTGCCCAGCGAACACACGCTCATGGCGGAGTTCGGCATGGCGCGGCCCACCGTGGTCAAGGCTCTCGGCGTCCTGCGCGATCAGGGATGGATCGTCACCCAACAAGGCAAGGGCCGTTTCGTACGCGGTCGCCCGGCGATCCCCAAGGACCAGAAGGCGCGCACGGGCCGCGAGCTCCTCGACCGGACAGAAACCCAGGCCACGAGCAAGCTGCTGGTGGCCGGACCGGTGGAGGCTCCCAACCGCATCGCCGCCTACCTCGCCCTGGAGCAGAAATCCACGGTCGTGCTGCGCAAGATCCTGGTGGAGCGCGACGGTGAGCCCACCGAGATCTCCAGCACCTGGGTTCCGGCCGATGTCGCCGAAGGCACGGCGCTGGCGGAGTCGGCCGATCTACGGCAGGGCATCCGGCGCTACGTGGAGAGTGCGGCCGGCGTCTCGCTGGATCACATCATCGAGCACATCACCGCGCGCAACCCCACCCCTGAGGAGCGCAAGCTCCTGGGTGTGAAGACCTCGGCCGCGTTGCTGGCCGTGTACGCCGTCGCCTGTGACGCGACGGGCAAGCCGTGGGTGGTGGTGGAGACCGTACTTCCCGGTGATCTCCACGAGCTGGAAGACGCCTACCCGATCCGGTAATCCAACTTTCCTCATGAAGCCCGCTTGGTGCACTTGACTAACCAAGCGGGCTTCGTGCTTAATAAAGACTCAACTTGGTCAGTCAAGCAGACTGAGTAGTCAAGAAGGAGAGTGTTGCACCATGGCCATCCAAGGCCCGATCCCCGTCAGCTTCGACCAGGTCTTCCCGCACGGCTGCTACGTGGTCGGCGAGGTCGAGCAGGTCAAGGACTTCACCGCCTCGACCGGCGGACGCACCGTCTACGCCAAGGACAAGACCACCGGCGAACTCGTCTGGCAGGTCGCCGTCATGGACGCCGACCCCACCCTCAAGGCCGGACAGAAAACCGTGGCGGTCAAGATCCTCTCCCCGGTCCAGCCGGTCCCCCCGCCCCCGCTGCCCGGCCTGCCGTTCGTGCCGGTGGAGTTCGACGGCATGACCGCCACCGCCTACGTCGCCGAAAAGACCGGCCGCCTGGCCTGGTCCCTACGCGCACGAGCCATGCGCGCCCCCCGCTCCGCCACGGCTCCGGTCAAGGCATCGGCCGGTAAGGAGATGGCGGCGTGAAAGAGCACCGGCCCTACACCCGCGCCGTGGTGAGCGTCGACGAGAACGGCACCCGGCTCGACACCTCGTTTCGCACCCCGCACCTGTCGGTCATGGCGCTGGGCGCCGACGGTGAACGCCCCTTCCTGCACCTGTCCTCCCGCGAGGCCCAGGTGATCATCTCCACCACCGGCGGCGGACCGGTCACCGCACAAGACCTCACCCTCGCCCGGCAGATCGCCGACGCCGCCGCGCGCTACCTGACCTACTGCGAGCTCCTGCACACCGGCCAGAGCGCCACTCCGATGCTGCCGGGCCTGGAGGTCACGGCCTGACACGCAAGCGGGGCCGCCAGAACTGGCATTCCGGCGGCCCCTCGATCTCCCCAGACAGTGAATCAAGAGAGGACCCAAGCCTAATGTTCAAAAAACTGCCCGGCGACGAAGCACGCACCCTCGTCACCACCACCCCCGACACCGCCGTAGTGTTCCGGCCGGCCGTGGTGCGCACCCCGGCCATCCTCACCATCACCATCTTCCTGTGGCGCCTGCTGACCGCAATCACCCGGCTCATCTGGCGCCACCCCATGGCCTTGGCCCTGGCCGCTGTCCCGGTCACGCTCACCATCGTGTACGGCTGGCGCCTCGCCCTGGTCGTCGTCATCGCCGCCGTGTCCCTGCTGGCACCGTGGCCGTTCTTCGACCGGTCCTCCTTCAACCGCTGGATCGGCTGGCGACTGCTGGCCTTCTGGCGCCTGGTGTGGGTCTACCGCCGTCACTGGCAACCGGTGATGATCATCTCCGGACTCGGCCGGAACCTGCGCGGCCGGGACTACCTGCCTCACATCGTCCACGTCACCTGCACCTCGTGGGCCGACCTGGTCACGGTGAAAATGATCAGCGGACAGTCGGTCAAGGACTGGACCGACCGCATCGACCACCTCGCGCACGGCTTCGGCGCCACCTCCTGCCGGGTCACGGTCGCTCGGTCGGGGCGCCTGCTGCTGGCCTTCCCCCGGCGTGACCCGCTGGCCACGCCCTTGCCAGCGCTACCGATCCCTGAGACGGCATCGGTCGGGCCGGTGGAGATCGGCCGGTGCGAGGACGGCACTCCGTGGCGGCTCAAGGTTCACGGCACTCACGTCCTGGTGGCTGGCGCCACCGGAGCGGGCAAGGGCTCGGTCATCTGGTCCACCATTCGCGGACTCCTGCCCGCGGTACGGGCGGGCCTGGTCCAGGTCTGGGCGCTGGACCCCAAGCGGATGGAACTGTCCTTCGGACGTGACCTGTTCGGCGACCGCTACGCCGCGAACCCGGCCGACTGCTCCGATCTGCTGGAAGCGGCGGTGAAGGTCATGCAGGAGCGGGCCGACCGGTTCGCCGGACTCCAGCGCTCCCACATCCCAACCGTTGATGACCCGTTCGTCCTGGTAGTGGTCGACGAGGTGGCGTTCCTGACCGCCTACCAGTCCGACAAGGGCCTCAAGCTCCGCATCTCCGCCGCACTGGCCACGCTGACCACCCAGGGCCGCGCGGTCGGGTTCGGCGTGATGGCCGCGCTCCAGGACCCCCGCAAGGAGGTCATGAACGTCCGCAACCTGTTCCCCGACAAGATCGCGCTCCGACTGGATGAATCCGAACAGGTGGACATAGTCCTCGGCGACGGCGCTCGGGATCGCGGGGCGCTGGCCGATCACATCTCTCCGGTTCCCGAGCAGGGCGCGGGCATCGGCTACGTCCGCCTGGAGACCTCACCCGAGTCGATCCGTGCCCGTGCCGGCTACGTCTCCGACGCCGACATCCGCGCCATGGTCGCCGACTTCGCCGAGGAGGCAACCCAGTGAAGATCATCATTCAGGGCACCCTCGCCGAGATCGACACGATCCCCTTCCGCCTCCTGGGCACCCTGTCTGACTCCCCGCCACGGTTTGAGCTGGTGCTCTCCGACCTGGTCAACATCCGGCTACGTCGTGACCCCTACAGCGCTGCTTACCGCTTCACCGCCGACGTGCTCGCCCGAGAGGAGGACATGTGACCGACACCCCCACTTCCCCATCCGCCCCTTCCCCGGACGGCTCCGACCGCACCCTTCCCCGTCTCGTCCGTGACACCCTGCCCGTCGCCCTGGACGTCGCGGTGGAGGTCGCCAAGCTCCACGGCGTGTGCATACGCCCGATCGAACTGCGGCGCCTGGACACCCACACCGGCACGGTCGAGTCGTTCAACATCCCCTGCGGTGCCACCCAGGAAGCCAAGTGCCCGCCGTGCGCCATGCGCAACAAGCAACTACGTAAGGCTCAGTGCCGTGAGGGCTGGCATCTGGAGGCCGAGCCCGTCGCCGACCCCCACCCCTCCACCGACGACCAGAAATGGCTGATCGAGTTCCGGGCCGACGTACAGGCCAAGCGGGACGAGGCCGAGCGCAACGGGGAAGACACCCTCGACTGGGACGAGGCCATCGCGGGCATCGACGCCGAGATCAATGCCGCCGGGATGCGCGGCAACATCCTGGGCGGCCGATCAATCCCCAAGCGCTCCCGCTCGACCAGACGCCGACAGGACGCCCCCGACCTGCCCAAGCGGGCCAAGCAGGACACCACCCTCGGGCGGACGTTCATCGCCTCCGATGGCAAGGTCTATCGGCCCTCGCTGTTCGTCACCTTGACACTTCCCTCCTACGGGCGCGTGCGCAACGGCGTCCCGGTCGACCCGGCCACCTACGACTACGCTCGCGCGGCCCGCGACGCCCTGCACTTCTCCAAGCTCGTCGATCGCTTCGTGCAGAACCTTCGCCGGGTGGCCGGCTACGACGTGCAGTACTTCGCCTCCGTCGAACCCCAAAAACGCCTCGCCCCGCACCTGCACATGGCCATCCGCGGCACCATGCCCCGCGCGGAGGTCAAAGCCATCGCCGCCGCTACCTACCACCAGGTCTGGTGGCCATCGGTCGACGAAGTCCGCTTCGACGGCGACCACCTGCCCATCTGGGCGCCCCGGGCCGAACGCGCCGAGCCCTACCCGGACGGGCAGAGCGGTGACTACCTCGACCCGGCCACCGGCGAACTCCTGCCCACCTGGGACCAGGCACTCGACCAGCTCGACGTCGACGAGACGGCCGAACCGCTGCACGTGGTCCGCTTCGGTCCTCAAGCCGATGTTCAGGGTGTCCTGGCCGGATCGCCCGATGCCGACCAGTGCCTCATCTACCTGTCGAAGTACCTGACCAAGAACCTCGGTGATCCCCTCGATGCCAAGGACGTCGGCGACCACGCCCGCCGTGACCACGTCACTCGCATGGTCGAAGCGCTGCGCTACGAGCCCTGCTCACCCACCTGTGCGAACTGGCTGCGCTACGGCATCCAGCCCAAGGGCGCCAAAGCCGGCATGCTGCCGGGCCGCTGCAAGGGCAAGGCGCACAAGGCCGAACACCTCGGCTACGCCGGACGGCGCGTCCTGGTCTCACGCAAGTGGTCCAACAAAACCCTGCGCGAACACAAGCAGGATCGTCGGGCCTGGGTGCTCGACATGCTCGGCCTGCCCGACGACACCGTGACCGACCCCCACCGCTACGTCTGGCGGCCGATCTCCTCCAAAGACCCCAATCGAACGCCACTGGCCAAACGGCTGCTGCGCGAGGTCGCCAACCGTCGACGCACCCGCGCACGCCTGATCGAACTTCAAGCCAGAGCAGACGGACGACCCATCGGAGATCTTTCGGCAATCGAGACTCGGGAGGCAGCGTGAGCAAGAACCGCGACCAGCTCATGACCGTTCCGGAAGTCCTCGACGAACTCGGCGGGGTGTCCCGGCGCACCTTCTACCGCTGGCGAGAGACCGGCCACGCTCCGCAGGGCCTCAAGCTCCCGAACGGCGAGATCCGCATCTACCGCAGCGACTTCACCGCCTGGCTTGAGACCCTGCGGGAGGCGGCGTGAGCACCTCGTACAAGGTCAAGTTCTGGGGCGTCCGCACCAACACGAAACCCCAGGGGCAGGGCAAGAAGCCGCGCATCGTTTCGCACACCGTTCGCTGGACCGTGGGCAACCGAGAGAAGTCCGCGACCTTCAAGACCAAGGGACTGGCCGAGAGCTTCCTGTCGCAGCTGCGGCAGGCGGCGAAGAACGGTGAGGCTTTCGATCTGTCGAGCGGTCTGCCGGCGTCGATGGTTGAGGCGAAGGACGCGCGCACCTGGTACGGCTTCGCCGTGGCCTACGTGCACGCCTGGTGGCCTCACGCGGCGGCCAAGTCCCGGGAGGGCATGACCGATGCGCTGGCCAACGTCACCGCTGTGCTGATGAACGACCTTCCGGGCCGACCCGATGCTGAGACCATCCGGCGGGCGTTGCGAGAGTTCTCCTTCCTTCCGGAGGACCGTCGCCCGGTCCCCTCGCCGGAGATCGCTCGCGCGGTGCGATGGCTGGAGGCGGCCTCGCTGCCCCTGAGCGCTCTGGAGGAGGCTAAGCACACGCGGGCGGCCCTGGAGTCCCTGGCGCTGATGCTGAACGGCAAGGCGGCGGCCACCTCGACCTACCGTCGCAAGCGGGCGGTCTTCCATCACGTGCTGGAGTACGCCGTGGAGTTGGGGGAGCTTCCGGCGAACCCGCTGCACAGGGTCAAG
The DNA here is from genome assembly GCF_049844535.1 of Streptosporangium sp. DT93. Taxonomy (NCBI): domain Bacteria; kingdom Bacillati; phylum Actinomycetota; class Actinomycetes; order Streptosporangiales; family Streptosporangiaceae; genus Streptosporangium; species Streptosporangium sp. DT93. The sequence goes on from NZ_JBNCLF010000018.1 coordinate 44,318, forward strand.
CTCCGCAAGGCGAAGTCTGGTGGTGAGATCGATCGGCGTTCGGTGGTCAACCCGGCTCAGGCTCGTGAGCTGCTGACCGCGGTGACCTACGTGGGCCGGTCGCGGGGGCAGATGCTCGCGGCGCTCTTCGCCTGCATGTACTTCGGTGGTCTGCGCCCGGGGGAGGCGGCAGGACTCCGCAAGAAGGACTGTCACCTTCCGGCGTCCGGCTGGGGGCTGCTCACCCTGGAGAGGACCAAGCCGCAGAGCAACAAGCGGTTCACCGACTCGGGGGAGACCCATGATGAGCGCGGTCTCAAGCACCGGGGCGAGAAAGAGACGCGGCCGGTGCCGATCCCGCCGGAGCTGGTGGCCATCCTGCGTGATCACATCGACCGTCACGGCGTCGCCGCCGATGGCCGGCTCTTCCGGACCCGTACGGGTGGGCTGATCTCCGGATCGGCGTACGCCAAGGTCTGGAAGGAGGCTCGGACGTACGCCTTCACTCCCGATCAGGTGGCCTCACCCCTGGCGGGCAGGCCGTACGACCTGCGGCACGCGGCGGTCTCCCTGTGGCTCAACGCCGGGGTACACGCGCCGGAAGCCGCGGAGAGGGCCGGGCACGGGGTGGACGTGATGCTCAGGGTCTACGCCAAGTGCATCGACGGCCAGCGCGAGGTGGCGAACCAGCGCATCCTGGCCGCGCTCGTCACGTGACACGGATCATGCTCCATGGAAGGACCCCGGGACCCCTCGGGGTCCTTCGTCGTTTCAGCCCCGGAATCGCTCCGCAGAGCTCCGGAAACCCCGGGCTCACCTGGGAAGACGCGGCCTCCCGTATTCCGCGTATGTTCCGCGACCGGTGGCATACGGCTGCTTTCGCCTACCTGCGGCTGCATGACGGGTTCGGGCCGCGTACAAGCAAAAGACCAGGTCAGCGTGTGGATGACCTGGTCCCGGCAGCGCACCCTGCAGGATTCGAACCTGCGACCGTCGGATTAGAAGTCCGATGCTCTATCCAGCTGAGCTAAGGGTGCTCCCGCTCAATTGTGCATGATCCGGGGAGTGCCCACGTATCGGTTTCTCGCCTGTGTCGCGAAGGTCACCCCATGATTGCGTCATCTCCCGGCGGGTGGCCTTCCCTCCACCTGGTGGGGACGGGGTGCCGGCCGTGACGCGGAGGCCTTCCGGGACGCGGGACGGGGCGCCACCGGCTTCCGGATGTCCCGTCGGGCCGAGGCGGTCTGCCCGAATCATTCCCGTGCGGGGACGGACCGGTCTACGCTCGTATGCCATGTTCGCCGTCACGGTCCACGAGGAGATCCCCCTCCTGGGGGGTGATGTCACCGAGGGCGTGGTGCGCGTCGGGGACACCGTACGCCGGCCGCGCAGGGCCTCCACGGAGTCGGTGCACGCGCTGCTGCGTCACCTGGAGCGGTCCGGGTTCGAGGGTGCTCCCCGGGCGCTGAGGGTGGACGAGCTGGGCCGGGAGGTGCTGAGCTACGTCGAGGGCGTGTCCGCGGCCAGGCCGCTGCCCGCGTACGCGCTCACCGGTGAGGCGCTGGCAGCGCTGGCGCGGTTGCTGCGGCGCTTCCACGACGCGGCCGAGGGGTTCGTCCCGCCGGAGGGGGCGCGCTGGGAGGCGGGGTCCAACGACGACGCGGTCCCGGCCCTGGTCGGGCACTGCGACGTCAACCTCGACAACGTGATCTTCCGTGACGGGCTCCCGGTGGCATTGATCGACTTCGACATGGCCAGGCCGACGACCAGGCTGTTCGACGTGGTGACCACGCTGCGGCACTGGGCGCCGATCGCCGATCCGGTGGACCTGGAGCCGCTCCAGCGCGAGCTGGAGATCGGCCCGAGGCTCCGGCTGTTCTGCGACGCGTACGGCCTGTCGGCCCGTGACCGGCGCCGCCTGCTGGATCTCGCCCGGCTGCGCTTCGACCGCTCCTACCACGCGATGCGGGCCAAGGCCGAGGGCGACTCCGCGCGTGGCGGGTGGGCGCGGATGTGGGCGGGCGGGGCTGGTGAGCGCATCCGGCGGGCCTGCGCGTGGCTGGAGAGCCACCAGGATGAGCTTCATGAGCATCTGGTCTAGGGGATCGAGGGACGGGCGCCGGCGCGGGCCCGGCAGGGCCGAAGGGCTGGGGATGCTCGCCGGTGTCGCGATCGACGCGGTGCTCGCCGATCCCCGGCGCGGGCACCCGGTCGCGCTGTTCGGCACCGCCGCCGCCGGGGTGGAGCGTCGGCTGTACGGCGACGACCGCCTGCGGGGCGTGGCGCACGTGGCCGCGTGCGTCGTCCCGGTGGCGCTGCTCGGCCTCGCCGCGACCAGGCCGCGCGACCCGGTGGTGCGGGCCGCGCTGAGCGCGGCCGCGACCTGGGCCGTCATCGGCGGCACCACGCTGGGCCGGGAGGGCACGGCGATGGCCTCCTTCCTGGAGGACGGCGATCTGGCCGGGGCGCGGGGGAGGCTGCCGCACCTGTGCGGTCGCGACCCGTCCGGGCTGGAGGCGGCGGGACTGGCCAGGGCCACCGTCGAGTCGATCGCGGAGAACACCTCCGACGCGGTCGTGGCGCCGCTGTTCTGGGGGGCGGTGGCCGGGGTGCCCGGCCTGCTGGCGTACCGGGCGGTCAACACGCTGGACGCGATGGTCGGCCACCGGAACGCGCGCTACGAGCGTTTCGGCTGGGCCGCGGCCCGTCTCGACGACGTGGCCAACCTCGTGCCCGCCCGGATCACCGGACTGCTCGCCGCGCTCGCCGCCCCCCTGGCGGGAGGGTCGGTGCGGCGGGCGGCGGCGGTGCTGCGCAGGGACGGCCACCGCCACCCCAGCCCCAACGCGGGCCGCTGCGAGGCGGCCTTCGCGGGCGCGCTGGACCGCACGCTGGGCGGGGTGAACGTGTACGGCACCCGCGTGGAGCACCGGCCGGAGATGGGCGACGGGCCCGCACCCGAGGTCGCCGACATCCGCCGGTCCGTGCGGCTGGCGCGCGCGGTGGGGCTGGGGGCCGCGGCCCTGGCGGTCGCGACCCTGCTGCGGCGCCGGTAGACGCGGGGGCAGGTGGGTGGTGAGGTGACCCGGACCGGCATGCTGGTCGCCATGATGGTCGACTTCACCGGAGGACCCCCCGCGGCCCCGATCCGTCCCGTTCCGATCCGCCGTACCGGGGCCGGAGCCGTGGCGTGAAGGGGGCGCTGCTGGTCGCCGGGACCACCTCCGACGCGGGCAAGAGTGTCGTCACCGCCGGGATCTGCCGCTGGCTGGCCCGCCAGGGCGTGCGGGTCGCGCCCTACAAGGCGCAGAACATGTCGCTGAACTCGTTCGTCACCGCCGACGGAGCGGAGATCGGCAGGGCGCAGGCGATGCAGGCCGCCGCGTGCGGGCTGGAGCCCGCCGCGGACATGAACCCGATCCTGCTCAAGCCGGGCAGCGACCGGCGCAGTCAGGTCGTGGTCATGGGCAGGCCGATGGCCGAGGTCGACGCCATGGAGTACTGGGACGTCAAGGAGCGGCTCCGCCAGGTCGCGGTGGAGGCGCTGGAGCGATTGCGCGGCGCGTACGACGTGGTGGTCTGCGAGGGCGCGGGCAGCCCGGCGGAGATCAACCTGCGCAGGGGGGACATCGCGAACATGGGCCTGGCCCGCGCCGCGAACCTGCCGGTGATCGTGGTCGGCGACATCGACCGCGGAGGGGTCTTCGCCTCGCTGTACGGGACGGTGGCGCTGCTGGAGCCCGCCGACCAGGCGCTGATCGCCGGGTTCGTGGTCAACAAGTTCCGCGGGGCGCCCGAGCTTCTCGCGCCCGGCCTGGACATGATCCGGGACCTGACCGGCCGCCCGGTGTACGGGGTGCTGCCCTGGCTGGACGGCCTCTGGCTGGACGTCGAGGACTCGCTGGCGCTGGAGAACCGGCCCGCGATCGGGACGCGGGCCCCGCAGGGCCGGCAGACCCTGCGGGTGGCGGTGGTACGGCTGCCGAGGATCTCCAACTTCACCGACGTGGACGCGCTGGCGGCCGAGCCGGGGGTGACGGTCCGCTTCGTGACCTCGCCCGGCGAGCTGGAGGACGCCGACCTGGTGGTGCTGCCCGGCTCCCGGGCCACGGTCTCGGACCTGGCCTGGCTGCGCGCCACCGGCCTGGCGGACGCCCTGCCGGGGCGGGCGGTGCTGGGGATCTGCGGCGGCTACCAGATGCTCGCCAGGACCGTCCGCGACGACGTCGAGTCCGGCGCCGGTGCGGTCGAGGGGCTGGGGCTGCTGCCCGCGACGGTGGAGTTCGCCCGGGACAAGACGCTGGGCCGCCCGGTCGGCTCCGCGTACGGCCACCGGGTCGAGGCGTACGAGATCCACCACGGCACGGTGACGGCCGACGGCGGCGAGCCGTTCCTGGACGGCTGCCGGAGCGGCTCGGTGTGGGGGACGACCTGGCACGGCGCCCTGGAGAACGACGGCTTCCGCCGGGCGTTCCTCGCCGACGTGGCCGCGGTCTCCGGGCGGGACTTCGTCCCGGCGCCGGACGTGTCGTTCGCCGCGCTGCGCGAGGAGAGACTGGACGCGCTCGGGGACCTGATCGAGCGGAACGTCGACACCGGTGCCCTGCTCCGGCTGCTGGAGGGCGGAGCGCCGGCGGGGCTTCCGACGCTGCCGCCGGGCGGGGCCGGGCGCCGGGCCCCGGACTTCTCGGGCGGCGGCTGAACGGACCTCCAGGGGGGTGGGTGAGCGACTTCTCCGGTGGTGGGTGAGCGGGTTCCCTGGTCGAGGGTGAGCGGACTTCCCGGGTGAGCGGGTTCTCTCCGGCGTCGAAGGAGAGCCGGTGCTTTCTGCGGGTAAAGTCGTCAGTGCCCTCGCCGGTCTCGGCGGGGGTGACAGGGGAGGTCGCCGATGGGCCGCTTCATTATGGTGCTCTTCGTCATCGCCGTGATCGCCGCGGTGGTCTTCGGGGTGGTCCTGCTGATGCGCGCCTCCGCGGCCCGCGCGTCCGCGGCGCGTGAACCCGCCGCCGACGACCCGAGGGCGATCCTCAAGCGCCGCTACGCGGCCGGGGAGATCGACGAGGACGAGTACCTCCGCCGCATGTCGGGCCTGTCCCAGGACTGGTAGGCCTTCGAGACCCGGGCACGGCGGCCGGGGTCAGAGCGTGGGGGCCGGGGCCGGGCGGTTCTCGGCGATCCAGGCGTCGATCTCGTCCCAGTGGTCGAAGAGCCAGCGGATCTGCTCCTCCCGGTCGCGGGGCACGTCGGCCGCCTGGACGCGCCACCACTTGGCCTTGATCGCGGTGCTGACCGGGAGACGGTGCCAGATGTCGCCGAGGGTGATCAGGTCGTCGAGGCCGGTGTGCGCGACGAAGACCACGTCCGCCTGCGGGCACGCCTCGATCGCGGCGATGGCCCCGTTGGGGCGGGGGGCCATCAGGTGCTCCAGCCGCCGGGCCCGGGCCGCCTCGGCGGCCAGGCCCTTCTGTTCCAGCCGCAGGATGGCCCGCCAGCGGCGTTTCGGGGTGAAGTTGCCCCCCTCGGGGAAGATCACCAGGGCGTCGTCGGCGTCCATGTCGGAGGACAGGCGGCGGATCTCGTCGAGGATGCCGCTCTCGGCGACCCTGTCGGGGACGAAGGCGTTCGGCAGGCGGTTGATCACCACGTCCAGCGAGGGGTCGAACTGCAGGGCCGCCTTCATCACGATCCTCGGGCGCCTGTCGTAGCCGGTGAGGAGGTGATGGATGAGCAGGAACGAGTCACCCGGGCCGGCATGGCGCGACAGCACGATGACGGGGCGGGTCAGGCGCCGGGAGAGCTCGTCGGCGGTCGGTACCGGCTCGTCGACCTCGACGCTCAGGCGGAAGATCCGTACGGCGGCCTCGTAGATCTTGGCCAGGAACCACCGGATCAGCTCGTAGTGGCGTTCCTGGTACTCGTCCCGGTTGAGGCGGGCGCCGAACCCGTTGGCCACCCACAGGCCCAGGCAGGCGCACAGCAGCATCGACTCCAGCGTCAGCCAGGCCACCGCGAACCAGACGAGCCGGGTGCCGCGCCGCTGCGGGGGTGGCAGCCTGAGCGAGGCCGCGGTCACCACCAGCAGCCAGATCGGGAGCGTGATCACCGCGCCGACCGCGAGCACGACGATCAGCGGGGCGAGGACCAGGCGGCGGATGATGCGAGGAGGCAGCACGAGCGGCTCCTGCCGGTGCGGGGGTGCGGTGTGGTCTTGGGTTCCTCACGAGCGGTGTTCGGGCGGTAAGGCGGTGGCCGGTCGGTAGGGCGATGAAGCAATGGCTGGTCGGTGAGGCGGCGGCCGGTCCGTGGAGCGAGGAAGCGATGAAGCGGTGGCCGGTCGGTAGGGCGATGAAGCGGTGAAGCGGTGGCCGGGCGATGAAGCGGTGAAGCGGTGGCCGGGCGATGAAGCGGTGAAGCGGTGGCCGGGTGGTGGAGCGGTGATCGGGCGGCCGGACGTGGGTGGGTGGTTCAGGGGGTGCCGACGGGCCCGGGCGGGTCCGATCGGCTCCCGGTGGACGCCTGCTGGGCCAGGTAGTCGGCCGAGGCCCGGTACGCCCGTTCGATGTATTCAGATATATGCGATAAATCCCGATAACGCAGTTGGGAGAGGTCCAGTCCCGGGCGTGACTCGCCCCCCGAGGGCAGCACGTGAACCTCGATGTCGCCCGGCAGGGTGGCCATCTCCTCGGTGAAGCGGTGCCGCCGGGCGATCTCGAAGGCGGTCATGCCGACCTCCCACGGCCGCTTCGGCACCGTCAGGGGACGCTCGATCCGGCCCACGTGCAGGACGTAGACCCGGCGCGCGCCGAGGGCGACGGCACGGCCGATCGGGATGCTGTGCACCAGCCCGCCGTCGAGGAAGTGGTCGTCGCCGATGCGGATCGGCGGCAGCAGGCCGGGAACGGCGCAGGAGGCCAGGACCGCCTCGACCACGGGCCCCTCGGTGAACCAGTGCGCCGCGGCGCGCTCGACGCAGGCGGCCACGCACTGGAACGGCACGGCCAGGTCCTCGATGCGCGAGACCGGGAGCGTCCGGGCCAGCAGGCCGCGCAGGGGTTCGGCGGAGTGCAGGTGGGTCCCGCTCCTGGCGAGGGTGGAAAGCCGCGTCACCCACGAGCCCGCGAACGCGGTACGGACGATCTCCGAGCTCCACAGGGTGGTCAGGCGCGCGACCGCGTCGCCGGGGGCGGCGGCCACCACGACGCCGTTCAGCGCGCCCACGGAGGTGCCGACGATCACGTCCGGCTTGATGCCCGCCTCGTCGAGCGCCCGCAGCATGCCCACCTCGTGGGCGCCCATGACGCCTCCGCCACCCAGGACGAAGGCGGTGTCCACGCTCATCGGTTCTCCTTGGGGGTGGAGGAAACGCGGCACGGCGCCGCGCGATCCGGTGTGGGCATCACCCTAGACGGCGCCGGGGACCACCGCGCCCGCGGTCCGGGTCCGGGGCCGGAGGGCAGGGCACGCCCGACCCCGCCCCGCACCCGCCCCGCACCGGCGATGTCCCTCCGGGGCCGGGCCGCGCACTCCGTACGCGACGAGGGTTCCGGATCCGCGCAGTGAAGGGGCGGCCAACTGTCGGGATCCGGCCATGGCCCCGCCCGCGCCGGACCGGCACGATCGAAGGCATGACAGCGGTGGTGGAGACCGAGGGGCTCACCAAGTTCTACGGCGGACGCCGGGGACTTGAGGATCTCGACCTGGAGATCCGGCCCGGGGAGGTGTTCGGGTATCTCGGCCCGAACGGCGCGGGAAAGACGACCACGATCCGGCTGCTCCTGGACGTCATCCGTCCCACCAGGGGGCGGATGACGGTCCTGGGAGCGGATCCGCGGGACGCGGCCGTGCGGAGCAGGATCGGCTACCTGCCCGGCGAACTGGCCCTGGAGGGCAGGGAGAGCGCCGAGAGGTATCTCGCCTTCCTCGGCGCGGTGCGCGGCGGCGTCCCCGAGGGGCGGATCAGGGGGCTGGCCGAACGGCTGGAGGCCGACCTGTCGGCGCCGATGGGCAAGCTCTCCAAGGGCAACCGGCAGAAGATCGGCCTCATCCAGGCGTTCATGCACGAACCGGAGTTCCTGATCCTGGACGAGCCGACCAGCGGCCTGGACCCGCTGGTGCAGCAGGAGTTCCTGTCGATGGTCCGCGAGGTGCGCGCCTCCGGCCGTACCGTGCTGATGTCCTCCCACGTGCTGGCCGAGGTCGAGCACGTCTCCGACCGGGTCGGCATCGTGCGCTCGGGCAGGCTGGTCGCGGTGGAGGAGGTCGCCGCGCTCCGTGAGAAGGCGGTGCGGCGGGTGGAGTTCCACTTCGACGCGCCGGTGCCGCGCGAGGCGTTCGAGGACCTGCCCGGCGTACGGGACCTGCGGGTGGAGGGCGCCGGGGTGCGCTGCACGATCGACGGGCGCCCGGACGCGCTGGTGAAGGCGGCGGCCAGGTTCACGGTCGTGCACATGGTCAGCGCCGAGCCCGACCTTGAGGAGATCTTCCTGACGTACTACAGCGGAGAGGAGGCGCGCCATGCCCGCGCTGACGTCGAAGAGCCTGCGTGACCACCGCAGGGCGCTGATCGGCTGGACCGTGGGGATCGGCGCGTTCTTCGGGCTGTACCTGTCGTTCTACCCGAACATCGCGAGCAACCCCGACCTGTACGGCGCCGCCGCGCTCAAGAAGTTCCCCCCGGCGATGCGCGACCTGATGGGGGGCCTGGCGGGTGGCTTCACCAGCGGTTCCGGCTTCCTGCAGGCGCTGGTCTACCAGCTGTTCGGGCCGCTGCTGTTCATCATGTGCGCCGCGGTGCTCGGCAACCGGGCGATCGCCCGGCCCGAGGAGGCGGGCACCCTGGAGCTCACCCTCACCCTGCCGATCACCCGGCGGCGGCTGCTCCTGGAGCGCTTCGCGGCGCTGGCGCTGTCCCTGCTCGGCGTGGCCGCGGTCACCCTCGTGATCGTGCTGGCCCTGTCGGCGGCCGTCGGCCTGGGGGTCCCCGCGGGCAGGATCCTGGCCGGTCACACCGGGGTCTTCCTGCTCGCCCTCTTCTTCGGCACGCTCTGCCTGACGGTGGGCGCGGCGACGAGGCGCCCGGGGGTCGCCCTGGCGGTGGTCGGCGTGGTCGCCGTGGCCGGGTACGTGGTCGAGACCATGGGCAAGGACGTGGACGCGGTCTCCTGGCTGCGCTGGATCTCGCCGTTCCACTACTACCTCGACGGACGGCCGATCCAGCTCGGGTTCCCCGTCTGGGAGTATCTCGTGCTGGCGGCGGCGACCGCGGTGCTGGTGCTGGTCGCGATACCGGCCTTCGACAGGCGTGACGTGGGAGTCTGATGGACGAGCTGCTCGGCGGCCACCTCCGGGTGTTACGGGAGGCGGCCGCCACCGGCAGGCCCCCCGGCCGGGCCGAGCTCGACGACTGCCGCGCCACCGGGACGCTGGCCGCCGAACGGGGCCTGAGCGTGCGCGCCCTGGTCGAGGCCGCGCTGGCCGGGGCCGAGTCGGTGACCCCCGTCCCCCTCCCTGCCCTGCGGCGGACGATCTCCGCCCTGATGGAGGGGTACGAGAACGCCCAGCGGTCGGCGCTGCGCCGCGAGGACGACGCGCGCCGGGAGTTCGTCGACGACCTGCTCCAGGGGCGCGCCGACCGGCTCGCCGAGCGGGCCGAGCACTTCGGCCTGCGCCTGGCCGAGACCTACGTGGTGGCCGTGGCCCGCCCGGCCGCCGGGGACGGCCTCGCGAGCGGTCCCGGAGGGGGTCTCGGGAGCGGTCCGGAGGAGGCGGGCGGTCCGGCAGCGGCGCGCGTTTCCGGGGGCGTCGATTCCCCCGGGTCTCCCGGGTCTCCTGGCTCTCCCGGACCTCCTGGGCTTCCCGGTGTTCCCGAGGGGACGGCCAGGCGGATCGAGGAGGCGCTGATCGCCAGGTTCGGCTCGCACAACGTCCTGGTCGCGGTCCGGGAGGGGATGCTCGTGTGCGTAGCGCCGGGGAGCCTCACCGTCGCGACCGGCGAGTTCACCCACCACGTGCGCCAGGCGTTCGCGCCCGGCTGGCGGGTCGGGCTCGGACGGCCGCACCGGGGGCCTGGCGGGGTGGTCACCTCCTACCGGGAGGGGGCCGGCGCCATCGGGCTCGGTGACCGGCTGGGGCTGCGCGCCCCCGTGCTCAAGGCCGCCGACCTGCTGGTCTTCCCGGTGCTGCTCCGCGACAGGGCGGCCATCGAGGACCTGGTGACGACGGTGCTCAGCCCGCTGCTGGAGGCGCGCGGCGGCCCCGGGCCGCTGCTGGACACCCTGGAGGCCGTCTTCGCCTCCCAGGGCAACCAGACCGCCGCCGCCCGCAGGCTCGGCGTCAGCACCCGGGCCGTCACCTACCGGCTGGAGCGGATCCGCCGTCTCACGGGCTTCTCGCCGGACGACTCCACCCAGCGGTTCACCCTGGAGACGGCGGTCCTGGGCGCCCGCCTCCTGGACTGGCCCGCCCACCCGCTGACCTCCTGAACCGGCCCGTCCACCCACTGAGCCGCTGGACCGGCCCGCCCGCCTGAGGATCAGGGGATCAGGAGCACCTTTCCGGTCGTACGGCGGGCCTCCAGGTCCTCGTGGGCGCGGGCGGCCTCCTCCAGCGGGTAGCGCTCGGAGACGTGTACCCGCAACTGCCCTGAGGCCACCCACCCGTAGAGGTCCGAGGCCCGCCAGGTGAGCTCGTCCCGGGTGGCGACGTGGTGGGTCAGCGTGGGACGCGTCAGGAAGAGAGAGCCGTTCCTGGCCAGGACCTGCGGGTCGACGGGCGGGACCGGGCCGCTGGCCTGGCCGTACAGCGCCATCATGCCGCGCGGGCGCAGCGAGGCGATGCTCTGGTCGAAGGTGGCCGCGCCCACGCCGTCGTAGACGACGTGCACGCCGGAACCGGTCAGCTCGCGGACCGCCTCGGAGAAGCTCCCGTAGCGCAGCACCTCGTCGGCGCCCGCCTGGCGGGCCAGCGTCTCCTTCTCCTCGGTGGAGACCGTGCCGATCACCCGGGCGCCGCGCAGCTTGGCGATCTGGGTGAGCAGCAGTCCCATGCCACCGGCGGCGGCGTGCACCAGCACGTCGTCACCGGCCTTCACCTCGTACGTGGAGTGCGTCAGGTAGTGCGCGGTCAGCCCCTGGAGGGTGACGGCCGCCGCGATCTCGGGCGCCACCCCGTCGGGCACGGCGAGCAGCTTGGAGGCGGGCACCGCGATCCTGGAGGCGTAACTGCGCGGCACGCTCGCCCAGGCCACGGCGTCGCCGACGGCGAAGTCGCGGACGTCCTCGCCGACCGCGGCGACGATGCCCGCCCCCTCCTCGCCGGGGACGAAGGGAAGCGCGAGCGGGTAGCGTCCCATCCGGTGGTAGACGTCGATGAAGTTCACCCCCGCCGCGGCGACGTCCACCAGCACGTCGCCCGGGTCCGGCTCGGGGTCGGGATGGTCGGTGCAGGTGAGGACCTCGGGTCCGCCGGTGGCCGAGACGACTATGGCGCGCATGGTGCTGAACTCCTTCTGTGGGTCGGGTCCGTCCATCCTCCCCGGCACCGTGCGGATCACTCGCCACCCGGTGCCCCGGAGCGAAACCACCCGGTGCTCGGAGCGGGACCACCCGGTGCCCCGGAGCGGGATCGCACGGTGCCGGGACCCGCAGCGGGACCCGCCGGGATGTCCGCCGCGGGGCGTCGGTCTCCCGGCAGGTGCCCTCCGCGATGTCCCTGAGAAGGGCTCCCGGGTCAGGGTTGCCCGGTGGTGGCGGGGCCGCGCAGGGTGAAGTTGTCGACGGCGACCTTGAGCACGGCGTTGCTGTTCTCGCCCACCCGGGCGATCACGCCGATCAGCCCGCTGGGCAGCGGGCTGTTGCTGTCCAGGTAGCTCTGGACCCGCTCGTCGCCGACCCACATGGTGAGCTGCACGCCCCCGTCGACCCCGGTGCACTCGGCCGAGAGCCGGGAGGCCTTGTCCTTGACCAGTTCGACCTTGACCGGTTTGGTGAGCTCGCCCCCGGCGGTCTTGACGACCTTGCGGATCCGGGCGTTCCCCGCGGTGTCCAGCAGGAACTCGTACCGGGTCGCCCTGTTGTCGTCCGCGCCACGGCAGAACAGCCCGTACTCGCCCAGGCCCGTGCTGCCGGTGCGGACCGCGACGTCGGCGCCGACCAGGATCCGGCTCGGCGTCACCGGCGTGGGGGTGGCCGTGGGGTCGGGGGTGGCGGGCGGCGCGGGCACGAAGGGGATCGGGGCCTCCTCGCGCTTGAAGGCGGACTGGCCGTTCACGTCGATGGCGTAGTACCCGTAGGAGGAGTACCCGTAGGCGTTGATCGTCGGATCGTAGGCGCCGCCGCTCCAGCCGGTGCCGCTCTGGGTGAAGTCGTCCTGGTAGAGCAGGGCCAGGTTGTCGGGCGGGCCCGCGGGGGAGAGCGCGACACGCAGGCCGATCGCGCCACCGGCCACCACCAGGGCCGCCACGACCGCCCCGACGACCAGCTTGCGCCGTCCGGCGGACGATCCGCGCGGGACGGCTCCGGGACCGTCCGGCCCGCCGCCCAGCAGCGTGTGGCCGGGCCCCCGGTGGGAGGCGTCCGGTCCCCGGTACGAGGCGTCGGGCGCGGTCGGCGGCGCGCCGGAGACGGTCTGGCCGGACCAGGCGAACGCCGGGGCCGGACCCGGCCCGTGGAAGGCGCCGGTCGGAGCCGTACCGGCCGGGCCGGGCCCGCCAGGCTGCGGGCCCGCGGGGCCGCCCCAGGGGCCGCCCTCCCGTGCCGGACCCTGCCAGGAGGTCCGCACCGAACGGGCGGCCTGCTCGGGTTCGGCGTCACGGCCGACCAGGTGGTCGAGGAGCTGCTGGGACGTGGGCCGGCGTCGCGGGTCCTTGGCCAGGGCGTGGCCGACGATCCCGCGCAGCGTGGGTTCCATGCCCTCCAGGGAGGGCTCGGTGTTGAGCACCTGGTAGAGCACCGCGGGCAGCGCCTCGCCGCCGAAAGGCGCCCGCCCGCTCGCGGCGAAGACCATCAGGCATCCCCACGAGAACACGTCGCAGGCGGCCGATACCGGCTCGCCGCGCAGCACCTCGGGCGCCATGTAGCGGGGGGTGCCCAGGATCTCGCCGGTCCCGGTCATCCCGCTGAGCGTGTCCAGCGCGCGGGCGATACCGAAGTCGATCACGCGCGGGCCGACGGGGGAGAGCAGCACGTTGGACGGCTTGAGGTCGCGGTGCACCACCCCGGCGCCGTGGATGGCGGTCAGCGCGGTCGCCACCCCGACGGCCAGCGCGTCCAGGCTGGAGCCGCGCAGCGGACCGCCGGAGTCGACGGCCTCCTCCAGGTTGGGGCCGGTGACGTACTCGGTGACCACGTAGAGCTGGTCGCCGTCGAGCGCCGCCTCGATGACCGCGGCCGTGCAGAACCGGCGGACGCGCTGCGCGGCGTCGGCCTCGCGCCGGAAGCGCATCCTGAACCGCTCGTGCTGGCTGTACTCCGGATTGATGACCTTGATGGCGACCTGTTGCCCGTCGGGGGACGTGCCGAGGTAGACCGTGCCCATCCCGCCTCGGCCCAGCCTGCCGAGCACGCGGTACCGGCCGATCTGCAGGGGTTCGTCGGGACTGAGGTTGTTCACCCTTGTACCTAACCGCATACGCCGTCACATGAGGGGATCAGCCTACCGACCCCTTGTCACCCATCAGGAGTCGCAACAGCGGCTAGGTCCACTTTTTCCAGGTCGTCCTCACGGCCGCGCACGCGGCGGGAGCTCACCGCCCGCCCGCCCGTACGCCGGGCCGGGGCGGTGCCGTCGCGGGAGTGGCGTGCCCCTCGGTGTCCGTGGCGCGGCGGACGTCGCCGCGTTCGCCGGTGATCGGGGGCTTGCACCTGGCGGCGTGAGAACGTATGTTCGATACTCCAGGCCCGCCTTCCCCCGGGTGCTCGCTCGAAAGCCGCGGGGAGAAGAATCGTTGTGAGCAGACTCTACGGTGACCCTGTCGAGGTGTGGACCCGTGAGGGGCGGCCCGTCCAGTTCGTCTGGCGTGACCGCCTCTACACCGTCCATCGGGTCCTCGACCACTGGGTGGTCGCGCGCGAGTGGTGGAAGATCTCCGAGAGCGACCCGGGAGAGCGCCGCTTCTGGCGGGCCGAGGCCGCGACAGGCGGGCGGGCCGGCACCTACGAGCTCAGATTCGACACCGCCGGGGCGGACTGGCTGCTGGTACGGGCCTGGGACGACTCCCCGCCCTGATCGTCCACCACCCGGCCGGGCGTTCACCGGGCGGCGCCGACCCGGACGGGCGTCGATCGGCCGGTGTCGACCGGCCGGGTGTTCACCGGCCGCCGGTCCGGTCACCGCCGGTGGGCCGCCGGGCGGTTCACTGGCCGGCGGGGTGGACCTCCTGGGGACGTTCCCGCTGGGCCGACCGCTCCTCGGCCCGCGACGCCGCCTGCTCCTCGGCCCGCTCAGGGACGTGCTCCGGGACGTGCTCCGGAGCCCACTCCGCGGTCCGGTCCGAGGCCCGGTCCGAGGCCCGATCGGAGGCTCGGTCGGAGGTCCACTCCTGAAGCCGGTCAGGAGCCCATTCCGGGGGGCGTTCCGTGGCCTGATCCGAGTCGGTCGTCTCCCGGACCGCCTGCGGCGCCACCACGTCCCGGTTCGTCACCTCCGAGGTCGTCACCCTCGGGGGCGTCACCTCCGAAGTCGTCTCCCGGGCCGTCGGCGCGGAGACGGCCGGCGCGGAGACGGCGGGGGAGTCCTGGGGAAGCGGGTCCGAGGCGAGGTACGTGGCCGCCTTCACCGGGGGCGGGGAGAGACGATGTCCCGTCGTCTCCTGGCGGCGGTGCCGGGCGCCCGTGGCCTGGACGGCGCTGATCTGCCGGACGGTCTCCCCGCAGAGCAGCGCGGCGACCGCGACCGCGGCCAGTTCGAGCACCCCGAAGCCGGTGAGGCTCGTCCCGTCACGGGAGGCACCCGGCCAGAGCCGTACCAGCACCAGCGTGAGGGCGACCAGCCAGCTCAGCCACCACGCGGCGACCAGCGCGACCCAGCGCTCCCGGCGGTCCGGCGGCGGGTGCGAGGCCCACCACAGCCGGTCGACCAGCAGCGCGGGGGCGAAGAGGTTGACCACCGGCACGAACCAGCTCACCACCACCGGGACCACCGCGGGCCGGTCGGCGTACCGGCGGGCGCGGATCAGCCAGTTCAGGTACGCCACCGCGCACGCGATCGCGGTCGCGGCGAAGAGGATGATGAGAATGGCGAAGACCGTGACCGCGCCGAAGACCGCTTCCGCGCCCGGGGCCTGGGGGTCGCCGCCGAGCCGGGAGATCTCCATGACCAGGCGCCGGCCGCGGGCCTGCTCGAACACTGCAAGGGCGGCGGACGCGAGCACCAGCGCGGTGAGCGCGAGGTAGACGGCCGAGGTCGCCCTTTTCTGTAGAGATGGGATAGAGCGCATGTATATCTCCCCCCGCCATGCGCCGAGGACCTGCCTCTTTCCTATCCCGTAGGTACTTCCGCTAATCGGACCCGTCCGGCCCATCCGTCCCGCGTGGCCCTTTCGGCCCCGTTCCCCACGTCGTGATCCGGTCCGCGCCCTCTCCGGTCAGGTCATCCGTTCACCGGATCCCCGGATCCCCGGATTCCCGGGGGAGCCCCCCGATCCGTCAGAGCCGCCCCGGTCCGTTGAGGCCGCCCAACCTTGTCAGGGCGGTCCGGAGGCATCGGGTCCGTTCAGTTCACGGTGCCGGACTCCCAGGCCCACGCGGCGATCTCGACCCGGTTCCTCGCGCCCAGTTTCACCTGGATACTCCCGAGATGCGTCTTGACCGTGGAGAGGGAGACGAAGAGCTCGGCGGCGACCTCCTGGTTGGTCCGCCCCCTGGCCACCAGCCGGACCACGTCCATCTCGCGCTCGGTGAGCGGCTCGTTGGGAGGCATGCCCGTCCCGCTCCGCGGGTGGGCCAGGTGCGCGAGCAGGCGTACGGTGACCGACGGCGAGACCAGCGCGTCCCCGGCCGCCGCGGCACGGATCGCCTCGATGAGCAGCGTCGGCCCGCTGTCCTTGAGCAGGAAACCGGTCGCGCCGGCCCGCAGCGCCCCGTAGACGTACTCGTCCAGGTCGAAGGTGGTGACGATGACCACCTTCATCGGGTTCGGCACCCCCGGCCCCGCCAGGATGCGGGTGGCCTCCAGGCCGTCCAGCTTGGGCATGCGGATGTCCAGCAGGCACACGTCGGGCCGCAGTCTGCGCGCCAGCTCGACGGCCTCGGCCCCGTTGGCCGCCGTCGCCAGGACCTCCATGTCCTCCTGGGCGTCCAGGATCATCTGGAACCCGGTTCGTACGAGTTCCTGGTCGTCAGCGATGAGCACCCGAATCGTCACCTGATGGATTCTGCCAGTCCCGTACGAGGCCGGGATCGGACATCCGGCCGATCCGCCCGCGCGCGACGCGTCCGGCCGGCTCTCGTCCCCGTCGGCCGGTGATCCGGGCCTCGCGAACGTGCTGCACGGGCCGGGCGGCGGGCACGCCTCGGCGGTGGCCCTCCGGGACCCGGTTCAGGCTCCGGTCGGGGACCGGGTTCAGGACGCGGTCCGGGACTCGGCGCGGGACCCGGTCCGGGTCAGCCCAGGACCAGGTCCCGGATCGCCCGCAGGGAGGGCTCGTCCCGGGGGCCCATGATCATGAGGCTGCTCACCGGGCTCTTGCGCCACGGCTCCAGGCGTTCGCGGATCCGGCCAGGCGGGCCGACCAGCGAGATGCCGTCGGCGAGCTCGTCCGGGATCGCGCGGAACGCCTCGTCCCTGCGGCCGGCCAGGTAGAGGGCCTGGATCTCCTCGGCGGCCTCGGCGTAGCCCATCCTGCCGATGATGTCGGCGTGGAAGTTGCGGCTCTTGGCGCCCATGCCGCCGATGTAGAGGGTCAGCATCATCTTGACGCCGTCCAGGGCCGCCCGGACGTCGTCGGTGATCGAGACCAGGACCATGGCGGCGACGTCGAAACCGGGCGCGGCCCCGGCGAGCGAGGGGCCGTACATCTGCTCGATCTTCTCGGGGAACACGAACAGCGGCAGCCAGCCGTCGGCGATCTCGGCGGCGAGCGCGACGTTCTTCGGGCCCTCCGCGCCGAGGTAGAGGGGGATCTCGCTCCGCAGCGGATGGGTGATCAGCTTCAGCGGCTTGCCCAGTCCGGCGCCGCCGGGGTAGGGGAGCGGGTAGTGCTCGCCATCGCTCGTCACCGGCTCCTCGCGGCGCCAGACCTTGCGCATGATCTCGACGTACTCGCGGGTGCGGGCGAGCGGTCTCGGGAACGGCATGCCGTACCAGCCCTCGACCACCTGGGGGCCCGACGCGCCGATGCCCAGCAGCAGCCGCCCGCCGGTGAGATGGTCGAGGGTCATCGCGGTCATCGCCGTCGCCACCGGGGTCCTGGCGGAGATCTGCACTACGGACGTGCCCAGTTTGATGCGGGACGTCCGTGCGCCGTACCAGGCCAAGGGGGTGAAGGCGTCGCTACCGTAGGCTTCTGCCGTCCAGACGGACTCGTATCCCAGCCGCTCGGCGGCCTGGACGAGTTCGGTGGCGTCGTCGGCGTTCCGCTGCCAGTAGCCGAGGCTCAGGCCGAGCTTCAGGTCGGTGCTCACGGGGGCCTCCTCGTGACGTGCGCCGGGCGCGCCCCGTAATTAGAACACGTTCTATATTGGTCGGTCGAGTGTGAGGTGTCGATATCGGTTCTCCTGGGAAGCGTGCCTTTGTGCTCAACGCAGCTCGCAAACTCCTCTCCCTGATCTCCCTCCTCGCGCTCGCCGCCGTGGGAACGGTCCCGGCCGTTGCGCACGCGGCGGGGCGGCCCAACATCGTGCTGATCCTGGTCGACGACCTGGAAGCGGGAGATCTACAGAAATTTCCCAATATCGCCGGTCTGCTCGGGCGGAGCGGTACCGCGTTCGAGCGGTTCTTCGTGTCCAACTCCTGGTGCTGCCCGTCGCGGTCGTCGATCATGCGTTCCCAGTACGTGCACAGCCACGGCGTGCTGACCAACACCGCCCCCGAGGGAGGCTTCACCAAATATCATCTTTCGGGGTTGGAACGCTCCAATATCGGGACATGGATGAAGTCCGCCGGGTACCGGACCGGCCTGATGGGCAAGTACCTCAACCACTACCCCGGCGGCACGACCGGCGCCGCCTACGTGCCTCCCGGCTGGGACGAGTGGGACGTGCCGGTACGCAGGCTGTACGAGGAGTACGGCTACACGCTCAACGAGAACGGCACGCCGCGCGCCTACGGGTTCACCCCGCAGGACTACCTGACCGACGTGCTCAGCGCCAAGGCGGCCTCGTTCGTCTCCCTGCCGGACGACGACCCGTTCTTCCTCTACCTCGCCCCGGTCGCCCCGCACAACCCGGCCAACCACGCCCCCCGGCACGCCGCCGCCTTCGCGACCGCGTTCGCCCCCCGAACACCCTCCTTCAACCAGTTCGACGTCACCGCCGAACCCCTCTGGCTCAGGTCGCTCCCGCAGTTCGGGGCCGGGACGGTCCGGCGGATCGACCGGCAGTACCGCAACCGGCTGCGGGCCATGCTCGGCGTGGACGACATGGTTGGGACCCTGGTGGAGTCGCTGAGGGTCTCCGGGAAGCTCGACGACACGTATATCTTCTTCGCCTCCGATAACGGGTTCCACCTGGGCCAGCACCGGATCGCGCTGGGCAAGACCACCCCGTTCGACGAGTCCATCCGCGTCCCGCTGCTGGTCCGCGGCCCCGGCGTGCGGGCCGGTGGCGTGGTCGGCGACCTGGCCGCCAACGTGGACCTGGCCCCGACCTTCGCCGACCTGGCCGGGATCACGCTCCCGGCCTTCGTCGAGGGCCGGTCGCTGCTCCCGCTGCTGCGGGGCGAGCGGCCGCCGTCGTGGCGCCGGAACGTGCTGCTGGAGTTCAACCGGCCGGTCAACCCGTCCTCGGCCCGCCAGACGCCGGTCCCGGCCTACCAGGGGATGCGGACCGGCCGGTACACCTTCGTCCGCTACTCGACCGGCGAATACCAGCTCTACGACCTCGCCGTCGACCCCTACCAGCTCCGCAACATCGTCGCCCGGACCCCGCTGCCGGTGATCGCCGAGTTCAACCGGCAGCTTGACGCGCTGGTCTCCTGCTCGGGCGCCACCTGCCGGAAGGCCGACGCGGCCGAGCCGCCCGCGCTACCCGTCACCCCCCACCTGATCACCCCGTGGAGGCAGTGAGATGCCCGGATAGGCCCGCTGCAGGTGCGCCTCCACGGCGGCCGACGCCTCCGCCGCGTCCCCGTCGGCGATCGCCCGGTGGATCCGGCGGTGGTCGGCCGTCAGCCCGGCCGTGTCGCCGAGACGCTCGACCGCCTCGATCGCGTACCGGCGCAGCGAGTCGCGCAGGGAGAGCATCATGGCGGTGGTCAGCCTGTTCCCCGAGGCCTCGGCGATGGCCACGTGGAAGGCCGTGTCGTGCTCGACGAACTCCTCGGCCGTCGTCGTGGCGTCCATCCGCTCCAGCGCCGAGGTCAGGGCCGACAGGTCGGCGCCGCGTACGGCGGCGTGCGAGGCCGACCACCGCTCGATCATCAGCCGGGCGTCGACGACCTCCTCCAGCGAGAGGCTGGCCAGCCCGAGGTGCAGCCTGAGCAGGTCGCTCAGGGCCCCGGCCGGCCGGGAGATGAGGAAGGCGCCCGCGTCCGGACCCCGGCCCACCTGCGACGACACCACCCCCAGCGTCTCCAGGACGCGCATGGCCTCGCGTACCGAGGAACGGCTCACCCGCAGCTGCTCGGCGAGCTGCCGTTCGCCGGGCAGGCGGTCGCCGACCGTGAGACCGTCGTCGGCGATGCGCCGCTCGATCTGGGCGATCACGTCCTCGAAGGCCCGGGTACGCCGGACCGGTTGCCAGCCGTTCAACAGGCCTCCGTCTTGTGGGGAATGTGGTCAGACCATACTGTGGTCAGACCATGGAACGGAAGGAGTGCCGTGCGCGTCGCCCTCTTCATCACCTGCGTGAACGACACGCTGTTCCCGGGCACCGGACAGGCGGTCGTCACGCTGCTGCGCCGCCTCGGCTGTGACGTCGAGTTCCCCCGGGCACAGACCTGCTGCGGCCAGATGCACGTCAACACCGGCTACCCCGACGAGGGCAGGCGGCTGGCCGGGCACTTCGTGGAGGTCTTCGCCGGGTACGACGCGATCGTGGCACCCTCGGGGTCGTGCGCGGCGATGGTCCGCGAGCAGTACCCCCGGCTGGCCCGTACCCCTGAGGCGGCCGGGATCACGGCCGGGGGCGGGACCGCGACCGGCGGGCCCGTCTCGTTCGCGGCCGCGGTCGCCGAGACGGCGCCGAAGGTGTACGACCTGTCGGAGTTCCTCGTCGACGTCCTCGGCGTCACCGACGTGGGCGCCTACTTCCCGCACCGGGTCACCTACCACCCGACCTGCCACTCGCTGCGCGGCCTGCGCGTGGGCGACCGGCCGACGCGGCTGCTCGAACAGGTCAGGGGGCTGGAGCTGGTCCCGCTGCCCGGCGCCGAGGAGTGCTGCGGGTTCGGCGGCACCTTCGCGGTGAAGAACCCCGCGATCTCCGCGGCCATGTGCGCGGACAAGGTGCACAACGTCACGACCACCGGGGCCGAGGTGCTCTGCGCCGCCGACAACTCCTGCCTGATGCACATCGGCGGCACCCTGCGGCGCCAGCGCACCGGAGTGAGGACCATGCACCTCGCCGAGATCCTCGCCGCGACGGAGGTGAACCGATGAACGCCCCCGGCGCCCGGACCGGCCCGGCCCGCAGGGCGGCTCCCCCGACGGAGCCCCGGACAGAGCCCCGGACAGAGCCCCGGACGGGCGGCACGTTCCTCGGCATGCCCGCCTTCCCGGTGAACGCCGCCGCGGCCGTGCAGGACTCCCAGCTCAGGTACAACCTCCGCAAGGCCACCCGGACGATCCGCGGCAAGCGGGCCGCCGTGGTCGGCGAGCTGCCCGACTGGGCCGAGCTCCGCAGGGCGGGCAAGGAGATCAAGGACCACACCCTGCGCAACCTGGAGCGCTACCTGCTGCGGATGGAGGAGGCCGTCACCGCGGCGGGCGGGCACGTCCACTGGGCCGCCGACGCCGCCGAGGCCAACAGGATCGTGGCGGACCTGGTCAGGGCCACCGGCGAGACCAGCGTGGTCAAGGTCAAGTCCATGGCCACCCAGGAGATCGGCCTCAACGAGGCGCTGGAGAGCGAGGGCATCACCGCGTACGAGACCGACCTCGCCGAGCTGATCGTCCAGCTCGGCGACGACTGGCCCTCGCACATCCTGGTCCCGGCGATCCACCGCAACCGCTCGGAGATCCGCGCGATCTTCCAGGAGAAGATGGCCGACTGGGGCCGGGCCGCGCCCGAGGACCTGACCGACGAGCCGCGCGCCCTCGCCGAGGCGGCCCGCCTGCACCTGCGCGAGCGCTTCCTGTCGACGAAGGTCGCGATCTCCGGCGCCAACTTCATGATCGCCGAGACCGGCACGCTGGTGGTGCTGGAGTCCGAGGGCAACGGGCGGATGTGCCTCACCCTGCCCGAGACGCTGATCAGCGTGGTCGGCATCGAGAAGCTGCTGCCGAGCTGGCGGGACCTGGAGGTCTTCCTGCAGCTGCTGCCCAGGAGCTCCACCGGCGAGCGGATGAACCCCTACACCTCCACCTGGACCGGCTCGACCGAGGGCCAGGAGTTCCACCTGGTGCTCCTCGACAACGGCCGCACCGGCGTACTGGCCGACGAGGTCGGCCGCCAGGCGCTGCGCTGCATCCGCTGCTCGGCCTGCCTGAACGTCTGCCCGGTCTACGAACGCGCCGGGGGCCACGCGTACGGCTCGGTCTACCCGGGGCCGATCGGCGCGATCCTCACCCCGCAGCTGCGCGGCACCGCCTCGGAGCTGGACGCGTCGCTGCCGTACGCCTCGACGCTCTGCGGGGCCTGCTTCGACGCCTGCCCGGTCGCCATCGACATCCCCGAGGTCCTGGTCCACCTGCGCGGCAAGGTCCGCCACGCGCGGGCCGAACGGCTGGGCATGCGCGCCGCGGGCTGGGTGTTCGACCGCCCGGCGCGGCTGGCGCGCGCCCAGCGCCTCGGCGGGCGATTGCGCAGGTTCGTCCCCGGCCGCCTGCCGGGACCGCTGTCGGCCTGGACCGACACCCGCGACATCCCCGACATCCCCGCCGAGTCCTTCCGCGACTGGTGGGGCCGTACCGACGGAGGCACGCGATGACCGCCGCAACCCCCGCCGGGGCTCCGGCCGACGGAACTCCGACCGCCGGGTCCTCCACCGCCGGGTCCTCCACCGCCGGGTCCTCCACCGCCGGGTCCTCCACCGACGGGGTCCCGGCTGATGGAACTTCCGACGCCGGGACCCGTGCTTCCGGGACCCGTGCTTCCGGGACGGGGAGCAGGGAGCGGATCCTGGCGAGGATCCGCTCCGCCGTCGCCGGAGCCCCGGACGTCGAGATCACCCGCGCCTACCGCACATCGCCGGTCACGCTCCCGGATTCGGCCTCGGCCCTGGCTCCGGATTCGGATTCGGATTCGGATTCGGGGACAGCGGTCGCCGGTGCGAAGATCGTGGAACTGCTCGCCGAGCGGGTGGCGGACTACCGGGCCGTCGTGCACGTGGTGGACGAGGGCGAGGTGGCCGCGACGATCGCGGCGGCGCTGGCCCGCAGGGGCGCCGTCCGGACGGTGGTCCCCGACGGCCTGCCGCCCGCGTGGGTGCCGGCCGACCCGCTCACCGACGACCCGCCGCTGAGCGCGGCCGAACTGGACGGTGCGGACGGGGTCCTCACCGGGTGTGCCGTGGCGATCGCCGAGACCGGAACGATCGTGCTGGACGCCGGACCGGGCCAGGGGCGCCGGGCGCTGACGCTCGTCCCGGACTACCACCTGTGCGTGGTACGCGCCGCGCAGGTCGTGGCCGGGGTTCCCGAGGCGCTCGGCAGGCTCGACCCGTCCAGGCCGCTGACCTGGATCAGCGGCCCCTCGGCGACCAGCGACATCGAGCTGAACCGGGTGGAGGGCGTGCACGGACCCCGCACGCTGGAGGTCGTCGTCGTCCGCTGAGCCACGAACCCGCACCGGCCTCCCGAACCCGTACCGGTCTTCCGGATGCACCGGTCTCTAGAACCCGCATCGGTCTCCCGGGCGCACCGGTTTTTCGGGCTCGCGCCGGTCTCCCGGACGCGCCGGCCTTCCGGGCCCGCACCGGCCTCCCGGGCCCGTACGGACGCCTCGGTCCGCCTGGAACCTCTCGGCCGTAAGGAGACCGCGGCCTGTCCGGAAGCGATCCGGCATGATCCGCGCGGTGCGGCTGGACCTCCCCCGCATGTCCGGTTACCGTGCCAGGGCGCGTCGTCCGGAGCGTCCTTCGCCGGGGGAGGGCTCACCGGCCGCCATGGCGAGTAGGAAAAATGTGATTTACCGATCCGTTATCTGTCCATGGGGTGCCACGATCGGATATTGTCGCCAGTCGCACTCGCGTAACCCCAGGTCAAGGTCATTGGAGTCCTGTTTCCATGAAACCGCCGCTGCTGCTCATCGGGCAGGGCTCGCACGATGACAGTGGATCTGCTGAATTCGGCAGGTTCGTCCACCGGCTCCGCTGCCGCCTGGACCAGACGGCGGCCGACGTCTCCGGCGGTTACATCGCCAGGGCCAGGCCGCGCCTCAGTGACTCGGTCGCCTCGCTGGTCGCGCGGGGACACCACCGGATGGTGGTCCAGCCGATGAGCCTGACCGGCGACGTGCGGCTCGGCGCCGACATCCCCGCCGCGATGGCCAGGGAGCAGGAGAGGCACCCCATGCTGACCTGCGACCACGGCCGCCCCCTGGGCTCCGACCCCCGCGTTTTGGCGCTGCTCGCCGAGCGCCTGGCCGACGCCGCCGCCGAGGTCGCCAGCCTCCGGCTGGTCCCGGCGGCCGCCGGGCCGTTCGACGACGAGCCCGAACGCATCGAGATCGGCGAGACCGCGGTGGTCCTGGTCGGGGACGGCTCCACCAGCCCCGAGACCAACGCCGACGTGCACCGCGTCTCGCGCCTGTTCTGGGAGACGCACGCCCACGAGTACATGACCGTGGAGACGGCCTTCGTCTCGCTCACCCCGCCCGGGGTGCCCGGGGGCATCGAGCGCTGCCGTCGCCTCGGCGCCAAGCGGGTGATCGTCGTGCCGTACCTGCTGTTCGCCGGGAACCTGCTCGACCGCATCTGGGCGCAGTCCATGGCCTACGCCGCGGGTCATCCGGGGCTGGACGTCCGCTGCGCCGACGTCATCGGCGACTGCGAGGGCCTGGCCGACGTGGTCATCGACCGCTACGAGGAAGCGCTCAGCGGCATCGCCTGGTGACCCTGGGGTGGCCCTGGGCGATGCGGGCTCCCGGCCCGATGCCGGTTGGGATGCCCGGCTCGCGACCCGGTGACGGTCGGGATCCCTGACCGGTGAGCCCGGTGGCGGCCCGTGGTCCGGTGGTGGTCCGGGTGTTCGGCCGCCGGCCCGGAGGCGTTTCTGGTCCCCGGCTCGTGACCCGGTGACGGTTCCCCCTTGGCTTTTACCCGCTTTTCCTGAAACGCCGTTTCCGCGAGAGACTGGATCACATGACCACTCTTGAGGAGACCGTCGCGGCGATCCTTCCCGCCGACCGGGCGGCCGTCGCCGAGGCCAGAGCCCACCAGGACCGGCTGACCAAGCCGCAGGGCGCGCTCGGCGCCCTGGAGGACGTGGCCGTACGGCTGGCCGGAGCGGCCGGGGTCAGCCCGCCACCCCTCCCGGCCCCACCGGCCCTGGCGATCTTCGCGGCCGATCACGGTGTCCACGCCCAGGGCGTGACCCCGTGGCCGCAGGAGGTCACCCTGCAGATGGTCGGCAACTTCCTCGCCGGAGGCGCCGTGGCCAACGCCTTCGCCGCCCAGGTGGGCGCCTCGGTCACGGTGGTCGACGTCGGCGTGGCCGCCGATCTCGAACCCGCCCCCGGGCTGACGATCAGCAAGGTCGCCTACGGCACGGCCGACCTGTCCCAGGGGCCGGCGATGACCCGCGAGCAGACGGTCGCCGCGCTGGAGACCGGGATCGCGGTGGCCCGCGACCTCGTCGCGCAGGGGGCCCGCTGCCTGGTCACCGGGGACATGGGCATCGCCAACACCACGGCGTCGGCGGCGCTGATCTGCGCGTTCACCGGTCAGGACCCGGCCGTCGTGACCGGCAGGGGGACCGGTGTCGACGACGAGACCCTGACGCGCAAGGTCGAGGTGGTCCGCGAGGCCCTGCGGGTGAACGGCCTGGAGCGCGGGCCGGGCGGCGTACGCGAGGTGCCCGCGCTGGAGACGCTGGCCGCGGTCGGCGGCCTGGAGCACGCGGCGATCGCCGGTTTCGTCCTCGGCGGGGCGGCGCTGCGGGTGCCGGTCATCCTGGACGGCGTCATCGCGGGAGCCGCGGCGCTGGCCGCGGTGGCACTGGCCCCCGACGCCGCGGACCACTGCGTGGCCGGGCACCGCTCGGCCGAGCCGGGCCACGCCGTGGCCCTGGAGCACCTGGGCCTGCGTCCGCTGATCGAGCTGGGGATGCGGCTCGGCGAGGGCACCGGCGGCCTGCTCGCCCACCCCCTGGTGTGCGCGGCGATCAGGGTCATGCACGAGGGGGCGACCTTCGATTCCGCCGGAGTGACGGACAAGACCGCCTGACCTGCGAAAGTCTTGAACCCGATCAACGGGGGCCGGCCGACCGGCCCCCGGCTTTCTGTTAACACCGCGGCAGCAAAGGGAGGGCCGCCAGCCGGTAGGTTTACCTCCTAGCACGCCCTGCTCCACCATTCCTCGCGAACGGGAGATCTGTCGCCATGTCGCCCTACCTGCTCGGCCTGCGTCTCTCCGGGCGGCGGGTGCTCGTCGTGGGTGGCGGGCATGTCGCCCAGCGCCGGGTTCCGACACTGCTCGACGCGGGCGCCCTGGTCACCATCGTCTCGACGAGCGTGACGCACGCCCTCGACGACCTCATCGCGACCGGCCGCGTGACCTGGGAGGCCAGGCGCTACCAGGTGGGCGACGTCGACGGGGCGTGGCTGGTCCAGGCGTGCACGAGCGACCGCGCGGTGAACGCCGCGGTGGCCGCCGAGGCCGAGGCCAAGCGGATCTGGTGCGTGCGTGCCGACGACAAGGACGCCTCGGCCGCCTGGACCCCCGCCAGCGGCAAGGTGGACGAGATCAGCGTGGCGATCACCGCCGGGGGCGATCCCCGGCGGGCCGCCGGGATCAGGGACGCCGTCGTCGGAGCCCTCAGGGACGGCACGGTCGGGGCCCGGCGCAACCGCACCAAGCCGGTGGGGGTCGCCCTGGTCGGCGGAGGGCCGGGCGACCCGGGCCTGATCACCGTCCGGGGGCGGCAGCTCCTGGCCCAGGCCGACGTGGTCGTCGCCGACCGCCTCGCACCGCAGGCCCTGCTCGACGAGCTCTCCCCGGACGTCGAGCTGATCGACGCCGCGAAGATCCCCTACGGCCGCTACATGGCCCAGGAGAGGATCAACGAGCTCCTCATCGAGCACGCCAAGCAGGGCAAGTTCGTGGTCCGGCTCAAGGGCGGGGACCCGTTCGTCTTCGGCCGCGGCGGCGAGGAGATGCTGGCCTGCGCCCGTGAGGGCATCCCCGTGACCGTGGTTCCGGGCATCACCAGCCCGGTGGCGGCGCCCGCCGCCGCCAACGTGCCCGTCACGCACCGCGGCGTGAGCCAGGAATTCCACGTGATCTCCGTACACGTCCCCCCGGGCGACGAGAGATCCACCGTCGACTGGCCCAATCTGGCCAGATCCGGTGGCACGCTGGTGCTTATGATGGCGGTCGAACGCGTCGGAGTGATCGCCGAGACGCTGATCGGTGACGGACGTTCGCCGGAAACTCCCGTAATGGTGGTACAGGACGGTACTCTTCCCACCCAGCGAGCTCTTTATGCCACGTTGTCCACCGTGGCGGAGCGCGTGAGCGCGGCTGGGATTCGGCCACCTGCGATCGTGATCATCGGCGATGTCGTGAAGGTCGGCCAGGAGGTCGAGATGGTTCGAGCGGAGCGAGTACCGTGAATTCGGCGTCCAACTGGCCCCCCCATCAGGGTGGTGGCCGTGACCCTCGCCTCGCCGGCACCCCCCAGGAGCCACCCGACGACACCTCGCCGGATGACACCGAGTCCCCCGGCGAGCAGACGGTGTCCTTCGGAGCCATCCGTCCCGACGACGACGCCGCCTCCATCCGCGCCCGCACCGCGCCTCCCGGAGGGGCGACCGCTCCGGCCGCCTCCCCGGGCCGGCCGCAGGGGGGTCCCGCCACACCTCCGAGCCGGCCGGCGGGTCCCACACCCTCGGGTCCCGGCACGCCCTCGGGTCCCGCCGGGCCTCCAGGAGGGCCGCCGGGTTCCGCCTGGCCCCCGGGTGAGCGACAAGGTCCCGCCGCGCCTCCGGGCCGGTCGGCGGGTTCCGCCTGGCCCCCGGGAGGGCCGCAGGGTCCCGCCACGCCTCCTGGCCGGTCGGTGAGTCCCGCTCCCGTCCCGGGCCGATTCGCAGGCCCCGCCCCGGCACCCGGCAGGCCGCCGGGTGCCGCCGCGCCCACGGCCTCCGGCAGAGCGGACGACCCCTCCGCGCCACCGGCCTCCGCCGATGCCATGGCAGCCTTCCGCGCCGCTGCCGCCGCCGCCCAGGCCACGGTCGACGCCCTCGCCGCCTCGCGGCAGACGACCTCCAGGCCCGTTCCGCCCGGAGGACGTCCGGACGTCTCACGCGGCGCTCCGCCGCCCGCCTCCGGTCCGCCTCTCCCGCCCGGCCCGGGCGCTTCCGCCCCCCCGGCCGGTTCCCGCGTCGGCGGCCCCGTCCCGCCCGGCACTGCCTCACCGGGCTCCGTCCCGCCCCGCGCGACCCCGCCCGGTCCTGTCCCGCCCGGCCGTGTTCCGCCAGGCCCGGCCCAGGGCGGCACGGCCCCACCCGGCACGATCCCGCCCCGCATGGTCCCGGGTGGTCCCGGCCACCCGGGAGCCTCGCAGAGGGACGCGCCCGGCGTGGGTTCCTCCGGTGTTCCTCAGCGTGGGGACGCCCCGTTCCCGCCGGCGGGACCCGCGGGAGCCTCACGGGGCGGGCCCGCCGCCCCGGGCGCGGCCTTCCGCCCGGGTGCTCCCGTACCGCCGGCCGGTCCCGTGCCTCCCGGTTCGCGGCCCCCCGCGCCCGCCGCCCGCCCCGGCGGCTCCGGCGCGCCCTCGCACGACGATCCCACCGCCCACGGCGGCCCCGGTGCGATCTTCCGCCCGGGTGCTCCCGTACCGCCGGCCACCCCGTCCTCCCCGTGGGCGGGTCGTCCCGCGGGTGACGGTCCCAGTGACGTCACCGCCGTCTCTCCCGGCGCTCCCGGGGCGCTGTTCCGCCCGGGGGCACCCGTTCCCCCGAGCGCCCCCCGTGGCGGAGTGCCCGCCACACCGCCCTCCGGCGCTCCCGGAGCAGGCTCGCCGGACACCACGTCCCTTCTCGCTCCCGGAGAGGGCTCCACGGGTGTCCGTACCGGGGGAGAGGATCTCTCCTCCCGCCCCGCGGACCACTCCGTCGGCCCCGACGGTGTCCCGGCCCGCCCGGATCGCGACGGGTCCGCCGCCGGTACATCCGGCTCTCAGCAGGAGCACTCCCACGCAGGGGCCGCTCCGCCTCTCCGTACCGTCAGGCCGTACGAAGAGCCTCGGGAGCAGCAGCGGGACGCGGAGCCTGTGGAGCAGCGGGACGCGGAGCCGGACGAGAGCGCCGCCGTCCCCGGCGGTGGGATCGAGGACGCGTCCCGTCAGAAGGGCGGTCCCGAAGGCTTCCGTGGCGAGGAGAGCTCCGAAGACCTCGCGAGCCGGCCCTCCGAGACCGCGGAGATTCCCGGAACTCCGGAGGTTCCCGGAGGCCCTGGGGGCATCGAGACCCCCGAGGACCCCGGGCACGTGGAGAAGCCCGGGGACGCCAGGGAACCGGAGAACACCGAGCCCTTGGAGGACCCTGAGGACTCCGAGGAGTCCAGGGACGCCCGTTCCGGTGACGTCGAGGGCGATCGCCCCGGTGACGTCGACGACGATCGTTCCGACGACTCGGAGAACGTTCGCCACGGCGACTCCGGGAGCGTGCGCTCCGACGATCCCGATCCCGATCCCGATCCCGATCCTGAGGACGAGGGCCGGGGTGAGGCGCCGGATGCCCGGGCCACCGGTGACGGCGTCGGGAGCGAGGACCATGCGGACACCGCGTCCACGCGTGACGAGGTCACGTCGCTGATCACGCCCTCGGGCGAGTACGAGGCCGCCAGGACCGAGAGCGGCGTACGGGATGACGCCGGGGCGCGAGACGCCACCGAAGGCGCCGGTGCCGACGGCGCCGGTAACGGTGAGGAGCCCCCGAAGGCCGGGCGATCCGCCGGGAACGAGGACCGGACCTCCGCCGAGACCGACGCCAAGGCCGGGGACGAGGACGGAGCCGGGGACGGAGCCGGGGACGGAGCCGGGGACGAGGACGGAGCCGAGCGCACCGTCATCGACGGCGACGAGATCGTCGTCATCGCCGACGAGTCCGACACCGACACCCGTGAGTCCGGCGATGAGGACGGCGAAAGCGACAGGGACGACAAGGACGCCAGGGGCGGGGACACGGGCCCGGCCGAGGGAGCGGAGGACGAGGGAGCGGAGGACGAGGAGGGAGCGGAGCCGGGGGAGCGCGTACGGGAGACACCCCTTCCGGCCGCCGTCTCCAAGGCGCTGAGCAGCGCGCTCACCGCCGTCCGCATCGGCGTCACCGACCTCACCTTCGGCCTGGACCTTCCCGGCGCCGAGGAGGCCAGGAAGGTCCAGGCCGAGATCCTGGCCCAGCTCGACGACTACGTGATCCCCCGCGTCCACACGAGCACCGCGCCGGCGCTCATCGTGGTCGCGGGCTCCACGGGCGCGGGCAAGTCCACGCTCCTGAACACCCTGGCCAACGCCAAGGTCAGCGCGACCGGTGTGCGCCGTCCCACCACCGGCACGCCCGTCCTGGCCTGTCACCCCGACGACCACGAGTGGTTCGCCAAGGGCGATCTGCTGGGTGGCCTGCGACGGCTCAGCGAGCCCGACCCGGAGATGGCCTCGGGTGGCCTGGTGCTGGTCTCCACCGAGCACCTCCCCGCGGGGGTGGCCCTGCTCGACACCCCCGACATCGACTCGGTCGTCGAGGAGCACCACGAGATCGCCCACCGCATGCTCGACGTGGCCGACCTGTGGATCTTCGTGACCACCGCGGCCCGGTACGCCGACGCTCCGGCGTGGCGGCTTCTGCGCCTGGCCAAGGAGCGCGGCGCCCGGCTGGCCATCGTGCTCTCCCGGGTGCCTCCCAAGTCCCGGGAAGTGATCGACAAGCACTTCGTCAGGATGCTCACCGAGTACGGCCTCGGTGAGGTCGACCGGTTCGTCGTCAACGAGAGCAAGGTCGTCGACGGGATGCTTCCCGACGACGAGGTGACCGAGCTCCGCCGCTGGCTGACCGAGCTCTCGGTCGACGAGCGCCGCCGCGAGCAGGCCGTGAGCGCGACCCTGGACGGGGTGCTGAACAGTTTCCGCACCCGTGTGCCCGCGCTGGCCAGGCAGCTGGAGATCCAGGTCGCCCTCCGCAGGGAGCTGCGCGGGGACGTGGACACGGCCTACGCCAGGGCACTGGCCGAGATCGACGAGAACACCGGCAACGGCTCGCTGATCCAGGGCGAGGTGCTCGCCCGCTGGCAGGACTTCGCCGGTTCCGGCGATCTCATGCGTACCCTGCACCTGCGCAAACCCGGTCGTTTCGCGGGCAAGGCGAGCCAGCAGGCGCCCGAGCGGCTCAGTGCCCTGAAGTCCGCGCTGCGGGCGGGGCTGGAGTCTGTGGTCGTCTCGGCGGCGCACCGGGCGGCCGAGGAGGCGGCCTCGCGCTGGCTGAACCGGCCGGGCGCGCAGGACGTCCTGGCGGCGGTCCCCGGTTCGGGCCGCGCGTCCGACGAGCTGCTGCGCAGGGCCGGTCGCACCGTCGGGGCCTGGCAGGATCACATCATCGAGCTGATCGGCACCGAGGGTGTGACCAAACGGTCGGTGGCCAGGGTGATCTCGTTCGACGTCGAGTCCCTGTCGCTGATCCTGACGATCGGGCTGCTCGGGTACGGCTCCTCGGACGCGCGGGGCGGCCCCGGAGCGCTGCCGCAGCGGCTGGTGCACGCGCTGCTCGGCGCGGAGTCGCTGCGCAACATCGGGGTGAAGGCGCGAAGCGATCTTCGCGCCAGGATCGGCCTGCTCCTCGACGACGAGACGGCCCGTTACGTGCAGGCGCTCGACGGATCGGGGATTCCCGACGAAGCCGCGGCCACACGTCTTTACCAGGCAACGTACAACCTTGAGGTCGCCCGATGAGTGTTGACACCACCCGGTCACTCCAGGGGATCGGCGGACGGCTCGCGGCGCTGACCCGGGTCGTGGAGCTGGGTCCGGGCAGGGTCGAGCCGAAGCTGCTCGCCGAGTCGGGCCGCCTGCTGCTCCGTGCCGGTGAACGGCTCAAGCTCTCCTCCGACCACACCGTGGTCGCGCTCGCCGGAGGCACCGGAAGCGGCAAGTCGACGCTGTTCAACTCGATCTCCGGTCTGGAGCTGTCACCCACGGGGGTGCGGCGCCCGACCACGGCCCGTACCCACGCCTGCGTGTGGGGCCTGGACGGCGCGGGCCCGCTGCTCGACTGGCTGCAGATCCAGTGGCGGCACCGCTTCGCCCGGGCCAGTGCGCTGGACCGGGGGGAGGGCCGGTTGAACGGGCTGATCCTGCTCGACCTGCCCGACCACGACTCGATCCGGGCACTGACCGACACCGAGGCGGACCGGCTGATCCAGGTCGCCGACCTCGTCGTGTGGGTGCTCGATCCGCAGAAGTACGCCGACGCCTCCACGCACCGCCGCTACGTGACCGATCTGGCCGGGCACGAGGCTGTGACGATCTTCGTCCTCAACCAGTCCGACCGGCTCGACGAGGAGGAGCTGGCCGAGTGCGTCGCGGACCTGGACGGCCTGCTGCGCCGCGAGGGGGTCGAGGAACCCGTGATCGTCACCACCTCGGCGATCACCGGCAGCGGCGTCGACGAGCTCAAGGCGGTCCTCGCCGAGACCGTCTCCGAACGCAGGGCCGCGGTCCAGCGACTGGAGGCCGATCTCGAACGCCTGACGCTCCGCCTGGCGAAGGCCCTCCCCGCCGACGGGACCTCCGCCCCGCCGTCCTCTCTCGACGACGCCCGCCGGATCGGTCTCACCGACGCCCTCTGCGACGCGGTCGGCGTTCCGGCCGTCGGCGAGGCGATGGAGAACGTGTACGCCGCGCGTTCCGCCGAATGGGTCGGCTGGCCCTACGGGCGCTGGGCCGCCGGGCTTCGTTCGGACCCGCTGAACAGCCTGCGGCTCGGAGACCTCAGGGACGAGATCCGCGGCGTGACCGCCGGGTCGGTCAGCGCGCAGCCGGCGGAGGTGGAGACCGCCGTCCAGGCCCTCGCCGACGGCCTCACCTCCGGTATGCACGAGGCCTGGCAGAACGGGATCAGGGACGCCGCCCGTTCGCGGGTGGCGCAGTTGCCCCAGGTGCTCTCGGAGGAGCTCTCGGAGGTTGCGCCCCGCCTGGACAGGGTTCCCGGCTGGTGGCGGCTCCTGCTCGCCTGGCAGTACCTGCTGGTCGTGCTCTTCGTCGCCGGTCTCGCCTGGGTCGGTACGGCACTGGCCTACGGCGTGTTCGAGCTCGGGACACCGCCGGAGTGGCTGGAGGTCTTCGCCGACGCGGCCTCCCTGCCCTGGGTGGGGTTGATGATCGTCTCCGTTCTCGGACTCGGGGCGCTGACCGCGGTGGCCAGCCGTAACTTCGTGGTGCTCGGCGCGGGCAACGAGCGTGACGCGCTGGAGCGCGAGATGCGCCGCCGGGTCGCCGGTGTCGCCGAGAGCATGGTGATCGAAC
The DNA here is from genome assembly GCF_049844535.1 of Streptosporangium sp. DT93. Taxonomy (NCBI): domain Bacteria; kingdom Bacillati; phylum Actinomycetota; class Actinomycetes; order Streptosporangiales; family Streptosporangiaceae; genus Streptosporangium; species Streptosporangium sp. DT93. The sequence continues at coordinate 77,286 of NZ_JBNCLF010000018.1, forward strand.
CGGTGGAGCGGGAACTGACCCGCTACAACGACTTCTACTCCGCCCTGCGGAGCCTGCGGACCTGATCCCGTACGGGGGCTGGGGCCTATCGGGCCTACCGGGCTTCTGGCTCCGCGTTCTCCGCGTTCTCCGCGTTCTCCCGGCCGGTCGCGGTGGTCGCCGCGTCCGGCCGGGAGTTTTCCCTCCGCGGGTCCGCGTCCACGGCCCCCTGGGATCCGGGTTTTCCACAGAACGAGATTCGGCAACCTGCGGGGATGGCGGTACGGGCCATCGTGTCTCTCAGCCGCCGGCAGTCAGCCGGCTCCCATGGGAGGCACGATGAACGACATCCATGTCACGCTGACCGGTAACGTCGCGGCCCCGCCGCGCCAGCACACCTTCCCCGACGGATCACGGGTCACCTCGCTCAAGCTCGCTTCGACGAGCCGTTACTTCGACCGGGAGAACCAGCAGTGGCGCAACGGGGAGACCACCTATTTCGGGGTCCGCTGCTTCCGCGGGCTGGCCGACAACGTCGCCCAGTCGGTCCACGTGGGCCAGCCCGTCATCGTCCAGGGCAGGCTGCGCATCCGCGAGTTCACCCACGAGGGGGAGCGCCGGTTCATGCCCGAGGTGGAGGCCGGTTCGCTGGGTCACGACCTGCGCTGGGGGCTCGGAAGTTTCAGTAAGCCGCAGCGGGGCGGGCCCCTCCCGGTCCTGGGCAGCGCGGAGCGCAGCGAGCTCGACCGTGAGACGTCCGACTGGGCCATGAGCGGCGGCGCTCCTGTCGTGGCCGACGCTCTCACCGCCGCGGGGCCCGGGTTCGACAGGGGGACGGCCGGGTTCGACGGCGGGACGGCCGGGGAGCCCGGGACCGGTGGCGGGACGGCCGGAGGCTCCGGGACGGATGGCGGGATGACCGGAGGCTCCGGGGCCGGTGGCGGGACGGCCGTGGAGCCGGGGTCCGACGACGGGATCGCCCAAGGGCTCGGAGCTGGTCAGGGGACGGTCGGGGAGTCCGGCGTGCGGGCCGTGCCGGATGCCGAGCCGATCACGGTGGGCGAGATCGCCGCAGAGGTCGCCGGGGTCACCTCGCCCGTGGCGGATCACGAGTTCCCTGAGGGGGATGTCGCACGCGGGGAGAGCCTGAACCGCAGGCGGAGAGCGGCTGCGAAGGGGGCGTCGAGGCGGGCGGACGTCGCGGCGGCGAGCGGTCACGTCCAGGGGGAGGAGACGTCCGCGACCGGGACGGGCGAGCAGCGAGCCCATTCCGGTGTCGATGACGAGGTCCCCTGGCCGATGCGGGAACACGTGGCGGCCTGAGTCGTGTGACCAAGGGCCTGAGCCGGGCCTGAGCCGGGCCTGGGTGGCCGAAGCCGGGTGCCGGTGTGGGCTCGCGCCGAGCCATGGTCTGGTCTGAGCCGCGTCACGACGGGAAGGCCCGGTGACGGCAAAGGCCCTGCGGCGGCACAGCGGCGGCACGGCGGCGGCACGGCGGCGGCACGGCGATGGCACGGCGGCGGCACGGCGATGGCACGGCGGCGGCACGGCGATGGCACGGCGGCGGCACGGCGGCGGCACGGCGATGGCGTGGCCTGGCGCCGGGAAGGCCGGGCGATGGAAGGGCGGCTTGTACGACGGGGGAGGTCCGGGCCTCCCTCGTCGGGCCGACGGGCATCGGCGCCTGGCCGCCGATCAGAGGTGGTGTTCGACCGGAGGATCTTCCGGTCGGCGGATGTTCGTCCGGGAGAGGGATTCGGGCGGAGAGAAGGCCGGGCCGGAAGGGAGCCGACCGGAGAAGAAGCCGGGGCGGAGGAGCGCTCCGGACAGAGAGGGGATCAGGCCGGAAAACGGTTCGGCCACGAAGGAGATCGGGCCGGAAGAGGACTTCGATCAGAGAAGAGGGCTCCAGCCAGAGAAGAGGACTTCGGCCAGAGAGGAAGAGCGGGCCGGAAGGGGATTTGATCAGGGAGGGCTTCGGCTGAAAAGGCCCTCCGGTCGCAGAGGAGCTCCCCGAGGAGAAGGAATCTCGGACGAGAACGACTCCCGAATGAGGAGAGATCTCGGACGAGAAAGATTCCCGTGCAAGAAGGACTCTCGCGCAAGAAGAGCTCTTCACGTTGGGGACACCGTAGGCGAGGGTATTCCCCGAAAAAGAGCTGGGGAAGGAGGGGAATCCGCGGAGGGAAAGGTCCGGAGGTGGAGAAGAGGGCCTGAACGGCTGAGCGAGGGGGCATCGGCCGGGCGCGGTCGGTGCGCACCACCGGTGGGCGGCGACGCCGAGATGAACCGGCCGATGGTCTTGCCCGTGTCAGATGCCGAGACACCTGTTAGGTCCAGGTCACGCCCCGCAGCATGGCTTGCTCCTTTCCCACACGGCCCGCTCGCAGGCGAGCGGTTTCCACGTCGTGGATCAACCGGCGGGTTGACCCACTTCGTCAACGTAGCGGTTGCCGTCGCGCGACGCACACTCCGCAACTATTGTGTTACACATCGTTAGTCGGAGAGGGGGACGACATGGCGGCTCCCGGTCACACCTCGGCGAAGGCGCGCGACGGCGTAACGGCCCTGGTCGATCGATGGCCCTTGCTCGGGCAGCGTCGCCCGCTGGTGGCCTATCTGTGCGGGCTGGTGATGCTGGATGCCGTCGCGATCGTGTTCTTCGCGATGTCCGGTGTCTTCCGCTGGTCCGATCTGCTGACCTTCACCGCGCTGATGGCGTGCGGGGCCGTGTGCATCGAGGCGACCCGGAGGCTCGGCATGCCCGCGGGGGTCTACCGGGATCTCCTCTCCGCCTGGTGGCTGCCCGCCGCGCTGCTCCTGCCGCCGCTGTACGCGCTCCTGGCGCCCATACCGCTCCAGTTCCTGCTCCAGAAGCGGGTCCGCGCGACCGTGGTCTACCGGCGGGTCGTCAGTTCGGCGGCGATCGGTCTCGCCGGATGCGCGGCCTCCCTGCTCTTCCACGCCTCCGCAGGCGACCTGAACGCGCTGACCAGGGGTGACGGGTGGCCGATCCTGGTGGCCGTCGGCTGCGCGGTCCTGTTCACGGTGATCAACACCGCCCTGATCGCCGTCGCCGCCCACACCGCCGATCCCGAGAGCCGCTGGCGAGAGGTCCTGTGGAACCGCGAGAGCCTGCTCCTGGACGTCGTCGAGCTCTGTCTCGGCGTCCTGGTCTCCATCACCTGCGGGCTCAACCCGGCGCTGCTGATCCTGGCGCTGCCGCCGGTGGTGCTGCTCCAGCGCAGCCTGCTGCACGCCCAGCTCCAGGCGGCGGCCCGCACCGACCTCAAGACCGGCCTGCTGAACGCCGCGGCCTGGCACCGCGAGGCCGACACCGAGATCGTCAGAGCCCGGCGCACCGGGGAGACGCTCGCCCTGCTGATCGTCGACATCGACCACTTCAAGCGGGTCAACGACACCTACGGCCACCTGATCGGGGACCAGGTGCTGGTCGGCGTGGCCGACACCATCCGCAGCCAGCTGCGCGACTACGACGTGGTGGGCCGGTTCGGCGGAGAGGAGTTCGTCGTCCTGCTGCCCAGGGCCGACGTGACCGAGGCCCGCAGGGTCGCCGAGCGGCTCCGCTCCCGGGTGGGGAGGATGGCCGTCCCGGCCGACGACAACATGATCACCGTGACCATCTCGGTCGGGGTGGCGATCATGAGCGTGCACGGCGACGATCTGATCGAACTGCTCGCCGCGGCCGACCTCGCCCTGTACCGCGCCAAGGAGCTCGGCCGGGACCAGATCTGCCTGCCCGCCACCGTCGTGCCCCCGGCCCGCCGCCCGGGAACCGAGACCGCCCCTAGCTGAACTTTCCAGGCCCTAAACTAAAGGCATGCCGGAGTACATCTACACACTGCAGCGCGTGCGCAAGGCGCACGGCGACAAGGTCGTCCTCGACGATGTGACGCTGTCGTTCCTGCCGGGCGCCAAGATCGGTGTCCTGGGCCCCAACGGCACCGGAAAGTCGACGCTGCTGAAGATGATGGCGGGCCTGGAGCAGCCGTCCAACGGCGACGCCCGGCTCATGCCCGGCTTCACCGTCGGCATGCTTCAGCAGGAGCCCCCCCTCAACGAATCCAAGACCGTCCTCGGCAACGTCGAAGAGGGCGTCGCCGAGACCAAGGCGATGCTCGACCGCTTCAACGAGATCGCCGAGCTGATGGCCACCGACTACAGCGACGACCTTCTCAACGAGATGGGCAAGCTGCAGGACGCCCTCGACCACCGCAACGGCTGGGATCTCGACAGCCAGCTCGAGCAGGCGATGGACGCCCTGCGCTGCCCCCCGCCGGAGTCGGAGGTCACCCAGCTCTCCGGTGGTGAGCGCCGCCGGGTCGCCCTGTGCAAGCTCCTCCTGGAGCAGCCCGACCTGCTGCTGCTCGACGAGCCCACCAACCACCTCGACGCCGAGAGTGTCCAGTGGCTCGAGTCGCACCTGGAGAAGTATCCGGGCACCGTCCTAGCGGTCACCCACGACCGTTACTTCCTGGACAACGTGGCCAACTGGATCCTGGAGCTCGACCGGGGCCGCTGCCACCCCTACGAGGGCAACTACTCCACCTACCTGGAGGCCAAGGCGGCGCGGCTCAAGCTCGAAGGCCAAAAAGACGCCAAGCGCAAGAAGCGCCTGGAGGAGGAGCTGGAGTGGGTCCGCTCCAACGCCAGGGCCCGCCAGACCAAGAGCCGGGCACGTCTCCAGCGCTACGAGGAGATGGCCGCCGAGGCCGACAAGCACCGCAAGCTGGACTTCGAGGAGATCCAGATCCCGCCGGGCCCGCGTCTGGGCACCACGGTCATCCGGGCCGAGAAGCTCACCAAGGGCTTCGAGGATCGCGTGCTGATGGAGGGAATCTCCCTCGACCTGCCGCGTAACGGCATCGTCGGCATCATCGGCCCCAACGGCGTCGGCAAGACGACCCTGTTCAGGATGATCACCGGTAGCGAGACGCCCGACAGCGGTGAGATCGTCATCGGTGACACCGTCAAGATCTCCTATGCCGACCAGAGCCGGGGCGGGATCGACCCGTCCAAGAACGTCTGGGAGGTCGTCTCCGACGGGCTGGACTACATCAAGGTGGGCCAGGTCGAGATGCCGTCCCGCGCCTACATCGCGGCCTTCGGCTTCAAGGGGCCGGACCAGCAGAAGAAGGCGGGCATCCTCTCCGGCGGAGAGCGCAACCGGCTCAACCTCGCCCTGACCCTCAAGCAGGGCGGCAATGTGCTGCTGCTCGACGAGCCCACCAACGACCTCGACACCGAGACGCTCTCCAGCCTGGAGAACGCGCTGCTGGAGTTCCCCGGCTGTGCGGTGATCACCTCGCACGACCGGTGGTTCCTGGACCGCATCGCCACCCACATCCTGGCGTGGGAGGAGGGCTCGAACTGGTTCTGGTTCGAGGGCAACTACGCCGACTACGAGAAGAACAAGGTCGAGCGCCTCGGGGCCGACGCGGCCCGGCCGCACCGCGTCACCTACCGCAAGCTCACCCGGGACTGAAACCCGTCGTCCCGGTGCCCGGACGCGCGCCGTGAGAGCCCGTCCGGGCAGATGCGGGAACGGGGCACCGGGACACGGCCGGGGACCGGTCGCCGTCGAGGCGGCCGGTCCCCGGCCGTCGCCGGGTGTGCCCCGGCGTGCGGCGGCCGCCGAGGGGTCGCTACGGTTTCGGGTGTGTTCGAACAGAGCGTCGCGGGCGAGGTAGGCCGGGATCACCGGCACGTGTTCCCCAGGGCCGTCAGGTTCGCCGACATCGACTCGCTGGGCCACGTCAACAACGTGCGGTTCCTCGACTACCTGGAGGACGCCAGGCTGGCGATGTTCCACGCCGACCCCCACCGCGAGGGCCTCGCCCGGTTCCAGGGGCTCGTGATCGCCCGCCACGAGATCGACTACCGGCGTCCCCTCACCTTCCGCCTCGACCCCGTGCGGGTGGAGTCCTGGGTGACGGAGATCAGGACGGCGCGGTTCACCCTCGCCTACGAGATCCGTGACGACGACGAGATCTTCGTCAGGGCGGGCTCCGTGCTCGTGGCCTACGACGTGGAGCGGGCCTCCCCCCGGCGGCTGAACCCGGACGAGCTCGCCTACCTGCGCAGGTTCACCACCGGCGGCTGACCGACGCCCACCGCCCGTCCAGGATGCCCTCCGTCCGCCACAGGGCGGGCCCGGCCGTCTGCCAGGACGTCTCGCGCCTCCCAGGATGTCCCGTGCCCGCCGGTGGGCGCGCCGCCCGGGAGCGGCGCGCCGGGGCGTCAGGCGTCGGGGGCGGACAGCCAGACCGCCGTGTCCGGCAGCAGCAGGTGGCCGTCGACCGGGGCGCTGCCGATCAGGACGCGGTCGTGCGGCGGCAGCGCCACCGGCTCGGTACCGCAGTTGATGACGCAGGTCAGCGGCCCCCGCCGGAAGGCGAGGGTCTCCTCGGAGGTCTCCAGCCAGGTGATCTCGTCGGGCAGGGTGCCGCGCAGGTCGCGGCGGGCGCCCAGGGCCTCACGGTAGAAGCTCAGCGTCGAGCCCGGGTCGCTCGACTGGCGCTCGGCCGACAGCACCACCCACTCGACCGGCTGCGGCAGCCAGGGCCGCGTCCCCTCGGGGGAGAAGCCGTACGGCTCGGACACCCCGGACCAGGGGAGGGGAACCCGGCACCCGTCCCGGCCGGGCAGCTTCCCCTCCGACCGGGTGAAGATCGGGTCCTGCCGGGCCTCGGCGGGAAGATCCTTCACCTCGGGAAGGCCCAGCTCCTCGCCCTGGTAGAGGTACGCCGACCCCGGCAGGGCGAGCATGGCCAGCAGCGCCGCGCGCGCGCGGGCCAGGCCCGTCGTGGAGTTGGCCAGGCCTTCGCCGTAGCGGGTCACATGGCGGATCACGTCGTGGTTGGAGAGCACCCAGGTCGGGGCGGTGACGGCGGCCAGCGTGTCGTCGATGACCTTCTTGAACGCGGTCCCCGACCAGGGGGCCTCCAGCCAGGCGAAGTTGAAGCTCTGGTGCAGCTCGTCGGGCCGCACGTAGCGCGCGAGATCCTCGGCGGAGTCGGTCCAGACCTCGCCGATGGCCATCCGCTCACCGTCGTAGGAGTCGAGCACCTTGCGCCAGTCGCGGTAGACCTCGTGCACCTCGGGCCGCCCCCAGATCGGCGACTCGGCCTTGAACGCCTGGTCCTCGGCAGGCGTGTCCGGCAGCCCCTCGGCCTTGTACAGGCCCATCGCCACGTCGATCCTGAACCCGTCCACGCCCCGGTCCAGCCAGAACCGCAGCACGTCGAGGAACTCGGCGTGCACCTCGGGGTTGCGCCAGTTGAAGTCGGGCTGCTCGGGGGCGAACAGGTGCAGGTACCACTGCCCGTCGGGCGTCTTGGACCAGGCGGGGCCGCTGAAGGTCGACTGCCAGTTGTTGGGGGGCAGGTCCCCGCCGTCGCGGAAGACGTAGCGGTCGCGTCCCTCGCCGCGCAGCGCGGCCTGGAACCACTCGTGTTCGGAGGAGGAGTGGTTCGGGACGATGTCCACGATGACCCGCAGGCCCAGCCGGTGCGCGTCGGCCACCAGGTCGTCGAAGTCGGAGAGCGTGCCGAAGAGCGGGTCGACGTCGCGGTAGTCGGCCACGTCGTAGCCGCCGTCGGCCATCGGGGAACGGTAGAAGGGGGTCAGCCAGATCGCGTCCACGCCGAGTTCGGCCAGGTACGGCAGGCGCCTCCTGATGCCGGGCAGGTCGCCGACGCCGTCTCCGGAGGCGTCGGCGAAGCTGCGGACATAGATCTCGTAGACGACGGCGTCGCGCCACCAGGGGGTTTCCATGTGCATGGGTTGCCCCAGGTCGGCGGGGTTTATGCGTCGGGGGCGTTGACCATGCTGTGCGCGGCGTACACGAGGTAGTCCCAGAGGCGTTTCTCCAGGTCCTCGGGGAGCTCCAGGGAGGCCACCGCGTCGTGCATGTGCCTGAGCCAGGCGTCGCGCTCGGCCGAGCGGATGACGAACGGGTTGTGCCGCATCCGCAGACGCGGGTGGCCCCGCTGGCTGCTGTAGGTGTTGGGGCCGCCCCAGTACTGGATGAGGAACAGGCGGAGCCGGTCCTCGGCGCCCTCGAGGTCGTCCTCGGGGTAGAGCGGCCGCAGCAGCGGGTCGGCCGCCACTCCCTGGTAGAAGTGGTGCACCAGACGCCTGAACGCCTCCTCGCCGCCGACGGCGTCGTAGAAGGACTCTTTTTCCTCGGGGGTGGCGGACACGGGCTCCAGCCTAATCGACGTCAGCCGGCGATCGGGATGGAGGCCCGGTCGAGGGCCGCCTTGACCCGGATGCGGAGCTCGCGGGCGATCTCGGCCTGCTTGGAGGGCAGGGTCTTGGCGCTGATCCGGAAGATCACCGCGGTGTCGGAGATCTGTTCGATGCCCCAGACCTGCGGCTCCTCCACGATGACGGAGCGGAAGTCCGGCTCGTCCCACATCTCCTCGACGGTCGCCCTGAGCAGTTCGCGGACGGCAGGGACATCGGAGGCGTAGGCCACCGGGACGTCGACGGTGGCGCGCGACCAGCCCTGGGACTCGTTGCCGACCCGGGTGATGGTGCCGTTGCGCACGTACCAGACCCGGCCGTCGGCGTCGCGCAGGCGGGTGATGCGCAGGGTGACGGCCTCCACGGTGCCCACCGCGGCGCCGGCGTCGATCACGTCGCCCACGCCGTACTGGTCCTCCAGGAGCATGAACATCCCGGCGATGAAGTCCTTGACGAGCTCCTGGGCGCCGAAGCCGATCGCCACGCCCACGATGCCGACGCTGGTCAGCAGGGGGGCGATGGGGACCGTGAGCCGTTCCAGGACGGTCAGCACGGCGGTGCCGAGGATGATGACGGAGGCGACGTGCTTGAGCACCGAGCCCATCGTCTCGGAGCGCTGCCTGCGCCGCTCGGCCATGATCGCGTCCAGGCCCTCGGGGGCCGGGGTGTCCCTGCCGCGCAGCCGTCCCGCCAGGGAGGTACGCCCCGAGGACGCCCGCCGCACCACGCGGTTGATCAGCCGGTGCGCCACGTTGCGCAGGATCAGCGCGATCAGGATCACCAGCACGATCGCGAGGGCGGCCGCGACCAGGGGGGCCCAGCTCTGCGGGATGAAAGTCAGCACGAGATCGCAGAGTATCCCCCCGCCGTCCCCGCATCCCTTCGTCAGGCCCGCGCTCATGTCCAAAAGCTCCTTGACGCTCTCCGCTGGATCCAGCGTTGGGGTGACGCTCGGAGTGGGGACGGGGGTCGGGCTGAGGGTCGGCGTGGGAACGGGCGTGGGGGAAAGCAGGAGCACGGAGTGGATCCCTCTCGGATCGGGTCGACGGCCCGCCGGGCGCGTCGGATGACCCACCCATCTTGCCGATCGAACCGGCCTCCGTCACATCACGCCGGGGAAGACGGGGGCATCCGGATCTGGGGCCGCGGGGGCGGACCCGGATGTCCCGGTGACGGTCGGCCCGGACGGGGCACGCACCCGGAAGCGTGTCCCGTGTCGTTCCCGAGAGGGATCCCTCCTGCTCACCGTCCGGACGAGAGGCCGGACGGCGGTCTGTGCTCCCCTGCGGCCCGCCGGCCCCGGCGGGAGGGGGCCCCGGCGTGCCGCGGGAAGATTTTCGGGTGGCCGGCCCCGGGGACCGGTCGCCGCGACCGGCCCTCGTGGCGAGGGCGGCCGCCGCACCGGACCGGGCCCGAGGGGACGGGCCCGTCCGGTCGATTCGGAGCCGGCGGGATGCCCAGCGTCCGAGGACGCTCCGCACCGGTCACCCCGCCGGCTCCGTCGAGCCGCGGCAGGCGCGGCGCACCGGCCGGAACACCGTCCGTTGCGCCGCTCACCTCACTCTCCTACCGCGGCGAGTACGCGTGCGACCTTGGTCGCGGCACCGGCGGGGTCCTCCACCGTGTGCATCTTCTCGCCCCACGACCACCAGTAGTACCAATCCCGGTGGCTGGGGGCGGCCTGGGCTCGGCAGGTGACGTTCTCCGCCAGGCTGGTCGCCTTGGGGTTGATCACACGCACGAACGTGCGGCCCGAGTGGGTCCGTACCACGCGGGCGTGCAACCCGCGGCAGTCAAGCTCCGTCACCAGCCGTTCCAGGTGCCGGAAATCGTCTTCACCCACCTCGTCCCTCCTCGTGATGTCGGTTCGCTGACACCGAATCGTGTTCGCTCGATTACTCATTCGGTGCTGCTCGCCAAAGATGACTCACAGTGCCCCCGTGGGTCAATTAGGAGAAAACCCTGCTCAGGGTGGACGTTGTGCCAAGTGGGTTGAAAGAAGCAGTCCCCCGGGGGACGATTTCTAGCCCGCAGCTTTATTAGTACGTTCCGGATGAGTCAAACGTGGTCCATCATTCTCCGTAGGCGCAGCGCGACAGAAGGGTCACGCTGCGTCAAGGGGGGAGAGGACCGGTCGGGACAACGTGCGCCGGCCAGCCCGGCTGGCCACGAGAGAGGGGCCGGTATGTCCGGCAGGCAGCACAGGGAGACAGAGTTGGCGCGGCAGATCCGGGCCCGAGGCCTGGCGGCCGGGAAGTCCTCGGCGCAGATAGCCGGGGAAATCCACGACAAATGCAATGCGCAGTTCGGGACCACACGGATCAAGGGTCACCGGCTCGCGCACGGCGTGGCCCTCGCGGACGTCATCGAACAGATACGGGCGTTGTTCGAACGTGACGGCAAGTCGGCCCCGGGCATCGGCGAGACGCTCCTGTCCGCGTACGAGAGCGGGCTGAAACGGCCCGGTCCCGAGTATCTGCACTACCTGTGCTCCGCCTACCGGGTCGAGCCGGCCTCCCTCGGGTACGACGGCCCGTGCATCTGCGGCCACGGCCACAGGATGCCCGGTGTCGTCCGAGGCGATCTCCAGGATGGAAGACCCGACACTTCCCCTGGTCCGCGAGAGCTGCTGATCCAGCCGATCGGCCTCGGCCTTTCCGCGGACGGGGGCGAGGAGGACGAGAACGTGCTACGGAGGACACTCTTACAGCTTCTGGCGGGCGGCGGCACCATCGCGCTGGACGGGCAGATGCTCGGATCAGTGGAGAGCATCCGCAGGAGGATGGACGACACGCTGGTATCGGCCACCGTCTCGCCCGCGATGCTCGACCAGTGGGAGGAATCCACCATCGGCTTCGGCCGCCAGTACATGAACACCGCGCCGCTGCGGCTGCTCTGCGACGTCATGCTGGAGTTCAGCGCGGTCCGCAAGGCGATGGAGCGGCGTCAGCCGGTCGACCTGCAGGAACGGCTCTGCCGGATGGCGGCCCAGCTCGCGGGCCTGAGCGGCATGATCATGATCAATCTCGGCGACCACCGGCTCGCCCGGTCCTTCTTCCGCACCGGCAGGACCGCCGCGGACGAGACCGGCGACCGCGCGCTGCGGGCGTGGGTCACGGCCAGGGAGGCCCTGGTCCCGCTCTACTACGGCGATCCGCGCGAGGCCCTCAACCTGGCCAAGAAGAGCCGGGACCTGGCCGGGCAGACCCCCTGCGCGGCCCAGGCGATGGCTCCGGTGGTCGAGGCCCGCGCGCTGGCGATGATGTCGGGCGCGGGTAAGAAGGAGGTGGTCGACCAGGCCAAACGGGCCCTGTCCCGGGCCAGGGCGGCCTTCTCCCAGATGACGGCCGCCGACCAGGACGACTCCACCTTCGGCTACACCGAGCGCCAGCTCTACTTCCACCAGGGGGACGCGCTGGTCAAGCTCGGGCAGGCGATGGAGGCCGACCTGATCCTGGAACAGGCGCTCACCAAGTACGGCCCGACCGACTGGCTGGATCCGACCATCATCAAACTCGACCGGGCCCAGTGCAAGATCCTCGAAGGCGACGTGGACGAGGCGCTGAACATCGCCCAGCGGACGATCGCGGGCCTCGACGACGAGTGCAGGCCCGACATCCTCATGCAGCGTGCCCACGAGGTGGCCCGGCAGGCCGGGGTCAAGGATCCCGGCAACCCCAGGCTCAAGATCTACCTGGAGTCGCTGCGCACCCGCGGCGTGGCGGTGGCGGACCCGGTGGCCGGTGGAGGTGACAGTTGAGGCCGACGCTCCGGCGCTATCGCTGGTCCGACCTCGAGTCCGTCTGGGCGCTGCACCAGATCTGCCTGGCCCAGGTGGGCCTCGCACCCGGGGACGGTGTCTACTACGAGGACGACTTCCCCAGGATCGGCGAGATCTATCTCGCCGACCGGGGCGAGTTCCTGGTGGGCGAGCTGCCCGGCGGGCGCATCGTCAGCATGGGCGGGCTCCGCCGCGTCGACGACCGGAGCGCCGAGCTGTGCCGGCTGCGGGTCCATCCGGAGTTCCAGCGGCGCGGGTTCGGTGCCCAGATGACCGTCGCGCTGGAGGCGCGCGCGGTCGAGCTGGGGTACGCCCGCCTCTGCGGGGACACCACCCTGAACCAGCCCGCGGCGATGGAGCTCTACCGCGCGTTCGGATGGCGGGAGATCCGCCGGGAGGAACGAGGAGGATGCACCGTGATTTACGGAGAAAAAGACCTCGTATCCGCTATGTCCTCTTTAATGCAATAACTACTGCGATTCATGCCGCTCAAGGTGTTGTCGATCGTGGAAACATCGGAATACTTGGTCTTCTCATCCATCGATATTCTCTGGTGAGTACGATGAAAAAGATCATTGTTCACAAACCCGGTGTTTCCCGACTCGGTGGTGTCGCCGGAGTGATCCACAAGGGCTGAGGCCCCTCCGGCGAGAAGAGCGGCCCCGGTCCGTGAGTCCGGGGTCACCTCCCCCGCATATCCGGCCCGGTTCGGCCCAGCAGGACGAGGCGGCGGACGACCTCCGGCAGGTCGGGAGGCTCCAGAGGGTCGGGAAGACCCGCCATCTCCGTCGCCGAGAACCATCCGGACCCCAGATACGTGACGTCCTCCTCGGAGGTCAGCGACGCCGGGCCCGTCGCCGGGGTGTCCTCGAACCTGGCCAGGTAGAAGCGCTCGGTCTTGGCGTAGTGGACGCCGAGCCAGTGGAACTCCCTGCGTACCGGCACCCAGAGGTCCAGGACGGCCGCTCCCGGCAGGCCCGTCTCCTCGGTGAGCTCCCGCCGGGCGGCCCGCAGAGGGGTCTCGCCCGGGTCGATGCCGCCGCCCGGCGGCTCCCACAGGGCCTGGCCGCTCACGGCGTCACGCCAGTGCATCAGGAGCACCCGTCCGGAGGCGTCCACACAGATCACCCGGGCCGCGGGCCGGTCGTTCGGCTGAGAGTCACCCATGGGCCACGGACGCTATCACCGCCACCCGCCGGTCCCCGGACCGGCCCGATTCGCCGGGCCCGCCGATCATGGCTGGATTTATTGGTATATGCCGGATCTGCTCGGTGTCGTGCGGGCTCTTCGCGTTAGCCCGCCCACATCCCGGACCGGCGGATGCGGCGCCGGGATTCGCTGTACCCTGCCCAGATCAGGTGTGAGCACCGTACGATCCGACCTCCTCAAGCTCAAGGGTGAAGGCATGCGTTCCAGGGCCGAGTTTGTGTTGACGCTCTCCTGCCCGGACCGTCCCGGCGTGGTGGCCGCGGTCTCCGGCCTCCTGGCCGGGCGGGGATGCAACATCACCGAGAGCCAGCAGTTCGGGGACGCCGCCGCCGGGCGGTTCTTCATGCGGGTGCAGTTCGTCTCCCCGCTGCCCGACGAGGAGCTGCGCCAGGCGCTGACCGCGCTGGCCCCGGAACTCGGCATGGACTTCAAGCTGCGGGACGCCTCCGTCAAACCGCGCGTGCTGGTCATGGTCAGCAGGTTCGGCCACTGCCTGAACGACCTGCTCTACCGGACCCGTTCCGGCCTGCTCGACATAGAGATCGTCGCGGTCGTCTCCAACCATCCCGACCTGCGGCCGCTGACCCAGTCGTACGGCATCGACTACCACCACCTGCCGGTCACCTCCGAGACCAAGCCGCGACAGGAGGCGGAGGTGCTGACCCTCGTCGATCACTACCGGGCCGACCTGGTGGTGCTCGCCCGCTACATGCAGGTGCTCTCGGAGGATCTCTGCGTCAAGCTCGCCGGCAACGTGATCAACATCCACCACTCGTTCCTGCCGTCGTTCAAGGGCGCCAAGCCCTACCACCAGGCGCACTCGCGGGGCGTGAAGCTGATCGGCGCGACGGCGCACTACGTGACCGCCGACCTCGACGAGGGACCGATCATCGAGCAGGAGGTGGCCCGGGTCAACCACACCCACTCCGTGGACGATCTCGCCGCCATCGGCCGCGACGTCGAGTGCCAGGCGCTGGCCCGCGCCGTCCGCTGGCACACCGAGCAGCGGGTCCTGCTCGACGGCCACAAGACGATCGTCTTCCCTCGCTGACCACGGGCGCGGGCCTCGGACCGCCGCCCTGCGAATGCCTGCCGCCCGTCGAGCCGTGTCCGGGAGTCCGGGAGGTCACGGCCGCCGTTCGTGTCCCGCGGGTCCGTCGGTGATCGTCCCGTGCCCGTCCGCCGCGTCCGTCACCGCTCCCTCGGCCGCTTCCGGCGGCGCGTCGCCGGCCGCCTCGGCGAACCCGGCCGCCCGGGTGTCGGCGGCCCGGCTCTGCTCATGGGTGAGCGTGAGCGTGCGCAGGTGGAACAGCTCGTCGAGCCCGACGGCGTCGAGAAGGCCCTCGGGCCTGTCCGGCGAGACGTCCGGATGGTCGTGAAGGATGATCGGCGAGGAGAGCATCACGTCCCGGTGGCCCGGCTCTCCCACCAGGACGGGCCAGGTGTGCTCGTTGCGGCAGGTCTCCACGGCGGGCCGCGCCCACTCCGGCGGGTCGAGCAGGGAGACGAAGGCGCCGGCGGTCACCGCGATGATCAGGTGTGCCGAGATCAGCGAGTGCCGGAGCGCCTGCTCGCGCGGGGCTCCCCGCGGTTTCCACCCGTCGGTGTTCTCCACCCGGGCGCGCAACCTGACCAGGCCGTACGGTCCCGGAACCCGCTCGGCGGAGACCGTCAGCGCCGCGTGCAGCGGCAGATGCTCGGAGACCAGACGACCCACCACCTCCCCGGACGGCGAGGCGATCGGCTCGATCACGCGATCACCGGGAATCCGCACCTCGACCACCCGGGCGGGCGCGTCGAGCAGGCCGGCGATCGGGAAGACCACCTCCACCTCGCGTTCGGTGGCCTCGTCGAAGGTGAGGTAGGTCCGGTGGCCGTTGCGCAACTGCTGGACCGGCCAGTAGCCGTCGTCCTCGGCACGCTCGACGCAGCGCGTCCTGACGTGCAGGAATCTCAGGTTCAGGTGGACCACGGCGTAGGCGGCCCCTTCGAGGAGACATTCGGTCACGCTGGCCGAATGGTCGGCGGTGGCGGTGAACCCCGGCGGCACCAGCACCCCGAACCGCCGGCGTACCTGGTCCTTGGCGGCCGAGGTGAGATGGGGGTACAGCAGGCGGCCCTCGTACAGGACCGCCTCCGCCAGCCGTCGCGCGATGTCCATCGGAACGCTCATTCGCCGCGCCCACCGAGATCGCGCCCGCCGGGATCGCGCCCGCCGGGATCGCGCCCGCCGGAATCACGTCCACTGAGATCGTGTCCGCTGGGATCGGACCCACTGAGACGGTGCGCGCCGAGATCGTGTCCGCCGGTGTCGTGGACGACCACGGCGACGGCCTCCCTGCCGTGGACGAGCACGGTGTCGCCGACCGCCGGGTCGACCAGCGCCACGCTCACCTCTTCGAGGACTCCGGCCGCGTCCACGATCGCGAGTTCACCCTCCAGCAGCCGGACCACCCTCGCCGGCAGTGCCTCACCGGAGGTGGCGCGGGCGCCGGCGGCGGGGCGGACGTGCCCGGTCACCGGGCCGTTCCCCGGCGAGAGGCGGACGCGCTCGGACGGCCGGAGAACCCGGGACCGGCCGTGGAGACATGTCCGGCGCGGTCCCGCCGCGCGGGGTCCGTGCCGGATGCTCCACCTGTGATCCGGGCGACCGGGACCACCGGCGGGACGGACACCGCTCGCGTACTCGCTGTTGCAGCCATGTCGACGCTCCGTATTCCTCACGGTAGCCGCCACAGTACGATCGGCCGCCCCGGGTCCGACACCCCCGATCCGGCAACCGGAGGCAAAGCTCTGATCATTGACGCGGCTCTCCCGCGCGCCTGTCGCACTCGGCGCGCGGGCAGGTCACCGGCCGGGACGAACCGGCATCAGGGCCCGGACGAAGAAAGACCAGAGCCGGGACGAACGGAAATCAAGGCCGGTACGTCCCGAAATGCCAGACGTTGCCTTCGATATCCCGGCAGGCGTAGTCGCGTGATCCGTAGGACTGGTCGCTCAGCTCCCTGGTGACCTCCGCACCGGCCGCGACGGCCCTGTCGTGGTGGGCGTCGGGATCGTCCACGACGACGTAGATCCCCGGCCCTCCGGGCTCGCCCGTGCCGGTCATGATCATTCCGGTGCCGACGAGCAGCTCGCCGTGCTCGACCGTGCCCTCGGGGGTCGTGTGCAGCTCGTGGACCTCGAATCCGAACGCCTGGACCAGCCAGTCGACGGCCTTGGCCGCGTCGCGGTACATGACCAGCGGATACACCGTGCGCATGTTCTCTCCTCCTTGGTGGTTCCGATCACGATGCCACCGGAGGGGACGAAAGGATTGGAGGAATGTGACCTGATCATCCAGGGGCGGGCCGAGAGGAGGACGCCAGCTCGCCGGGGGTGGCTCCGGCCATGGCCCGG
The DNA here is from genome assembly GCF_049844535.1 of Streptosporangium sp. DT93. Lineage (NCBI taxonomy): Bacteria > Bacillati > Actinomycetota > Actinomycetes > Streptosporangiales > Streptosporangiaceae > Streptosporangium > Streptosporangium sp. DT93. Next base: position 93,925 of record NZ_JBNCLF010000018.1, read on the forward strand.
AAGTCGCGGTTCATGTGGGCCTGGTCGTAGTAACCGCAGGCGGCGGCGGTGCCGGCCAGGGAAGCGCCGGACCTCAGCCGGCCGGTGGCGTGCTGGAACCGCAGCACCCTGGCCGCGGCCTTGGGCGGCAGCCCGATCTGGTCGTGGAAGCGGGAGACCAGGTGACGGTGGCTCCAGCCCAGCTCCGCGGCGATCGACGCCACGGGCAGCGTGCCCCGGGCGGCGACCAGCCGGTCCCACGCCCAGACGACACGGCGGTCGGGTGCCGGGGCCTCGTCGATCCGCCGGCTGAGCGCCGCGTCCAGCAGCGCCAGGCGGGCCGGCCGGCCGGGCGTCTCGGCCAGCCGCTCGATCACGGTCGTCGCCCAGCTCCCGAGGACCTCCTCCAGGGACACCACCCGGTTGGCCAGCTCACGCATGGGCACCCCGAACAACCTCCTGGCCCCGAGCGGCGTGAGGTCGACCTGCAGGCCGTCGGCGGCCCCGGTCAGGGTGGTGTCGACATAGGTGTCGTGCAGGCCCGCGGCGAACGACGCCAGCCGCAGGTCCCCCTGGGGACCGCTCATCGCGAGCGGCGCGCCGAGCCCGAAGATCATCGCGATCCCGGGGAAGGGGGGCTGCCGCCGGTGGGCGGGGTGGGCGTACCGCTCGCTGTAGGCCGACAGGTGGAGGACGTGAGGACGCAGGAGGGCCCCGGGCTCGCCCTCGGTGAAGGTCAGGCCCCCGGCCGCCCCCGCCTCGCCTGTGCCGTCGGCGTCGTCGGCGTCGTTCATGCCCCGACCATAACCGGCCCCACCGACGATCCGGTTCTCGCAGGAGGAGCCCGGCCCGCCGGGCGAGGAGGGGACGCGTCCGGCGGCCGGACGCGTCCCCTCAAGACCGGCCGTCCTTTCCCGGGCCCGGCTCATCCCTCAAGACCGGCCGCCCTTCCCCCGGGACCGGTCTCCCCCCTCGGAACCGGCCTTTCCCTCGGAACCGGCCCCTTCCTCCGGGTCGGCCGCCATCCCTCACATCGGGCTCTTCCTCCGGAAGGAAACGCCCTTCCTCAGGAGGTCAGGCCGGTGTGGTGGGCGAGGAAGGTGAGCTGGTCGGCGGCGAGCTCGACGGTCTTGCTCACCGCGCGGGCCCCGTGACCGGCCTCCATCTCGTTGCGGAGCACGATCGGCTTGTCGCCTGCCTGGGCGTGCTGCAGAGCCGCGCACATCTTCCACGCGTGCAGCGGGTGGACCCGCGTGTCGGACTGGAAGACGGTGAACAGCGTCGCCGGGTAGGAGACGCCCTCCCGCACGTTGTGGTAGGGCGAGTAGGCGTGCAGCCAGGCGAACTCGTCGGGCTTCTCGGCGGTGCCGTACTCGACGTTCCACGTCGCGCCCAGGCCGAACAGCTCGTAGCGGATCATGTCGAGCAGCGGCGCGGAGCAGACCACGGCGGCGTACAGCTCGGGGCGCTGGGTCAGGGCCGCGCCGACCAGGAGGCCGCCGTTCGAGCCGCCGGAGATGCCCAGTTGCGCGGAGGTGGTCACGCCGGTCTCGATCAGGTACTCGGCCGCCGCGTGCAGGTCGTCGAAGACGTTCTGCTTGTGGCCGAGCATCCCGGCCCGGTGCCACTCCTCGCCCTGCTCGCCACCGCCGCGCAACTGGGCGATCGCGTACGTGCCGCCCGACTCGACCCAGCTCAGGACGGACGCCGAGTAGCCCGGGGTCATCGAGATGCCGAAGCCGCCGTAGCCGTACAGGACGGTGGGGCGCGGGCCCTGGGCGCCGGGAGGGGAGATCACCAGCATGTGGACCTCGCTGCCGTCGGCGGAGCGGTAGGTCACCTGCCTGGTGTCGACGGGGGGCACCTCGACGGCGCCGGGGGAGGCGGCCCACAGGGTCGTCTCGCCGGTGCGGGCGTCGTAGCGCTGGATGGTCGGCGGCCTGGTGTTGTCGGTGTAGCCGAACCAGGCCTCGTGACCGCCCTCGGGACGCTCGCTGATGCCGCCGATGGTGCCCAGCCCGGGGGTCGGCACCTCCCCGACGCGCTCGCCGGTCGCCAGGTCGTGGACGGTGATCTCACTGATCGCGTGACGCGTCCAGGCGACCAGCATGACCGGCCGGTCCAGGTCGTCGAGGATCGCGAAGTCGCTCAGCACCGCCTCGGGATCCTGCGGGATCAGGTCGCGCCAGCTCTCGAAGCGCGGGTCCGCGGGATCGGTCACGCAGACGCGGGCGCGGGGCGCGTCACGGTCGGTGAAGACGTACAGGAGGCCGTCGCGGCCGAAGTACAGGGCGGTCTGGGCGTCGACGTCCCGCTGGACGACGACCAGGTCCGGTGCGGAGGGGGAGGAGGCGTGCAGGTCGGCCACCCACAGGTCGTTGCGCGGCGCCGTGCCCCGGGAGGCGGAGATCTGCAGCCAGCGGCCGTCACGCGAGACCGACACGCCGTAGTAGTTGGTCTTCTCCAGGCCGTCGCCGAAGATCAGGACGTCCTCCTCGGTGGAGGTGCCGACCCGGTGCAGGTAGACCCGGCGGTGGTACTGCTCCTCGTTCTCGGGCACCTCGGTGGCGGGCAGCCTGCGCACGTAGTAGAACGCCTCGCCGCCCGGCAGCCAGGCCACCGGGGAGTAGCGGCAGCGGTCGATCGGCCCCTCGACGCGGTCGGCGAACGCGACGTCCATCAGGTAGAGGCTCGACTCCTCGTCGCCGCCCACCGACACCTGGTACGCCAGCAGGCGGCCCTCCTTGTCGGGCTGCCAGGAGTCGAGGGTGGTCAGCCCGGTCGGGTCCAGCGCCATCGGGTCGAGCAGCGCCCGCTCGGTGCCGTCCGGGTCGACGGTGTAGAGCACGGCGTGCTCCTGCTCGGGCGCGCGCCGCATGAAGAACCGCCGCCCCCCGCGCCACGTCGGCGCGCCGATCGACCCCGAGGCGAGCAGCTCGGCGATCCGCGCCCTGAAGGCGTCACGCCCGGGAAGGGCGTCCAGCCCCGTCTCCAGCAGCCTCTCCTGCCCCACCAGCCAGTCCTTCGTGGCCGGATCGTCGGGATCCTCCAGCCATCGGTAGGGGTCGGGAACGGGCACCCCGTGCAGCTCCTCGACAAGGTCAACACGGCTGGCAGGAGGGTACGGCTGTCGCGTCATGGCTGGAACCCTACGACCTCCGGGCGGCCGTGCGCGGGCGATGGAGGGTCATTGCGCGCCGGGCGTAGCGGGATCGCGACGGGAGGAGTTAAAAACTGGTAATGCGGGCATAAAACGTATCAGGTGTCTCTCCAGTCATTTATGGGTGGCGAGAACCACGATGCAGCAGCCAAACTTGGTGAAGGACGGTGCCGTGGTGAGCATCCGCTGGGCCGTCCGGCGGAGGTCCTCGTGACGGAAGCACCCGGGCCCCAGGAGGGGCCGCCAGCCGGGGCGCGCAGTGGCGTGCCCCCTCAACAGACGTGCCGCACGGCGGGAGAGGCCCGCTGATGCGCCAGGTCCTTCTCTTGAACGCCACCTACGAACCCCTGACCACCCTCTCGCTGCACCGGGCCGTCGTGCTCGTGCTGCGGGAGAAGGCCGACGTCGTGCACCGCGACGGGCGGGGCGCCGTGTTCCGCTCGGCGAGCCGCACGCTCGACGTCCCCTCGGTGATCAGGCTTCGCAGATATGTCCGTATCCCCTACCGGTCGCGGATCCCGCTGACCCGCACCGCGCTGATGCGCCGGGACGACTACCGGTGCGCCTACTGCGGCCAGCGGGCCGAGACCATCGACCACGTCATTCCCCGCTCCCGGGGCGGCCCCCACACCTGGGAGAACTGCGTGGCGTCGTGTACGACGTGCAACCACCGCAAGGCCGACCGGATGCTGGAGGAACTGGGGTGGACGCTCAGCGTCGCCCCGGTGGTGCCACGCGGCGTCCACTGGCGGCTGATCGGCGCGCACATCGTCGGTGACCCGCAGTGGGCGCCCTACCTGGAGGAGAGCGCCGCCTGAGGCCCCGGCCGGCGGTGCCGATGCCGCCGATACCGCCGCGGTCGCGCCCCGAGCGCGTCGCGGCGGTGTCGCCGTGCTCCTCGGGCCCGTACCTCTCAGGTTCGTGCCCGCCGGCCTCCGTGCCTGTCCGGGGCCGTGCCCGTCCGGAGTCGTGCCCGTTCGGTCGGCACGGTACCGGTGGAGCGACGTATACCCGCCGGCATCGACGATCATGGATCGAGACGATCGACGGATGACATGGACATTCACCTCCGACGTGGAGGCGTTCTCCGAGGCCGCGGAGCCGTGGCTGCTGCGTGATCCGGTGCGCAACACGGTCGTCCTCACCGTCCTGCGCGCGGTGCGCATGGGACTGTGGAGCGAGGGCGCGCTGCTGGGCCGCCTGGAGCGGGACGGCCGCGTCGTGGCGGTCGCCCTGCAGACGCCCCCGCGTCTCCTCCTGCTCCCGGACATCCCCATCGAGACCGTTCCGGACCTCGTCACCTGCCTGATCGAGGACGAACGGGCGATCCCCGGCGTGAGCGGGTCGCTCGCGCTGGCCGAGGCGTTCAGCGCCCGCTGGTGGCGGCCCGAGGCCGGGCGCCGGTCCGAGCGCCTCTACCGGCTCTCCTCGCCCGTCCTCCCCGATCCCGCCGCCGAGGGGGTCTTCAGGGTCGCGGGCCCCGGCGACCTCGACCTGCTGGTCCGCTGGGGGGAGGAGTTCCAGATCGAGGCCGAGGGCGTCGCCCCCGCCGATCTGACCCCGCTGACGTCCAGCCGGATCGCCAGGCTGGAGCTGGGCCTGTGGGAGGTGGACGGCCGCCCGGTCGCGTTCGCCGGGGCGTCCTGCCCGCTGGGCGGGATGTCGCGGATCGGCCCGGTCTACACGCCCCCGCGGTTCCGGAGGAAGGGGTACGGGACCGCGCTCTCGCACGCGATGAGCGTCCGGGCCAGGGCCGGGGGAGCCGACGAGGTGCTGCTCTTCACCGACCTGGCCAACCCGACGTCCAACTCGATCTACCAGGAGATCGGCTACCGGCCGGTGGCCGACCACGCCACCGTCACCTTCGCGTGAACGCGCCGGGCGAGCCTGGGTAGGCTTGTCGTCATGCCCCGATACGACTTCCGATGCCGCGCCTGCGGATCCAGCTTCGAGGTCTCCCGGCCCATGGCCCGCTCCGGCGAGCCCGCCCCGTGCCCCGAAGGTCACGACGACACCGTGAAACTGCTCTCCACGGTCGCGATGACCGGCGGTTCGGCGGCCTCGTCCGCCGCCGCGCCCCGGCCCGCCGGGGGCGGCGGCGGATGTTGCGGTGGAGGGTGCTGCGGCTGACCGCCTCGCCGCAGGCGTCCGGGACCGGGCGGGGACGAACCCCGCCCGGGACCGGATCTAGGCGGCGTGCCTGGCGCGCTCGGCGCGCTTGCCCTGGAAGGGCAGGAAACCGTCGGCCCGGTGCGGGCGCGCCGGCACGAAGGTCTGCTCGGTGGCGACGATCCGGTCGAACCGGAACGCCCGGATCGCACCGCGCATGCGGCACATCCCGACGAGATACCAGTGGTCACGGTGGACCATGCACGTCACCGGGTCGACGTCGCGGACGGTGATCCGCCCGGAGACGTCGCGGTAGTGCAGGCGGATGACCATGCGTGAGGTGATGGCGTTGGCGATCGTCCGGGCACGGTCGGCCACGGACGCGGGCAGCGGCTCGATCAGGGTCGTCAGGGTGGCCGCGACGACGTCGTCGTCGACCTCCAGGTGCTGGAAGGCGTGGCGCAGGCCGCTGCGGGCGGCATCGGCCTGCGGGCCCGAGCCCAGGTGCGCCATGGACAGGGCGAGGGCGGCGATCTCGGCGGTCGTCAGCGGGCAGACGGTGGGCTTCACGACATTTGCCATACCCTGATGATACGTCCAGATACCGACATTTTTTCGAACTTCCTGTCGGGTAAGGAATCTGTCGCCGACAGGAAGCCCAGGTCAGAGGGACGGCGCCGGAGGGGTGACCCCCGGCGCCGTATCAGCGGGACCGGGTCAGCGGGACAGCTGCGACAGGTCGCGCGAGGCGCCGGTGGAGGCCGAGGTGGTCAGTGCCGCGTACGCCTGCAGCGCGGCGCTCACCTGACGGCGGCGGTCGACCGGCCGGTAGCCCCCGAGGTCGGCCAGCAGCCTCTCCCGGCGGGCGGCCAGCTCCTCGGCGGAGACCTTCAGCTCGATCGAGCGGCCCGGGATGTCGATCGCGACGAGGTCGCCGTCCTGGACGAGGGCGATGGTGCCCCCCTCGGCCGCCTCCGGGGAGGCGTGGCCGATGGACAGCCCGCTCGTGCCGCCGGAGAAGCGGCCGTCGGTGACCAGCGCGCAGTCCTTGCCCAGCCCCCTGCCCTTGAGGAACGAGGTGGGGTAGAGCATCTCCTGCATGCCGGGACCGCCCTTGGGGCCCTCGTAGCGGATCACCACCACGTCGCCGGCCTTGACCTTGTTGCCGAGGATGCCCTCGACCGCGTCGTCCTGGGACTCGAACACCACGGCCGGCCCCTCGAACCGCCAGATCGACTCGTCGACGCCGGCGGTCTTGACGATGCAGCCCTCGGTGGCGATGTTGCCGTACAGGACGGCCAGGCCGCCGTCGCGGGTGTAGGCGTGCTCGGAGTCGCGCACGCAGCCCTCGGCCCGGTCGAGGTCGAGGTCCTCCCAGCGGGCCCCCTGGGAGAACGGCTTGACGGTGCGGGCGTTGCCCGGGGCCGCGTGCCAGAGCTCAAGCGCTTCGGGCAGGACCCGCTCCGAGCGCACGTCCCAGTCGTCGAGGTAGTCGCCCAGGGTGCCGCCGTTGACGGTGTAGGCGTCGCGGTGCAGCAGCCCGGCCCGGTCCAGCTCGCCCAGGATCGCCGGGATGCCGCCCGCGCGGTGGACGTCCTCGACGTGGTACTTCGCGGTGGCGGGCGCGACCTTGCACAGGCAGGGCACCCGCAGCGAGATCTCGTTGATCTCCTTGAGGCCGAAGTCGACCTCGGCCTCGCGGGCCGCGGCGAGGATGTGCAGGATCGTGTTGGTCGAGCCGCCCATCGCCACATCCAGCGCCATGGCGTTCTCGAACGCGTCCCTGGTGGCGATGGCGCGCGGCAGGACGGTCTCGTCGTCCTGCTCGTAGTGGCGGCGGGTGATCTCCACGAGCGTGCGCCCGGCGTCCTCGAACAGCTTGCGGCGCGCCTTGTGCGTGGCCAGGATCGTGCCGTTGCCCGGGAGCGCGAGACCGATGGCCTCGGCCAGGCAGTTCATCGAGTTGGCGGTGAACATGCCGCTGCACGAGCCGCAGGTCGGGCAGGCGTTCTCCTCCATCTCCAGCAGTTCGGCGTCGGAGACGGAGTCGTCGGCGGCGGCGATCATCGGGTCGATCAGGTCGAGCTTGCCGTTGGGGGTCTTGCCCGCCTCCATCGGCCCGCCCGAGACGAACACCGTGGGGATGTTGAGCCTGAAGGCGGCCAGCAGCATGCCCGGGGTGATCTTGTCGCAGTTGGAGATGCAGATCAGCGCGTCCGCGCAGTGCGCGTTGACCATGTACTCGACGGCGTCGGCGATCAGCTCGCGGCTGGGCAGCGAGTAGAGCATGCCGCCGTGGCCCATGGCGATGCCGTCGTCGACCGCGATCGTGTTGAACTCGCGGGGGATCGCCCCGGCCTCGCGGATCGCCCCGGCGACGACGTCGCCGACCTCCCTGAGGTGGACGTGCCCGGGCACGAACTGCGTGAAGCTGTTGGCCACGGCGATGATCGGTTTGCCGAAGTCCTCCCCGGCCACACCGGTCGCCCGGAGCAGAGCCCGGGCCCCGGCCATGTTCCTGCCGTGAGTGACCGTACGAGACCTGAGGGCGGGCATGGGGCTGCTCCCATCGTCGAGACCGTGTCTACGCATGGTACGGCCACCGCCCGGTGCGTGAGACGCCCGTCCATGCCGCGAGACGCCCGGCACGGGCTCGCAGGCCCGTGCGGGCGGTGTCTCCTCGGCGGCCCGGTGCCGGGAACAGCCGCGCGGACACCCGTGCCGGACGGTGTCCCTCCGGCGGCCCGATGCCGGGAGAACCCGCGCCGACGCCCGTGCGGACGGTCGCCGGGTCAGCTCTCCGGGTATCGGGCGGGCAGAACCCGCGCCGCGGCCTCGTAGATATTCTCGATCTCGGCGTCGGTGAGTGAGCGTTCCCGCTTGGTGATCCATTTACGGACACGGCTGCCGTCGAATACGTCCACCTCGCGGACGTTGAGGACCTTCCACGGGATGGCCGGGCCGTAGATCGCCAGGGAGGGGACGATGGTGACCTCGCGGCCCAGCTCGGCGCCGATCAGCTCACCCGCCTGGGACGCCTCCCAGCGGGCCTCGTCCAGGCGGGGCTTCTGGTTGAACGGCCCGTGGAACAGCTTGCGGTGCGACTGGACGCGGACCGGAAGCCGCTTGTCCCACTTCTCGGAGTCGACCGCGTACACGCCGGTGGGGCCCACGACCAGGTGGTCGATCTGGGCCTCGCTGCCGGGGATCGCGCGGGCGTGCAGGGTGCGGTAACCCCCGCGCTCCAGCCGCTTGAGCTGCACCTCGGTGCGCCGCTCCGCGACCGAGGCGCGCCGCCAGGCGGGCACGGAGGAGTTGGAGCGGGCCCGCAGCACGGTGTCCACGATCGCGGCCACCACGGCGGCGGTGACGCCCAGCCGCCAGCTGGCCAGCAGGATGCCCGCGAGCACGCCCACACCGAGCGCGATGGCGGCCCGCCTGCGCAGATGGCGGTACTTCGGGTGATCGAGAAGACCGCGCAGCGAGGCGCGCTCGACCGGCGCGTACGTCGTCGCCGGTGGGGCGGGTCGTGCCGCCGGCCGCTCCTCGGCCTGTCGGTCACTGACCCAAATCGGTGACGTAGTGTTACCGTCCTCTGGTACCTGACCGGAATCCACGTAACTCACGGTAGCTGACGTCCTCGGGGGTGCCTAGTATTGCGTATCTCATACTTTTGTGACCGTCGCCTTCGGCTTGACTCCCCCGTGAACCGGGTACGTGAGCGCTTCGGCTCTGGCTGACCACGGGCTCGGCGTCCTACTGTGCAGGGCGTGGCACATATTCATGATCTTAACGCCCTGGAGCAGGCCGCGGCCGTGCAACGCAGGGAGATCTCCCCCGTCGAGCTCACCGAGCACTACCTCGACCGCATCTCCCGCCTGGACGCGGGGATCGGCGCCTACGTGACCGTGACGCCGGAGCTCGCCCTGGAGCAGGCGCACAAGGCCGAGGCCCGGGTGCTCGCCGGGGAGGTCGCCTCGCCGCTGGCCGGGGTCCCCATCCCGATCAAGGACCTCAACCTCGTCAAGGGCGTGCCGATCCACTTCGGCTCCGCCACCTACGAGGGTTTCGTGGCGCCGGTGGACGACAGCCTGGTCGAGCGGCTCAGGGACGCCGGCACGATCATGCTCGGGAAGACCGCGACCCCCGAGTTCGGCCTGCCCTGCTACACCGAGACCCCGCTCTCCCCGCCCAGCCGCACCCCGTGGGACCCGGCCCGCTCGGCGGGCGGGTCCAGCGGCGGCGCGGCGGCCGCGGTCGCCGCCGGTCTGGCCCCGGCCGCGCAGGGCAGCGACGGGGCGGGCTCGATCCGCATCCCCGCCTCCGTCTGCGGCCTGTTCGGGCTCAAGCCCACCCGGGGCAGGATCAGCTCCGCGCCGGTCGTCCCCGACCTGGCCGGCCTGTCCACCAACGGCCCGATCACCCGGACCGTCGCCGACGCCGCCGCCCTGCTGGACGTGATGGCCCACCACAACCCCGGCGACCTCTACCACGCGCCCCCGCCGCGGCTGGGCTCCTTCAGCGCGTACGTGGGCCGCGACCCCGGCCGGCTGCGGATCGCCCGCTACGCCGAACCGCCGGTGCCCGGCACCGTCGTGCACCCCGAGGTGCTCGCGGCCTACGAGCACGCCTCGGCGGAACTGGCCGCGCTCGGGCACGAGGTGGTCGACATCGCCCCGCCGTTCGGGCCGGAGATCGTGCCGCAGTTCGTGACGCTCTGGTACGCGTTCTCCTGCATGCACCCGGTGGCCATGGACAGGCAGGACAGGCTCCGGCCGCTCACCGCCTGGTTGCGCGAGCGCGGCTTCGCCACCCCCGCCCCGGACTTCCTGCAGGCCCAGTCGGCCCTGCAGCTCGCCACCCGGTTCGGCCTGCTGGCCACCGACCCCTACGACGCGGTGCTCACCCCGACCGTGACCCTGCCGCCCCGGCCGGTGGGCTGGTTCGAGGACGTCGACGGCCCCGAGGAGACCTTCGAGCGGATGAAGCGGTTCGCCGCCTTCCCCGCCATGTACAACGTCAGCGGCCAGCCCGCGGTCAGTCTGCCGCTGCACTGGAGCCCCGACGGGCTGCCGATCGGCGTGATGCTGGCCGGGCGGTTCGGCGACGAGGGCACCCTGATCTCGGTGTCGTCGCAGATCGAGGCCGCGCGCGGCGGTTTCTGGGGGGAGCGCAGGCCCGCCGCGTGGTGACCCTCGACTGATCGTCGGCGCGGGGTTACTTTTGAGATGTGGACAGCGCGATCGAGGTCTGCGGTTTCCTGGCCGGAGTCTCCGGCGGCCTGTTCCTGCTCATCACCCTGCTCGTGACGATGCCCGGCAGAATGCGCGACAGGGCCGCCAGGGGCACCTCGGCGAGCGCCGTCTGGCTGGGCGGCCCGCACGGCAGCGAGCGCGGTGTCACCGACTCGGTGCTGGTGCTGACCAGCAGACGCCCCGCCGGCCGCGTCGCGCCCGAGACCGACTGGGTCGCGCTCGCGGAGACCTCGGAGCCCGGACGGCACACCGGTGGGGCGTCGGCGACCTGGTGAGGCGCCGTGAGGGGTCGTGAGGGGTCGTGAGGTCCCCGGGGAGCGCGCGAGGGTGCCACGGGATGCCGTGAGGCGTCGTGAGGCGTCGTGAGGCGTCGTGAGGCGTCGTGAGGTGCCGGTGGGCTCCCGTGGGAGCCGGGCGGGTCGGGTGAGGCGAGACGGGGTGGGACGGGGATGCAGGCACTGACCTCGACGCAGGGCGACGACGTGCGCGGGGCCCTGCGTGCCGCCGAGCGGCGTACGGGGCTGCGCTTCGCCGCCTACCTCGGGCCCGCGATCGGCCCGCGCAGGCACTTCTGCGAGCGGCTGCACGCCGCGCTGGGGGAGGAGGCCGACCGGGCCGTCCTCGTCTTCGTGGACCAGCGGGCCCGGGCACTGGAGATCGTCACCGGACCTCTCGCCGGGCGGTGGCTGCCCGACGCCGAGTGCCGGTCGGCCGCGGCGGCCATGGCCGCGGTCCTCGGCCTGGGGGACCTGGTGGGCGGGCTGGTCACCGGGGTCCTGCTGCTCGCCGACCGGGCCGCGCGGCACGGCTGATCGCACGGGACGCGCGACGCGGGCCGTTCCCGCGGGGGCCGTTCGCGCGTGAGGCGCTCCGGCGCCGCGCGGCGCGGCTGATCGCTCGGTGGGGAAGGTCACGCGTCACGGCTGATCGCTCGGCAGGGAGGGCCGCGCGGCACGAATGATCAGCTCCGTGGGGAGGAGCGCGCGGTGCGGAAGATCGTCGGTGGTGAGGACGGCTCCGCCCTCCGCTAGCCATTTCGTACCGGAGAAGAATGATTTTCCCGGATAATCGCCTCGTGCTGAGGATCATGTGGGACACGCCGACGGCAGGTTTCACCGACCCGGCCGGAGCGGCCGACCTCATGGGCTCACCTGCCCGTACGGGGTCTGCGGGCTCGCCCGCCCGTGCGGGGTCCACGGGCTCCACGGCCTCCACAGGCGTGCCTGTCCGCGCGGGGTCCGCGGGCTCACCGGCTCGTACGAGATCCACGGGCCCGTCCGCCGGAACGGGTCCCGTGAGCGTGCCCTCGCACGCGGGGGCCACGGGCACGCTTCCGCGCGCGGGGCACACGGGGTCGTCCGCGGGTGCGGAATCCCCGGCACCGAAAGGCCTCGCGAGCCCCGGCGGGCCGACCGGTCCCCGAGGGACGACCGGTCCCGCCGGTCCCGGTGAACGGGCCGGTTCCGGTGGTCGTGTCGTGTTCGACGGTCTCACCGGATCGATCCGTCTCGTCGCCCCCGGGAGAGAGGACGAGGACGCGGCGGGGCGGCCCGACATGCTCCTCGACCACATCCGGGAGGCGCTCGCGGACGCCCGCCGCAGGGTGCGCCGGGAGAACGAGACGGCGGCCGTCCTGCTGGCCACCACCGGCGCGGCCATCGGTGCCGTCGTCGCCGGGTTGGCGACGGGGTACTGGAGACCCGGTGAGCTGCCGAGCCAGATCGAGTGGCTCTGGTGGATGGGCATGTTCCTGTGGCTGACCGGTCTCCTCGTGCTCGGTGGCGCCCTCTGCCCGCCGATCGCCGCGCAGGCCGGCAGGGTGCTGGAGAGGCGCCGTTGCCACCTGCGCGGCTACGCCGGGGGGCTCCGGGCCGGCGTACCCCCGCAGGGGGCGGACGGCCGCCGTGCCGGGCCGCGGGTCGACCTGCTCGTGCTGGAGATCCGGAGGCTCAACGCCCTGGCGGACGCCAAGCAGCGCTACATCCGCCGGGGCGCCCTGCTGATGGGGTTCTCCCTCGCCTGCTGTGTCCTGTCGGTGTTCGTCGGCCGCCCCCTGTGAACGGCGTCGCCGACCCCTTCCCGGCCCCGATGCTCTGAAGCCCCGACACCCCAGGCGAATTCAAGGCCCCGACGTGCCGGAGCGGGGCCGCGGGAGCCCGGCCGGGGCGTCAGGGCCGCAGGAGTCCCACCAGGTGGTCGCTGATGTCCGTCAGCAGCGTCGACGGCACGACCGGGGCGTTCGCGACGGCGGAGAACAGCGAGGGAAGCCCCGGCAGCGGGAACCCGTCCTCGCGGGACGCCTCCTGGCCCACCTCGTTCTTGGCGAGCCCGACCCGGCTGCGCTCCCACGCCTCGACGACCTCCTCGGGGGAGGGGACGCCGAAGCCGTGCCCCACCGGCGCGGCGTGACGCAGCCGTACCAGGGGCGTCTCGGCGAAGGCCAGCGCCACCCGGGAGCGCAGGGCGAGGTCCTCCCGGAGACCGGGGTCCACCCAGTCCATCGCGGTGCAGGGCTTGCGGCACGCGGCCACGCAGGTCCCCAGCGCCCCGGCCACCTGGCTGTGCTGGCGGTCGAAGTAGGCGCGCCAGCCCTCGGCGGGCTCTCCCGCCACGCGCAGGGTGCGGTTGACGGCCGACTGCTCGGGCTTGGTGTGGTCGCAGTCGCGGTCGCCGATCACCCCGAACCTGCTGCCCGGCGCGGTGAGACCCTCCGGCCAGCGCGCCGGGTCGCCGGCGCTGCCGAGCACCGGTTCGAACGCCAGCAGCGGGAGGTACTCGCTGGCGATGTGCAGGGCGGCGACCATGGGGCTCAGCTCGCGGCGGTGCCAGCGGATCGCGATGACCTCCAGCAGCAGCTCGTACGCGGGCCGCAGCGACTCCAGCGCGCCCCGGGGCTGCTCGCGGGGCGTCTGCGGCATCGTGCAGGCCCGTGCCCGCCGCCGCAGGTCGCCCGGGACGGCCCGCGCCTCGACGGCGAAGTCCTCGGCGTCGAGGGAGAGCAGCCGCTGGGCGAACTCGCAGGTCACCTCGATGTCGTCCGCCTCCCCCACCACACCCGAGGCGAGGGCCCCCACGTCGCCGAAGGCGTACCGGCGGGCCAGGGAGATGAGCAGATCACGGGCGGTTTCCACCGGATTACCCTCTCACGACCCGTGGACGGCGGGAGCATTGTCCGGACCTGGAGGGACACGCGAGATCGTGGCGGTCCCTCGTTCGCGGCCCCGTCCGACGGCCGCGGGCGGGGACCCGCCGGGGCCGCGTCACCCGCCCGCGGCCGACCGGCCGATCCCCGCCCGTACGGGGTCAGGCCTGGGAGGCGTCCTTGGCCTGGGCGCGCAGGGCGCGTCCGATGCCGTCGGCGCCTTCGAGCAGCAGCCGCCGCAGGGCGTGCGGCGGCTCCTCGGCCGAGATGAAGTCCTGCGTCCTGGCGACCGTCTCCGGGGAGAGGGACAGCGCCGGGTAGCAGCCGTTGGCGAAGCTCTGGGCGCTGTCGGAGGTCCAGGACTTCCAGATCCTGCCGATCTCGGCGAAGTACCGCTCCTTGTACGGCTCCAGCAGCTCCGGGTGGTTCGGGTCGACGAATCCTATGATCGTCGAGCGGAGCACCGCGCCGCTGAGCCGGCCCTCCACGATCGCGGACCAGGCGGCCTCCTTGCCCTCGGGTGTCGGGATCGAGGCCCGGCAGAGCGCGGCCATGCGCTCACCGGTGGCGGTGGGGTCGCGCTGCAGCTCCCGCTCGATGTCCTCCTCGCCGAGCAGGCCACCGGAGACCAGGGCGCCGACCAGCGTCCAGCGCAGGTCGGCGTCGACGGTCAGGCCCTCCAGCGTGGTCCCGCCGTCCAGCAGCCCCCTGAGGAACGCCAGGTCGTCGGCCGAGGTGGCCGAGGCCGACAGCGCGTTCAGGTAGGCGAGCTGCGCGTCGGAGCCGGGCTCGGCCGAGACGACCAGGTCGCGCAGCGTGGAGGCCAGCAGCGCCATGCCCTCGGCGCGCCGGGCCGGGTCCGCGTACTGCTGGACGGCCAGGCGGACCTGGCGGAGCACGGTCTGCGCGACCGTGATGTCCGTGATCGACCTGACCCCCGAGACGACCAGGGCGAGGTAGTCGCGGGTGGACATCTCGGCGTCCCTGGTCATGTCCCAGGCGGCCGACCAGCACAGCGCGCGGGGCAGGGACTCGGTGAACGCGGTCATGCCGCCGTTCACCAGGGTCTGCAGCGAACGCTCGTCCAGCCGGACCTTGGCGTAGGTCAGGTCGTCGTCGTTGATCAGGATCAGGTCCGGCTGGACCTCGCCGACCAGCTCGGTCACGGCCGTGCGCGCCCCGGACACGTCCAGCTCCACCCGCCGCACCCGGACCAGCTCGCCGCCGCTGAGCGCGTACAGGCCGACGGCGACGCGGTGCGAGCGCAGCGTCGGGTGCTCGGCGGGTGCCTCCTGGAGCACGTCGAACTCCAGGAAGCGGCCCTCGGGGTCGGTGGTGAACGACGGGCGCAGCGTGTTGACCCAGGAGGTCTCCAGCCACTCCTTCGACCAGGAGGACAGGTCGCGCCCGGAGGTGTGCTCCAGCGCGCCCAGCAGGTCGGCGAGCGTGGTGTTGCCCCAGGCGTGCTCGTTGAAGTAGGCGCGGACCCCGGCCAGGAAGTTCTCCAGGCCCACGTAGGCGACGAGCTGCTTGAGGACCGAGGCGCCCTTGGCGTAGGTGATCCCGTCGAAGTTGACCTCGACCGCGTGCATGTCGACGATGTCGGCCGCGATCGGGTGCGTGGAGGGGAGCTGGTCCTGGCGGTAGGCCCAGGACTTCTCCACGTTGGCGAAGGTCGTCCACGCCCCCTGGCCCCACCGGGTGGCCTCGGCCTGGCAGAGCACCGAGGCGTAGGTGGCGAACGACTCGTTCAGCCACAGGTCGTCCCACCAGCGCATGGTGACCAGGTCACCGAACCACATGTGCGCCATCTCGTGCAGGATCGTCTCGGCGCGGCGCTCGATCACCGCGTCCGTGACGCGCGAGCGGAAGATGTAGTTCTCCAGGAAGGTCACGCAGCCCGCGTTCTCCATCGCCCCGGCGTTGAACTCGGGGACGAAGAGCTGGTCGTACTTGCCGAACGGGTAGCGGACGCCGAAGATCCGGTGGAAGAAGTCGAAGCCCTGCCGGGTCACCTCGAAGATGTTCTCCGCGTCGAGGTGCTCGGCCAGCGAGGCCCGGCAGTACAGGCCCAGCGGGATGCCGTCGTGCTCGGAGGTCACCCGGTGGTACGGCCCGGCGCACAGCGCGGTGATGTACGTCGACATCACCGGGGTGGGCGGGAAGTGCCAGCGCCTGGACGCCTGGAGCGCGCCGTGCCTGCCCCGGTGCTCGGGCAGGTCCTCGGCCGGGCCGGGCGCCGCGTTGGAGATGACCTCCCAGTCCGACGGCGCGAGCACGCTCAGCTCGAAGGTGGCCTTGAGGTCGGGCTGGTCGAAGCACGCGTACATCCGGTGCGCGTCGGCCGTCTCGAACTGGCTGTGCAGGTAGACGCTCTTGTCGACCGGGTCGACGAAGCGGTGCAGGCCCTCACCGGTTCGCGTGTACGAGCAGTCGGCGTCCACGAGCAGTTCGTTGGTCTCGGCCAGCCCGGTCAGGGGCAGCCGCCCCGTCTCCGGGTCGTAGCCGCTCACGTCCAGTTCGGTACCGTTCAGCACGGCCCTGCGCACCTTCGCGCCCGCCAGGTCGATGAACGTCCCCGCACCCGGCCGGGTGCTGGTGAAGCGGACCGTGGTGACGCTCTCGAAGCGCTCCTCACCCTCGGTCAGGTCGAGCTCCACCGCATAGGACTGGACGCTGAGCAGCCGTGCGCGCTCGCGCGCCTCGTCACGGGTCAGATTGCCTGCCACTACCGCTCCCTCTTCACAACTTCCCCCGCTCCATTGCTAAGGGGTGACCTGAATCCTGCCATGTAAGGCCGTGGAACGCCGCTTCGGATCAACGTGTGGACTGGTACCCAAATTTGAGAACAAAGGTCTCGGTCAAGGTATTAATCCGTGCACGGAATAGGGAACTCCGTCGTTCCGGTTGTGGCCAACGACAGACCTCACTATCAGGAAGTCGGAGAACATGACAGAGCGAACCCCGGTGGATCTTTGGTTCGACCCCTTCTGCCCCTGGGCGTGGATGACCTCCCGCTGGCTGGTGGAGGTGGAGAAGGTGCGGTCCATCGAGCCGCGCTGGCACATCATGAGCCTCACCGTGCTGAACGAGGACAAGGACGTCCCGGAGAGCTATCGCACGCAGATCGCCGACGCGATGGGACCGGTCCGGGTGGTGGCCGCCGTTCAGGCGAAGTACGACACCGAGACGGTCGGCCGCCTCTACACCGAGCTGGGCGTCCGTTTTCACAACCAGAACAGGAAGGGGACCGACACCCTCCGCGAGACCGTCGAGGAGGCGCTGGAGGCCGCCGGTCTGGACCGCGGGTTCGCCGACGCGATGGACTCCACCGAGTTCGACGAGGTCGTCCGCGCCTCGCACGCCGACGGCATCGACCGGGTCGGCCAGGAGGTCGGCACCCCGGTGATCTCGGTCGAGGGCGTCTCCTTCTTCGGCCCGGTCATCTCGCCGGCGCCCAAGGGCGAGGAGGCCGGCAGGCTCTGGGACGGGGTGCTGCTGGTGGCGGGCACCGACGGGTTCTTCGAGCTCAAGCGCTCCCGGACACGGTCCCCGATCTTCGACTGATCCCCGCACCCGGTCCGCACCCGGTCCGCACCCGGTCCGCGCCCGGGACGTCTCAGCGGTCCGCCGTCCCCGTGACGGCGGGCCGCTCCCGCGAGAACGCCCGGGATCGCGTCCCGCGCGGCGGGTCGTGCTCCCGTACGGCGATGCCCCTTCGGGGCCGACGCGTTCCCGGCCGGGCCGTCACACCCTCGCATAATGGCGGCACGCACGTCAGGATGAGGGAATGCGTCACCTTTACCTGAACGGGGCCTGGCGGCCGTCCGCGTCGAACGAGGGCATCGACGTCGTCAACCCCGCCACCGAGGAACTGCTCGACACGGTGCCCGCCGGAGCGCCCGCCGACGTCGAGGCGGCCGTGGCCGCCGCCCGCGCGGCCCTGCCCTCCTGGTCGCGGACGCCCGCCGCCGAGCGCGGCAAGATCCTCGCCGCGGCGGCCGAGCTGATCCGGGAACGCTCCGACCAGATCGCCAGGATCATCGCCACGGACATGGGCGCGCCGTACGGCGTGGCGATGAGGGTGCAGACGCTGATGCCGGCCGGGGTGCTGGCCTCCTACGCCCAGCTGGCCGAGACCTACGACTTCGAGGGCGGGCAGGTCGGCAACTCCCGCATCTTCAGGGAACCGGTCGGGGTGGTCGCCGCCATCACCCCGTGGAACTACCCCCTGCACCAGATCGTCTGCAAGGTGGGCGCCGCGCTCGCCGCCGGCTGCACGGTCGTGCTGAAGCCCAGCGAGGTGGCGCCGCTGGCCGCCTACGCCCTCGCCGGCGTCCTCGACGAGGTCGGCCTGCCCGCCGGCGTCTTCAACATGATCAGCGGGTACGGGCCCCGGGTGGGCGAGGCGCTTGTCGCCCACCCCGGCGTGGACATGGTGTCGTTCACCGGCTCCACCGCGGCCGGGAGGCGGGTCGCCGCGCTCGCCGCCGAGACGATCAAACGGGTGGCGCTGGAGCTCGGCGGCAAGTCCGCCAGCGTGATCCTGCCGGACGCCGACCTGGGCGCGGCCACCAAGGTGACGGTGGCCAACGCCTTCCTCAACTCCGGCCAGACCTGCTCGGCCTGGACCCGCATGATCGTTCATCGCGACCGGTACGACGAGGCCGTCCGGCTCGCGGTCGAGGCCGCGCGGAAGTACACCGTCGGGGACCCCTTCGACGAGGCGACCAGGCTCGGCCCGCTGGTGTCGGCCGCGCAGCGCGACAGGGTCGTCCGCTACATCAACCGGGGCCAGGAGGAGGGCGCCCGGCTGGTCACCGGAGGCGCCGACCGGCCCCTGGAGCGCGGCTTCTACGTCGAGCCCACGGTGTTCGCCGGGGTGGAGCCCGGGATGGCCATCGAGCAGGAGGAGATCTTCGGCCCGGTCCTGGCGATCATCCCCTACAGCCGGGGCGAGGACGAGGCGGTCGCCATCGCCAACGGCACGCCGTACGGCCTGGCCGGGGCGGTGTGGGCGGGCGACGAGCAGCGCGCGGTCGAGGTCGCGCGACGGCTGCGCACCGGCCAGGTGGCGGTCAACGGAGGCCAGTTCAACCCCCGTGCCCCCTTCGGCGGGTACAAGCAGTCCGGCCTCGGCCGCGAGCTCGGCGAGTTCGGGCTGGAGGAGTACCTGGAGATCAAGGCCGTCCAGCTCTGAGGCCGGCGGCCGGGTCCGGCGCCCGCCCGGGCACCCGGTCCGCGCCGTCCCGGACGCTCGTGCCCGCCGGTCGCGGGATCGTCGGGACCCGGCGGGCGGAGACGAAGGGGCCCGGGGGCCCAGGGGGCCGGGAGGGCAGGGGGCCGGGCGGGCAGGGGGTCAGGGGGCCTGGAGCAGGACCTGCCTGGCGGCGTCCCTGGCCAGGCGGTCCACGTACAGCCTGCCGTCGAGGTGGTCGGTCTCGTGCTGGAAGCAGCGCGCCAGCATCCCCCTGGCCCTGATCCGGATCGGCCGTCCCAGCCGGTCCATGCCCCGCACGGTCACCCCGGCGGCCCGCGGCGTCCGGGCGTAGATCGGAACGCGGGTCTCGCGGTCGGGCACCGACAGGCAGCCCTCCTCGTCGAGGACCTCGGTGTCGTCGTCCACGGTCAGCTCGGGGTTGATCACGTGCCCCTTGCGGCTGCTGCAGTCGTAGACGAAGATCCGCCTCGACACACCGATCTGCGGCCCGGCCAGACCGACGCCCCGCGCGGCGTACATCACCTCGAACATCTCGTCGATCATGCGGCGCAGGTCGCGGTCGAAGTCGGCGACCGGCTCGGCGGGAGTGCGCAGGACGGGGTCTCCGACGACTCGGATGTCACGCATGTGGGGGCTCTCTCTTGTGAGGGGTGCGCAGGCGTAAGGGGTGGGCAAGCTTTGTGACCGTTACTTTAGCCGGGGCCGGGTGGAGCCGCCCCCGTGTACCTGCAAAACTGTCCCGGTGCGCGTCTACATCGGTGCCGACCATGCCGGCTATGAGCTCAAGAACCACATCGTCTCCTGGCTGAAGGAGCACGGCCACGAGGTCACGGACTGCGGTCCCTCGGTCTACGACGCCGAGGACGACTACCCTACGTTCGTGCTGCGCGCGGCCGAGGGGGTCGTGGGTGACCCGGGCAGCCTGGGCGTCGTGATCGGCGGCTCGGGCAACGGCGAGCAGATCGCCGCCAACAAGGTACGCGGCGTCCGCGCCGCGCTGGCCTGGAGCGAGGAGACCGCCAGGCTCGCCCGCGAGCACAACGACGCCAACGTGATCAGCCTGGGCGCGCGGATGCACACGCCGCAGGAGGCGGCCGCCTTCGTCGGGGTCTTCCTGGACACCGCCTACTCCGGGGCCGAGCGGCACAGCCGCCGGATCGCGCAGCTCGCCTCCTACGAGACCGACGGGCTGCTGCCGCCGCTGCCCTAGGCGTCCTGTCCCGCGTCCCGGCGCCTCGCGCCACGGCGTCCCGTGTCACGGCAGCCCACGTCACGGCGCCCCGTGCCACGACCTCCGAGGCCGTGTCGTCCCGTGTCGCGCGGGGGCCGGCGGGAGGGGCGCGGGTCAGTGGTGGTCGCGGTGTGAGGAATCGCGGCGCGGAGATTCCTTGCGCGGGGGCTCCCTGCGCGGAGGTTCCTTGCGTACGGGGTCCTTGCGGGGGGCCTCGTCGCGCAGGGGGCGGCGGTCCGCGCCCTCCTGCTGCTCCCGCGTCGGGCGCGACACGTCCCGCGCCCGCATGGCGGTGATCGTGTTGATCTGCAAGCTCTGCAGTGCCATGCCGCCACCATAACCCGCCCCGTCCCGTTCGTCCCGTCCCGGCGAGGACGAGCGGGACGAACAGGGCGGGCGAGGCGGCCAGGGCGGTGCGGGCGGGGCGGGACGGGCGGGGCGGGGCGGGCTCAGAAGACCAGGCCGCCCCAGGGTGCCGGTTCCCACGACATGGCGGCGGACAGCTCGCGCAGCGCCCCCGGACGCGACTCGCGCGCCAGCCCCGCCGCCCGCAGCGCCTCCAGCGGGCGCCCGCCCAGGTAGGCGGCGCCCAGCGCGGAGACGGGCAGGACCAGGTCGGCCGGGTCGTCGCAGGGCACGCAGCGGGCACCCGAGGTGTCCGCCGTCAGCCGCCAGCGGCCCGCGTTCCACGGGCACGTCGCGTCCTCGACCTCGATCGTCACGTCCACCGGCGCGCCGTAGCGGCGGGCGGGCAGGGCACGCCCGACGTCCACGACGCGGATCCACAGCTCGTCGTTCCAGCGCGCGCGCAGCGCGCGGGGATCGGCCAGCAGGTGGATCAGCGGATCGTCGGCGGGCAGGTTCGCGCTGACGTGCGCGACCAGGTCGCGATCCAGGACGTGCCGCCACAGCAGCGCGTGGGCGGCCGGATCGAGACCGAACAGATCCCGCAGGTGGAGCTCCCCGCTGGGGAGGTCGTGCTCGTCCCAACCGGCCTTGATCCGGAACAGCGCGTACCCGCGCGGACCCTCGCCGTCCTCGACGACCACGGCGCGCAGCGCCCCGCTGGTCCGGTCGGACTCCTCGTCGCTCAGCAGGGTGTCCCAGCGCGCGGGGGTGCGGGCGTACAGGCCAGGCCTGGTGGCGAGCGCGGCCGCGTGGATCGTCTCGAACACGTCCCTGGCGTCCGCGGGCCGCACCAGGCGCGGGCGCAGCGCGGGATCGGACGGGGCGTGCGGGGCGAAGGCCGCGCCCGCGGTGGGGATCCGGACGTTCAGGCTGTCGGCGGCCCTGCCGTAGCCGTACCGCCCGTAGATCACGGCCTCGGACGCGTACAGCGCGGCGACCGCCTCGCCGCCCTCGCGCAGGTCGGCGAGCTGACGGGTCATCAGCGCCGTCAGCACGCCCCCGCGGCGGTGCGAGGGCAGCACGCCGACCGCGGTGACGCCGCCGACCGGGATCGGCCCGCCCGGCACGGTCATGGTGAAGCTGCAGACCGTCGTGACGCCCACCAGCAGGTCGCCGTCGAAGGCGCCGAGCGAGCGGTCGAACTCGGTGTTGCGCCGGGACAGCTCCACGCGGTGCGGCGGGATGGGGGTACCGAACGCCTCCTCGTCCAAGGCGATCCAGGTGGGGAACTCGGTCTCGGTGACCGGACGCAGGCTCAGGGGCATCCTCGGATCGTAGAGAGGACAAACGGTTCCGGCCATCTAATATCCATGCTTAATGATCAAGACATTGGTCAAGTGGGCTGCCCAAAGGGGAGAGGGCCGGATACAGTCAGGCGCATCATGAGTTCCCGTCCGGTGCCGCTGCTCCCTCCGGCGCTCCGCGCGTTCCTGGTCCGCATCCCGCTTCTCGTCCCCATCGTGCGCCTGCTGCGCAGGGGGCCGCTGGCGCGCGACCGCAACCTGCTCGTCACCCTGACGCTCCTGACGCTGCTGGTCGGCGTCCTGGCCGCCAGGGTCTCCATGGAGTGGTTCTCCCCGGCCCTCATGATCCCGATCACGCTCGTGGCGGGACTCCAGCTCCGCCTGAACAGCCTCGCCAAGCTGCTCGTCGCGGTCGCCGCCGCCCTCGTCTACGTGGCGGTCGTACGGGGGGTCGGCCACATCGGCCCCGGCCTGCTGGCCACCTTCGGCTTCACCGCCGTGCTGGCCGCGCTGATGGCCCGTACCCGCGGCAAGCTCGGCGTGCAGGGCCTGCGCGGCGACGCGATGCTGCTGGAGCTGCGCGATCGTCTCAAAAGCCAGGGCGACCTGCCGCACCTGCCCAAGGACTGGGGCTCCAAGGTGGTGCTCAAGCAGGCCGGGGGCTCCTCCTTCGGCGGGGACTTCCTGGTGTCCATCCGCGAGGGCGACACGGTCGATCTCGCCCTGGTCGACGTGTCGGGCAAGGGCGTCGACGCCGGCACCCGGGCGCTGATGCTCTCGGGCACCTTCGGCGGCCTGCTCGGCGCGGTCGACGACTTCCTGCCCGCGTGCAACGCCTACCTGCACCGCCAGCGCGAGGCCGAGGGCTTCGTCACCGCGGTCCACCTCCGGCTGAACCTGGCGACGGGCGAGTACGTCATCACCTCGGCCGGTCACCCCCCGGTGGTCAAGTTCGAGGCGGGCACCGGCACCTGGAGGGTCTCCCCGGCCAAGGGCGTCGTCCTCGGCGTCGTGCCCGACCTGCACTGCGAGGCCGACCGGGGGATGCTCCGCAAGGGCGACGCCCTCATGCTCTACACCGACGGGCTGATCGAGCAGCCGGGCCGCGACATCGACGCCGGCCTGGACCGCCTGCTGGGAGAGGCCGAGCGCCTGGTGCCCACCGGCTTCCGCGACGGCGCCCGCAGCCTGGTGGCCTCCATGTCCGCGGGCCACAACGACGACTGCGCCCTCGTCCTCATCTGGCGCCCCTGATCCCCGCGCGATCCCTTCACCCCCGCGCGATACCTTCACCCCGCGCGATCCCGGAAGGCTCCGGTGGCGGTCAGAGCCACCCGGAGTGGCCGGCGATGCGCACGGCGTCGAGCCGGTTGCGCGCCTGCGTCTTGCAGATGATCCGGGACAGGTGATTTCGGACCGTTCCCACGGAGAGGAACAGCTCGTCGGCGATCTCGTCCGACTTCGCGCCCCGGGCGACCAGCCGGAGCACGTCCAGCTCCCGGGGGGTCAGCGGGTTGTCCGCCGATCTCAGGGCCGCCACCGCGAGCTCGGAGTCGACGGCGCGGCGGCCGGACGCGACCAGGCGGACACCGCCGGCCAGCTGCTCGGGCCCCGACCGCAGGCTCATGAACCCGAGCGCGTGGGCGGCGAAGGCCTGGCGGACCTGGCCGGGGCTCGGATCGTGCGACAGCAGCAGGACCCCGCAGCGGGGAGCCTCCTCGCGCAGCCGGAGCGCGACACCGAGACCGTCGAGCCCGGGCAGGGCGAGATCGACGACCGCGACCTCGGGGGAGTGCCGCAGGACGGCCGGGGGAACCTCCTCGCCGGTGGCCACCTCGGCCACCACCTTCATGTCGGTCTCACCTTCCAGGGACGCCACCAGCCCGCGCCGTACCAGCGGCAGGTGTTCGGCGACCAGAATCCCGATCAAGACGCTCCTCTCTCCTCCTCGCCACCGCCTCACCCCGTCGAAGAGTGATCGTGCGATCGCTCATTGTAAACGGGGGGTACGCGATCGGTAAAGGCGCCTACCGGATCGGCGGGGAACGCCGGGCCGCCGGAGACGCGTGCGGAGCGGATAGTTCGGCTAACCTCTTATGGGGTGTTGCCGGGGAAACCGCGATGGGAGTATGAACCTGTGAGCTGGCTCTTCGTGGTCGGGATCATCGTCTTTCTCGTGGGGCTGATGGTGTCGATCGGGCTGCACGAGATCGGCCACCTGGTGCCGGCCAAACTGTTCGGCGTCAGGGTCACGCAGTACATGGTCGGTTTCGGCCCGACCATGTGGTCGCGGCACCGCGGCGAGACGGAGTACGGGATCAAGTGGCTCCCGCTCGGCGGCTACATCCGGATGATCGGCATGCTGCCGCCCCGTCCCACCGACGCCCCCGGCAAGGTCCGCTCGGTCTCCACCGGCCCCTGGCAGAGCCTGATCGAGAACGCGCGCGACGTGGCACTGGAGGACGTGCGGCCGGGCGACGAGGACCGGGTCTTCTACCGCAAGCCGTGGTGGCAGAAGGTCATCATCATGTCCGGCGGCCCGGCGATGAACTTCGTGCTGGCGTTCATCCTGTTCGGCGTCGTGCTCATGGGGTTCGGCGTCGCCACGTACAAGACCGAGATCGCCTCGATCCCGCAGTGCGTCAAGACCGCCGCCCAGTACAGGCAGAACCCCGAGTGCACCGCGGCCGACCAGCCCAGCCCGGCCAGCCGCGCAGGGCTGAGGCCCGGGGACGTCATCGTCTCGGTGGCGGGCAGGCCCGCCGCGAGCTGGGAGACCGCCACCCGCGCCATCCGCGACCACGGCGCCGGGCCGGTCGCGATCGGCATCAGGCGCGCCGGCCAGGAGCTGACCGTCAACGCCTCCCTGATCGCCCAGGACCGCGAGTCCCCGGACGAGCCGGGCAAGATCGAGAAGGGCGTCGGGTACCTCGGGGTCAGCCCGAAGATCGTCATCGAGCGGCAGGACCTCGGCGCCGTGGTCGAGCACATGGGGGATCTCACCTCGGCCACCGCGGCGTCCCTGATGCGGTTCCCCGAGAAGATGGTCGGCGTCTGGCACGCAGCCTTCTCCGGTGACGAGCGCGACCGCAACGGCCCGATCGGCGTGATCGGCGTGAGCCGCATCGGCGGTGAGATCGCCGCCGCCGCCATCCCGGTGGAGAACAAGATCGTCGTCTTCGTCAACCTGCTGGCGGGGTTCAACCTGGCGATCGGCCTGTTCAACCTGATCCCGCTGCTCCCGCTGGACGGCGGCCACATCGCCGGCGGCCTCTGGGAGGGCCTCAAGCGCGCCTTCGCCCGGGTCACCCGCCGTCCCGCCCCCGGGCACGTCGACATCGCCAAGGCGCTCCCCCTGACGTACGCCATCGCCTTCCTGATGGTCATCATGGCGGGGCTGCTGATGTACGCGGACCTGGTCAACCCCGTCCGCCTGTCCGGCTGATCACGGTGAACGACGGCACGCCCGGAGCGGTGAACGACGGCGCGCCCGGAGCGTTGATCGACGTGGCCCTGTTCCGGCTCCGCCGGATCTGGTCGCGCCCCCTGCGCGCGCGCAGGTCCGCGGAGTCGCAGCGGCCGGTGCAGATGTCGAACGTGATGGTCGTGCACGCCGTGCACAAGCTCAGCCTGGACGCGCCCGAGGTGACCGTGGGGGCGGTCGCCGAGCAGCTGGACGTCGATCCCTCCACCGCCAGCAGGCTGGTCAACGACGCGATCGGCGCCGGGTTCGTGGAGCGCGAGGAGTCGGCGGTGGACGCCAGGCGCGCCCGCCTGACGCTGAGCGAGCGGGGCCGGCGCGTCCTGGAGGTCGTCGTCCGTCACCGGCGCACCTACCTGAACGGCCTGATGTCGGACTGGGACGAGTCCGAGCGCGAGGTCTTCGCCCGGCTGCTCGCCCGGTTCGCCGAGGCGGCCGTCGCCCGCCCGGCGAACCTCGCGGGCCTGGACCAGGTGATCGCCGCGGTGCTGGCGGAGATGCCCTCCCCGCGCTGAAGCGTTCCCCGTTCCCCGTCCCCCGTTCCCCGTGGCCTGTCGCCCCAGGCCCGCCGGTGCCCCCGCTCGCCGCCTGATCCCCGCCCGCCCTCGTTCCCGCCCGCCCTCGTTTCCGCTCGCCGTCCGGTCCCGCTCCGCCCCTGGACTCAGGGCCCCCGTCAGTCCCCGGTCGCCCCGTCGATCCGCTCGCGGACGAGGTCGGCGTGGCCGTTGTGCCGGGCGTACTCCTCGATCATGTGGATGAGGATCCAGCGCAGCGAGACGTCCTTACCCCGGCGCTGTCCCCTGCCGATCGCGTCCATGGGGAGCGTGATCGATATCTCGCGCGCGTGGGCGATCTCGGCCCGCCAGTTCGCGAACGCCTCCTCGGCGGTGCTCGTCTCCAGGTTGTCGAAGTCACCGTCGGGGTCGTCGTCGGAGTAGTAGAACGGAGGGGCGTCCTCACCGCCGAGGATCCTGCGGAACCAGTTCCGCTCGACCTCGGCCATGTGCCGGACCAGGCCCAGCAGGGAGATGGAGGAGGGCTCGGCGGAGCGCAGCCGGAGCTGCTCGTCGGTCAGGCCGGCGCACTTCACCTCCAGGGTCTCCCGGTGCCACTCCAGCCAGGAGTGGAGCATGGAGCGCTCGTCGGCGATGAAGGGGGGATCGATGCGTTTGTCGGTCATGGGGCAATCCTGCCCCCGCCCACCACCACTGTCATACGCTTTTGCGCCCGTCCGGCGGCCCCCGGGCGTCGTCGTCGCCCGTCGCGGGGCGAGGGCGGTGGGACTCAGCGGGCTTCGACCTTCACGCGGTAGGTGCCGACGGCGTCGGCTTTTCCGTAGACGACGAGTTGGTAGGTGCCGTCGAAAGCGAGGGTGTGAGGCCCCTGGTCTTCGGGCATCTGGCTGAACTCGTTGTTCATTCCGGTTCCGCCGAAGACGATGCTTTCTTCGGGGTCGTAGAGGATCCAGTTGAGGTTCGGGGCGCTTTCCCGGGCGTCGAGGAATATCTTCTGGCCTTTTTCGGCGGTGAACTCGTAGACGTCCTGCGCGCCGGGTGTCTCGATGTTCCCCGCTCCGGCGGCAGGTTGACCGTCGGAGATCTGCTCGCCGAGTCGCAGGGTGACGGTCTCCTGGGACGGTACGGACCACAGCTTCGCGCGATAGGTGCCGACGGCGTCGGCTTTTCCGTAGACGACGAGTTGGTAGGTGCCGTCGAAAGCGAGGGTGTGAGGCCCCTGGTCTTCGGGCATCTGGCTGAACTCGTTGTTCATCCCGGTTCCGCCGAAGACGATGCTTTCTTCGGGGTCGTAGAGGATCCAGTTGAGGTTCGGGGCGCTTTCCCGGGCGTCGAGGAATATCTTCTGGCCTTTTTCGGCGGTGAACTCGTAGACGTCCTGGGCACCCGGGGACTCGATGTTCCCCGCTCCGGCGGCGGGCCTGTCCTTCGTGAGGAGGTCACCGAGCGCGATCTGGAACGGCCCGGAGGCGGCCAGGGTCCTCCCGGGGGTCGCGGAGGAGCCTCCCGGTGTCCCGCCCCAGTTCGGAAGCAGGATCAGAGCGAGGGCCGCGACGGCGACCGCGGCGGCGGCCGCCACGACGACCGCGACCGGTCGCGGGCGCCGGCGGATCCCGGTCCCGCCGGGCCGTCCGCCGCCACTGTCGTCGTCGGCGACGGTGGCGACCACGGCGGTGGTTGTGGCGGTCGGCGTGTCGGTGTGGGTGGCATCGGGGACGTCGCGCACGGTGTAGAGGTTCTTGATGGTCTCCTCCACGGTCGTGCCCAGCTCCCGCTCGTCGTCGGAAGGGCGTCCCAGGAGGCGTTGGAGGAGCTGGTGGGCGGTGGGCCGGTCGGCGGGGTTCTTGGCCAGCGACTGCTCGACCAGGGGGCGCAGGGAGGCGTCCAGGCCGTCCAGGTTCGGCGGCCGGGTGAGGATGCGGGCGACGGTGGCGGGCAGGGAATCGGTGGCGAACGGGTTCCTGCCGGTCCCGGCGTAGGCGATCAGCGCCCCCCAGGCGAACACGTCCACGGCGGGGGTGAGCGGGGCACCGCTGGAGTCGAGGCGTTCGGGCGCCATGTACGGCACCGTGCCGATGAGCTGCCCGGGTTTCGAGGAGCTGAGCACCGTGCTCGAATCGATCTCCCGGGCGATGCCGAAATCGATCACTTTGGGGCCGCCCAGTGCCAGCATCACGTTGCTCGGCTTCAGGTCCCGGTGGATCACTCCGGCGCTGTGGATGGCGGTCAGCGCCGCGGCCACGCCGATCGCCAGGCCGTGCAGGTTCGCCGGGGTGAACGGCCCGCGGGTCCGTACGGCCTCGGTGAGGCTCGGACCCTCCACGTACTCCACGACCAGGTAGGGCGGGTCGTGGTCCGGGTCGGCGTCGAACACCTCGGCCGTGCAGAAGGGCGGCACCTGCCGGGCCCGGTCCACCTCGCGGCGGAACCTGTGCCGGAACTCGGCGTCGTTCGCGAAGCGCCCGAGAAGGGTCTTGACGGCGATCGGGCGGTCATCGGCGCCACGGGCGAGATAAACGCTGCCCATACCGCCCTGGCCGAGCCGCCCGAGTAACCGGTAGGGACCCACCCGGGACGGATCCCCCGATTCCAGCGGTTCCACCGGAATGGTCTCTTCGTCGGCCATGCCGAATCTCCCTGACGGCTGCGCATGTTCGGTCACGCCACGCGTTCACGGTGAATGTCCGCACCCGTCGCCGGACACATTCCACCGGAGCGGCACACAGGAGGCATCTTCGCGTACATCATCCCGGGTGCGCCAGGGTGATTTCAGTTGATTTCCGGATCTTTCATGTGGGAAAAGCTCGTATGGACTCCCCGCGCGTGTGAGGACGCCGGTCCCGGAATCGCCTGAGGGTCCGCGTGCCGATCGCGGCGCCCCTGAACATGACGAGGCCTCATATCGGTCCGGTACACCGGCTCGGCGGCCCGGCCGCCGGGGCGCAGGCGCGCAGGCGCGCAGGCGCGCAGGGTCGTCGGGTCGCCGGGAAAAAGATTCGAAGCCCCCTTCACCTGGCAGGACAACCGTAATCGGAGACTGTCAATGACGCCGTGAAACCGACGTGAAACCGTTGTGAAACTGATCCCCGAAAAGCTGACTCCGCCAGCAAGGAACAACCCCAAGAGGAGGTGTTTCAGATGCGGAGTGAGGTCTACGCCCCGAGCGAGGTCTACGCGCCCAGCGAGGTCTACGCGCCGAGCGAGGTGTACGCGCCCAGCGAGGTCTACTAATCGGTGAATTGAAAGCCGATATCCGGCGGGAGGGGATTCCAGCAATCCTCTCCCGCCTTCTCAACCAGTGATCGGCTGCTCGAGAAAAGGGTAGGATATTGGCGGGCTTGCACACCTATACGCGCGCGGATGATGTCGCGTGGGGGGATCTGGAATTCCCGCCCGTGGTCGAGTTGGACACCGTCGGACTGCAGCGCACCTGGAGCGCCTGGTTCACGCTGACTCCCACGGTGGGCGGGCCGCTCTGCGCCGAGAGCACGCCGCTGCTGCTGGCCCTGCTGCGCGACGAGAACCAGGACGAACTTCTTCCGCACTGCTCCCTGATCCTGCAGGGAGACTCACGGTCCTGGCTGGCGAGGCAGGCCAGGCAGGACGTGTTCCTGGGAGACTCGCCGGCGGCCGTGGCGGCGAACACCGGACTGGAACCGTGGCTGTTCCTCAACCGCCAGATCGCCGAATGGCCCCACCAGTCCGTTCCGCGGCGCGCGGTGCTCGTCAGGATCCTCACGCAGCTCGGGTTCTACCGGCTCGCGGCGGAGCTGACCTCGGGTGACGGCGCCGGTGCCGCCGGTGCCGCCGGCTCCCACCCCTCCGGCGACCACCTCGCCTACGAGACCGCCCGGGCGCTGCGCCAGCATCTGCGCGATTCCGCGGTGACGGACGCCTTCGCGAGGCTGGCCACCGAGGGAGAGCTGCCGGTACCGCGCGTGCTCTCGTGCACCCAGCTGATCTCGATCCTGCTGCGGGACCGGGGAGGCGAGCGCGGGAGCGACTACTGGATGGCGTACGGCCAGGAGTTGCTGCCCGCGCTGGACGAGGTCGAGCCCTGGTCGCGCGCGCTCACGACGAGCAGGTTCTGGCGGGCCGCGGCCTTCCACCGGATCACGGACAAGGACGCGGACGCGGCGCGGGCGGCCATGGACGCGGCGTACGAGGCGGGTGCCGAGGCCGAGAGCCTGGCCGCCGACTCCCAGCAGTGGCACAGCGCCCGGGAGAACACCAGGCTGCTCCTCGACGTGACCGTCAAGGCGGGCACCATGCTCCACCCCGCCGACCACGTGGAACGGGCCGCGGAGGAGCTGCTGCGGGTGGACGGGAACGAGCCCTCCGCGCGCTACTTCGCGGGTGCCTGGTTCCAGCGCGACGGCGACGTCAAGCGGGCGGCCGAGGAGTTCGAGCGAGGCGCCCAGGCCGGTGGCCTCAGGGGAGCCGGCGCGGCGTACAAGGCGGTGCTCTGCCGGCGGGAGCTCGCGGACGCGGACGGAGCCGCCCGCGCCACCCGCCTGCTCTTCGAACTCGACCCCGCCGCGCTGCTCCCGGGGGAGACCACCCCGGAGGGCGCATGACGACCAGGGAGGCCCCGGGCGACGGAGGCCTGCGGACCACGACGGAACCGCAGGACCCCGGCGCGCCGCCGGACGGCCGGGGAGGGCGGGGAGGGCGGCTGGGCGCGAGGATCTCCGGCGGCCTCGGACGCGATTTCTGGCTGCTCTGGGGAGGCTGGTCGGTCTCGAGCGTGGGAAACGGCCTGACCGTCACCGCGTTGCCGCTGCTGGCCGCCGACCTCACCAGCGATCCGGCGACGCTCTCCCTCGTCGGGATGGCGGACAAGCTTCCCTGGTTGCTGCTCGCCCTGATGGGAGGCGCGCTCGCCGACCGCTGGGACCGGCGCCGGGCGATGTGGGTGTCGGACGCCCTCCGGTGTGCGATCCTCGTCGTCCTGTTCGTCGCGGTTCTCGGCGGCTGGGCGTCGATCCCGCTTCTCATGGTGATCGCCTTCGGCATCACGTCGATCGAGACCGTCTACGACAGCTCGCGCTCGGCGATCCTCCCGATGACGGTCCCGCAGGACCGAAAGGCGCTGGAGCGGGCCAACAGCAGGCTGATGACCGCCAACACGGTCGCCCTGAAGTTCCTGGGACCGGCGCTCGGCGGCGTGCTCTACACCGTGGGCAGGGCCGTGCCGGTGGGCGTGGACGCGATCAGCTTCGCGGTGAGCTCCGTCTTCTCGTTCCTCATGCGCGGCGATTTCCGTGCCGACGGCGCCCGGGGGGCGACGACCGCCGGCACGAAGGACGCGAAGGGCACGAACGACACGAGACCCCGGCGCGCGATGCGCAGGGAGATCGGCGAGGGCGTGCGCTGGCTGGCCCGCCACCGCGTGCTCCGCGTGTTCACGCTGGTCGCGGGCCTCACCAACATGTGCACGGTCGGCCAGCTGGCGATGCTGGTGCTGTACGCGCGGCAGGTCATGCAGATCAGCGACGTGGCGTACGGCCTGCTGCTCGCCTCGGTCGCGGTCGGCAGCGTGACCGCGGGCTTCACGTGCCGGATGTTCACCCACCGTCTGGGGCCGGCGAGGTCCGCGCTCGGCGGGGTGATGCTGGGCGCGCTGGGCTTCACGATCCTGGGGTTCACCAGCGAGGTCGCCTTCGTCGCGCTCGGCCTCGCCGTCACCGGTTACACGGCCATGACCTGGAACGTCACGACCGTGTCGATCCGGCAGACCATCGTCCCGAGGGAGCTGATCGGACGGGTCAGCAGCGTGAACAGGCTGGTGGCCTTCGGGCTGATGCCGGTCGGCATCCTCCTGGCCGGCCAGATCGCGACCCACGTGAGCCTGGAGGCCGTGTACCGGGCAGGCGGCCTGTTCGGGGCGGCCGTCTCACTCATCGGACTACTGACGCTTTCCAACGCCGCAGTCGAGAAGGCCCTGCACGAGGCGGAGGCCAGGTAGGCGATCGACCGGCGTACCGCTGAGCCCGTGCCCCAGCCGGCGCGGATCCCAAGAACGGAGAACGGTGTCATGGCACTCGAAACATCGACGGCGCGCGAGATCAAGGTGAGCCGGGAGCGCGTCTGGCAGGCATGGATCGACCCCAAGGAGGTCCGCGCCTGGCTCAACCTGCACGACGCGAGCATCCCGGCCGAACCGGGCGACCCGCTTCGCTGGCACTTCAACCGGGGAGGGCGGGTCGATCTCGTCTTCACGGGGACGTTGCGCGAGGTCGACCCCGGCGTGTCCTGCTCCTACGACTGGGACGTGCCCGGGAACGACGAGCCGACCTCGGTGGAGGTGGGGTTCGTCCGGGTCGACGAGGACAGGACCGAGGTAAGGGTGCGCCACTCGGGCTTCGGCGACTCGGTCCGCTCCCGGGTGGAGTTCGACGCGTACGACCACCACTGGTGGCACTACCTGGAGCGGCTCGCGGCCTACCTGGAGCACCGGCCGTTCCAGTTCCACAAGACGCTGACACCGCCCAAGACGGGCATCATCCCGCTGGGGGTCACCCCGGAGACCGGGATGGTCGTGCAGGACGTGGCGATCAACTCCGCCGCCGAGTTCGTCGGCATCCAGCCGGGCGACGAGATCCACGCCATCGACGGCGTCACGCTGAAGGAGATGGAGGACTTCCACCGCTGGCTCGACGACGCGGTGCCCGGCCAGAAGGCGACGTTCACCCTCCAGGACCGCACGGTCGAACTGGTGCTGCGGCCGTTCACGGCCTGACGTCCCGGGATGGTCATCGTGGACGAGTTCCGGGCCGCGCTCGCCCGGTTTCCGAGCGGCGTCACGATCGTCACGGCACGGGGGGAACGGGCGGGCTCGCACGGACTGACCGTGAGCGCCTTCTGCTCCGTCTCCGCCGAGCCTCCGATGGTCCTGGTCTGCATCGCGCGGTCCGCGCGCACGTTGCCGGCCGTGCACGAGTCGGGACGTTTCGCGGTGAGCATGCTCCGCCGGCACCACGACGCCGTGGCGCGGCTGTTCGCCACGACGTCCCCGGACAAGTTCCAGGGCACGTGGGGGTCGCTCACCCCGGACGGCCCTCCGGTCGTCCCGGACGCGCTCTTCTCGCTGGAGTGCACCGTGCACAGCGCGCTTCCCGCGGGAGACCACGAGGTCGTCATCGGGGCCGTGCAGGCGTACAGCGTGCGCGACGGTGCCCCGCTGGTCTACTACCAGCGGGCCTTTCACCCGCTCGCCACCGCCTTCTCCGGAGCAGGCCCGGGTGATGCGTCCCTGCCGCGTGACGACGCGCGCCCGGGCGAGGCGGGTGGGTTCACGAACGGGAGGTCGCGAAGGAGCCGCGCCTCCTGACACGGCGGCGGGCCGGAGCCCGGGTGTCGTGGCGCGCCGGTGGGCCGGAGCCGCGCCTCCTGACGCGGCGGGCCGGGGTCCGGGTGTCGTGACGGGCCGGTGGGCCGGAGCCGCGCCCGGCCGATCCGCCTTGACGCCGCGCGCGGGCCAGTGTTGTGATCTTCATGCGAAAGGGGGATCGGGAGGACGGGCTCCTCGAAGGAGGGTGCCGCATCCCGACTATCGATGGAACATCGCCACCTCGGGCAGAGCGGCCTGATGATCAGTGAAGTCACCTTCGGGAACTGGCTCACCCACGGAGAGCTGGTGGAGCGGGACCAGGCCGTCGCGTGCATCCGGGCGGCACTCGACGCGGGCATCACCACCTTCGACACCGCCGACGTCTACGCCCAGGGGGCGGCCGAGGAGGTGCTGGGTGCCACGCTCGACGGGGTGAGGCGGTCGTCGCTGGTCCTGGCCTCGAAGGTCTGCCTGCCCACCGGCGACGGCCCGAACGACCGCGGCCTGAGCCGCAAGCACATCATGGAGTCCTGCGAGGCGTCCCTGCGCCGGCTGCGCACCGACTACCTCGACCTCTACCAGGCGCACCGTTTCGACGAGACGACCCCCCTGGAAGAGACCCTGGTCGCCTTCGACGACCTGGTGCGCCAGGGCAAGGTGCTCTACCTCGGTGTCTCGGAGTGGACGGCCCCGCAGATCGCGTCGGCGCTGACCGTCGCCCGCGACCTGGGGCTGCGCGGCCGCATCGTCTCCAACCAGCCGCAGTACAACATGCTGTGGCGGGTCGTCGAACCGGAGGTCGTCCCGCTGTGCCTGCGTGAGGGCATCGGCCAGCTGGCCTTCCAGCCGCTCGCGCAGGGGGTGCTGACCGGCAAGTACCGCCCCGGCCGGCAGCCGCCGGAAGGGTCGCGGGGAACGGCCGGCGGGAGGGCTCCCACGTTCATCCGCAGAGTGCTGGGCACGCCGCTTCTCGAACGCGTGCAGGGGCTGCTCCCCGTCGCCGAGGAGTGCGGCCTCTCCGCCGCCCAGCTCGCGATCGCCTGGGTGCTCCGGCAGCCGGGGGTCTCCTCGGTGGTCGCCGGCGCCACCAGGCCCGAGCAGGTGACCGAGAACGCCTCGGCGTCCGGCAGGACGATCGACGAGGACGCCCTGAAGCGGGTGGACGAGGTGCTCGGGGATCTCGTCGACCGGGATCCCGCCAAGACCGCGCGGATGATGGCCGTCAAGCCGGGCTGGACGAGAACCGAACCGGCCGGCGGATAGCCGGGAGGTACCCGTCCGCGGGGATGCCGGACGCGGCCGGCCCCGCCCTGGCGCCGATGCCGTCCGCGTTCCGCCGGCCGATACCGGTTCGCCGCGATGCGTCCGCTCACCGCGATTCTCCGCGGGGCCCTCCACGCGGGGGATCCGCGTCCCGGGGTGATGTTCACCGGAATGACCGAAATAGTAGGACCTTATGGGGGTATACGTCCTGTTCCTAAGTCGCCCGGCCGCACATGAGGGTAAATCAGCATTTTAGGGTGCGGTGGAATACGCGACGACGTACGACATTTACGTATAATGACTGGTAGCAGACAAGAGGTATTGGGGGCTACCGGATGGCTGTGTTTTTTCGTGTTCTCAAACAGGCTGAAATCGCCGCATACGTGCACATGACTGGCTTGGGGCGCCGTCAGCGCGAACCGCTCGCGTCGATGTCGCCGCGCTTCGACGAAGGGGGCATCGCAGGACGACCGCGGGGGATGGAGCCGGGGAGCCGCCGTGTCAAGGCCGGTCACGTCCCGCCCGTACGGGCCTCGTCCGGCAGGCCGACACCGAAGCCCGCCCTTCGCCGAACCTGATCGAACAGGGCCGCACTCACCGGAGTGACGTCGCCCGAGCCGCGGCTGTCCCGCAGCCTGGTCGCGGCGGTCCCATCGGGACCACGGGCGCCGTCGAACCGCGTGCGGAGGGTTCCCGTTCCGTCGTCCGCGACGCGAAGGCGGAAGCGACCCCTTCGACGGTGCCGTCTTCCCCGGGCGCGTGGCCGGTGAGATCCACCGGTCTCCCTCTCCGGCCGTATCGCAGGCCGCCCGCTCCTGGCGCGACGGCACGGTCCCGCCCTGCCCTGCCTATGCCGTGACGGCGGCGCCTCACCGAGCGGTCGAACACGCCCGTCGCCGGTCGAACGCGCCCGTCGCCGATCGAGGCGACCGCGGGCGTCCGG
Source organism: Streptosporangium sp. DT93 (assembly GCF_049844535.1). Lineage (NCBI taxonomy): Bacteria > Bacillati > Actinomycetota > Actinomycetes > Streptosporangiales > Streptosporangiaceae > Streptosporangium > Streptosporangium sp. DT93. The sequence continues at coordinate 129,209 of NZ_JBNCLF010000018.1, forward strand.
CGATTCCGGCCCGTACGAGACCGCCGTTCCGCGACGACGTACCACGGCGGAGGAAACGACCTTCCCATGAAGAGGCTGATGTCCCTTTCCCACCCGTGAAGGACAACACATGTCGCCTAACACCCTCCTGGAGGGCGAGGTACAGTTCCACGTTCTCGGGGATCTGGCTGTCACCGTGAACGGTGTCGAGGTACAGGTACCGGCCCAGAAGCCGAGGAAGCTGCTGAGCATCCTGCTCAGCAGAGCGGGGCAGTCGGTGCCGGTCCCCCTGCTGTCGGACATCCTGTGGACCAAACAACCCAAGAACCCGCGCAAGGCGATGCAGGTCTACGTCTTCCGCCTCCGGCACGTTCTCGGTCACGACCGGATCCAGCAACGGGGTGAGGGCTACGCGGTGGTCACGTATCCCGGCGAGCTCGACGTCCACAGGTTCGAGGCGCTCGGCAAGCTGGCGATGAACGCCAAGATGCGCCGTGACCTGAAGGAGATGGGGCGCCACTCCGCGGAGGCGCTCGACACGTGGCGCGGCATGCCGTACGTGGACCTGGCCGAGAGCGCCGTCGCCGCCCACGAGGTCAGCCGCCTGGAAGAGCTGCGAACCTCACTCCTGGAGCTTCGCATCGGCGCGGACATCGGCCTCGGAAAGCACTTCGAGGCCATACCCGAGCTGCGAAGCCTGATCATGCGCTTCCCGTTTCGCGAACGCTTCCGCATACTGCTGATGCTCGCCCTCTACCGGACCGGCCGCCAGGGGGAGGCGCTGGAGGTGTTCCAGGAGACCCTCGCGCTGCTCGACCGGGAGCTGGGAATCCTGCCGGGCCGGGAGACGAGCACGACGCACACCCGCATCCTGCAGTCCGATCCGTTCCTGATGTCCGCCGACGCAGTACTGGAATGCCTGGGGGAGGTCCGTCCGGAGGCCGCCCATCGGTGAAGGCGGCCGGTGCCGTTCACCTCCGCGCGGGGAGTGCCGGATGTTCCGGACACACCCCGGCGGGGGTGGGCCGCACGCCGGTTCGCCGTACGCCCCCGGTGTTCTCCGCCGAACGTACCGGAACGGCGCGCCACCGGCCGATCGACGTTCCCGTCAGCGGGATGGAGCATCGGACCTCTGATCCGACGGTCGCGGGTTCGAACCCGCGACCGCACGGCCCGTCGCTTTTTCCTCGCCCGGTACGGCCGGCGGCAGGACACGTCTTTTCACGCCGGATCTTTCGGCGTAATCACAAGGGAGTGGGAACCAAAGGCTGGTGATGCCTCGCATTCGCCGTGTTCTTCTTGGCGTCGATCGTCGCCGTAAGTATCACGGTGGGCGGGCAGGGGATTCCCATTGGGCAGAAAGCCCCTGCCTCGGACTGGTTCGACCACTTCATCCGGGCAGTCGGCATTCTGGGCTTTTTCGCCACCGTCCTCGCGTCGGGGCAGAACTCGAATCTCCCTCCGCGGCGGGGGCACGGCCGGATGGACCCTCAGGGTCGCCAGCGCGTCCGCCCCCGCGCGGACGGGTCCTGCTCCGGCACCCCCGGGCGTTCGACACGGACGGGGTCGCCGCGGACGAGCTCGTCGTGGACGCGCCGGCGGGCGGTGGTGGCGGCGCGTCCCGCCTGCGCGTCGCCGTCCTCGAGGCGCTGCCGCAGCAGCCGCATGGCGAGGCGGCGGTTGAGGCCGAGCTGCCGCTCGGTGTCGACCACGACGACGATCCCCGAGGGCCGGTGGGTCGCCCGTACCGCCGTGCTGACCTTGTTCCGGTGCTGGCCTCCGGGGCCGCCGGTGCGGCAGGCGACGACGTCGACGTCGGCCTCCGAGAACGTCGTGCGCGGGACGTCGACCTGGCACGGCCGGGCGACGACGTACCAGTTCTTGCGGCCCGTGCCGGTCCGGTACGGGCTGGGGGCCTGCCAGCACAGGGTTCCGGTCCACGAGGCGGCGAACGCCTCGGCGCCGGTCCCCGAGATCCGCAGCAGGACCGACCGGTAGGTGCCGGGCCGGTCGCCGGGAACGGTCTCGGCCCGGTGGGTCTCCACGTTCCGCAGGGTGGCGTCGGCCTCCAGGCGGCGCAGCAGCCGGGCCAGCGCCCAGGCGCACTCGGCCGGGCCGCGCCCGGCCGACAGGAGCAGGTGGACGCTCACCGCCGGCCCCGCTCGCGGCGCCGCTCCCGCTGCTCCCGCCGGGGCGCGGACCCGAGGTCGGCCGTCTTGTAGGTGACCAGGGGGATCGTGGTGGCCACGGGCGTGGCCAGGTCGTGGGCGACGAGGTCGGCGATCACCTGCTCGATGCGCTTGTAGGCCGTCGGCGCCTCCTCGAAGAGCAGCTGGCGGTCCCCGCACACCACCAGCGACCCCACCGGCGTGCGGCGCAGCTCCTCGACCGTGTGCTTGGCCCGGCCCCGGCGCAGGGCGTCCGCGCGCGACATCTTGCGGCCCGCGCCGTGCGCGACGGAATGGCCGGCGTCCGGCCCGGCGTGGGCGGCCACCAGGTAGGAGGGGGTGCCGCGCGTACCGGCGATGAGCACGTCGCGTCCGTCGCCCGGCGCGGCCCCCTTGCGGTGCAGGTAGGCCCCGTCGCGGACCTCGACCAGGTTGTGGCACTGGTCGACGAGCGGCTCGGCGGGCTCGGCCCCCAGGGCGTGGGCGACCCGGGCGGCCATCAGCCGCCGGTTGAGCGATCCCCAGCGCACGGCGTCGTCGTGCATCGCCAGGTAGGCGCCGGGATCGGGCGCGGGGCCCGCGCCGTGGACCTCGGTGTGCGCCCGCAGGATCCGTTCGCCCAGCCCCCGGGAACCGCTGTGGACGACGAGGACCAGGTCACCCTCGGCGAGTCCGAGACGGCCCGCGTGGCCCGCATCGAGGACGGTCCCGATCCGCGCCAGCTCGACGAAGTGGTTGCCCCGGCCGACCGTCCCGAGGCCCTCGACGTGACCGGCGGGGATGTCGCCCTCAACGACGGCCCAGGCAGGGTCGCCGGCGTCCCGCTCGGGATCCAGCGCGCGATCGAGGTCGGGGAAGCGGGCGGCGAGCCTCTCGGGCACGGCGCGCTTGAGTCTCATGGGGAACACGGCGATGCCGCACCCGATGTCGGAGCCCACCAGGAACGGGTACAGCACGGTCGAGGTCATGGCGGCCCCGATGGGGGCGCCCTTGCCGGGGTGCAGGTCCGGCATCGCGGCGACGTGCGTCATGCCGTCGAGGGCGGCCACCTGGTGGCACTGCGCGAGGGCGTCGGACTCGATCCAGCTTGAGGGGGAGGCGAACACGGTGACGGTGGCCGGGCCCGCGGCCGCGGTCGGCGGCGGGGACTCCTGCCCGGAGGGTCGCTGAGACAAGAAGGCTCTCTCGAAAAGGGTGGGGGCGGCGGCGTCACGGGGCACACCGGCGCCGTGGCGTCCCGGGGGAACGGGGGCACGGGGGCACGGGGGCACGGGGGCACGGGGGCACGGGGGCACTGTCCGTCAGAGCGTCATGACCACCACGTTCCCCGAGCCCCGCCACCCGGGGCAACCGGTTTTCGGCCGTACGGCCCCCCACGCCCGCGCCCGCCGCCGCCCCCTACGCCCGCGCCCGCCGCCCCGCGACGCGTGCGTTCACCTCGGCCGGCACGCCGGAGATCCAGGGCGGGTGCGTGCGCTCCCGTCCGACGGCCCTGGCCCGCGCGTCGCGGAGAGCGTGGCCGGGCCGGGTCAGTCGACCAGGCCGGCGCGGTGGGCGGCGATGGCCACCTGTACGCGGTTCGTGGCGGCGAGCTTGTCGAACAGGTGGGAGACGTGGCTCTTGACCGTCGCCTCGCTCATGTTCAGGCGGGCCGCGATCTCGGCGTTGGAGCGGCCGAGCCCGACCTCGGTGAGCACCTCGCGCTCGCGGCCGGTCAGGGTCTCCAGCCGGGCCAGCGCGTCACGGCGGCGCCGGACGGGCTGGTCGACGGTGAGCCGGTGGATCAGCCGCCGGGTGACCCGCGGGGACAGCATCGAGTCGCCGCCGTGCGCGAGACGGATCGCCCGGATCAGGTCGTGCGGCGAGGTGTCCTTGAGCAGGAACCCGCAGGCTCCGGCCTCCAGGGCGGCGAAGACGTGCTCGTCGCTGTCGAACGTGGTGAGGATGACCACCGCGGGTGGCCGGGCGAGCCGGCGGATGGCCCCGGTGGCGGCCAGGCCGTCGTACCGGGGCATCCTGACGTCCATCAGGACCACGTCGGGCCCCAGGCGGCGGACCGCGTCGACGGCCTGGCCGCCGTCCTCGGCCTCGCCCACGACCTCCACGTCGGGCGCGGACTCGATGATGAACCGCAACCCCGCGCGGATGAGCGACTCGTCGTCAACCAGCAGTGTCCTGATCATGTGATGTCCCCGGGGATGCGTCTGCGGCGTGCCACGGCAGCCGACCCTCAAGACGCCAGCCTCCCGTATCGTCCGGCCCGCCGCGCACCGTTCCGCCGATCAGCCGGAAACGCTCCGCCAGTCCCACCAGGCCGACCCCGGCGCCGGTCTCCTGACCCGGCTGGAGCGATCGCCCGTTGGCGACCGCGATCGTGACGCCGTCCTTCCTGCTCCCGGTCGCCGTGACCGTGACCGGGGCGCCGGGGGCGTGCCTGTGCGCATTGGTCAGGCCCTCCTGGACGAGGCGGTGCGCGGCCCTGGCCGTTTCCGGCGGCCAGGTGCCGATGTCGCCGTGCAGGGTGACGGTCCCGCCGGCCGACACCCAGGAGTCCACCAGCCGCCGCAGGTCGGGGAAGCCGTCGTCGTCATCGCCGGGCCCGGCGCGCAGCACGCCAAGGATCTTGCGCAGCTCTTCGAGCGCCTCCTGCGCGCTGACCCTGATCAGCGCCGCCTTCTGCCCGACGCGCTCCGGCCCCGCGCGCGCGTTCACCTCCAGGCCGCCCGCGTGCAGCGCGATGAGCGCGACCTTGTGCGCGAGCACGTCGTGCATCTCCCGGGCGATCCGGCCGCGCTCGGCGGACCTCGCCTGCTCGTCGCGCAGACGCCGCTCGGTCTCGGCGCGTTCGGCGCGTTCACGCAGCGACCGGGTCAGCTCGCGGCGGCTGGCGGCGTACACCCCCGCCGCCAGCGTGACCCCGGTGGCGGTCACCGCCGAGACCAGCGCGTCGGTGTCCAACCGGCCGCCGTCCACCCACTGCCGGGCCAGGAACCCCGCCGTGCCGATCGCCGCCAGCGCCGGGAAACGCGTGCCCGCGCCGGAGAAGAGGCCGATCAGCAGGGGGCCCGGATTGCCCGAGAGCACGTACGCCCCCGCCCCGGCGACGGCCGTCGCGACCGGCCACCGGCCCCGGAACCACACCGCGCCCGTGCCGGCCAGCCCGGCGGCGGCGATGACGGGTCGCGGCAGTGGCGCCCACGGCGTCTTGACCGCCAGGACGGTGAGGAACAGGCAGAGCGCCACGGAGGCCGCGCCGATCGCGTGTGGCCCGAGCGCGGCCACCCGCCGTGACACCGCGCGGTACGACAGCATCGGCCCAGCGTAGCCAGGGCGGCGGCGCGCCACCTCATACCGGGGGCGACGCCGGACGCCGGGCGTCTCCGACTTTCGTCGGAGACGCCCGTGGCCGCGATGGCGATGCGGCCGCACCCTCGCCGGCCGCATCGTGGACGTCCTCGACAAGGTCAGGAGCCGTCCATGCGTGTCCTCCCTCCGATGCTCGTCGCGGTGTGCGCGGCGCTGACGATCCTCGTCCCGCGTCCCGCCGCGGCGGCTGTCGATGTTCCGGACGAACGTGCTCTGGCGGGCTTCTTCGACGCCGCCATGGCGGACGGGCCGGCGGCCGGCCACGCGCCGGGCGCGGTCGTCTCGGTCGTGGGCGGCGGGAAGACGCTCTTCAGCAAGGGGTACGGACTGGCCGACGTCGAGAACCGCAGGCCCTTCGACCCGGCCACCTCGCTGGTCCGGATCGCCTCGATCACCAAGCTGTTCACCTGGACCGCGGTGATGCAGCAGGTCCAACAGGGCAGGCTGGACCTGAAGGCGGACGTGAACCGCTATCTCACCGCGTTCCGGATCCCCGCGACCTACCCCCGGCCGATCACGCTGCAGGACCTGATGGACCACACGGCCGGGTTCGAGGACCGCACGATCGGTGTGGGGGCGCGGCGCAAGGAGGACGTGCCGCCCCTGGAGGACCATCTCGCCGGCACCGTGCCCGCGCGGGTGCGCCCACCCGGCGAGGTGTCGGCGTACTCGAACTACGGGGCGGCGCTGGCCGGGCACATCGTGTCGGAAGTGAGCGGGCAGCCGTACGACGAGTACGTGCGCGACCACATCCTCGACCCGCTCGCGATGCGGCACAGCACGGCCGCCGAGCCCGTCCCCGCCCCCCTGGCCGCGGATCTGGCGCGCAGCTACGACCACGAGGACGGGGCGTACCGGCGCGAGCCGTTCGTCTTCGACACCCTCGCCCCCGACGGGTCGATCAGTGCCACCGCGAACGACATGGCCCACTTCATGATCGCTCACCTGCGGGACGGGCGCTTCGGCGACCGGCGCATCCTCGACGGGCCGACGGCCAGGCTCATGCACCGGCGGACGTTCGCGGCCGATCCGCGCATCGACGGGTACGCCCACGGCTTCAAGGAGCAGACGCTCAACGGGCATCGCGTACTCATGCACGACGGCGGCTGGGAGGGTTTCCAGAGCGCGTTGCTGCTGGTGCCCGACGCCGACCTCGGCCTGTTCCTCTCCACGAACGGCCCGGGCGGGGCCGACGTCGCCGCCAAGGTCGTTCCCGCCTTCTTCGACCGCTTCCTGCCCGGGAGGCGCACCGTGCCCGGTGGCGGTGCGTCCGTCGTGCCCGTCGAGGGCTTCTACAAGCCCACCCGGTCCGCCGAGTCCAGCATCGAGAAGGTGGTCGCCCTGACCGGTTCCACCCGGCTGCGGGTGGAGGGCGGGAAGCTCGTCTTCGGGGGCTCGACGTGGAGCCCGATCGGGCCCGGGCTGTACCAGCAGGACGGCGGCACGCGGCGGCTGGCGCCGGTGACCGGCGGAAGCGGTGTCGCGTACGTGGCCACGGACGGCCCCGCCTACCGGCGCGTCCCCTGGTGGGACACCCCGCCGGTCAATGTCGTCGTCGTTGCGCTGTTCGCCGTCACCGCCCTGACCGCCGTGCTCGGCCTGCCGGTGGCCGCCGCGGTCCGCGGGGTCAGGAGGCGTCCCGTCGCGCGTGCCTGGCGCGCCGGGCGTGTCCTGGCCGGGCTGGCCGCCGCGGCCGGACTGGTGTTCGTGGTGCTGTTCACGCTGGTCCTGACCGGCGAAACGAGCATCCTGTACGGCGTGCCGGCCGACGTCCAGGTCCTCCTGGCGCTGCCGTTGCTGGTCCTCGCCCTCACCGTCGCCGCGATCGGTGTCACCGTGAGGGCCTGGCGGTGCGCGGGCGTCCTGGCCCGCGGCCATCAGGCGGTCGTGCTGGCGGGACTGCTCGCCCTCCTGTGGTTCTGCCGGCACTGGAACCTGCTCGGCTGGTACCTGTGACCACTCGACCGCCCTGCTCGGCGGACTCCGGTACGAGGTCTCGTCTGGAGTGGCACTAGTACATCGAGATGTGCGGGTGGTCGAAGTGGTTGGCGGTGACGCCGCCGCGGTTGGACATGCCGCGCCAGCCGGAACCGTGGTTGATGCGCTGGCGCCAGATCACGTACTTCACGCCGAGCCTGGCCTTGTTCTTGAGGGCCCAGGCGGCGATCTCGTCGCCGAGCCTGAGGTTGGCGGCCGAGGGCATCGAGCCGCCGGCGCTCATCATGAAGTCGCAGGCGCGGCCCAGCGGGTGCTCGCCGCCGTCGTTCTCGGCCCGGTAGCAGCCGACCGAGTACGGCAGGTCGAAGCGTTTCCTGATCGCGTCACGCATGATCCGGGTCCGGTCGGTGATGTTGTCGGCGCCCACGGGCAGCTGCGGGGCCCAGCTGCCGTCGGAGCGGCGCCCCGAACCCTGGGTGATCAGCCGGTCGATCTTGTTCTTGATGTCCTCGATGACGTCCTCGGCCTTCTCGCGCTGCTCCTGGACCTCCTTGGCCTCCTTGGCGATCTCGTCGGCGAGCCGGGCGGCCGTCTCGGCGGCCTTCCTCCTGCGCTCGACGCTCTCGGCGAACCCCTTCAGCCGGGCGCTCTGCTCGGCGGCGAGCTGCTCCATCAGCGCCGCCCCGCTCAGGTCCTCGGAGAACAGCAGCGAGGGCAGGCCACCGATGCCGCTCTGGTACTGGAGCTGGATGATGGCGTCGACCTGCCGCTCGTTCTCGCCGTAGACCTCCTCGGCCCTGCGCAGGTTCTGCCTGGCCACGGCCTCGCCCTTCTCGGCCTTGCCGAGGGACTCGCGCGTGGCCGCGTAGTTCTCGATCAGCGCGTCGACCTTCTTGTTGAGCTTGACCAGGTCGGCACGGAGCTCGGCCTCGGACGGCTTGGGATCGGCGCTTCCGGCGGTGGGGGCGCCGAGGGTGAAGGCGACGACCGAGCCCAGGCAGAGGGCCAGAGCGGCATGGCGGCGGAACGTGGGGGGCGGGGCCGCCACGTACTCTCCTCTCCTTCCGCCTACCGGGTTAGCTGACGGGTTCGGGCTGGAGGATGCCCTTCCACCGAAGTGGTTTCACCCCAGGTGCGGTGGTTCCCCGGCTCCCGGGCGACGCGCCTGGGATTAGGCATATCGGCTGCTACAGCCGATGTGGGAAGGATAGTAGTGGTAAACCCCAGGTCACGCGACCTCAAACGATACTCATCGGTGATCAATTCGTGATAATGGAGCGCAGGAGATGTGCTGTCTGCTCGGGCAGCACGTCGTTCACGAAGGCACCCATCGCCGACTCCGACCCGGCGAGATACTTCAGCTTGTTCGGCGCGCGGCGGATGCTGAACAGCTCCAGGTGCGCGTACGACAGGTCCCGGCCGGTGGTGACCGGCGCCTGGTGCCAGGCCGCGATGTAGGGCATCGGCATGTCGAAGAGCCCGTCGAGACGGCGCAGCACGTCGGTGTAGAGCGGCCCGAACGCCGCCCGCTCGGCCGCCTCCAGACCGGCCAGGTCCGGGACCCGCCGGTGCGGGTAGAGGTGCACCTCGACCGGCCAGCGCGCGGCGGCCGGGACGAACGCCGTCCAGTGCTCGTTGGAGGCCACCACCCGCACCCCGGCCTCCCGCTCGGAGGCCAGGACGTCGGCGAACAGGTCGCCCCCGGTCCGCTCCCGGTACCGCCCGGCCGCCGCGAGGGTCAGCCTGGTGCGCGGGGTCACGTAGGGGTAGGCGTAGATCTGCCCGTGCGGGTGGGCCAGGGTGATGCCGATCTCGGAGCCCCGGTTCTCGAAGCAGAACACCTGCTCCACCCCGGGCAGGGCCGACAGCTCCGCCGTACGGTCGATCCACGCCTCCATGACCAGCTCGACCCTCTCGGGCGACAGGCGGGAGAACGAGGAGTCGTGCTCGGAGGTGAAGCAGACCACCTCGCAGCGGCCGGCCCCGGGCCGGATCTCGCTCAGCCCGCCCGGCTGCCGGTACTCTCCCGGCTGGTCGGAGAACGAGGGGAAGCGGTTCTCGAACACCGCCACGTCGTAGTCGGGGGAGGGCACCTCGGTGAGGTTGCCGGGCCTGGACGGGCAGAGCGGGCACTCGCTGGCCGGGGGCAGGAAGGTGCGGCCCTGGCGGTGGCCGGCCACCGCGATCCACTCCTCGGTCAGCGGGTCGTAGCGCAGCTCGGAGGCGGCCGGGCGGGGCGGCAGGTCGCGCTCGTCGATCGCGCTCCGGTCCGCGTCGTCGCTCCGGTCGAAGTAGAACAGCTCCCGGCCGTCGGCCAGGTGGGTGACGGTGCGTTTCATCGGGTGGCGATCTCGCTCTCCTGCTGCGGTTCTGTGATGATCAGCTCGCCGGCCGAGGCGGCGAGCTCCTGGCGTGCCTCGTCGGGCAGGCCGGAGTCGGTGATCACGACGTGCGCCTCGGCCAGCTCGGCGATCGTGCTGATGCCGACCGTGCCCCACTTGGTGTGGTCGGCGGTCACCACCAGGCGGCGGGCGGAGGCGACCAGTTCCCGGTCGGTCTCCGCCTCCAGCAGGTTGGGCGTGGTGAAGCCGGCGCGGGCGCTCATCCCGTGCACGCCGAGGAAGAGCGTGTCGACGTGCAGGCGGCGGATCGCAGAGACCGCGACCGGGCCGACCAGCGCGTCGGAGGGCGTGCGGACCCCACCGGTCAGCACCACCGTGCGGTCGGCCCTGGGGGAGCGGTGGAAGACGTCGGCGATCCGGATCGAATTGGTGATCACGGTCAGCTCCGGGACGTCGACCAGGTGGTGGGCGAGCGTCCAGGTCGTGGTGCCCGCGGAGAGCGCCACGGCGGTCGCGGGCCGGACGAGCCCCGCGGCGCTTCGGGCGATCGTCTCCTTCTCCGCCTGCTGGCGAACCGACTTGGCGGTGAAGCCCGGCTCCTCGGTCGAACCGGGACCGGCGGCGGTGGCGCCGCCGTGGACCTTCTCCACCAGTCCTCGCTCGGCCAGCACCTCCAGGTCGCGCCTGATCGTCATGTCGGAGACGCCGAGCTCCCGGACCAGGTCGGCGACCCTGACCCCGCCGCTGTTGCGGACCTTCTCCAGGATCGCCTGCTGCCGCTGCTGGGCCAGCATCGTCCACTCCCCTTAATTCACCAGATTTCCCCAAATTACCACGGCGGTGACCGGGGCGGTTGTTGGAACATGGTGGACCTCCTGCTCACAGCCGCCCGAGCTCCGCCTCGATGTTGGCGCGCGCCGCCTCCTCCGGCCCGGCGACGTGGAAGATCGCCGGAAGCCCGAGCAGCGAGCGCAGGATCGCGGCCCTGCCCGTCCTGAACGCCTCGTCGGGGACGAAGGCGTACTCCTCGCGTACGGCGGCGGCGTAGGCGGCGTAGACCTCCTCGGGGGCGCCCAGGATCGCCAGGTCCGCGTCGCAGAGCACGGCCCCGTCGGCGTCGCCCGGCGCCGGGGCGTGGGTGAGGGTCAGCCTGACCAGCCGGGCGACCGTGGCCACCGCCTCGGGTGCCAGCCCCGCCTCGGGCAGCGCGCGCTCGGCCAGCCGGGCGCTGAGCTCCTCGTTGTCGCCGCGCCGGGGGTCGTAGACGGCGTCGTGGAACCAGGCCGCCATCCGTACCAGGTCCGGGTGCTCGGCGTGGTCCGCCAGGGCGTCGACCCCGGCGAGGACCGCCTCCAGGTGGGCGCTCGTGTGGTACCTGCGGTGCGGCTCGTCGTAGCGGGCGATCAGTTCGCGGCCGAGCCGCCCGGCTCCGGGACCGGCCAGGGACAGCCAGCGGGTCATCAGCTTCTCGCTCATGGCAGGGAGCCTAGGGGCGGCCGGATCACCGCTCGCGCCGGGGAGGCGGACGGTGACGAGGCGGTCGTTCGTGTGCCCGGGGGACGGGGCCGCGCGGCCGGTCAGGTGGGGCGGCCCCAGGAGGCCAGAAGGCGCGTCTGGGCGTCCTCGGACGGGGACCGGCCGGTCTCCGCGCCGGACGTCTCCGGGGGGTGGCCGGGTTCGGCCGCGGCGAACCAGGCGGAGCAGGCGTCGACCAGCTCGGGGTCGAGCCGCTCGTCGGCGCCGATGGCGCGGGCCAGGTCCCAGGTGTGGATGAGGGCGTCGGCGAACAGCTCGGTGACGTACTCGCCTCCGGGCACGTCGCCGAACGGCAGGCGCACGACGCCCTCCAGCGCACCGGGGGCGGTCGCCGCCTGGACGGCGGCCACGGCCGAGGTGTCGAACGCCTTGATGGGGTCGTCGCCGAGCAGGTCGCCGTCGAAGGCGTCGCCGACCTCGGCGGAGGCCCGTCCGGCCAGCAGCTCCGGGGCCCACAGGTTCTCGCCGACCACGTGGTTGACCAGGTCCCGGACGTCCCAGTCGACGCAGGGCGTCGGGTTCTCCCACTGACCGGGACCGACTCGGTGGACGAGCGCGCCGAAGGCGTCCAGCGCGCGGCTGTAGGCCTCGGGTACGTCGATGGTCATCATGTCTCCCGATGTCCTCCCGGGTCGCGCCGTGGCTCTCCCCTGACCGTAACCTCTGGGCCGCCAGTAGTCATCGCGTCGACGGACATGACCGAGAAGGCCCGCGCGCACCGCCCCGTCGCCGGCGGGGCGCCGGTGGACGCCGACGGGGTACGGCTCGTCGTGGCACCCGGCCGGGCGGGATGACCCCCGGAATCCCGCGTGAACGGTCTCCGGTGGCCACCCGTACGGTGCTCCCCGTGGCGGCCACCCGGAGGGTGGCCGCGTGCACGGTCAGTACATCTAGGGCAGCCGCTGCTCGATCCAGACGATCTTGCCCTTCTCGGTGAGGCGGGAGCCCCAGCGGTGGGCGAGCCAGTTGATCAAATGCAGGCCGCGGCCGGTGTCGCTGGTGGTGGACGCCTCCCGCATGACCGGCACCGACGAGGAGGTGTCGGACACCTCGCAGACCAGCGTGGGCCCGCGCAGCAGGCGCAGCTCGACCTCGCCCTGACCGTGCTCGACCGCGTTGGCCACCAGCTCGCTGACCATGAGCTCGGTGTTGTCGCAGAGCGAGGCCAGTCCCCAGTCCTCCAGCGTGGCCCGTACGAAGCGCCGGGCCTGGGAGGCCGAGCGCCGGTCGGCCGGCATCGAGACCTCGACGAACTCCTTCGGGGTCAGCTCGGAGATCCGCGCGAGCAGCAGCGCGATGTCGTCGCGCTCGTGCCCCGGCCGCTGGGCGCTGATCGTGAGGTTGCAGACCTCTTCCAGGTCGTGGTTCTGGCTGGAGAGCAGGGAGCGCAGCGCGCTGATGCCCTCCTCGATGTCCCGTTCGCGGCTCTCCACCAGGCCGTCGGTGTAGAAGGCGAGCACCGTGCCGTCGGGGAGCGTGAACTCCCGCATCTCGGCCGGCTCGTTGCCGATGCCGAGCGGGAGGCCGGGCGGCAGCTCCAGCAGCTCGGTCTCGCCGCCGGGCCGCACCAGGATCGGCGGGACGTGCCCGGCGCAGGCCATGGCGCAGCGCCGGGTGACCGGGTCGTAGGTGGCGTACACGCAGGTGGCGATCTGGCTGGCGTCCAGGTCCTGGCTCATCAGGTTGAGCCGGAACAACACGTCGGCCGGGCTCAGGTCCAGGCTGGCCAGGGTACGCGCGGCCGTGCGGAGCTGGCCCATGGTGGCCGCGGCCCTGATGCCGTGGCCCATGACGTCGCCGACCACGAGGGCGACCCGGCAGCCGGGCAGCGGGATCACGTCGTACCAGTCGCCGCCCACGCCGACCAGGTCGCTGGCGGGCAGGTAGCGGGAGGCGATCGTCAGGCCCAGCGGCTGGGAGAGGTCCACCGGCAGCAGGCTGCTCTGCAGGGTCAGCGCGGTACGCCGCTCGCGGTTGTAGAGCCGGGCGTTGTCCAGGCAGACCGCCGTCCTGGCGGCCAGCTCCTCGGCCAGGTTCACGTCCTGCTCGTCGAAGGGCTGGCTGGTGGGCCGCCTCGTGAAGATCACGAAGCCGAGCACCCGGCCGCGCGCCTTCAGCGGGACCACCAGGAACGAGCTGTCCTCCAGCACCTTGGAGACCGAGTCGCGCTTCCAGAACCGCCCGATCTCCTCGGCCGTCCGGCGTCCCAGGCGGGGGTAGAGGATCGGGTTGCCGGTGGCCATGCAGCGGGCGTACGGGGTCCACGCGTCGTAGACGGCGACCTCGTCCACCGGGAACGCCTTGGCGTACTCGCCGGGCAGGGGGTCGGCCACGCCGACCGCGATCCGGCGCACCAGCGCCGAGCCGTCGTTGTTCTGCTGCGGGAACTCCCCCTCGGTCACCAGCCGGTCCTGCACGAGGATGCCGGCCGCGTCCGCGAAACGCGGCACGGCGACGTCCATCAGCTCCCTGCCGGTCTCGAACATGTCCAGCGTGCTGCCGATACGTTTACTCGCGGCGTTGAGCAGCGAGAGCTGCTCGTGCATGGATGCGGGGCTGCCCATCCTGAAGCCTGGCATAGCGGGGTCTTTAGTGACGAAACGGGACTTCACTCGCTCCACCGGGGTGCGGGAACCGGCGTCCACCAGGTGGCCAGTTCGAGGTCTTCTGCGATGGCGTTGGCACCGTTGTATCCGGGGGCCGCGGAGACCGAGCCCCCCGGATGACTGCTGGCGCCGCACAGGTAGAGGCCGTCGACGGGGGTACGGTAGCGCCCCATCTCCGGGACCGGGCGGTTGCCGCCCAGCTGGGAGGGTTCGTAGGCGCCCACGTGGTGGCTGCCGCGCACCATGTTGACGCAGTGCCGCTCGATGTCGAGCGGGGTGAAGACGTGCCTGCCCAGTACGGTGCCCCGGGCGAGGTTGGGGGCGTACTCGGCCCACTCGGCGAGCAACCGCTCCCCGACCTCCTCCCTCCGCGCGTCCCAGTTCGCCGGGTCGCCGTCGAGGTCGTAGGGGGCCCACGGCCACCAGAACGCCACGTGCCTGCCGTCGGGCGCGTACGAGGGATCGAACAGGGAGGGGCAGGCGCCGTTGCCGGCCAGCCGGTCGGGCAGCCGTCCCTCGTGGATGCGGTCGAACGTACGGCCGAGCTGTTCGCTGTCGTCGGCGCCGAGCACGACCAGGAACGCCCGGTCCACGTCGGGCTCGAACTCCGCGGCCCGGTAGCGCGGCGCCTCCTCCAGCGCCAGGTGCAGGGTGACCAGGCTGTGCCCGGCCCACCGGTACCCCTCGACCTTGGAGGCGATCTCCTCGCCGAAGTTCTCCGGCCCGGCCAGCCGCACGGTCTGCGGGGCGTCCACCGCGCTGGCCACGAACCGGCGGGCCCGCAGGACGTCGCCGCCGGCCAGCCGGACCCCGGTGGCCCGGCCGTCGCCGACCAGGATCCGCTCGACGTGGGTGCCGGTCAGCACCGTGCCCCCGTGCTCCTCGATGACGGCCCGCAGCGCGCTCGCCACGTTCGCGGCGCCGCCCACGGGCACGCCGAGCCGGGCGATGCGCGACAGCAGCCGCGGGAAGAAGCCCCCGGTCCCGGGCACGTCCTCGATGGAGATGGCGTGCAGGAAGGACTTGAACAGCACCCTGACCTGGTCGCTCTCGAAGTTCCTGTCGACGGCCTCGTACAGCGACAGCGGCATGTAGCTCAGCAGGTCGCGGCCAAGGTCACCGCCGAGCCGTTCGGCGAGCACCGGCGGCGGGAGCGGGGCCGAGTACAGGAAACCGTTCATCAGGTTCCTGGCCGCCTCGGCGTAGCGCTCGTACAGCTCCAGCCAGCGTGCGGCGTCGGCCGTGGAGAAGCGGGCGAAGGACTCGGCGGTGCGCTTGGGGTCGGTGTAGACCGTGATCGCCCGTCCGTCCCTGAAGACCGTGGCGTGCTGGGTCTCGGGGTAGACGTAGCGCAGGCCGTGACGCCGGAGCTCCAGGTCGGCCGGGACCGGCCCCTCCTCCAGGAAGTGGTAGCTGCTGTGGGTGTTGTGCCGGAAACCCGGAAGCGTCAGCTCCTGGGTGCTGCACCCGCCACCGGCGACCTCGTTACGCTCGACGACCGCGACCGACAGGCCCGCCTTCGCGAGGTAGGCGGCACACGTGAGACCGTTGTGGCCGCCGCCTACGATGACGCCGTCGAACTCCGACACGTTCCCTCCAGGGCACTTTGACTGCTGGTATGGAGGATTGTAAAGAATGATCTACTGCGAACCTCGTGTTTAACAGAGATCGGTCGATATTTCCACACAAGGTAGGACTTTAGAGGCCTATTGGAGTAGGTGAGAGATCGGCGCTCCCGGCCGTGCCCGACCTGCACCCGGCCGCTCGTGATCGTGGCAGGTCATGACGGATCGAGTCTGGCCGCTCGTGGCCGCTTGTGGCCGCCCGTGCCCCGTCGGGCCGGGTCGCCTGTGATCGCCACGGTGCGGGGAGGGCGGCCGGTGCCGTGTCGGTCCGCTCCCGCCAGAGGGAACGTCCGGTCCCGGTGACGAGCCCGCCGCCCCTCCCGGCCGGGCGCTCCGAACGTCGCCGATCGGATCCGGAACAGGGTCCGCGAGGGTGGCGGGCTCCGGGCCTCCCCTTTCGCGATCTCCGGTACGCCGGTCGCGGCCGGCGGGGCGAGCCGGGAGGAGCCCGCGTCCCGCACGGGGCACGCCTCCGCGCGGGCGGCACCCATCTCCCGACATGCGAACCGATACCGGTCTCCGACATGCGAACCGATACCGGTCTCCGACATGTGAACCGATATCGGAACGGCGTCGTCGCCGTGGCGCCGGACAAGGCGCCGACGGTGGCCGGAGGAAAAAGAAAAAAGAAATTCGGCGGCACTCAGGTGGCACGTAAACGTGATGCGAACGTGTGAAATCCAAAAGGCCAGGTCAACCAAATGATGGTTGACCTGGCCTTTTGTCACCCTGAGCGGACGACGGGAATCGAACCCGCGTAGCCAGTTTGGAAGACTGGGGCTCTACCATTGAGCTACGTCCGCGCGAGCCGGCGTCGGTCTGGTCTAGACTTCATCCGTTCGTCAGGGCGTAAGCGTACCGGAGATCCGGAGCGTGCGCGCACCCGACCTACCCGGGGTGTGGCGCAGTTTGGTAGCGCACCTGCTTTGGGAGCAGGGGGCCGCAGGTTCAAATCCTGTCACCCCGACGTGTACCGGGCACCGATCTCATCGGTGCCCGGTTTTCGTCTTTCCCGGTGTGCCGATCCCGTCCTCCCCGCGACGAGCCGGGTCCCGTCACGGACGAGGGCACTCGTGGGGCTCGCGGGATCCCGGAAGGGCATGGAGGCCTTCGAGGGACGCGCGAGCGAGAGGGTCTCCGGGGGCCACTTCCCTTGGGGGCCGCCCCGTGGATCCGCGCCGTACCGGGCGACGTGTCATGGGCGGATCGTCCGACGGGGACGTGTCGCGGGCGGATCGTCCGGCGAGAGAGGTGTCGCGGGTGGATCGCGCGGGCGGGGAGATCAGAGACGGGCGCTGAAGAAGGCCCAGACGGCCTTGCCGCCGCGGTTGAGGTGGTCCCAGCCCCAGCCCTGGCTGTAGGTCTCCACGATGTAGAGCCCCCGGCCGTTCTCCGAGATGAAGTCGGGCTCCTTGGGGGTGGGGACCTCGTCGCTCGGGTCGGTCACGGCCAGCAGCACGTGGGGCGACAGGCGGAGCAGCACCAGGGTGATCGGCATGGTCTCGGTCTGGGTCGCCGGACACAGCGCGTAGCGGACCGCGTTGGTCACCAGTTCCGAAACCACTAGCGCTGCGTCATCGCTGAGCTCGGCCAGGCCCCAGTCGTGGAGCGTGGAGCGGGTCACGTCCCTGGCCGTCTTCACCGAGTCGGCCTGACGGGGCAGGGGGCACGCGGTGGCACCGGAGTGGTTGTCCACGAGAAGCCGGTCGAAGCCGACCTCGCGGGTCGCCTGCAGGTAGTCGGCAGCCGATTTTGGCTCCTCCACCATCCTGCCGGTACCTCCCGCTGTCATCGTGAGTCTCCGTACCAGTTGAGAGTTTTCAGAGGTTGTGCACCATAAGCCCAATATGCACTAGGCCATCATGGGTCACCGGAAGGTCTGCTGCAAGACCCAAATGCACGTGCAGTTGCAATGTGCAGCCGCATGGGCGGTTTGGTCGTGGGCTCGCCGAATTGGGCAGAGGGCTGAGACCTTGTCATAGCGGCCGGAAGTAGTGACACTGTGTGCGCTGGCCCAAGTGCAGAGGGAGGCGAAGTGACGCAGGTTCAACCGGGATCGGGTCCCACAGCTCTGCGTATTCTCTTAGGCTCCCAGCTACGCCGCCTGCGCGAGGCCAAGGGGCTCTCGCGCGAGGAGGCGGGCCATCTGATCCGCGGATCCGAATCCAAGATCAGCAGGATGGAGCTGGGCCGCGTCGGCCTGAGAGAGCGAGACGTGGCGGACCTGCTGACCTTCTACGGGGTCCAGGACGAGCGCGCCCGGTCGGCGGTGATGGACCTGCTGCTCAGGGCCAACGAGCCCGGCTGGTGGCACCGCTTCAACGACCTGCTGCCCTCCTGGTTCCAGACGTACGTGGGCCTGGAGGAGGCCGCCTCCAGGATCCGCACCTACGAGGTGCAGTTCGTGCCGGGCCTGCTGCAGACCAAGGAGTACGCCAGGGCCGTGATCACCGCGGGCAGCGCCGGCGTGGAGCCCGAGGAGATCGCCCGGCGCGTCGACCTGAGGCTGGAGCGCCAGCGGGTGCTCGAACGGCCCGAGGGGCCGTTCTTCTGGGCCGTCATCGACGAGGCCGCGCTCCGGCGTCCCATCGGCGGCGCGGACGTCATGCGCGCCCAGCTGGAGCACCTGCTCGAACTCATGCGCAGGCCCAACATCACGATCCAGGTGATGCCCTTCAGCTTCGGCGGCCACAGCGCCGAGGGCGGCGCCTTCAGCGTTCTGCGCTTCAACGACAGCGAGCTGCCGGACGTCGTCTACGTCGAGCAGCTCGCCAGCGCCCTCTACCTGGACAAGCGCGAGGACGTCGACCGCTACAGCGAGGTCATGGAACGCCTGTGCGCCGTCAGCACCACCCCGGGTGAGACGGTCGACATCCTGAGGCGGATCACCAAGGAGGACTGAGCGGCCATCGGTCGCTCCACGGTGCCGCTCTGCCCTAGACTGGCCAGCGGCGCTGAACACCCGCCGCAGTGGAGCATGCCCTCATCTCGCATGTCTCGACGGCCTGTGCCAGGTGCCGCTCATGTGGGCGCGGCGCGCGAGCTTGCCGCGGTAGCCGTTACGACTTGACGCGCCCGCGATCACTCGAAGCTTGATCAAGGAGACGACCCCGTGAAGACCGCTGTGGAGGAGCTCAGCCCGACCCGGGTGAGGCTTACCGTCGAGGTGCCGTTCGAGGAGCTCGGCGAGAGCCTGCAGGCGGCGTACAAGAAGGTCGCGCAGCAGGTGCGCGTCCCCGGGTTCCGCCCCGGCAAGGTTCCGGCCCGCATCATCGAGCAGCGGTTCGGCCGCGCCGTGGTGCTGGAGGAGACGCTCAACGACGCGGTGCCCAAGCTGTACGGCCGGGCCGTCGACGAGAGCGACATCTTCCCGGTCAGCCAGCCGGAGATCGAGGTCACCAAGATCGAGGACGGCCAGCAGGTCGAGTTCACCGCCGAGGTGGACATCCGTCCCGACTTCGAGGTCCCCGACTACCAGGGCCTCGAGGTGACCGTCCCGGTCTCCGAGGTCACCGACGCCGACATCGACACCCAGCTGGACGGTCTGCGCCAGCGCTTCGCCACCCTGACCGGTGTCGAGCGCCCCGCCGTCGCGGGCGACTTCGTGGTGATGGACCTGGCCGCGGCGATCGACGGTGTCAACATCGAGGAGCAGCAGGCCAACGACGTCTCCTACGAGGTCGGCGCCGGCTCGGTGCTGCAGGGCCTGGACGACGCCCTGGCCGGCCTGTCCGCCGGCGACACCAAGGAGTTCACCACCAACCTGGTCGGCGGCGAGAACGCCGGCGAGGAGGCCGTGGTCACCATCACGGTCAAGAACGTCAAGGAGAAGGTCCTCCCCGAGCTCGACGACGAGTTCGCCCAGCTCGCCAGCGAGTTCGACACGCTGGAGGAGCTCAAGGACAGCATCCGCGAGACGGCCCGCCGCAACAAGCTGATCGACCAGGTCGTCCAGGCCCGGGAGAACGCCCTCGACGCGCTGCTCGCCAAGCTCGACATCCCGCTGCCCGAGAGCGCCCTCAAGGCCGAGGTCGAGAACCGCAGGCACAACCTGGAGCACCAGATCGCCGAGAGCGGCCTGAGCAAGGAGGCGTACTTCCGCCTCTACCAGACCACCGAGGAGGAGCGCTTCGCCGAGTTCGACGAGAGCGCGGCCAAGGCCCTCAAGACCGGCTTCCTTCTCGACAAGATCGTGAAGAGCGAGGAGCTCGGCGTCAGCGAGCAGGAGCTGACCAACTTCGTGGTGCGCCGCGCCATGCAGATGAACGTCGCGCCCAACACGCTGGCCCAGCACCTGGCCGACAACGACCAGCTCACGCTGGCCATGGTCGAGATCGTCCGGGACAAGGCCAAGAGCGTCATCGGCGACGCCGCCAAGGTGGTCGACGAGTCCGGCAACGAGGTCGACCTCAAGGCCATCTACACCGAGATCAACGGTGAGGAGCCCGGCACCGAGGCCGCCGAGGCCGACGACAACAGCGAGGCCGACGACAACAGCGAGACCGGCGACGACGGCAAGGCCGACGACGAGAGCAAGGCCGAGGCGAAGTAGCCCCGGGCACGGCACGCATTCCTCGTGGCGCCCCCCCCCGGGGACAGCCCCGGGGGGGCCGGGGGGGGGGGGGGCGCCCGGGGGGGGGGGCGGGGGGGCGGCGCGCCGCTCCCGCCGCCCCGTCCCCCCTCCGTCGGTCCGCCCGGGGCCGACCGGGCGGACCAGCGGT
>NZ_JBNCLF010000019.1:0-142094 GCF_049844535.1 Streptosporangium sp. DT93
CCCCCCCGCCCCGGCGCGCGGGGGGGGGGGCGGGGGCGGGCCCCCCCCCCCCCCCGGCGGGCCCCCCCCCCCCCCCCCCCCGGCGGGTGGACCGGAGCGGCCCCGGCCCCCTTACCGGGAGGCGGTCAGGCGGACGGCCGCTCGTCGATGGAGTCGACCCGGTCGGGGTAGAAGGCGACGTGGTCCTTGATCTCGGCGACGGCCGGGTGCGGCGACTCGTACACCCACAGCGCGTCCACCACCTGCTTGCCGTCCACCGTCACGCTGTAGTAGCTCGCGTCGCCCTTGAACGGGCAGTAGGTGGCGGTGTCGGTCCGCTCCAGCAGCGAGCGGTCGACGTCGTCGATCGGGATGTACTGAACGGGTGGGTACGAGGCCTCCTGCAGCGTCAGCACGCGCCGCGAGTCGGCGACCACGTGGCCGGAGACCGAGACGACGATCCGGGCCGGGTTCTCCGTGATCGTGATCGGATGCTTGGCGCTGGGCTGCAGAACGGGCTTGGCGGTCATGGCGGGCACCCCTTTCTCTCACGACCAGTCTGCCGCAGCCCGCCTTCGGAGCATCGGCTCCCCTCCCTCCTCGCGGTGAACACCTCAGGGGAGACCTGCGGAGGGGCGTGCCGGTACGGAACCCCGAAGGGTTCGCGGCAGGTGGAGGGCCAGGAGGCCGACCCAGCAGAAGCCGGTCGTGATCGAGATCCGTTGCAGCAGGCCACCGAGGGCGGCGAAGTTCCCCTCCCTGGAGAACCCCGTCCCGGCGAGCACGAACGAGACGATGAACACCAGCCCGGCGGCCGCCGAGCAGATCGCCCAGCCGGGCTCGCCCCACCCGGCGAAGCGGCGCGCGAACACGAAGCACGCGGCGGCCAGCGCGGCGAAGAACAGCAACGAGAACGGCACGTCGTGGAGCCGTCCCTGCCAGGTGGAGACGCCGTGCGCGGGTGTGCCGGGCGGATAGCCGCCGACCGGGTCGGTCGGGAAGACACCGGCGCCGATCAACCCGATCGCGGACGCCCCGAGCAGCAGCGGACCCCAGGTCGAGCGCCGTCCGGGCGCGCGAAGGTCCCGGCGCAGGCCGAGGGCGAAGACCAGCAGGAGCAGACCGGAGACGAGAAAGTTGGCGACCTGCGTCCATCCGTACGGGCCGAGGGACAGTGAGCTGACCGGGTGGCGCATCGGGTCGTAGCCGGTGTGGGTGGCCCCCTCGATCAGGAAGGCGACGACGAACAGCGGTCCGCTGACCGCTCCGCACAGGTAGGGGAGGGTGGCGCGTCGCGCCGGGGTCGCGCTCTTCGCAGGGGGGCGGCGCATCGGACCTCCTGTGTTGAGATGTCCAGGATGTCCAGGCGGACGTTCCCGATATCCGGGCGGAGATGCCGGATGCCCCGCAACAACGCGGCATCCACCCGCCGGACAGGCGCGGCCGTGACGCGAGTCGCGGCCCCCGCTCCCTCCGCGCTCCCTCTCCGGCAGGTCAGGCGGGGCCGACCTCGGAGATCTGGTAGCGGGCCACGTCGGCGTCGCGGATCGCCACCGACTGGTCGTCGCTCGGCCCGGAACCCCGGAAGACCTCCAGGGTCTCCTCCGACTCCCACCGCTCGTAGACGTTGATCCGGCCCGCCTCGACGAGGTCGGCGCCGAGCGTGAAGTCGAGACAGCCGGACGCGGCGCGGGCCTGCTCGACCACGCTCACGCATCCCTTCAGGTAGTCGTCACGGGCGTCGGGATCGACACGGAGCCATCCTGAGACAATGATCATGCCGTCACGGTACGGCCCGCCACCGACAGAACCACCGGCACGCGCAATCGCGCGGTCGCGCATATCAGGCGCCTGCCGGGCACGTAGGATCCGACGGCCGGGCAGGCGCGGTGGAGACGAGGACGGCGGGGGCAGAGCGTGAGTTTCGATCTCGGAGTCTGGCTCGGAGCCGAACCGCTGAGCGCGGACGAGGCCCTTCGCCGCTACCTCGTCCGGAGCGGGAGCGAGGTCGCCTGCGGCGAGCCGAGCCCCGAGACGGCGGCCTTCTACGAGGAGCTGACGTCGGTCTTCCCCGACCTGACCGCCGAGAACTACGCGACCTCGCCGTGGTCGGAGCCGCTGAGCGTGGGGGAGGACTTCGTGCTGATGAGCGCGGTCTTCCCCCGGGCCGGTGAGGTGTGCCGGACGGTGCTGGAGATGTCCTGGAGGCACCCCTTGGTGATCTTCGAACCGTAGGGGTGCCTCAGGAGCCGTCGAACGGTCCGCCGACCGGACCGCGCCGTCAGCGAAACGACGCCGTCGGCAGAACGACGCCGTCGGCGAAACGGCGTCGTCAGCGAAACGGCGTCGTCAGCGGCTGACCGCGTCGCCGGACGGGCGGAGCAGGCCGAGGTCGGAGCGGCGGGGCAGGCTCTCCCAGTCGCCGTCGGCGGTGACCGCGAATGCCCCGGCGGCCGACGCTGTGGCCAGGCGCTCCTCGGGACCGGCCCCGGCGAGGGTCTCGGCGATCCACCCGGCCGCGAAGGCGTCCCCGGCGCCCACCGGGTCGACCTCGGTGACCCGGTGCGGCTCGGCGTGCCGTACGACGCCGTCGGAGAGTTCCATCGCGCCCAGCGAGCCGCGCTTGACGAGGACGTGGCGCGGGCCGAGCTCGGACAGGGCACGGGCCAGGGCGAGCTGGTCGTCGCCCTCGACGACCAGGCGGGCCTCGGCCTCGGTCGCGAACACGACGTCCACCCCCGGGACGATCTCCTTCAGCACGGCGGACGCCTCGGCGGGCGCCCACAGCGCCCGGCGGTAGTTGACGTCCATCGAGACGGTCACGCCCGCGTCGCGGGCCTCGGCGATCGCGGCCCGCACCGCGTCGGCGGCGGACGCCGACAGCGCCGGCGTGATGCCGGTGACGTGCAGCACGCGGGCCGAACGGATCATCGGGACGTCCAGGTCGGCCGGGCAGAGCCGGGAACCGGCGCTCGCCGAGCGGTAGTAGCGCACGTCCACCGCCTCGGCCGTGCGCCTGCTCTTGACCATCAGCCCGGTGGGCGCGTCCGGGTCGACCCGCATCCCCCGCACGTCGACGCCCTCACCGGCCAGCGTCGAGCGGAGCAGCCCTCCGAACTCGTCGTCGCCCACCCTGCCGATCCAGGCCGCGCGCCCGCCGAGGCGGGAGACGCCGATGGCCACGTTGGACTCCGCGCCCCCGACGCCGAGCCCGAAGTCGCGGGCGTGCCTGAGCGGGCCGGTGCGCCGCGCGCTGAACAGTGCCATGCTCTCGCCGAGCGTGACCAGGTCGGTCATGGAAGGGGGCTCCTCACGCAGCGGGGCCGGTGGCCGGCCGTGCCCGGCGGCCCGTCGGGTCTCCCGGCACGATCCGGTACGTCGAATACCAGGTCAGGGGAGTGGATAGCGCTTTCTTTCGGCCACTGTGCAGCATAACGTCCCGTGTCCGGCGGCGGCCGACCGGCGCCGATCTTCTTCGCCGGCGGGGCCGGAAGGGCGGGTTCACGCGCCGGGCCCCGCGCTCCGCGGCTCGTCCCGTACCGATAATTTTTGCTCGGTCCAGGGCACAACTGTCCTTCGGGGTGCTTGACAGGCCAAAATTGATCCGTGGTCAGGATCGGATCGGTAGAGATGAACGATTGCGAGCAGGGGAAGCTTCCGCCCGTTCTGAGCCAGTTGTTCGCTGACGGAGCCGACGGGATCGGCGGGAGTGAGGGCCGGAGGCTCTCGGTGGACCTGCCGCCGGGTGAGCTGGTCTGGCCCGACCCCGGTTACGCTCAGCTCGCCATCCGTCACCGTCCGGCCTTCTGGCTCAGCGAGGTCACGGTCTCGGGGGAGTACTGGGCGCGGCTGCGGGCCGAGCACGGGCGGTCGGGATTGTGGCCGGTGCTGCTGGAGGACTCCGTCCAGCCCTGGTCGGCAGGTCAGATCGCCCCTGACGCGGCCGCCGAGATCGACAACTACCGCGTGGACGCGTTCATGGCCGAGGTGTGGTCCGACTGGATCTCCAGGGCCCACGTCGACCAGCTCGAACTGCTCGACCCCTTCGGCCCCGAGTGCCCCGGCCCGGCGCCGGCCGGCAGGCCCGCCGCCGACCCCGGGGTGGTCGCCGACTGGTACGCGGGGCTGGTGGCCGAGCGCAGGACGCCGCTCGGGCTCGTCGCGGTCGAGCGCGGGGCCGACGCCCTCGCCGTCATGGGCTGGCAGGGCGCGCTGAACCACAACGAGTGGATGGTCCCGCTCGCGGCCGTCGTGCGGAGCTGGGAGGACAGGTTCGGGGTGCGGGTGGTGGGGATGGGGTTCAACACCCTCGACGTCAGCGTGGCGGCCCCGCCGACGACCTTCGAGCACGCCCTGCAGGTCGCCGCGGAGCACTGGACGTTCTGCCCCGACAGCATCGTCCAGGGCGCGGGGACCCTCATCGACTACGCCGAGCAGATCAAGGGCAGGAACGCCTGGTCGTTCTGGTGGGACTGAGCCGCCGGACGGGCCGGAGGCCCCGCCGCCCTCGTCACGCGTGGTCATGGGTGCCGTCCCGGTCGTCCCCGCCGCACGCCTGCCGTTCCCGCCGTGCCTTTACCGTGCCCCTGCCGCGTCCGCCGTTCCCGGCATGCCCGGCATCCCCGTGCCGCACGGGGGTGCGGGCCGACGAGGCGTGCGCTGGAGCGAACCCAGATGTTGAGTGCTTTAGGGGACTTTTTGCCAACTAGGTAGATCTTATAGGGTTTTCGTGGCCTTTGCTTTGCTTTGTCTGGTTTAGGTGGGTAGTGTCCCCTGTTATCGGCCGGTGACCCGCCCTTCACAAGAGGGAGCGATCGGCCGGCGTCGAATCCCGAGAGCCCTCAGGGCCACGGGAACCGGGGACCCAATTTCCGGGGTGAATCCGCCGAGAACATGCGGCGGTAGGGCAACTCCACCGCCCGAACCCGTCAGCTAACCCGGTAGACGAGATGGAGAGGAGACCCCCTCATGGATGACCGCGTCACCGCGTCGGTGCACCCCCTGTCCGCGCCGACCCCCTGAAGCCTTCCCCCGCCCCCCGTCCCCCACAGCTTTCGCGCCGCGCCTGATCGCGGCACCTCCCGGTAGCGCTCTACGTAACGACTGGATTCATCCGGTTACGTCCCCATTCCGATGAGCGCGCCATCACCCGTGCACCCCTTTTCGGCGTGTCGCACGCGGTAGCCCCGTTCCCTCGCGAAAGAGCCTTTCCCCCATGCGTCTTTCTTTCGGCACGTGCAGAAACCGCCTGGCCGCCGCCACCCTCGCCGGGGTGAGCGTGCTGGCCTCCGCCGGTGTCGCCTCGGCGACGCCCCTCAGCCCCGGCTTCGCCGCCACCGCCCCCGCGGTGGCCGGCCCCGAGGACGGCGTCGAGGCCGTCCTGCTCCACGGATCCACCACGGCCTCCTACTTCTGGGACGACTCCTCGGGCCGCGCCGGTGACACCGGCCTGCCGGCCAGTGGCAGGCCGATGCAGAAGGGCATGATCGCCAGTCCGAGCTGGCCGCTGCTCACCGAGGGCTACATCCTCTACAAGGGCAAGCGGGCCAAGTTCTTCGTCGGCGACCGCGGTCCCGGAGTGCCCTCCAACCGGGGCATCATGCTCGACCTCGACGCCAAGACCTTCGCCGACCTGACCGGCGGCACGTTCAACACCGGAACGCTCGGCGTGGACGGCAACGGCGGCATGGGTCACATCGACGTCGAGTACGTCATCACCCGATGGGGCGACGGCGTGGGCAGGAAGAACCACCCCGTGGCCTTCTCCACCGGCGCCTGGGGTCGCAAGGACGCCAACCCGGCCGCGCCGCCCCAGACCGTGCTGGCCAAGTCCGGGCGCCCGCAGAAGCCCGTCGAGACCGAGCGCCTGAGCGCCGCCCCGGCGTCGTCGTCCGCCAAGCCCAAGGTCACGGCCGACGCCCTCTCGGCCCCCGGATGGACCGTGCGGGAGCCGGGCGCCGTCGTCTGGTGACCCGGTCCGGTGACCCGGCTCGCGACCCGCTTCCCGGCCGGTCCATGGCCGGGTCCGTTACCGGGTTCGTGACCGGGGCCGTGCCCGGCTCCGACGGCCGGGTCCGGTGGACCGGTCGCCCCGGCCGGTCCGGGACCACCCGCCGGCGCCGGATTCTCTCCAGAATGGCATTCTGTTTCGCAGGCTCAACAGAAGGAGTGCCATGACGACTCTGCGGACCCGGGCGAACGCCATCGAGATCGCCTACGACACCTTCGGCTCACCGGAGGGACGACCCCTCCTCCTGATCATGGGACTCGGTTCCCAGATGATCCAGTGGGACGAGGAGTTCTGCGGTCTGCTGGCCGGACGCGGGCATCACGTGGTGCGCTTCGACAACCGCGACGTCGGTGAGAGCACCCACCTGAACGAGGCGGGGGCGCCCGGAGCGGGCCCGCACGGCCGGGTCCCCTACCTGCTGGACGACATGGCCGACGACGCCGCCGGGTTGCTGGACGCGCTCGGCCTGGACTCGGCCCACGTGGCCGGTGTCTCCATGGGCGGGATGATCGCGCAGTCGCTGGCGATCCGACACCCGCGCCGGGTGCGCAGCCTCACCTCGATCATGTCCACCCCCAGCCCGCGGGCGGCGCCCCCGACGGAGGCCGCGATGGCGGCGCTCATGTCGCCGCCCTCGCCGGACCGCGAGGCCGCGATCCGGCGGACCGTCGCGACCTGGGACGTCATCGGGTCGCCCGGCTACCCGGCCGACCGCGAGCGGATCGCGGCGGTCGCCGCCCTGAGCTACGACAGGGCCTACGACCCTGCGGGCACGGCCAGGCAGCTTTCCGCGATCATGGCTTCCGAGGACCGTGCCCCGCTGCTGGCGAGGCTGACGGTCCCGGCGCTCGTCCTGCACGGCGAGGACGACCAGCTCGTCCCGCTCTCCGGCGGGATCGCCACGGCCGAGGCGATCCCCGGCGCACGCCTGCTGACCTTCCCGGGCATGGGCCACGACCTGCCCCGCGAGCTCTGGGCCTCCTTCGCCGACGCGATCGAGGACCTCACCGGCTCCGCCGAGCAGGCCGCCGCCCCCGCGCGGTGAGACCTCGCCGGCCCGCCGTACCGCGGGCCGGCGGCGTCGGCACCCGCCCGGCCAGTACCCCGGCCCGGGAGGCCGCGGGAGGTCAGACCTCGATCTTCTCCTCGATGCTCCGGAGGGTGTGGCGGGCGAGCGCGAGGTTGGACCGGTTCCTGTCGAGGGCCAGGTAGAGGAAGAGTCCCTTGCCGCCCCGGCCGGTGAGCGGGCGGATCACGTGGTACTGCGTGCCGAGCGTGATGAGGATGTCCTCGATGCCGTCCTTGAGACCGAGCGACTCCATGGTCCGCATCTTGGCCTTGACGACCTCGGTGTTACCGGCCGCGGCCACCTGGAGGTCGAGATCCTTGGAACCGCCCAGCGCGCCCAGCGCCATCCCGCTGCCGTAGTCGACGATGACCGCGCCGATGGCACCGTCGATCGCCATCATCTCCTTGAGAGAGATGTCCATGCTGCTCATTCGTGTCTCCGCTCACTGGGGTGTCGATGTGTGTGAGGTGATGGCGGCCAGCCGGGCCGCCGTCCTCCTGCCCTCCAGCCTGAGCAGCCCGAGGTTGGTCCCCGGACGCGCCAGCACGGTGAGGACGATCGTGGGGCCGGCGGTGTAGAGGGCCGCGTAGCCGTTGGTGCCGGAGATGAGCGTCTCCTCGAAGGCGCCCTTGCCGGTCATGCCCGTCATCCGCCGGCTCAGGGCCAGCAACGCCGAGGAGAGCGCGCCGATCTGCTCGGTCTCGCCGTTCAGGTCGCTGGCCACGGTCAGGCCGTCGACGCTGCTGGCGATGCTCCCGTCCACGTCGGGGATGCGCTCGCGCAGCAGCGCCATCTCGCGGCGTACCTCCTCGCGCAGTTCCACCGGTACCCTCCTTCCGATCGGCTTCGGCGTCCGCAGCCTCATCGGCGTCGAACCGGGATCACGTGAGTGCCTCCAATGCGTTCCTGAGCCGGATGAGCAGGTTCACGTCGGCCGGGTCCGCGTTCGCCCCGGGCAGCCACTCCGGCGTCCGTAAGGAACCCGCCGGGGCAGGGATCTCCGTGGCGCCCCTGGCCCGCCTGGGCAGCGGGTCCGGCGCGCCGGACGCACCGGGCGCGGCGCTCACGACGGATCCGGCGGTCACGGTGGGCGCCCCGGCCGAGGCCGAAGCACCGCAAGGGGCCGAAACACCGGAAGGGGCCGAAACACCGGAAGGGACCGGAGCGCCGGAAGGGGCCGGGGGCGGACCCGGAGCCGCGGAACCCGGGGACGGAGGGGCCGGGGTCTGGAGCAGGCCCGAGGAGGCGAGCTGCCGTACGGCCAGCAGTACCGAGTAGGCGGGGCGGCCCAGCCTGCGGGCCAGCTCGGCCGGGGTCGCGGAGGAGTCCGCGCCGACCAGCACCTCCCACTGCAGCGGGCTCAGCATCACCCGCTGGGCGCGGATGCGACGCAGCGGCACGACCGGGAGCGTGTCCAGCTCCGCCGACGGCCAGGTCCGTTCCAACCGTTCCCTCCTCCGCTCGCACTCCCGCAGGAGGCCGGTCACCTCGACGTGCCACTGCGGCCCGAGCCAGTGCCGTTCCCCGGGCCGGAACCGGGGCCTGCCCGTGGCCGCCCCCAGCAGGAAGTACGCGGCGTCGAGCACCGCGCTCAGCACGCAGAACTCCAGCTCGCCCCTGGTCAGCAGGCCGGTGGCGACCAGCCGCTCGCCACCGGAGAGCAGCGGCCCGCGGGCCCGCCGCTCTCCGTCCCCGCCCTCCCCGGACTCCCCGCTCTCCCCGGAGTCGCTGTTCTCGACGGGCTCCTCGCCGGTGGCGCGCCTGAGCTGCCGCAGGAGCCCGGCGGGGACTCCGAGGCCGGCGACGAGCAGGTCCTCCAGCCGGGGGGCCGCCGTGCTCTGGGCGTAGGTGACCCGCCCGCCGGTGAGGTAGAGGACGCCCGCCCGGCCGAGGCGGAGCGAGCCGGTGGCGCGGTCGGCGGCGAGCCCGGTGAGGACGCCGGCGACGCTCTCGACGCTCGGCACGGGGTCACGTCGATGTCAGGCGGCCGGAGAGCACCTGGAGCCGGTGACGGGCCAGCGCCAGGTTCGAGCGTTCCCGGTCGAGCCTGACGTAGATGACGAGCGGTCCGTCGAAGGGCGTCTCCAGCGGCCTCAGCACGTGGTGGCCGCCGTCGGTGGTGACCATCATGTCGTCGATCCGCACCGTGCCGCCAGGGGAGACGACGGCGAGCCCGTCCAGGGTCGCGCGCAGGGTCTCGTTCAGGCCGGCGGCCGACCTCTCCAGGTCGTCCACGCCGGTGGGGCCGCTCGCGCCGCCGGCCGCCACGGCCGTCCCGCTGGTCTGGTCGATGAGGATCGCGTCCAGGGCGCCGGGGATGGCCATTACCTCGGTCAGGCAGTCTTCGATTCCGAGCACGCGATCTCCCTCGCCGGTGATGTCATGCGTCGTCCGGACAGCGTAGGGAAAGGCGGCGGAATACTCCGGCCCATTGCTGGATTTGGCCGGAAAAGGCATACGATTCATTAACCGGGTGGGAAAAGACGTACCCCGGGTAGAATCATTCCTCCGAATCGCCGGTGATGAGCGCCTTCTCGTCCGGCTTGAAGACAAGAATGTTCTTCACGTAAGAATCCACCGCGGCGGGCAGGCCGACGTCGGCCCCGGCCTCCTCCGACATGTACCAGCGGTGGTCGAGCACCTCGTGGAAGAACTGCGCCGGCTCCAGCTTGCCCCGCATCTCCTGCGGGACGGCCTGCACCGTGGGCTGGAAGACCTCGGCCAGCCAGCGGTGGGCCACGATCGCCTCGTCCTCGTGACGCAGGCCGACCGAGACCCGGAAGGAGTCCAGGTCGTTCAGCAGCCGCCTGGCCTGGTTCTCCTCCACGTCCAGGCCGGTGAGGCGCAGCAGCCTGCGCTGGTGGTGGCCGGCGTCCACGACCTTGGGCCGGACGATCAGGCGCCCCGTCCCGGCCTTGCGGCGGACCATCATCTCGGCGACGTCGAAGCCCAGCGAGTTCAACCGGCGGATCCGCTGGTCGATCATGTGCCAGTCGACCTCCTCGATGATGTCGTCGGAGGTCAGCTCGCCCCACAGGCGGTGGTAACGCTCGCAGATGGAGTCGGCGACCCGCTCGGGGTCGATGGTGGGGTGCAGCAGCCCGCCCGCCTCCAGGTCGAGCATCTCGCCGAAGATGTTGGTGTGCGCCACCTCGATGTCGTACAGCCGCTGACCCTCGCTGATCATCGGGTGCAGCTCGCCGGTCTCGGCGTCGACGAGGTAGGCGGCGAACGAGCCCGCGTCCCGGCGGAACAGGATGTTCGACAGCGAGCAGTCGCCCCAGTAGAAGCCGCTGATGTGCAGCCGCACCAGCAGCACGGCCAGGGCGTCGAGCAGCCGGTTGAGCGTCTCGGGCCGCACGGTCCCGGACATGACCGCGCGGTAGGGCAGGGAGAACTGCAGGTGCTCGGTGATGAGCGCCGAGTCGAGCGGCTCGCCCGAGGCGTCGGCCCGCCCGGTGACCACGGCCACCGGCTCGACGGAGGGGGTGTCCATCCTGGACAGGTCCCACAGCAGGCGGTACTCGCGCTTGGCGTAGTACTCGCTGATCTCCTTGATCGCGTACACCCTGCCCGAGAGCCGGGTGAAACGCACCACGTGGCGGGAGATGCCGCGCGGCAGGGAGACCAGGCGGTGCTCGGGCCACCTCTCCAGCGGGACGTCCCAGGGCAGGCGGAGGAGGTCCGGATCGCTCGGGGCGCCGGTGAGCTGCAGGGGCATCGGGTCAGTCCTCGCGACGGGGGAAGGTGGGAGGGTCGAAGGCGCGCCGGACCACGTCGGCGAGCTGCTCCTCGGTGAGCACGCGGGGCTCGCCGACGGCCTTCGCCCGCACGTAGACCTCGCACAGCCACTCCAGCAGCCGGGTCGCCTCGTAGGCCCCGTCCAGGTCGTCGCCGATCGTGACCCCGCCGTGGTTGGCCATCAGCGCGGCGCGCTTCCCGGCCAGCGCCTCCCGTACGGAGGCGGCCAGCTCGGGGGTGCCGTAGGTGGCGTAGCCGGCGACGCGGACGGTCCCGCCGAGCAGCAGGGCGTTGTAGTGGACCGGCGGCAGCTCGCTCATGGTGGTGGCGACCACGGTGCCGAAGACCGAGTGGGTGTGCACCACGGCACCGGCGCCGGTGGCCGCGTAGACCGCCAGGTGCATGGGGGTCTCGGAGGAGGGGGACAGGTCGCCGTCGACGAGGTGCCCCCCGACGTCGACGACGGGGCAGGCGTCCGGCTCCAGCCGGTCCAGGGGGACGCCGCTCGGCGTCACCGCCACCAGATCGCCCGCGCGGACGCTGAGATTTCCCGCGGTCCCGACCACGAGACCGGCCGCGGCGGCGCGGTGGCCGTACTCACACAGCAGGCGGCGCTGCTCGGCCAGCAACATGCCCCAAAAGTAGGGGCTTGCGGTACCAGGCGGCAAACCCGCATTATCTGGTCTAGACCGGCCGCCGCCCCTCGGCGGCCGGAGCACACGACTCCTATACCTCTCTGACCTGCGTACGTCAACGGTCACCGGGAGAATATCGGTCGTCGTGGGCTGTTATGTCAGGAGATCGTGCCCTCTGGGCGCCCGACGGTTACCGGATAGGTCGCGGGGACATCACGGCTCGGTCTAGACCGGCCGGGGACCCTTGACGGTGGACTCAGGGGTACGTACCTTCGGGCAAACGTTTAGGAAACTTTCCTAATTCATCCCCCGTTCAGGAGGGTCGCATGGCTCATTCGGCCGGTACGCCCGGAGACATCACCCGGCGGCAGATGCTCCGCCGGATCGGCATGAGCGCCCTGATCGCCGGCCCCGGCGCCGGGCTGCTCACCGCCTGCGCCACCGGCGGTGGCGCGGCTCCCGCCTCCAGCGCCGCGCCGGCCGCCTCCGCGGGCGGTGCGGTCTCGGCGAAGAACCCGTTCGGCGTCCCGGCGAACGGGCCCCTGGAAGTCGTGATCTTCAAGGGCGGGCTCGGTGACAGCTACGCCGTCGAGGTCCACGAACCGCTGTACAAGAAGGCGTTCCCCGAGGCGCAGATCAAGCACGTCGCCACCCAGCAGATCTCGCAGACCCTGCAGCCCCGGTTCGCCGGCGGCGACGTCCCCGACATGATCGCCAACTCCGGCACCGACCTGATCGACAACGGCTCCTTGCAGAAGGAGGGCCAGCTCCTGGAGCTCACCGAGCTCTGGGACGCCCCCTCGATCGACGACCCGAGCAAGAAGGTGCGCGACACGGTCTCGCCGGGCACCGTCGAGTCCGGCCTCATCGACGGCAAGCCGTACCTGATGAACTACGTGCTCTCCACCTACGGCCTCTGGTACGACGCCACGCTCTTCGAGGAGAAGGGCTGGACGCCGCCGAAGACCTTCGACGAGTTCAAGACCTTCGCCGAGACGGTCAAGGCCGCCGGCATCACCCCGTTCGCGTACGCCGGCAAGAACGCCGCCTACTACGCGTACTGGATGATCCTCATCTCCGCCGCGAAGATCGAGGGCAACCAGATCCTCGTCGACGTCGACAACCTCGTCGACGGCGTCTGGCAGCGCGACGCCATGAAGCAGTCCGCCGCCGCCTGGGCCGAGATCGGCAAGCACATGGACAAGTCCTTCGAGGGCCTGATCCACACCGAGGTTCAGCTCCGCCAGAACCAGGGCAAGGTCGCGCTGTACCCGTCGGGCTCCTGGCTGGAGAACGAGCAGAAGGGGCAGACGCCCGCGGAGTTCACGTACGCGCTGACGCCCACCCCCAGTGTCACCGCGGCCGACAAGATGCCGTTCGAGGCCATCCGCGCCGCCGCCGGCGAGGCCTACATCGTCCCGTCCAAGGCCAAGAACCCCCGGGGCGGCCTGGAGTACCTGCGCATCATGCTCTCCAAGGAGGGCGCCAAGGGCTTCACCCAGAAGTCGGGCAACATCACCGTCGTGACCGGTGCCGCCGACGGTATGGAGCTGACCCCCGGCAACGCGAGCGTCAACGCCGCGCAGACCGCCGCCGGGCAGAACATCGTCACCTTCAGCAGCTTCGAGAACTGGTACAAGGAGTTCGAGACCGAGCTGCGCAAGCAGACCAACGCCCTGATGTTCGGCCGCATCTCCGCCGACGAGTTCTGCGAGAAGGTGCAGAAGGCCGCCGACAAGACCAAGGCCGACTCCTCCATCACCAAGCAGAAGCGGGCGGGGTAGCCCGCGATGCGGCAGGGCAGGTACCCGTTCATCGTCGGCTTTCTCGCCGCGCCCGTCCTCCTCTACGTGGTCTTCGTGGTCAGCCCGTACGTCCAGGCTTTCTACATCTCGCTGACCGACTGGAAGGGCGTCTCGGCGAACCCCCGGTTCATCGGCCTGGAGAACTTCACCAGGCTCCTCGATGACGAGGTCTTCTGGGCCGCGGTGCGTCACCACGGTGTTCTGCTGCTTGTCATGCCGCTGGCCACGCTTGTGATCGCGCTGTTCTTCTCCTTCCTGCTGAACCTGGGCGGCGGGCAGCGCGGCGGCCGGATGACCGGGATCTGGGGCTCGAAGGTCTACCGTGTGATCTTCTTCCTGCCCCAGGTCCTGGCCGTGGCCATCGTCGGCGTGCTCTTCCAGGCGATCTACCGCCCGGACGGGACCGGCGTGCTCAACAGCCTGCTCGGCAAGGTCGGCGTCGACCCGGTCGGCTGGCTCATCGACCCGGACATCGCCCTGCTGTCGATCATCGGGGTGATGGTCTGGCAGGCGGTCGGCTTCTACGTGGTGCTGTTCTCGGCCGGCATGGCCTCGATCCCCACCGACGTGTTCGAGGCCGCCGCGCTGGACGGCGCCGGCCGGTTCACCCTGTTCTTCAGGATCACGCTCCCGCTGCTGTGGGACACCATGCAGGTCGCCTGGGTCTACCTCGGCATCGCCGCCTTCGACGCGTTCGCCCTGGTCCAGGTCCTCTCGGTGGACCGCGGCGGGCCGGACAACTCCACCACGGTGCTGCCGATGGAGATCTGGCGCACCGCGTTCAACTTCTCCAAGTTCGGCTACGCCTCGGCGATGGGCGTGGCGCTGTTCTTCCTGACCATCACGTTCGCCGCCCTCACCCTGCGCGTGACCCGGCGCGAGAGGATCGAGTTCTGATGGCCACGGACACCGCTCACAAGCCCGCCACGCCCGCGCACGTGAAGCGCCGCGGGAAGAACCCGATCGGCGCCTTCGGGGTGCTCTCCCACCTGGCACTGCTCGTCTGGGCGATCCTGATCGTCGGCCCGATCCTGTGGACGTTCCTGTCCTCCTTCAAGACCAACACCGAGATCTTCGGGGACGCGATCACGCTGCCGGCCTCGTTCGGCTGGGACGCCTTCGGGCGGGCGTGGGAGAAGGCCCACGTCGGGCAGTACATGCTGAACACCGTCTTCGTGGTCGCGTGCGCCACGGCCGGCACCATGCTGCTGGGCTCGATGGCGGCGTACGTGCTGGCGCGCTACACCTTCCCCGGCAACAGGCTGATCTACTTCCTGTTCGTGTCGGGGATGACGTTCCCGGTCTTCCTCGCGCTGGTCCCGCTGTTCTTCGTGGTGAAGAACCTCGGCCTGCTCGACACCCACCTCGGCGTGATCCTGGTCTACATCGCCTACTCGCTGCCGTTCACGGTCTTCTTCCTGTCGGCGTTCTTCAAGACCCTGCCGACCTCGGTGGCCGAGGCGGCGATGATGGACGGCTGCTCGCACACCCGGACGTTCTTCCAGATCATGGTGCCGATGGCCAAGCCCGGCCTGATCAGCATCACGATCTTCAACATCCTGGGTCAGTGGAACCAGTACCTGCTGCCGATCGTGCTGCTCACCGGCAACGTCGAGGACAAGTGGCTCATCACCCAGGGCGTCGCCAACATCTCCACCAACGCCGGGTACGAGGCCGACTGGCCGGGCCTGTTCGCGGCGCTGAGCATGGCCATCGTGCCCGTGATGATCGTCTACATCATCTTCCAGCGCCAGATCCAGTCGGGCCTCACCTCCGGCGCCGTCAAGTGAGCCGTCACGTCGGCTCTCGCGTCGGTCGTCGGACGGGGTGCCGGACGGGGTGCCGGACGGGGTGCCGGACGGGGTGCCGGACGGACGTCCGGCGAACCTTCGGATGACCGGATCCGGTCAAATCATTCGTCCCGCCCGGTAATCCCCGGACGGGCGCCGGGAGTCGTTCATAGGCACGAACGACTCCCGTCCCCTTCCCGCGGAGCATCCGAACCATGGCCCATCACGACCAGGACTTCCCCTTCCCGTTCTTCGGCGCGGGCGAGGCGGGCTACTACATGTGGGCGGAGGTCCACGTGCGCTTCGCCCGGGAACCCACCTCGTCCCAGCGGGCGGCCATCGCCGAGGCCGTCCCGGCCCCGCTGCGCGGGGCGCTCGACTGGTGCGAGGGACGCCAGCTGATGGTCTCCAGCGGCCTGTCCCTGCACGGCGCGCTGGTCCGTTCCTACCCGGCCGCCGGTGACTCCGACCGGATCGACGACGACGGCTGGCTGCACGCGGCCCCCTCCCGGATCGCCGCGCTCAACGCCGACATCGAGGGATGGCTGCTCCGCATCGACCGGGAGTGCCCGGTCCTGGCCGCCTACCGCGCCGAGGACCCGGACGGCGGCGGCACCCGCCTGTCGGACTGGCACGCCTGGAGCCTCGCCCGGCTGCCCGACCTGCTGCCCGAGCTGGAGCCCCTTCTCGGCCGGGCCAGCCACGCCACCTCGATGGCCCGGGGCGTCCTGGCCATGGCCCGGCGCGCCGGGAGCCCGCCCCGGCTTGGCGTTCCGGCCGGGGGCATGATCTCCTGTCACGATGAATCTGCTTGACGACTCCGCGGTGCGCGACAGGCTCACCGGTCTGCCCGAGTGGCGGCGCGAGGGTGACGAGATCCGCCGTACGGTGACCGCGGCCGACTTCCCGACCGCGATCCGCATCGTGGACGAGATCGCGGTCGAGGCCGAGAAGCTCAACCACCACCCCGACATCGACATCCGCTGGCGCACCCTGAACCTGGTGCTGAGCACGCACGACGCCGGGGGGCTGACCGAGCTGGACTTCACGCTGGCCGCCCGCATCGACGAGATAGCCGCCTCCCACGCCTGAGCCGGGAGTCTCCCGCGTAGAAGGGTCGGGAGTCTCCTGCACAGGAGGGCCGGGAGTCTCCCGCACAGGAGGGGCCGGGAGTCTCCCGCAGAGAAGGAAGGCCGGACGGAGACCTTCACGGGACGGGTGGGGCAAAGGTGACAAGAGATGCCATTGACGGACGGGCTGGGACACGCGAACGATGAAGGCGTTCACGAGATCCCCCCTCGTGAAGGACGAACGAGAACCCTCTCCTTCTCCGGCCCTCAGCACAGGGAGCACCCATGCCCCACATCGCCCTCCCCTCCGACGAGCCCGGGATCATCGGTCTCTTCCGGTTCCGCCCGGAGACGGCGCAGCCGCTCAACCAGCTCGCGGAGGTCCTGCTGCGCGGCGACAGCACCCTGTCGCGCGGGGAACGCGAGCTGATCGCGGCGTACGTGTCGTCGCTGAACAGCTGCCGGTTCTGCTTCTCCTCCCACGCGGCGTTCGCCGCCGCACAGTTGCCCGAGGGGATGACGCTGGTCGAGCAGGTGCGCGCGGATCCGGACGGCGCGCCGATCCCGGCGAAGATGAAGGCCCTGCTGGGCATCGCGGCGGCCGTGCAGCAGAGCGGGCAGGAGGTCTCCGACAAGCACGTCGAGGCCGCCAGGGCGGAGGGCGCCACCGACGTCGAGATCCACGACACCGTGCTCATCGCGGCGGCGTTCTGCATGTTCAACCGCTACGTCGACGGTCTGGCCACGGTCGCCCCCGACGATCCCGCAGGGTACGCGGAGATGGCCAAGGTCATCGTCGCCGAGGGCTACGGCCACTGACCCGACCTGACCCGACCTGACCTGACCGGCCGCCCGTCGAGGCGGGTGGCCGGGAACGGCCAACACCCTGCGTGATCGAACGATCACGGTTATGGTGGGCGCTGTTCTTCATCGACCCGGTCAGGGAGATCGTGCATGCGCACCCTGGGAGTTCTCGTCGTCGCCGCCGTCCTGCTCTGCGCGGGCTGCGGTGATCAGGTCGTCGCGCAGCACTCGGCCGGACACAGTCCGAGCGCCGGTCCCAGCGGAGGGGCCGGCGGTGTGACCGGTGCCGGGCTCCGCCTCGCCGGGGGCGGCACGCTCGTCGCCCCCGCGCCACGGGCCTCCGCGATCGTCTACGACACCGCACTGGTGCCGCCGGGCGCCGAGGCCATGGTCACGGCGGAGTCCGGGTCGGTGCTCTCCACCTCGACGGTCACCGTCAAGGGCATGCTTCCGGCGCGTACGTACGGGGTGCACCTGCACGTCAATCCGTGCGGCCTCAAGCCGGACGACGCCGGGCCGCACTACCGCAGCGCCCACACCCACACCGCCGCCCACGCGAGCGCCGAGAACGAGGTCTGGCTCGACTTCACCACCGACGCCCGCGGTGAAGCCACCGCCACCAGCACCCAGGACTGGGCGTTCAGCCCAGGAAAGCCGCCCGGATCACTGGTGATCCACTCCGAGCCGACCCGCACGGCGGGCACCGAGGCCGGAAGCGCGGGCCCCCGGGTCGCCTGCGTCAGTCTCGTTCAACGCTGAGACCCGGCACCGGAGCGGTGCCGGGTCTCCGGTGCCCGGGGTTCAGGCGTGCCCGGCGGGGATGGTGCCGAGGCGGCCCGCCTGGTAGTCCTCGAACGCCTTGACGAGCTCCTCCTGGGTGTTCATCACGAACGGCCCGTAGTGCGCGACCGGCTCGCCGATCGGCCGGCCGCCGAGCATGATGACCTCCAGGTTGGGGCTGCGGCTCTCCTGCGTGCCCGCCGCGGCGATCGTGACGCTCTCCCCGTCGGTGCCCAGTCCCGGAAGGGTGCCGAAGCCCTCGAAGACGGCGAGCTGTCCCGACTCGATCGGCTGCCGGTCGGCGCCTACGGTGCCGCGGCCGGACAGGACGTACGCGAGTGCGTTGAAGTCCTTGCTCCAGGGGAGCGTCAGCCGGGAACCGGGGCTGAGCGAGGCGTGCAGCAGGGTGATCGGCGTCCTGGTGGAGCCGGGGCCGGTGAATCCGGCGACCTCGCCGGCGATCAGACGGACCAGCGCCCCGCCGTCGTGACTGCTGAGCAGGACCACGTTGCTCCGGCCGATGTCCTGGTAGGCGGGCGCGACCATCTTCTCGCGGCCCGGCAGGTTGACCCAGAGCTGGATCCCGTGGAACAGGCCGCCCTTGTCGACCAGCCACTCCGGGGGAGCCTCCCGGTGCAAAATGCCGCCACCGGCCGTCATCCACTGGGTGTCGCCGTCGGAGATCGTGCCTCCGCCTCCGTGCGAGTCGGCGTGGTCCATCACGCCGTCGATCATGTAGGTGACGGTCTCGAAGCCCCGGTGCGGGTGCCAGGGGGTGCCCTTGGGCTCACCCGGCGCGTAGTCGACCTCACCCATCTGGTCCATCATGATGAACGGGTCGAGATACTGGGGCTTGATCGTCGCCAGTGCCTTGCGGACCGGGAAGCCCTCTCCCTCGAATCCGCTCGGGGCGGTGGTCACGGCCAGCACCTGGCGCTCGCGGCCCGTGGTGAGCGGCTGCGGCAGGCGGGGCAGGGTCAGCGGGTTCTCTACGGTCACGGCAGGCATCTTGGATTCCTTCCTCCGATGTTCGCCGGTGACAACTCGGTTGATGATTCAACTATTCCATCGCGAGAGAAGCCGTGGCGACGGTGAGCGCCACGGCTTCTGTCGACGATCGCGATGAGCGGGGGTGCGGAGGTACAGGGGGGCGGGGAGGCAGGGGGCAGGGGCGGGGTGTGCCGGTCGGCCGGTGCGGGGCCCCGGGGTGCCCGTCGGCGGAGCGCTACTCGTCGGCCAGGGCGAAGCCGCCCCGGCTCAGCGAGATCAGCTCGGGGGCGATCGCCCGCTCGTCCAGCGCGGCATCGGGGTTCGAGGCGAACACGGTGACGACGTAGGTCTTCCCCCGCGCCGAGCGGGCCGCGTACGACAGGTTCAGCACGCCCGTCTCGGAACCGCCCTTGGCCCAGACCGCGGGCCACTTCTGGCGGGAGAGCTTCAGCCCGGCGTCGCCGGCCGACATGATCTTCCCGACCCGCCCGTCCTCGAACCGGAGCAGGCCGGCGTAGGCGCGGCAGACGTCGCGGGGCGAGCCGAACCACTCCAGCCTGTCGATCTCCCTCGGCCCGTCCCAGAGCGTGATGTCCGAGAGCGACTGCCCGGCGACCGTGTCCCTCAGATAGGCGCGCCGGCCCGCGGTGTCCAGCTTCAGGTAGTCGCGGGCCTGTTCGGGGTGCCGGGCGCCCTTGAGCAGGAACGCCTCGCGCGTGGTGAGGAAGGGGGTGTTCCGCCCGGCGTGACCCGACCAGCGCCGTACGGTGGCCTCCACGGCCTCGCGGCCCACGGTGTGGACGAGCAGGTCGGTGGCGGTGTTGTCGCTGATCGAGATCATCAGCTCGGCGGCCTCGCCGACCGTGGTGGTGGTGCCGTCCGGGCGGGTGGTGAGCCCGTCCTCGCCCAGGCTCTTGAGCTCGGGTGCGATCGTGATCCTGGTGTTCCAGCTCAGCCGGCCGTCACGGATCCTCTCGGCCACGGCGCCCAGCACGTACAGCTTGAAGATCGATCCCAGTGGCCGGACCGTGTCCGGCGCCACGGCGTGCGCGACGTCGCACCTGCCCCGGGAGTCGATCCCGGCCGCCAGGAACCCGGTCCGCGGGGCGACCTCGCCGAGCCGGGCGTCGAGCCGCTTCCACGTACGGGGCGGGGCGGGCGCGGGGGCCTCCGGAGGGGTCACCCCGGTCAGGTTGATGTTCCCGTCACCGTCCACGCCGATCTGGACGACGAACTCCCGCTTGCCGATCTTCCCGGTCCCGGCCAGCGCCGACGGCGTGATCCGGGTCAGCTTCTCCAGGCGCAGTCCCTTCGCCGCCCTGAGGAGGGCGTTGACGCCGTCGACGGTCAGCGACGACAGGTAACCGGCGCTGAAGTGCTCCCGCAGCTCGTTCTCGGTCAGGGGTGCCCGGTTCGTCGCGCCGAGCAGCCAGCGCAGCTGCCGGCCGGCCGGACTGGCGGGGATCTCCGGTTCGGCACCGGCCGTCGCCGACGGCACGACCGCACCGGACAGGACCGCACCGGGTACGACCGCACCGGA
This sequence comes from Streptosporangium sp. DT93, assembly GCF_049844535.1. Classification (NCBI taxonomy): domain Bacteria; kingdom Bacillati; phylum Actinomycetota; class Actinomycetes; order Streptosporangiales; family Streptosporangiaceae; genus Streptosporangium; species Streptosporangium sp. DT93. Next base: position 20,214 of record NZ_JBNCLF010000019.1, read on the forward strand.
CAGGACCGCACCGGGTACGACCGCACCGGACAGGACCGTGCCGGGCAGAACCGTGCCGGGCAGGACCGTGCCGGGCAGGACCGTGCCGGGCAGGACCGTGCCGGGCAGAACCGTGCCGGGCAGGGCGGTGCCGGGCACGACCACGCCGGCCGCGGCCGGGGCGGGTGCGGTCCCGGTGGGCGGGGCCGTCACGGAGGCGGCGCTCGCGGGCGGGCTCGCGGGCAGGACCGTCACCGGGATGACGGCGGCGACGGCGAGGGCCGGCAGGCGCTTCGGTCGGGACGGTAACCGCATAAAGTGCTCCTTCGGATGTCCTCCTGCGTCGCGATCACCTCCCCGCCGACCTCGCTCCGAAACCAGGCGCGTCTCCGCGCGGCCCCGGGGCGGGGCAGGGATCCCCTCCGGCGAAGGCGATCCCGGCCGGAGAACACCCGTCCCGTCAGCCGAAGACCGCGGGCGGGGGGACAGGGATGAGCACGGCGTCGCCGTCGTTCAGCGGCCGGGCTCCGGCGATGAACCGGACGACGTCCTCGCCGTGCACGCAGCGGGCCTGCGTGAGCCCTCCCGCGGCCCTGCGGGTCAGATCGGAGACGGGCAGCGGGACGCGGGAGGCGGCGACGATGAGGTTGCCGAAACGGCGTCCGCGCAGCACGCCGGGTTCGGCGAGCAGCACCACCTGCGGGAACGTGCCGCGTACGGTGGCCAGCACCCGGCGGGTGAAGGCCAGCCCCTTGCCGTCGGCGACGTTGATCAGCACGGTGCCGGCCGGGCGCAGGACGCGGGAGACGTCTGCCATGTACTCGGAGGTGGCCAGCTCGATCGGCATCGTGGCACCGCTGAAGGCGTCCAGCACGAGCAGGTCGGCGAAGTCGTCCTCCAGGCCGGCGGTGGCGGTGCGGCCGTCGAGGATCCTGACCTTGAGCCGGGGCACCGACTTGAGCCTGAGCTGGTCGCGGACGAGCTGGACGAGCCCGGCGTCCGGCTCCGCGACCACCTGCCGGGACCCGGGCCGGGTGGCCGCGACGTAGCGGGGCAGGGTGCAGGCGCAGCCGCCCACGTGCACGACGTCCAGCGGGCCCTCGTCCAGCAGGTCGATCACGTCGGCCATCAGCCGGACGTACTCGAAGTCGAGGTAGGTGGCGTCGTCGAGATCGACGTAGGACTGGGGCACGCCGTCCTTGGAGATCACCCAGCCCGCGGGCCGGTCGAGATCCTGCAACAGGTCGACCTCGCCGAACGTCACCGGGTACCGTCCCGGCATCGGCTGCCGCGCTTCCCGTCCGGCCATCGTTCGTTCCTCTCGTCCTGTGTGCCCCGGTGATCGTGAGATGTCCGGGGGGTCACCGAGGAAACCGTATGCCCGTGTGCGGGTGGACGGAGACGGTGTCGGGCAGATCACAACCTACGATCACGTAACTTACGCTACCGTAGGTTCATGGCCACCATCACGGAAGGGCTCGCTCCCGCCGAGTCCGTCAAGCCCCTTCTCCGCGGCTGGCTGCACGCCGGGGCGCTGCCCCTGGCGCTCGTCGCGGGCTTCGTCCTCGTCGCGCTGGGGCCCACCCTGGAGGCCAGGCTGGCCGCCGCGATCTACGCGATCACCTCCGGCCTGCTCTTCGGGATCTCGGCCACCTACCACCGGGGGACGCTCTCGCCGCGCCTGGAGGAGGTGCTCCGCCGCCTCGACCACGCCAACATCTACCTGATCATCGCGGGCACCTACACGCCGTTCGCGCTGCTCGCCCTGGACGGGCCCGTCTCGACGGTGGTGCTCGCCGTGGTCTGGGCCGGGGCCGTCGCCGGGGTGCTCTTCCGCGTGCTGTGGACCGGCGCCCCCCGCTGGCTCTCGACCGCGCTCTACATCGGCCTCGGCTGGACGGCCGTCTTCGTGCTCCCCCAGCTGGTGGCGGGCGCCGGGATCGTCGCGGTGGTCCTGATCTTCGTCGGCGGGGTGTTCTACACGGCGGGCGGCATCGTGTACGGCATGCGCCGCCCGGATCCCTCCCCCCGCTGGTTCGGCTTCCACGAGGTCTTCCACGCCTTCACCGTCGCGGCCTACCTGGTGCAGTACGCGGGCGTCTCGCTGGTCGTCTACGCGGCGGTGTGAGCCGCGAGGGCCATCGGGCGTACGAGCCCGCGAGGGCCGGGTGTCGTGGGCCTCGGGGGGCCGGCCGGCGCCGGGCGGGTGTCACGAGGACGCCAAGCGGGAGTGGGCGGGTTCCGGCGGGAGCCGAGCGGGTTTCGGGTGGTAGCCGGATAATCTTCGTCTCAGGCGGTTCGGAACCGTAATGTCTCCGGGTACATGTCAAAGAAGCGGGGGATCGTCTTTCTGGGACCCTGGAGGGGACATGGACGTGCACGACCGCCTGGCCCGTCATCTGCTCGTCGACGGCTACCGCCTGGTGCTGGATCTCGACCGGAGCCGCGGTTCGCGGCTCGTCGACGCCCGTACCGGCCGGGCCTACCTGGACTTCTACAGCTTCTTCGCCTCCGCCCCGCTCGGGGTGAACCCGTTCGACGACGATCCGGAGTTCCTGGCGCTGCTCGGCAGGGTCGCGGCCAACAAGCCCGCCAACTCCGACCTCTACACCGTCCACCTCGCCGACTTCGCCGAGACCTTCGCCCGCGTCCTCGGCGACCCCGAGCTGCCGCACCTGTTCTTCGTGGAGGGCGGCGCCCTCGCCGTGGAGAACGCGCTGAAGTGCGCCTTCGACTGGAAGAGCCGCCTGAACGAGTCGCGGGGACATCCGCGCGAACTCGGCACCAGGGTGCTCCATCTCACCCGGGCCTTCCACGGGCGCAGCGGCTACACGCTCTCGCTGACCAACACCGACCCGGTCAAGACCGACCGGTTCCCGGCGTTCGACTGGCCCAGGATCGAGGTGCCCGCCGTCCACCTCGGTGACGTCGAGGCCGCCGAGGAGAGGTCGCTGGCCGCGGCGCGGGCGGCCTTCGAGCGCCACCCCCACGACATCGCCTGCTTCATCGCCGAACCCGTCCAGGGCGAGGGGGGCGACAACCACATGCGGGCGGAGTTCCTGCGGGCGATGGAGCGGCTGTGTCACGAGCACGACGCCCTGTTCGTCCTGGACGAGGTGCAGACCGGCGGCGGGACCACCGGCACCCCGTGGGCGTACCAGCAACTGGGGCTGCGGCCCGACGTGGTGGCCTTCGGCAAGAAGGTCCAGCTGGGCGGGATCATGGCGGGCCGCAGGGTCGACGAGGTGCCCGGGAACGTGTTCGAGACCAGCGGCCGGATCAACTCCACCTGGGGCGGCGGGCTGGTGGACATGGTCCGCTCCCGCAGGCTGCTGGAGATCATCGAGCGCGACGGCCTGATCCCGCGCGCGGGCAGGCTCGGCGCCGAGCTGCTCGGCATGCTGCGGGAGATCCAGGCGCGCTTCCCCGGCGTGGTGGAGAACGCCCGCGGGCGCGGTCTGATGTGCGCCTTCGACCTGCCGGACGCCGACGGGCGCGACCTGCTGGTGGCCCGGCTCAGGAACGAGGAGGGGGTGCTGGTCCTGCCCTGCGGCGAACGGTCGGTGCGGCTGCGGCCCGCGCTCTCGATCACCTCCGGGGAGCTGCGCGAGGGCACGTCCGCCATCGCCCACGCCCTGGAGGTCTCCCACCGCAGGGTCCCGGCCTAGGCTCCCGCGAGCCGGTCCCCGTCAGTAGGGCAGCGGCTCCTCGCCCGCGTTCCTCTTCCGCCACAGGTCGATCGCGGTGCCCCGCGAATCGGCGCCGAGTTTGGCGTATATGCGGTTCACATGGTTCTTCACGGTCTTCTCGCTGAGGAAAAGGTGCTGGGCGATCTGCCCGTTGGAGCGTCCCGTCGCGATCAGTTCCATGACCTCGGCCTCACGCCTGCTCAAACACGCCGCGCCGCCGGGGCCCGCGTCGACGGTGACGCTGGGTCCTGCGTCGAACGGAGCATCGTCGACTCTCATCCGGCCTCCGTGGCTGCGAACGCGGTCAGGTCGCCGAAACCCCCGGTCTTACGGCGAGGCAATAGGAGCGAGCATAACCCGTAACATCCACTTTTAGGGGATATGTGAGGACTGGGAAATACAGAACGGCCGGTCCCTGGGGACCGGCCGTTCTCATGGGGTGAGTGAGGGGACTTGAACCCCCGGCATCTAGGACCACAACCTAGCGCTCTGCCAACTGAGCTACACCCACCATCGCCGCCGTGGCAGCACATGAAAAGTGTAGCGGTCTTTGAGAGTCGTTTCGTACCTGGTTTCTCACGAACCGTTCAGGAACCGCCGCCGGACACGTCCTCGGCCAGCCGCCGGGCGGTGGCCGAGTCCGGACCCGGCTGGGGCACGAAGACCGCCGCGCGGTAGTAGCGCATCTCCCTGATGCTCTCGACGATGTCCGCCAGCGCCCGGTGGCCGCCCTGCTTCTCGGGCGAGGCGAAGTAGACCCGGGGGTACCAGCGCCGGGCCAGCTCCTTCACCGAGGAGACGTCGATCATCCGGTAGTGCAGGAACGCGTCCACCGCCGGCATGTCGCGGGAGAGGAAGGAACGGTCCGTCGAGATGGAGTTCCCGCAGAGCGGGGCCTTCTTCGCCTCCTTGATGTGGCCCCTGATGTACTCCAGCACCAGGGACTCGGCCTCGGCCAGCGTGACCCCGCTCCCCAGCGCCTCCAGCAGGCCGGAGGCGGTGTGCATCTCCCGCACCACGTCCGACATCTGCTCGATGGACTCGGGCGGGGGCTTGATGACCACGTCCACCCCCTCGTCGAGCTGGTTGAGCTCGCCGTCGGTGACCACGCAGGCCACCTCGACGAGCGCGTCTCGGCCGAGGTCGAGCCCGGTCATCTCACAGTCGATCCAGACCAGCAGGTCACTCATAGCCCTCAGGGTAGTCCCCACTCTCACGACATCTTGAACGACTTGATCACCTGGTCGACGACCGAGGTGTCGAGATTGTCCGGTACGGAGATGTAGGCGAGCGCCGGACGCTGGTTCTCACCCCGGTCGACGATGACGAACGCCCCCCGCTCGCGCTTCCACTTCCAGTCGCTGGCCTCGGACTGCCTGGAGAAGTCGAGATCGAAGACCAGGAGCCAGGCGTCCTTGCCGTCGACCTTGATCGCCTTGTCCTCGATGATCTTCCGGGTGTGCTCGGGGGTGTAGAAGGCCGGTTCCATGATCTGCAGCAGCGTCGCGGCGGTCGAGCGCAGGCCGCCGGTGCCCCGGTAGCCGTACTGCTCGGGGAGCTCGGCGGTCAGGACGTTGCCGAGCCAGTCGCCGCCCTGACCGTCGTAGTTCTCCTGGGCGACGGCCACGATCCCGCTGGTCCAGGTGAACCCGAGCCCGCCGCCGACGCTGGGGGGAACCCGCCAGGGACCGTCCGGCACCTCGTACGACAGTCCGGTCACCGGGTCGGTGACGCGCCCGTCCACCGCCTCGGGCAGCGCCCGGCCCGAGGTCGACGGGGCGGGGGACGGCTCCAGGCTGGGCCCGGGGTCGGACTCCTGGGTCGGCGCGGGGGGCGGGGTGTAGACGACGGTGGGCTCGCTCGCGGTCTTCGATCGATTCGCGTCGAGCGCGTACATCACGGCGCCCGTGATCAGGGCGAGCACGACCAGCACGCCGACGCCGCCCAGGATCCACGGGAGCGGTCCCCTCTTACGCGGGGGAGGTCCCGCCGGGTAGGCCCCGAAGGGCGGCAGCGGCATCTGCGCGGTGCCGCCCGCCGGGCCGCCCCACTGCGGTCCCGGGCCGCCGGCGTGGCCCTGGTGGGCGGCCTGCTGATTCCACGGTCCTGCGCCACCGGGCTGGGGAGATCCTCCGGGGCCCGTCCCGGAGGACGCCCCCGGCCCGCCGGGTCCCGCCCAGACGGGACCCGGCCCGGTGGAGCGTTGTCCTGCAGGGCCCTGTCCGGCAGGGCCCTGTCCGAAGGAACCGGGCGTGCCGGAAACCGGGCCACCGTGACCCGGAGCGTTGTGCCCCGGCCCGCCCTGCCCTGATCCGCCCTGGCCTGCTCCGCTCTGCCCCGGTCCGTTGTGTCCCGGGTCGCCGTCGCCCGGCCCGCCCGGTCCCGTCCAGACGGGGCCCGGCCCGGTGGGTCCGCCGGGGCCCGGGGTCGCGGATCCCGGGGTCGCGGGTCCCGCTCCGGCGGGTGCTCCCGGCCCGGAGAACGGTCCTGAGAACGGCCCGGTCCCGGGACCGGCCTGGTGCTGCTGCTGGGGCGACGGGCCCGTCCGCGGCCCCTGGGGGCCGTCCTGCCCGGCGGAGGCGTCCGCCTGATGGGTGGCGTCGGTCCACTGCCCACCGTCCCACCACCGAAGCAGCGGCGAGCCGTAGGGGTCGGGATACCAGCCGGAGGGGATCTGCGTGGTCATGGCCGCCAGAGTAGTAAGAACGGCTTTGTGGCGCATTGTGGACCTTGCGGTCATTCACGAACATTTATAGGTGAAGGTGGCCGCGTCCCGCAGCCTTCCCTTCGCGGGGGAGGGGGAGAGCACCAGCAGGGTGGCGGTCCCGCGGAAGGCGCCCTCGCCCTTGACCGTCCAGTCCAGGACCACCTCGTGCGAGGTCGTCCCGGCCGCGAGCCGGTCGACCTGCACGGTCGGCTTCCTGCGGTCGCTCCGTTTCCACTGGTAGCGGACCTCTCCCGCCGAGCCGTTGGTGGTCAGGACGCCGGTGATCCTGATCCTGCTGTCACAGCCCTGCGTCTTCCCGGGCGCGCTGACGCTCACCCCGGTCACCTCCAGCGGTGCCGCCGGGCCGCGGAACAGCCACAGCGCCAGCGCCGCCACGACCATCAGCGCGAGGATCGCCGAGGCGAGGATCGTACGGCCGCGACGCCGCCGTCCGCCGGAGACCGCGGCGGCCCTGAGCCGGTCGGAGGGGGGCTCGGTCTGCTGGCGGTCCCGCCCGGCCCGCCAGAGCTGGGCGGCCGTCGTCTCCGAGGGCACGCCGGGGCCGAACCGCACGACCACCTCCTCGGTCCGGTCCGCGGGCGGCCGTCCCGGGGGTGAGGTGGCGTGCCGGTCGCTCCCGCCCGGGACGCGCAGCAGGGTGACGATCTCCCCCTCGTCCGTGCCGGGAGCCGGATGTCCGGGTGCCGGGTGCCCGGGCACCGGATGTCCGGGTGCCGGATGTCCGGAGGCGGGATGTCCCGGGGCCGTGGAGGCGGGCGCCGGAGAACCCGGCTGGGAGGGTGCGCCGGCGGCCTCCCGCGCCGACCACCGCCGAAGGGCCCGTACGAGCCCGTCGCGGCCGGCGAACCCGGGGGGCAGCACCTCGCGTCCGGCGACCAGGGCGTCGCGGGCCGAGGCGAGCCCCTGGGCCGAGGCCCTGGCCGCCACCCTCTCCAGCAGCCGGGCCCCCTCGATGTCGTCCGCGGCCCAGCCCGCCGCAAGTCCCCGGGCGAGCGACGCCCAGGCCGCCACGTCCCGCTCCGGTACGGGGTCCCGGCCGGACAGCGCGTCGGCCAGCCCGCGCTTCGCGAGCAGCGCCGACCCGTCCGGGGCGATCACCACGGTCCCCGGGTGGAACTCGCCGTGGGCGAGACCGGCGGCGTGCACGGCCAGCAGCGTCTGGGCGGTCTCCACCAGCACGGTGGCCGCGCCGCCCGCGTCGGGGACGGGTGCCTCCCGCGCGCCCGCCAGCAGGTCGCTCAGCCTCGGCACGACCGGCCGGGAGGTGATCAGCCACACCTCGCCCCGGGCCATCACGAGGTCGGCCACCGGCACCAGGCCGTTCGGGCCGCCCCGCGCGAGCCCGCGATCGGCCACCACGGCCGCGACCAGCCGCTCGCGCGCCGCGGGATCGTCGACCAACCGGGGGTCGAACCTGAGCGCGCTCCCCGGCCGCCCGTCGGCCGACACGACCGACGACCACACTCCCAGGTCGTCGGCCCAGCTCCGACCGGTCAGCCGGAAGCCGCCCAGGCCCCACCGGTCAGTGTCCATGATCCCGCTGTTCTCCCGCCTATCGGCGTCTCCGGTGCCGCCCCGCCATGCCGCGCTTGACGACCAGTGTGAACGGTACGGCACCGCTCGTCACCAGGCCCAGCGCGAGGAACGCCGCGGGGGCGGTCACGAGCGCCGAGGGGGAGGCGGTGAGCCCGACCTCCCCGGGGGAGGTCGGGGACCGGGGGGTGGTATCGGTCGACGACGAGGATGACGTCGACGCGGAGGCCGAGGACGACGGCGTCTCCCTCGGCGTGGGCTCGGCCGGGGGGGGCGTCGTCCTGGGAGGCGTCGGTGTGGCCGACGAGGGCCTGGTGGACGGGGGCCTGGTGGACGGGCCTGCCGGGCCGGGGTCGCCCAGGGTGGAGTCCTCCTCCGGGGTGGGGTCCTCCTCCGGGGCCGCGGGCGGCGGGGCGCTCGGCCGGCCGGTCGCCCGCCGGGTCGGGCGGGTGGTGGGCCGGGCCGTGGGCGTCGCGGACGCGTCCGGGGTGGCGGCCGGCCCGGTGGGCGGCGCCGGCGGCGGGCCCGAGGGGGAGGTGGTGGCCGGGGACGGCGTCGGGGCGGTCGTGTCCTCGGCCGGTGACTCCTCGGCGGGCTCCTCGGTCTCCTCCGCGGGGACGACCGTCTCGGAGACCGGGGACGGCCGCGTGGTGACGGGGCCCTGCGATCCGACCTCGGTGGTGCCTCCCGCGCCGACCAGCACCGTGGTCAGCCCGCCGATCACCGCGACGCAGCCGATCCCGACCAGGATCTTCACGCCCAGCTTGCCGATCGAGGAGGACTTCTCGTGGTGGTCGGCGCTGTCGCCGGCGTCGTCGCCGTCCAGCTCGGTCATGGCCAGCGAGGTGTCGGCACCGGGCGGCGGCGGGGCCTCCATCGGGAACAGGGCCGCCAGCAGCCCGGCGATCCCGGCCAGGCGGCGCAGGCCGCGCCGTTCCCAGTCCGGGCCGTAGGACTCCGCGGCCACGGCCTCCAGCTCGGTCAGGAAGGCCGCGGCGGTCGGCGGCCGGTCGGCGGGGTGCTTGGCCAGCCCGCGCTCCACCAGGCCCCGCAGGGCCGCGGGGACCTCCTCGACCGGGGGCGGCGTCGCCTGGTGCTGCCGGGCCAGCGCGGCGATGTTCGTGGCCCGGTAGGGCCGGGTGCCGGTGAGGCACTCGAAGAACACCACGGTGGCCGCGTAGACGTCGGTGGCCGGCCCCGCGGGCCCGCCCATCCACTGCTCGGGCGCCATGTACGGCGGCGTCCCCGCGGGGAGGTCGCCGTCGCCGGAACGGACCGCGATGCCGAAGTCGACGAGCTTGCTCGTCCCGTCAGCCTCCACCATCACGTTCTCGGGCTTGAAGTCGCGGTGCACCACGCGCGCCGAGTGCGCGGCGGCCAGCCCCAGGAGCGAGCCCTTGAGCACCACCAGCGCCGCCTCGGGGCCGGTGGGCCCCTCCGAGCGCAGCAGCGCCCTCAGGGCGACCCCGTCGACCAGCTCCATGACGATGGCGGCGCCGTCGCCGGTCTCGACGTAGTCGTAGAGCCGGACCGAGTGCGGGCCGTTCAGCGTGTTGAGCACCCGGGCCTCGTGCCGGAAGCGCGCCACGAACCCGACGTCGCCCCTGAGCTCCTCGGACAGGTACTTGATGGCCACCATGGCGCCGTCGCCGTCGTGACGCGCCATGACCACGTGACCGGTCGCGCCGGCTCCCAGCTCACGGATCTCGGTGTAGCCCGGGACCTGCCATGCCGATGGCGTGCCGTGCATAACGGTCTCCTCAGTTGTACGGGCCCCCACCCACAACAGACGGATCGCAGCTTAACCATATTTAAACATTTTTTACTCATCGGTCCCGGATCGATCCCCTTCGGGGAAGGCCGGGGTCAACCGGTGGAGCCGCCCGTCGCGGTCCGGGGAGAGGAGACGGCCGAGGTCACGGGGCTCGGGCGCGCGTCCGCGGTGACCCGGGCCCGCGCGGTGGAGCGCGACTCGACGGCCGGCCGGGCGGAGCCGGTGACCGCCGTTCCGGGCGCGGAACGGGACGCGCGAGCGGTCGCCGGCTCCGGGACGGGGCGGGACGCGCGGGTGGTCGCCGGCTCCGGGACGGGGCGCGGGGCCGGAGAGGTCGCCGGGGCCGGTCGCGGCGTGCGCGTCGGCCGGGCGCAGGCCGGGACCGTGCCGCTCGCACCGCTCGTGACGCCCGGGGGCAGGCCGGTCACCACCGCGCTCCAGGCGCTCCCGCACGCCGGGCGGGGAAGGGCGAGGACCACGGTGGGGGTGTAGCTCGTCGCCCCGGACAGCGACACGACGGTCGCGTGCACGGCCCGGCCCGCGCGGACGACCACGCGCAGGCGCACCGCGCGGGTGTTCTCGGTCCGTACGGAGACCGCGATCGAGGCCAGGCCGCGAGGGTCGAGGGTGGCCCGCAGCACCTGCACCCGGCGCACCCGCCCCCTGGACGAGCCGGGGACCGCCGGGGTCGCCGTGAGCGTCGGCGAGGAGGTCGGCGAGGACGACGGCGCGGGGGTCGAGGACGACGGCGAGGACGGCGAGGGCGGGGTGGACGACGACGCGGAGGGGGCGGGCGGCGACGACGGCGACGACGGCGACGAGGTGGACGGCGGGGCGGCCGGCGGGGCGGTCGGCCCGCCGGGCGGGGCGGGGGCGCCGGGCGAGGCGGGCCCGGCGGAGGGGACCGGCCCTCCCGACGAGGTGACCCCGGTGGGGCCGAGCGGACCCGCCTCGCCCGCCGGGACCGGCGCGATCGACGGCGCGGCCGCGGGCGTGCCCGGCCCGGCGGCGGGCCCGCCGGACGGCGACGGGAGCAGGTGGCCGCGCGCGAGCGGGGAGGAGGACGCCGGGGGCGCCGCGGCGGACACGTCCGTCCCGCCGGGCCGCGACGGCCGGTCGGAGGTCAGCGCGTACACCCCGGCGCCGCCCGCCACCAGGGCCACCCCCGCGGCGCCCAGCGCCAGACCGGCGGAGGTGGGCCGGAACGAGCGCAGCACGGTGCGGAAGAGCGTGGTCCCGGCCGACGGCGCGGGACCCGCCGCCCCGGTCCGCGCCGACGACAGGGCCGACGACTGCGCCTGTGACTGCGCCTGTGACTGCGCCTGTGACAGGGCAGGCGAGAGGGCCGACGACACGGCGGGGAAGAGCGCGGGGAAGAGCGCCACCAGCGCGACCAGCCGGGAGCGGCCGCGCTCCTCCCACTCCTCGCCGTAGCCCGCGACCGCGACGCGCTCCAGCTCCGCGACGAACGCGCGGGCCCCGGACGGCCGGTCCCCGGGGGCCTTGGCCATGCCCCTGGCGACCAGCTCCCTGACCTGCTCGGGCACCTGGTGCACCGGGACCGGCTCGGTCAGGTGCCGGTGCATCAGCACCACCCGCTCGGCGGCCAGGTAGGGGCGGTGCCCGGTCAGGCACTCGAAGAAGACCGCCGTCGCGGCGTAGACGTCCGAGGCGGGGGAGGCCGGCGCGCCCGTCCACTGCTCGGGGGCCATGTACGGCGGGGTGCCGGCCGCCGGGGCGTCCGCTCCGGCGCGCACCGCGATGCCGAAGTCGACGAGCCTGCTGATCCCGTCGGGCCGGACGAGCACGTTCTCCGGTTTGTAGTCGCGGTGCACCAGCCCGGCCTCGTGCGCGGCGGCCAGCCCCAGGAGGGAGCCCCTGAGCACGGCCAGCGCGGCCTCGGGGCCGGTCGGGCCGTGCTCGCGCAGGACCGCGCGCAGGCAGGCGCCGTCGACGGCCTCCATGACGATGGCGGCGCCGCGCGAGGTCTCCACGTACTCGTACAGCCGGGCGACGTTCTCGTCGGCCAGCTCCACCAGGAGCCTGGCCTCCTCGCGGAAGCCCTCCAGGAAGCCGGGCTCCTCGCGCAGGCGCCCGGACAGGTACTTCACGGCCACGTACGTGCCCGACGCGTCGTGGCGGGCGAGGACCACCCGCCCGCCACTGCCGGCACCGAGCTCACGCAGCTCGGTGTAGCCGGGCGGTGTCCAGCCGATGGCCGTCATGACGCCTCCAGGTCCGCGGGGCCGGATGCGGCCCCCGGACATGGAGGACGCGTGACGGGCGTGACGGGTTGTCCTGGGGTCCTTACCGAACGGGTATGGTTCGGGACGCCACGTGATCGGGCACGGGAAGGTCGGCCGTCATCGCCGGATCGGTCTCGGGCGCCCCCCAGACCTGGTGGAGCGGCAGGACGCCGGCCCAGATCGGCAGCGCGTAGTCCTCCTCCTCGTCCTCCGGCGGGCCCTGGCGGATCTTGACCGACGCCTCGGAGAGCGGGAGGGCGAGCACGGCGGTCGCGGCGAGCTCCTTGGCGGTGGGCCGGCGGGCGGCGTCCCACTGGCCGGGGGCGAGCTGCTCGGTGATCGCCCGCAGCGCGGTCAGCCGCTCCTCGGGGTCCTTCACGAGGCGGGGAGTGCCGTAGACCATGGCGCAGCGGTAGTTCATCGAGTGGTTGAAGGACGAGCGGGCCAGCACGAGGCCGTCCAGGTGGGTCACGGTGACGCAGACCTCGCCCCCCGCCCGCAGCGAGGTGGCCCCGGTCGAGCCGTGCAGGTAGAGGGTGTCGTCGACCCGGCCGTAACCGGTGGGGACGACCATGGGGGCGCCGCCGACCACGACGCCCAGGTGGCAGACGAGCCCGGCGTCGAGCACCGCGTACAGGTCCTCACGAGAGCTGCGGCCTCTGTTCTTGGCGCGTCCGAGGGTGGTGCGGGGAGTCGTAGAGAGCATGGGACTACCCTAGGGCAAAGTGGATATCGAGAACACGTCCATTTTCGCGTGCTTACAGGAGACCACTTTGCCGCGTCCCGCCGTCGATCTGCCCCTGACCCTGGACCGCGGGTCCGGTACGTCCCTCACCGTCCAGCTCGGTGACAGCCTCCGGGCCGCCATGCGCGGCGGCGCCCTCGCCTCCGGCGAGCGTCTGCCCTCCAGCCGCGCCCTCGCCCGCCAGCTCGCGGTCAGCCGCACCGTCGTCACCGAGGCCTACCAGCAGCTCTACGCCGAGGGCTGGCTGGAGGGGCGGCACGGCTCGGGCACCTACGTGGCCGACGTGACCGTGGCCCCGGGGTCCCCGGGATTCCCGGAGTCCGCGGGGTTCCCGGGTGTTTCGGGTGTTTCGGGGGCCGAGGGGTCCGCAGGGTTCTCGGCCTCGTCGTGGTTCCCGGAGGGCGCGGGGTCTTCGGGGACGGGGTTCCCGTCCGATTCCCGCCAGGACGGCACCCGCCAGGACGGCACCCGCCAGGACGGTGCGGGGACGGCGGTGCGTCCCGGGAGGGGGCGTCCTGGCGGTCCCCTCGGGCGGGAGACCGCGCCCGGAGCGGGCGGGGAGCACGTGATCGACCTGCGTCCCGGCAGGCCGTGGGTCCACGACTACGACCGGGCCGCCTGGCGCCGGGCCTGGCGCCGGGCGGCCGACCTGCCCCCGGCGAGCGATCCCGACCACCGCGGCCTGCCCCGGCTCCGCGCGGTCCTGGCCGAGCACCTCCGCAGGACCAGGGCGATCCCGGTCGGGCCGGAGAACGTCCTGGTCACCCGGGGCACCGGCAACGGGCTCGACCTGGTCGCCGCCACCCTGCTGCGGCCCGGGGACCGGGCCGGTGTCGAGGAGCCCGGCTACCGCGTCGCCCGCAACGTCTTCGCCGGCCGGGGCGCGGAGGTGGTGCCCTGCCCGGTCGACGAGGACGGCGTCGTCGTGGACGCCCTCCCCGACGACCTGCGCGTGCTCTACACCACCCCGGCCCACCAGTACCCGCTCGGCGGCCGTCTTCCCGTCGCGCGCAGGGAGCGGCTGCTGGCCTGGGCCCGCCGCAGCGGCGCCGTCGTGGTGGAGGACGACTACGACGCCGAGTTCCGCTACGACGTCGCCCCGCTCCCGGCCCTCTACGGTCTCGACCCCGGGCGGGTGGTGCTGCTGGGCAGCCTGAGCAAGGCGCTGACCCCCGACGTCGGCATCGGCTGGCTCGTCGCCTCACCGGAGTTCGTCGAGGCCGTCGCCGTCACCCGGGACGCCCTCGCCGACCGGACGGGCGGCCCGGCCCAGCAGGCGATGACGACGCTCCTGGAGCGGGGGGACCTGAACCGGCACCTGCGCCGGATGCGCCTGGAGTACGCGCGCCGCCGCGCCGCGGTCGTCGACGTCCTCGGCCCGGGGCTGATCGGCGAGACGGCGGGCCTGCACGTGCTGGTGGAACTGCCCGAGGGCATGGTCGGGCCCCTGGTCGAGGCCGCCGCCGGCCACGGCGTGCTGCTGGACTCGCTGGACCGCCACTACCACGGGACGCCGCTGCGGTACGGCCTGGTCGTCGGCTACGGAGCGGAACCGCCGGCGAACATCAGGCGCGGCCTGTCGCTGGTCGCGGACCTCGCCGGGCTCACGCCGGGCACGGGATGAGCGGTCCCGCGTCCCGGTGGGCCGTCAGGATCGGGAAGGAACGTTCCCGGCCTTCGACGGGCGCGGCCGGGCCTGCAGCGACGTGCGCAACCGGCCGTAGGTCTTCAGGGCGCGGTCGGCGGTCGTGCGCAGCAGCGGGTTCGCCAGGACCGTGCCGCGCGCCTTGCGCACCGGCACCCGAAGCATCCAGTGGACCCCGGCACCGGCGCTCACCCGGGCGACGCGGCCCTCGGCGACCTCGTACTCGCCGTTCTTGAGCTTCTCCTTGTACTCCTTCTCGCCGCGGCCCATGTCGATGACCCGGATGCCGGCCTCGGCGGCCCTCTCGGCCATGGCCAGATGGTGGATCAGGCCGGGGGAGTACTTCGCGAAGGCGGTGTCGTAGGCGGGGAACCACCCGGCCAGCGTGGTGGCGGTGCGCAGCCCGAAGTGCCCGGCGACCGGCTTGCCGTCCACGTACAGCATGTCCAGGACGCCGCCGAAGTGCTCGGTGTCGGTGGCGAGCAGCCGCTCGACCAGCTCCACGATCCACGGCCTGGCGAACCGGTCACTGCGGCCGGTGCGGCGGTACTGCTCGGTCTTCCAGCCGAGCAGGGTGCGCAGCGGCGCCAGGTCGCCGATGGCGTAGTCGTGCCGGATCTCACCGACGTCGCGCTGGAGCTTGCGGCTCTTGTAGGCCGTCGAGCGGTACGTCTTGCCGGAGCGCATCTTGATCGTCTCGATGTAGGAGGCGAAGCCGTCGCGCAGGTCGATGATCGGCGACGGGTGCCGCTCGTGCCCCGCCAGCAGCAGCGGCTGCCCGGCGATCAGGTGGTCGAACTCGAAGACGGCCAGGCCGCACGCCTTGATCAGCCGTTGCGGGTCGATCTCCACGTCCTTGGAGTGGATCAGGCCCTGCGCGTCGGTCAGGCCCGCGGCCACCGGCATGCCGATGCCCATCGGGTGGCGTTCGAAGGGGAAGAACCCCACCGTGTCCGGCCCGTCGTGCAGTACCGCCACCCGGACGCGCTCCTGCAGGGCGCCGACGGTGACGGTGAACTCGGGCGACAGGAACGGGCTGTCGAAGGCCGGGTCGGCCCCCTGCAGGGCCCGCCAGCGATCGAGGTCGGCCGGTCCGAGATCACGGGGCTGAACGATGGTGACGCGCATGAGCTCCTACTGGGGTGTGCGGGTTCCCCTACGCCACCCTGAAGGATGCCGTAAGCCCAAGCATGCGGGTAGACACGTAATGTAACGATAAAGGACGGAAGCGAGCGCGGTTCCGTAGGGGCTGCAACGGTTCGGGATCTTATTGTGCGTGCCCGGCTGGCGCGCTCTCCCCGAGTGGCGTTCTAATTGGTGGCCATGAGCACCCCTGGCATCGACCGGTCCCGTCTCGTCGAGTGGATGGCCGCCGACGTCCCCGACGCGGGAGAGCCCACCGGGATCTCCCTGATCGCGGGCGGCAGGTCGAACCTGACCTACGTCGTCGAGACCCCCCACCGCCGCCTGGTGCTCCGCCGCCCGCCGCTGGGGCACGTGCTGCCCACCGCCCACGACATGAGGCGGGAGTGGCGGGTGATCTCGGCGCTCGCGCCGACCGCGGTCCCGGTGCCCGAGCCGGTCGCGTTCTGCGACGACCCCGACGTGATCGGCGCGCCGTTCTACCTGATGGCGTACGTGGACGGCGCGGCCGTACGGGACCGCGAGGACGCCGGGGAGCTCGGCCCCGAGCAGGCCCGGCGGCTTTCCGAGCACCTCGCCGAGGTGCTCGCCGAGATCCACGCGATCGACTACGAGCGGGCCGGCCTGGCCGGGTTCGGCCGGCCCGAGGGGTACATGGCCCGCCAGCTGGAGCGCTGGGGGCAGCAGTGGGAACGGTCGAGGACCGCCGAGTCACCCGCGTACGACCGCCTGGTGGCCCGCCTGCGCGAGCGGCTGCCCGCGCACTCCGCCTCCACGCTGGTCCACGGTGACTACCGGCTCGACAACACGCTCGTGCGGCTCTCCCCGGAACCGGAGATCCTCGCCGTCGTGGACTGGGAGATGTCCACGCTCGGCGACCCCCTGGCCGACCTCGGCCTCACCCTCACCTACTGGCACGACGCCGGGGACGAGGAGCGGGGCTCGATCCCGGTCGCGGGGGACGTGACCGTGGCGCCCGGGTTCCTCACCGCCCGCGAGTTCGCCGAGCACTACGCCCGGGTCTCCGGGGCCGACCTGACCGACCTGGACTTCTACGTCGCCTTCGGCAACTACAAGCTCGCGGTCATCGTGGAGGGCATTCACGCCAGGTTCAGGCAGGGCAAGACCGTGGGGGAGGGGTTCGAGAACATCGGCGCCGCCGTCCCGACCCTTCTCGACCGGGCGCTCCGGGTCCTGGAGGGCTGACCGGCCGTTCCACGACGCGCGAGCACCTACCGTAGAAGTTTCAAGTGTCGTGCAAGCAGTCCGGATACGCTGGCCAGGCGGCCGGTAACGCTTACCTGTGAACCGTTCCGGGGCGCCGCCGCGCCCGCCGCCGTCGTGGAACGCTACATTCGTTGAGCTGCGAGGATCGAGGAACCGGTGATACCGACTAACGGACGGCACCAGCGACGGCGCCCGGCGTGGCCGGTCGCGCTGGGAGCGTTGGTCGTGACGGTGGCGCTCGTGGTGACCATCATCACCCTGGCCGTCAGGCCGGACGTCCCCCGGGGCCAGAGGATGACCATCCCTCCGCCGCAGGCGGCCCCCACGCTGGAGCAGCCCCCCTCCGTCGAGCAGTGGCCGCGCTGGGGGATCACCCACACGGAGTTCAGCGCCGACAACGAGGACGGCCAGGTCGCCGAGACGGCCTCGCACATCCTCAGCCGGGTCCCGATGCTGCAGAACCAGCACATCATGGGCTGGGGCGCCGGAAACCCCGAGCCCGCGCCGGGCAGGAACGACTTCCGCGACCTCGACCGCCGCATCACGTTCATGGCCGGGTCCCAGGCTCTCCCGATCATCACGCTCTGCTGCTCGCCCGACTGGATGAAGGGCGGCACCGAGGGCCGGACCGACTGGTCGCAGCTGGAGACCGCGCCCCGGCGCGAGCACTTCGACGACTACGCCGAGCTGGCCGCGACCGTGGCCAGGCGATACCCCACGGTCAAGCACTTCATGGTGTGGAACGAGCTCAAGGGCTTCTGGAACGTGACCCAGAACCGGTGGGACATCGAGGGCTACACCGACTTCTACAACAAGGTCTACACCGCGCTGAAGGGCGTCGACGAGAACATCAAGGTCGGCGGGCCGTACGTGTCGGTCGGCAGCAGCAGCGCCGCCGTCGACGGAGCCGAGCTCCAGGGGCCCTGGGGCAGCATCGACCAGCGGGACCTGGAAGCGGTCGACTACTGGATCAAGAACAAGAAGGGCGCCGACTTCATCGTGGTGGACGGTGCCTCGGTCACCAAGGACGCCGGGGCCTACCCCGACGAGTTCACCGCCCTCGGCAAGTTCGGCGCCCTCACCACCTGGCTGCGGCAGAGAAGCGGCGACCTGCCGGTCTGGTGGGCCGAGTGGTACGTCGAGCCCAACAGCAGGGACTGGACCGAGGAGCGGCGGATCGCCGTCCAGACGGCCGCGATGATGGAGTTCGCCACCAGCGGCGTCACCACCTCCCTCTACTGGAACCCCCAGCGCAAGGCCACCGGCGGGAACCGGCCCTGCGAGGGCTGCCTCTGGCATCCCGACACCGGTGCCGAACTGCCCATGGCGGGCGTCATGAGCGGCTTCGTCAAGTGGTTCCCGCTCGGGGTCGCGCTGGAGACGGTCGTCTCCTCCGACCCGAAGGTGCGCGTCCTGGCCCAGGAACGCCAGCTCCTGATGGTCAACACCACCGACGCGGCCGTGACCACCGTCGTGGACGGCAAGCAGTTCCAGCTCAAGCCGTACGAGGTCAGGTGGAGCGAGCGCGCCGTGGCTTGACGGTGGCCCGGCGACGGCCCGGCGGTGGCCGGGCGCGGCCCGAGGAGGGCCCGGCGACGGCGTGGCAGGGGTCGGGGACGGCCTGACGGCGGCTTGGCCGGGGCCGGGTGTCGGCGTCCGCCGGATACTACGATCATGAAGATGAGAATCGACCTGGTCACGATCGTCGTGGAGGACTACGACCCGGCCATCGCGTTCTTCGTCGACGCCCTGGGATTCGATCTCGACGAGGACTCACCCTCGCTGACGAACGACGGCCGCCCGAAGCGCTGGGTCGTCGTCCGCCCGCCCGGCGGGGAGACCGGAATCCTGCTCGCCCGCGCGGACGGCGCCCACCAGGCAGCCGTGGTCGGGAACCAGATCGCCGGCCGGGTGGGCTTCTTCCTGCGGGTGGACGACTTCGACGCGGCCCACGCGCGGATGACGGCGGCCGGGGTCGCGTTCGTGACCGTGCCGCGTACCGAGCCCTACGGGCGGATCGCGGTCTTCACGGACATCGCCGGCAACCGCTGGGACCTGCTGGGTCCCGCCTGAGCCTCATCCGCTCTCCCGGCCGTCGTCCGGGGCGCGGGGCGGCCCGGGGGCGACCGTGGCGGCCGTGGCGGCCGGGGAGCGGGAGGGCCGCTGCCAGTTGGTGAACCAGCGCAGCAGCCACTCCACCGGCCCGTACCGGTGCCGCCGCGACCACCGCCGGCTCCAGGCCGCCTGGACGACGAAGACGCCGACGCCGATCGACACCGCCGGGAACGGGCCGAGCATGTCCACCAGGCTCAGCCCGTAACCGGTGAAGATCAGTGAACCGATCAGCGACTGCCCCAGGTAGTTGGTCAGCGCGAGCCTGCCGGGAGGCGCGAGCAGACCGGTCAGTCCCGGCCTCGCCGGGAGCAGCCGCAGGAGGGTGGCGGCGTAGGCCGCGGCCAGCAGCGGCGCGGTGACCAGGTTCACCGACTGCCCCAGCAGGTGGTACGCGTGCCCACCCCCCGACCAGGTGGAGTGCGCGTAGACCAGCGCCCCGGCGAACCCGGCGGTGAAGCCCACCCACTGCAGCCGCCGCAGCGTGGCCGTGTACCCGGACAGGTCGGAGAGCAGCCTCAGCTTGCCCAGGGCCATCCCGACCAGGCAGGCGGCGAGCACCGTGGGCCCCTGGAAGAAGACCCGCAGCAGCAGGATCTTGGCGAGCCGGTGCACGTGCTCACCGATGATCATGGATGCGGAGCCGTGCAGGGCCCGGTCGGACAGGGCCGCCTCGGCGGCGTTCTCCGTGACCGCCTTCGAGGCGTCCGCGCCCAGCACCGCCAGCCCGGCCAGCAGCAGCACGCCCGCGGCGAGCGCGACCGTCAGCGCCACCGCGGCGATCATCGCGGCGCGCGGGGTGATCCGCCGCACCACCAGCAGGACCAGCCCCATCACCGCGTACGTGGCCAGGATGTCACCGGGGAACAGCAGGACGCCGTGGACGACGCCGAGCAGGAGAAGCCCTCCCAGGCGGCGCAGGAACCGGGGGACGAACGCCGTCGCCGCCCGGTGGGCCGAGTCGATCTGGAGGGTGAAGCTGTAGCCGAACAGGAACGCGAACAGCAGATAGAACTTGTTCTCGAAGAACACCGAGACGACCCAGCGCGTCCCCCAGTCCAGCGGCGCGGAGAACGTCGGCGCGGCCAGCCCCGCCATCCGGTACCCCGAGGCCAGGTAGGTGATGTTGACCACCACGATGCCGAACAACGCGAA
This sequence comes from Streptosporangium sp. DT93, assembly GCF_049844535.1. Lineage (NCBI taxonomy): Bacteria > Bacillati > Actinomycetota > Actinomycetes > Streptosporangiales > Streptosporangiaceae > Streptosporangium > Streptosporangium sp. DT93. The sequence continues at coordinate 40,190 of NZ_JBNCLF010000019.1, forward strand.
GCCGCGGAGCGCGTCGACCGCGTCGATCCGCCGTCCCGAGACCCGCGCCGTGGCCCCCGCCCCGCCGCCACGGGGTTCCCCTGCGAGCATCTGGTTCGTCCTTCGAGCGGTTCCGGGACGCGAGTCCCCCTGTGAAACGGTGCCAAGTATGGCCCGGTGCGGCCGGGCGCCGGAGGACTTTGTTCTTTATTGGAGGTGGTAGCCGATGACCACGAAGCGTTCGGCGATCACGGCCACCGCCAGCACGAAGGCGGGTATCGCGACGAACAGGATGCGCCTCCTGGTCCTGCTCGTCCGGCCACGGCCGCGCAGCAGGAACACCTCGTAGGCGAAGAGCGCGATCCACGTCACCCCCAGCGCCGCCAGGCCGACCGGCGTCCACGGAGAGGTCGGGTCGTTGCCGCCGGGCGGTACCGCGCGGTCGGGGATCTCGGTGCCCTCGGGGAAGGACCGCAGCGTGTAGACGGCCGCGTCCTCGCCGTTGAAGACCCGTTTGAGGTTCTTGTCGGCGTCCAGCGCGGCACGGAAGCGCGGGGCCCAGTCCGTCGGGAACCCGTGGTTGAGCTGGAGGTAACCGGCCTGGCCGCGGGTGGCCACCAGGTAGGTGTTCGGCGGTGAGGTGCGAAGTTCGTTGATCACCGAGGTGAGCTGGGCGGGGTTCTTGTCCACCAGCACCTCCCGGTAGGCGATCTTGTCGAAGTCGCGCTCGCCCCACGGGATGCTCGGAGTGATCTCCTGGCCGACCACCGGGACCAGGTAGAGGACGCGGGCACTGGGCTCGTCGTGGTCGTAGACGTAGTGCATCGCCGCGACCTCGCTGGCCGAGACCCTCTCGAACTGCTCGTTGCCGTAGCGCGCGACCAGGAAGACCATGGCCAGCGCCATCGCGCACCCGGCGGCCAGCAGCAGCGAGATCCGGCGCGTCAGCTCCGGGTTGAACCGGATGTTGCGCCTGCGGATCGGCACCGTCTCCTCGGGCGCGTCCTCGGTGCCCGCGGGAAGGTTCGGGAAGAACGCGTACGCGGCCAGGATGCAGGCGCCGGGGAGCGCGAACAGGTAGATCCGCAGGCCGATCTCGCCGCCGTAGTTCTGCAGGCCGAGCGCCAGCACCGGGACGCACAGCAGGAGCAGGGCCGCGCGGTCGCCGACACCGCGCCGCAGCCGCCGGAACAGCCCGGCGGCGGCCAGGGTCAGGATCACGCCGCAGATGCCGAGACGGGCCATCAGGACGATGGCGTGCTTGGGGTCGCTGCCGTCGATCCGGTCACCGGTGTTGCTCTGCAGGTTCTCCAGGATCCTGCCCAGACCGCCGAAGAGCTGGTCGATGTGACCGCTCCAGAAGGTGACCGTCTGGTAGCTGATCCAGGCCAGGACCATCAGGCCCAGGAAGAACGGCAGCCCCCAGCTCAGCGAGGAGCGCCGGAGCAGGATCAGGCCGGTCAGCGCGCCGAGCATCATGAACGGCGTGATCTGGTGCGAGGCGGTGGCCGTCGCGAACAGGCCGATCAGCACGATCAGCATGATGGTCCGGTCGTAGACGCCGGTCGAGTGGGGCAGTTCCCCGGGTGTCAGTCCGTCCAGCCGGGCCAGCAACCGCCGGACGGGCCCCTTGACGGGCATCGGCTTGGTACGCGGCTCGACCTTGCCGAACCAGCGCAGCACGATCGCCACGAAGGCCAGGTAGATCGCGTACGTGAAGCCCTGCGAGGAGAAGTAGTCCTGGCCGATCCACTGGACGATGACGAACAGCAGGGCGGCGAACCAGCGGGCCCTGGTGGTGGCGACCACCTGGCGCAGGATCAGCACGAACGGCAGCAGGTAGAGCAGGTTCGACAGCAGCGGTGTCCATCGCATGATCGTCGTCAGGTCAGTGACCCCCGCGGCCTTGGTGACGAACGCCACCAGCGCGAAGAACCCCGGCCACGCCAGGCGGGCGTCGAGGATCGCCGAGGACTCGCCGGTGCGGTTGATGTACTCCACGAAACCGGCGTGCACGTAGGCCGTGTGGAACCTGGCCTCGTCCTCGATGAGGGCCGCGCCCCCGTGCAGGGCGAAGGTGATCGCCGCGATCTGGAAGAGCAGCAGGAACTTCCGGTCGGTGTTCTGCCCGATCGTGACGAAGAACGCCACGACCATCAGCAGGATCGCCGCGAACGCGGTCGGCGGCATGGCCGAGATCAGGCCCACACCGTCGATCTTGTTCAGGTCGACGCCCCAGAGCGGACCCGGCGCCACGCGCAGGGCCAGCACGTACATGACGAGGCCCTCGACGGTGAGCAGGGGCGGCAGCCACACCATGGCCGTCCGCACCAGGTTCGCCGCGCGGGACGGCTCGGCCGCGGGCGTGGCGTCCCGGCTCCCGCCTCCGGGAGGCGCCGCCGGGCCCGGGTAGGGGGCGTGAGGTGTGACCGCGTGCTCGGCCACCGGGGCGCGTACGACGGCCGGGACCGTCTCCGGGCCGGGGTGCTCGGGGTGCTCGGGGTGCTCGGGGGAGACCGGGAACGCCGGGGACCCGTGAAGTCCGGAGGACTCGTGGGATCCGGAGGACTCGTCGGAGCCGGGGAACTCACGGGAGCCGGAGCGGTCGTCGGAGCGCTCGTCGGAGCCGGAGGGCTCGTCGAAGTCCAGGGACTCGTGGAAATCGACGTCAGGAGACTCGCGGGAGTCGGAGTCGGAGTCGGGGGACTCGTGGGAGTCGGAGTCGGGGGATTCGCTGGAATCGGAGTCGAGGGACTCGCGGGGGTCGCCGAGGTCGTCGGGGTCGAGGGATGCCGGGGAGTGTTCCTCCTGGGCTCCGGGCGTGGGACGTCCGGCGGGAGCCCGGCCGGGACGCAGCGGGGCGACGGGGAGGCGGAACTCCGCGGTGATGTCGCTCCTGTCCTCGGCCTCCGCGTCGTCATCCTCGGGGACGCCCTCGTCTTCGGGCGTTTCCTCGTCGTCAGGCACGTTCTCGCCGTCGGGGAGGTCCTCGTCTCCGGGCGCGTCCTCGTCGTCGGTGGTCCCGGGCGGGGGGAGCGGACGCAGGGGGAGGCGGATGACGGCGGTGACGTCGGGGTCGTACTCGGGGTCGTCCCGCGCGCCGTCGTCCTGGTCGTCCCGCGCGTCCTCGTTCTGGTCGTCCCGGTTGTCCTGGTCGTCCCGCGTGTCGTCGTCCCGGTCCTCCAGGCCATCCCGGTCGCCGGAGGTGTCACCGCCGGTTCCGGGATCATCGGATTCCGGCTCGCCAGGCTCCCGATCGCCGGGGCGACGTTCATCGGCCCCCCGGGCATCGGGTTCCCGCTCCTCGGGCTCCCGATCGGCGGATCCCGGCTCGCCGGGCTCCTGCTCGCCGGACCCCCGCTCGTCGGACTCGCTGGACCCCCGCTCGCCGGACCCCCGCTCGTCGGGATCCCCGGGCCCGGGGGCGCCCTCGGGCGTGTCGGGGGACGCCGCGCCGGGCTCGTCGCCGGCCACGGCGCGCGCTCCGTCCGAAGGCACGGGAGGGGTGGGACCGGTCTTCCCGATCTCGGCGGCTTCCGCCGCCTTCGGCGTCGTCACGTCATTACCTGCCCGTTGCCTCACGTCTAACATCATGGCGGCTACGCGGACCGTGGTGCGACGAACGAGAGAGAAGTTTCGTCATGTTTGGGTGTTTTGCGTAGATCCTTGAACGGCAAAACCACGACCAGGATTCCCACCCGACGGCACCCGTCCCACCGTTCACACCCCGTGGAAAGGGCACGGCCGCCGGAGAGGACCGCCCCGGCGTACCCCGGGCGGACACCGGTTCCACCGGCCGTCCCGGAGATCACGCGCTCCCGGGACGTCCGGTCTCACACCTGGCCGCGTACCCGGCGCAGGCCGTACCGGGTACGCCTGACGACGGCGTACCCCTTCGTCAGGATCCGCTCGCGCATGTAGATCAGGGGAACCTGGTTGCCCTCGACCGCGCGGCTGAACATCCCCATCGTCGTGCCCTCGGCCACCGTCAGGCGCGGCAGCGCGAGCACGTCGTGCCGGTCGGCGGCGATGGCGTTGCTCACCGCGCAGGCGGCCCAGTACCCGGCGCGCCTGACCTCGCGCCGCACGCGCACGCTGGAGTAGCCGTACGGGTAGGCCATCGTCGAGACCAGGGAACCGATCTTGTCCTCCAGCAGCGCCTTGTTGCGGCGCAGCTCCTGGCGGAGCTCGTCCTCGGGCAGCTGGTCGAGCTGGGGGTGGCTGTGGCTGTGGCCGCCGATCTCCACCCCGCAGGAGGCGGCCTCACGGGCCTGGCTCCACGACAGCATGGTGTCCAGGGGCCTGCCCGCCGCCTCCTTGCCCGCGTCGCGGACCCATCCGCTGGTCAGGAAGACCGTGGCGGGGAAGTCGTACCGTTCGAGCAGGGGCAGCGCCTCGCTGTGGAAGTCGGCGTACCCGTCGTCGAAGGTCACGACGACCGGCCGCTCCGGCAGGGCGCGGCCGTTGTTCTTGTGCAGCGAGGCGACCAGGTCGGCCACGGTCAGCGGCGTGAAGCGCTTCTCCTTGAGGTAGGCCAGCTGGTCGGCGAAGACCGAGGGCCGTACCGACAGCGGCTTCGTCTCGGCGTTGGGCCGGTCCGAGATCGAGTGGTACATCAGGATCGGTACACGGATCATGCACGTACCCGTTTCTTCTTCAGCCGAAGGGAACCGACAACGTAACCCCAGGTGGTCCAGGTGAGACCGACGACGATCGCGCCGGCCCTGCCCAGGCCGGACACGTCTCCCCGCAGGGCCTCGCCGACGCCGCGCAGCGCGCCCAGCGGCAGCGCCTTCAGCGCGTGCGCCCGCTCGCTCGCCAGCCCGTCCCCGGCCCCCACGCTCTGCGTGACCAGCGCCTTGGACAGGCCCTCGGCGTAGCAGCGCGAGCGGAAGTAGCCGAACGTGGCCCGCGCGGCGGGCACCTTGTGGCCGATCACCGCGGCGGGCTCGAACAGCATCCCCGAGCCCGGCATCCGCTGCGAGAGCCGGATGCAGAACTCGGTCTCCTCACAACCCAGCGGGCGAGGCTTGCGCCCCTGCACGCTGCGCCCGATACCGGTGTGGAACCCGCCGACCGCGCCGATCGGCTCCCTGCGGAAGGCCGCGTTCCCGCCCATCACGTTGCGGATCCGCGCCCGCTCCGTGGGCATGCCGCGATAGCTGCAGCCCACGGTCCAGTCGAACTCGTGCGGGTACCAGCCGGGCCGGTGCCCGGTGCCCCACAGCGGCCTGGTCAGCCCGCCCACCCCCACGATGGTCGGGTCCTGGAAGCCCTCCTCCAGCGCTTCCAGCCAGCCGGGTTCCGCTATGGCGTCGTCGTCCAGGTACGCCACGATGTCGCCGGAGGCGATCTGCGCACCGGTGTTCTTGCCACCGGACAGACCCTTCTCCTGAGCGTTCACCACCACGATCGCGCCGGGGTACTCCTTCTTCAGCCGAAGGTGGAGCTCCGGGTTGTAGTCGACAACGAGGATGATCTCGTGCGGCCTTCGGGTCTGGTTCTCGACGGACTCGACGGCCTGGCGGATGTCCTCCCAGCGATCCTCGGTGTAGACGCAGATGACGACACTGGTTCTCATGATTACGCGGCACCCTGGTCGGCGGCCCTGGTGGCGGCGGCCGGTTCGTGCACGACGGGGGCGGGGCTGCTGCGCCACTCCCGGATGATGGTCTTGAGCACCCGGATGCCGTCACGCACCGCGTGCAGGTTGCTCTCACCGTGGATGCGGCAGCGCTCGTGGCTGGGGACCTCGTGCACCTTGAGCCCGGCCTTGAAGGCCCGGATGTTCATGAGGGTCTCGATCTCGAAGCCGTCGCAGTCGAGGTTGAGGACGTCCAGGTGGCGGGCCCAGAACGCGTTGTAGCCGTAGCACAGGTCGCTGTAGCTGGTGCCGTACATCTTGTTGACCAGCGTGGTCAGCGCCTTGTTGCCGAACGTGCGGGTGAAGGTCAGGTCGTCGCTGCCGCCTCCGGCCGCGTACCGCGAGCCCTTGACGAAGTCGGCGCCGGTGACCAGCGCGCCCACGAACTGGATGATCTCGCGGCCGTCGGTGGAGCCGTCGGCGTCGATCATCACGATGATGTCGCCGGTGCAGGCGGCGAAACCTGCCGAGAGCGCGTCCCCCTTGCCCTTGCCGGTCTGGTGGACCACGCGGACGTTGGGACGCAGCTTCCTGGCCACCGCGACGGTGTCGTCCTTGGAGTTGCCGTCCACCAGGACGATCTCGTCGATCCACTGCGGCAGCGTCGCGAAGACGTGCGGAAGGTTCTCCGCCTCGTTCATGGCCGGAACGACGACGCTGACGGTCGGGGAGATCGCCATGTGCGGGGTGATGGGCGTGAAGCGTTCGATGGGAGGCACGGCCCTGAGCGGTGGCTTGCCGTTGTAGTGCTTGGTGATCTCGGGACTCATGATGACGAGTGTCCTTCGCGGTCGGTCGTCAGAGATGACTGGCGGACGGACCCGTGGCCACGGCCGATCGGGACGATCGGCGGGAACGGCGAATGCGATGAGGGATGCATGCGAGGGTCCTGGCGGGTGTGAGGCGGTGACGGGAGCGGCCTAACCCACTCCCCATGGTTCCTTGACGACCGGCGTACCGGATTGGTTCTGCGCGGGGGAGCGCATTCGGCCGAAACCCTTCAGCACACGGTCGGCGATCCTGTACAACTGCGGGCGATCGGTGACGATCGTTCGAGCCTTGTTGACCGGGACGCGGCCGAGCCAGTGGACCGCGGCGGCGGGGGAGGGACGCGAGACACGGCCCTCGGCGACGAACAGGTCGCCGCTCTTCAGCCAGCTCTTGTACTCCCGCCCGCCCTTGCCCATGTCGACCTGCCGCAGCCCCGAGGCGGCGGCGTGCTCGGCCATGTGCAGGTGGTGGACGATACCGGGCGAGTACCTGGCGAACTCGGTGTCGTAGGCCGGGAACCAGCCCACCAGGGTGGTGGCCGTCCGCAGCCCGAAGTGCCCGGCGACGGGCCTGTCGCCGGAGTAGACCATGGTCAGGACGCCCGCGAAGCTCTCCGACCTCTCGGCGTGCATCTCGTCGAGAAGCTGGACGATCCACGGCTGGGCGAAGCGGTCGACCCGTCCGGTCCGCCGGTACTGGTCGGACTTCCAGTTGGTGAGCGTGCGGAGCGTGCCCGGGTCGGCCGAGTACCACTCGAAGCGGATCTCGCCCTGCTCGCGGCCGAGCTTGCGCTCCTTGTAGCGGACGGTCTTGAGGTTCTTCGGCGAGTTGGCCTTGACCTGGGCGATGTAGGTCTCGAACCCCACGCTGAGGTCCATCACGGGCGCGGGGCGCACGTCGGACTCGTACGGGGCGAACGTCGGCTGGCCGGGGACCAGGTGGTCGAAGTCGAAGACGGAGAGCTTGCAGGCGCGCAGCAGGTCCCGTACGTCGAGCTGGAGGCCCGGCACGGAGATCAGGCCGTGGCAGGTGGTCAGGAAACCGCCGAGCGGCTTGCCGATCCCGAAGTTGTGGCGCTCATAGGGAAAGAACCCCACGATCTTGCCGCCGTCCTGGACGACCGCGACGCGGACGTAGTCGCGCAGACGCCCCATGGCCAGGGCGAACTCCACCGAGAGGAAGGGGTTGTCCAGTGAGGGGTCCGCCACCTGCAACTCCCGCCAGCGGGAGATCTCTGACGTTCCGAGGTCCCCCGGGCGAACGACGACGATGTTCACCGTGACCTGACCCCCTGTTCGGTCTGCAAGCTCCCGCTCCCCCGATACAACACGCGTAGTACGTAGATGAAGCCACCGAGCACCGCGATCGTCGCAACTCCGGCGCGGGGCGACCATGCGTCAAAGGTAAGCATGGCAGCGGCCAGGAGAACGTTGACCACCAGGCTGGCGGCTGCTCCCACTGATAGTGCCTCAAGAGGGTCACGATCACGCAACAGTCCTACCACCGCGGCGCCTGGAACCACCAACAGGAACAGAGGGGTGAGAACCAGACGTAAAGGGGTGTCGATGCCCGCTAAGGCGATCACGGCTCCCGTGACGCACGCCAAGGTGAGCGCCCATGTGAGCACCCTGCGGTTGATCGACATCTTCCGGACTCCAGGTTGGTGATGACGTGACTGATCGCGTCTTCATGTGACCAATCACTCAGCATGGACGTCAATGCCGACGCTCGGCACCCGCCCATGGTTTACCGGATCCCTGGAAGAAGTCTCGACGTTGGGTAAAAGAAGGTGCGGGAATCAGTCCGTGCCCACCTCGGACTCCGCCTCCGCCGAAGGGGTCGGCATCGGCTCGGGCTCGGGGTCCTCGGGAGGGTCCGAGGCCTCGGGGTCAGGGCTTTCCCACGTGACGGCACAGGCCGCGTTGCCTCCGGCCGACCTGAACGCCACCCGTCCGGCACCGCTCTGCGAGGGGTCACGGGCAGTGACCCAAATCACTGTAGCGGTACCGGCGGAAAGCCGCCCCCGGGACGGCTGCGCGTTCAGGCCGCCGGAGGTGGTCGCCGACCAGGAGACCGTGGCGCCGCTCGCCGCCAGACGGATCCGCCCGGCGCCCTGGCCGATGTCGGCCGGGCACGAGACGGCCAGCCGTCCGGTCGCGGGGCGGCGGGTGGCGGTGCGGCTGGGACGGGGCCGCGCCGCCGTGCTCCTGCGGACCGGTGCCGCCCGCGAGGGACGGGGGGCCGCGGTCGGGGTGCCCGGGCCCGTGGTGGGGAGCGGCGCGTCGTCCTGCTCCCGGTCGTCCCGGTCGTCTGCGTGCTCCTCGGGGTCCTGGCGCCCGGCCTCCGACGGATCGGGCCCCGGCTCAGGGGTGGGCCCCGTCACGACCGGGGCGGGCCGCGACCCCGGCGCCCCGGCCGTCCCCGGCGCGGCCTGGACGTCCCGCGGCGGTCCGCCGGTCAGGTTCTGCCCGCCCAGGACGACCACCGCCCCGGCCGCCGCCAGCACGCAGGCCGCGGCGAGCAGCAGCGGACCCCTGCGCGGCCCGCGCCTGCGCCGCTGGACCGGCGCAGGCGCCGCGCGCCTGCCTCCGGCCTGAGGGGACCCCGTCGAACGGCGGGCGGTGCCGCTCCCGGCGGTGGTGTCGGGCCAGGCGCCGGCGGCCCAGGCGCCGGCCCGGTCGTCGAGGTCGGCGTCGGTCCCGGTGTCGGTCCCGGAATCGTTCCCGGCGTGCCAGGTCTCCGTGGCGGGAGCGGCGTGCCAGATCTCCGTGTCCGGGGGGACGGGCCACGGCCGCGCGGCGGGGGCGACGGGGGTGCCCGCGAAGAGGTCGCCCGTGACCGGGATGCCCGAGGCGGAGACGCCCGAGGCCGGATGATCATGGTCTGCGCGACCTTGCCGTCGCGCTTGAGTGACCGGGACGCCCGAGGCGGGGACGCCCGAGGCCGGGGTGGCCGTCGCCGGGACGCCCGTCGCCGGGGTGCCCGCGCCGAGCCGGTGACCCCCGCGCCCCTCCTCGCGGCCCCGCCGGGTGCCCGAGACCCCGGGGGACCCGGGCCTGGCGGTGTCCCCGGAACCCGCGGGGTCCCGGGAGGTCCCCGATTCCCCGCGCCCGCCCCAGAGACGGCCCCCGGCCCGCCGCGGGGTCGCCACCGGGAAGCCGGCCCGGTCGAAGTGCTCGCTCCCGGCGAGGACGGCGGCGCGCGCCTCGCGCAGCTCCGGGTTCACACACGTCTCGATCACCCTGCGGCGCAGCGAGAGCGGTGGGTAGGCGAGCGGTACCAGGTCCAGCAGCCGCCCCGCCGAGACGTGCCGGTCCCTGCGCTCGACGCAGACCTCGCAGCGGCCGATGTGGGCCGAGAGGCGCCGCCGCAGCACGGTGGTGAGCGGCCCCTCCCAGCAGTCCACCATCGCCGACAGGTCGGGGCAGTGCGCCCGGCCGACCTTGGCGAGCACCACGGCGGCCGCGGCGTTCTCCAGGTGGTCCCTGGCCCGGCCGAGCCGCGCCGCGACCTGCCGCGAGCTCAGCCCGAGCACCGCGCCGGCCTCGCCGGTGCCGAGGTCGTGGCGCAGGGAGAGCTCCAGCACCTCGCGCTCCTGCAGGCTCAGCTCGGCCATGGCCTCGTGCACCAGCGCGGCCAGTTCCCGCTCGCCCGGGTCGTCGTGCGCGTCGGGGGGCGGGCCCGCCGTCGCCTGCCGTCCGCCGCGGGCCCGCGCGCCGGGCGCGCAGCGGACCCTCAGGAGCGCGTACAGCCAGGCGCGCAGGCGGCCGGGCTCGCGCAGGCGCTCCACCCTGCCCTGGGCGGCCACCAGCGCGTCGTGCACGGCCTCGGCGGCGGCCTCGCGGTCACCCAGCAGTGAGAAGGCGTAGTCGGCGAGACGTTCGGCATAGGAGTCGTAGAGGCTCGCGGGCGCCGTTGTGTCGGCACGCCGCAGCGCCTCAACGAGATGTTGATCGTCGGTTCGGCCGACGGTCGGCCATCCGGGCACGGATATTCCTCCCCGCGGGACGGGCTCGTTCCCGGGCGGCACCCCTGCCCGGTTCAGGCCCCACACGCGTAGGACGCGACCTCCCCGCGACCGGTTGACCGGATGCGTCAATATCATGCCCACCTGGTATGACCTGGGAAAACTGCTAACAACTGGGTCAGATGTGACAGTTGTCGTACCGGGTGGCCGTGAGGCGCGGGGGTCAGCAGTTGGGCGAGCAGAGCCGGCGCTTCATGCCCTCCAGGAAGAACTTCCGGATCTCCAGGATGTCCTTGGCGATGTACGCGTCACCCGCCGTCGCCTTGGCGAGGGCGTCCATCTGGCGCTTGCCCTTGGGGGCGTCCGGGCCGAAGGCGATGATCAGCACGCTGACCGGCTTCTCGGGGTCGTACTGCTCCTTCAGCCGCTTCAGGATCTGCTGGTTGCCGATCCCGCCGTCGGGGTCGTCGTTGCCGGCGCCGTCGGTGAGGATCACCACAGTGTTGATCTTGTCGCTCTGGTACTCCTTGGTCATCTGCGTGTAGGCGGCGGCCAGGGTGTCGTTGAGCCCGGTGTCGCCGGTCGCCCTGGCCCGGGTGGACGCCAGCCTCTGGTTGATCACGTCCCTGCGCAGGCCCCCGTCCAGCTCCTCGGTGAGCGGGCCGACCGGGACCGTCTTGACGTAGTCGACGCCCCTGCCGTTGAGATGGGTGGAGAACTCCCACATGCCCAGCTCGCTCTTGACCGGGAAGAGCCTCATGCCCTCGACGGCGATCCTGGTGATCGCCTGCATCCGGGTGAGGCCGGTGCCCGGCACCGGCAGGGCCATGGTCCCCGAGACGTCCACCAGGGTCAGGAGCCTGGTGCCGAGCTTGATCCGGGACCAGGTCTGGGACATCCTCGCGACGGTCTTGGCGTCGGGCACCTCGATCGCCTTCGGGGCCTCGGCCTGGAAGCCCCCGGAGCCGGTGACGGCCTTGGCCCCCTTGCCGTCGGGGGTGCGGAAGCCCAGCTCCTGGAACGTCCTGCGGGCCTGCTCGCCGGCCAGCTCCTTCTGGAACGCCTCGGCCGCCTTGCGGACCTCGGCGTCCCCGGTCGTGATCACCACCGGGTAGTCGAGGTCGACGGTCCCCTCCGACGGGTAGAGCGGCACCGCCGGGACCTCGGGCTTCCTGTTCCTGTTGAACGCCCAGACCCCCTGTTCCGAGGCGATGCCCAGCGGGGCCTTGCTGCCCTTGACGCCCAGGCTGGACAGCAGCGCGCCCTGGTCGCGGACCGTCGAGGACCCCGACAGGGTCTTGAGCGCGCCGACGAGCTGCTCCTCGCCCACCCCCGAGGCCGTGGCGACGCCGGCGGCGGCCAGGAGCGCGCCGAGCCCGGACGCGTTGAGCGCGGGGTCGGGCACGAGCACCCGGACCTTGCGGCCGGGGCCGTCCACGTTGGCCACGTTGGCGGCGGCGATCATGCCGCCCCAGCTCGCCTCGCCGAAACTCTTGCGCAGGGCGGGCACCACCGAGCCGGAGGCCACCATGACGATGGGGGAGCGGGCGACGGACGGGCCCGCCTCGGGCACCTCGGGGGTCCTCGCGCGCAGGTTCGTCACCCACAGTCCCGAGTCGGGGATCCACAGGTCCATCGCGGTGGCCTTGCCGCCCGCCCCGCCCAGCGCCGAGGCCACCGTGGAAGGGAGCCCCTTGGTCACCGCGACCGTGACGCACCGGCCCTCGATCTCGTGGGCCGCCTTGGTGAACCGCTCGGCGATCCTGGAGACGGCGGGCTGGATGTCGGGGGCGGCGGTCACCCGCAGCGGCAGGGCGTCGTCCGAGCACCCCCGGTCACGATTGATCACCACGAACGCGGCCACACCGAGCAGCACCGCCAGGGCGACGGAGCCGGCCAGCGGGACCAGGACCGCGCCCCGCCCTCCGCGGCGGCGCCGTGGCACGGGCTCCTTGTAGGGGGTGTAGCCGTCCTCGAGTTCATCCGTCCGGTGACGTCCGCCCACGATGCCCTCTTAGCTGTCGATGTCATGGAGCCAGAGCGGGGCCACCCTACTGGGATGTTCTCCGCAATATTCACGGAACTGTACTTGGAACGGTTAGTGTGGCAAAACACGCATTTTGCTGCTGTGATCACCTCACGTGCCGATTCCGGCACCGTACGTCCCGTCCGTGCCGCCCCAGCTCAGTGGCAACAATGGCCCCCGCGCCACGCCCGCCGTCCCTCCCGGGCCGCCACCGCCGCGAGCAGGACCGCCATGGCGGGATCGATCCACCACCATCCGGCGCGGTTGAGCGCGAGCCCGGCGAGCACCCCCGCCGCGAGCGCGGCGCAGAGCAGGTTCTGGGTGCCCTCGCCGACGGTCGCCGCCGACCCCAGCCGGGCGCCCAGCCGCCGCTTGGCCGTTCCCAGCAACGGCATGCCGACCACGCTGGCCGCCGTCACCACGATCCCCAGCGTGCTCGGCACGGCGCGGTGGCCCGCGTCCAGGTCGTGCGCCACGTGCAGCACCAGGTACGGCGCCAGGAGCCAGAAGCTGATCGCCACGGCCCTGCGGGCCCGCTCCTCGGCGTGCGCCGAGGCGGTCCTCGCCCCGGTGAAGCGCCAGACGACGATCAGGCTGGCCGCCGCCTCGACCAGGGCCGTGACACCCCAGCCGATCAGGGCGACCGAGTGCGCGCCCAGCCCGGCGGCGATGCCGAGCACGCTCTCGGCACCGAGCCAGACCAGGGTGGCCAGGGACAGGGTGCGTGCCCTGCGGGCATCGCGCAGCCACCCGGCGTCGTGCGGCGCCGGCAGGGTCCGCCCGGTCACCGGGCACCCACGGGGTGAAGGGCCCGTCCCTCGGGACGGACGGAAGACGTGGAGCGGTCGGGCATGGTGGTTTCCCGGTTCTTGTCGCGGGCGACGGTGGGGGCGCCGGGTGGTGCCGGCCGGCGGGGCGGCACCGGATGACGGCGGGTGACGAACGATTACGGTGGGTAATGTATACGTCGCGCGGTGCCGTGACGCCGGGAAGCGCGGACCTCGTCGCGACGGCGTCATATCCTCGTCGGGCCGCCGCGTCACGGGATCGGAGGCCGCCAGCAGCTCGTCGGAGGGAAACCGTGCCGTTCACGCCCAGCCACGTCGCCGCGGTGCTGCCGCTCATCTCCTCGGAACGGGTCCGCCGCCTGCTCGACCCCTGGGCGCTCGCGCTGGGCGCCATGGTGCCCGATCTGCCGATCTTCTTCCCGTTCCTGCCCGACTACATGATCTGGCACTCCATCAGGGGCGTCCTCACCATCGACCCGTTCGCCGTGGTCGTGCTGCTCGCCGTCTTCCACCTGCTGCTCCGCGACCCGCTGACCGCGCTCCTGCCCCCGGGCCTCGCCGGGCGCGCCGCCGCGCTGACCCCCGGCATGTACGGGATCCGCCGGCTGCCCGCCGTGGTCGCCGGTGGCATCGTGGGCGCGCTCAGCCACAAGGTCTGGGACTCCTTCACCCACTCCTACAGCGCGGCGCTGTGGGGCTGGACCTGGCTGGACGGCCGGGTGGGGGACGTGATCTCCGTCTTCCGCCTGCTGCAGTACACCTCCACGGTGGTCGGCCTGGCGCTGGTCGTCTGGTGGGCCTGGCGCGGGCTGGCCGCGATGGAGCCCCGGCCGGTGCCCGAACGGCTCATCCTGCCCGCGGGCGAGAGGGCGGCCGTCCTGGTGGCCACCGCCGCGTCGATCCTGCTGGGCGCGCTCGCCTGGACGATCGCCTTCCCCTCGGGGACCAGGGCCGAGCTCGTGACACGGATCGGCGCGGGAGTGGTCGTCGGCTGCTCGGCCATGCTGCTCGTGTACGCGTTGATATGGCAGCTCAGGCGCGTCATGGCAGTATTCGAGGGTGCCTGAGCCCACCACCCGCCCCCACCTGGCCGGCCGTCCGGCCGACCCCCTGGCCGACTACGCCGGTCTGCGCGACGTCGAGCTGCGCAAGAGCCTGGAGGCCGAGCACGGCCTCTTCGTCGCCGAGGGGGAGAAGGTCATCCGCCGCGCGGTCGCGGCGGGCTACCCCGTCCGGTCGGTGCTGCTGACCCCGCGCTGGGCCGAGCCCCTCGCCGACCTGCTGGCCCTCCTCGGCGACCGGGTGCACGTCGTCGACGACACCACGATGGAGGGCGTCGCCGGCTTCCAGGTCCATCGGGGGGCACTGGCCGCGATGGAACGCCTCCCGCTGCCGGAGGTGCGCGACGTGCTCTCCGGCCTGTCCGGCTCACCTGGCCTGCCCGGCTCCTCCAGCTTGCCCGGCTCCTCCAGCTTGCCCGGCTCATCTGGCCTGCCCGGCTCATCTGGCCTGCCCGGCTCATCTGGCCTGCCCGGCTCATCCGGCCTGTCCGGCTCGTTCCGTCAGAGAGGAGCGGGGGACGTCCCGGCGCCGCCCGGCCGCATCCTGGTCCTGGAGGACCTCGTCGACCACGGCAACGTCGGCGCCATCTTCCGGTGCGCCGCCGCGCTGGGCGTCCAGGCCGTCGTCCTCTCGCCGCGCTGCGCCGACCCTCTCTACCGGCGCTCGGTGAAGGTCTCCATGGGCGCGGTCTTCGCGATCCCGTACGCCCGGATGACCGACTGGCACGCGGGCCTGGCCGAATTGCGCGGGGCGGGTTTCCGGACGCTGGCGCTCACCCCCGACCAGGCCGCCACGCCCCTGGACCGGGCCGTCATGGCCGACCGGGTGGCGCTGCTGCTCGGCTCCGAGGGGGACGGGCTGTCCTCACGCTGGCTGCGCGAGGCCGACGAGGCCGTCTGCATCCCGATGAGCCCGGCCGCGATGGGACTCGGTGTCGACTCCCTCAACGTGGTGGCCGCCGCCGCCATCGCCTGCCACGGCCTGATGCGGGCCGGGGCGGCGGACCCCTCGGGAGAGCCGGGCTGACCCGCCGGGCCCCCGGTCACCTCGCGGCGGGCTCCCACGGCTCCGGCGGGGCCGGCTCGCCCGCCCACTCCAGCAGCCGCTTCGCGCTCGAGAAGCGCCGGTCGGCGTTGGTCTCGCCGAGGATCACGCCCACGAGCCGCCGGCCGCCGGTGTCTGCGGCGAACGACAGGCAGTACCCGGCGGCCCGGGTGTAGCCGGTCTTGAGACCGATGGTCCCGGGCACCTTGCCGAGCAGCTTGTTGGAGTTGGTCCAGGTGTGCGCCCGGTGGAGCCTGGACTTGGTCACGACGTGCCGCCCGGTGGAGGCGATCGTCCGCAGCACCGGGTCGCGCAGCGCGATGTCGGCCAGCTTGGCCTGGTCCAGCGCGGTGGAGTGGCCCGGAGCGGGCTTCGGCAGGCCGTCGGGATTGGTGTAGAGGGTGTCGGCCAGGCCCATGGAACGGGCCGTGACGTTCATCCTCGCGACGAACCTCGCGTCGCCCGGACCGTAGACGCGGGCCAGGGCGTGGGAGGCGTCCGCCCCGGAGGGCAGCATCACCGCGTACAGCAGGTCCCTGACGGTCAGGCGCTCCCCGGCGCGCAGGGAGGCGTGCGTCGCGCCGTTCGTCTTCGCGTACCGCACGTCGGCCGCCTGGATCGTGACGACGTCGTCCAGCCTCGCCGTCCTCAGCACGACGTACGTCGTCATGATCTTCGTCAGGCTGGCCACCGGCATCCGCCTGGCGGCCCCCTTGCTCAGGTGGATCGTTCCCGTGACCGGGTCGTACAGGTACGCGGCCCGTCCCGGCACGACCGGCGCGTCGGTGCGCCGCTCCCCCGTGAGCGGGACGAGCGACGGGGCGACGCGGGCCGTGGCGGGCGCCCCGGTCGCCGAGGCCGGTGAGGACGCCGAGGTCAGGGCGACGGCCGGAGAGGCCGTGGCCAGGGTGACCGTGGTGACCAGCGCGGCGCGGATGATGAACCGAATTCCCCCGTAATGCATGAGGACATGGTGGCAGAGGCGACCCGTCATGGGCGGAAGGTCAATCGGTTCGGCTTAAAAGTTGACATCGGCGCCACGGAAGACGAACCGGGGAAAAGGGGAACCGGGCTCGCTGCGGGGCGTACCGCCGGATCAGGGTCGTGGACGGGCCGATCGGCCGTGCGGGCTCGCCGGAACCGGGTTCGCTCCGGGAGTACCGCCGGGTCAGGGGACGGGGACCTGCTCCGCCTCGGCCTCGCGGCGGGCGGCGCGTCGGCGTCGGCGCCGCATCACGAGAACGACGATCACCGCGATCACGGCGAGGGCCGCCAGGGCGGCCAGCAGCGGCGAGCGCGCGGCCAGTCCCAGCCAGCCCCAGATCACCGAGTACAGGCCGAAGGACGTCACCGGCACCCAGGTCAGGCAGCCGAGCGCGCTGGCCACGACGTACCAGGGATAGGAGATCCGCAGCACCCCGGCGACCCAGGGCAGGGTGTGGCGCAGGCCGGGGACCCAGAAGCAGGCGTAGACGGCGAGCGCGCCCCACTTCCTGACCACGTTCTCGACTCGGGTGATGTTCTCCTGGCCGATCTTGAGGCCCAGCCGCGAGGTGTAGAGCCGCGAGCCCAGGACGTGGCCGATCCAGTAGTAGGCCTGGAACGCGCCGAACAGCGCCACGCCGCCGACGATCACCCAGAGCCACAGGGGCATGCCCAGGAACGACGCGGACGTCGGGTCGGGGATGAGCGCCGCCACGGGTCGCACTCCGAACATCACCACCATGGTCGTTCCACCTGCCTGTACCGATATTAGGCCAGGCTTACCTGGAACGGCCGGGCGGAGCCCCCGGACGCGCATTCCCCCGCGCCGCGTCGTCCTCGGCGCCTCGCCGGTGCGGGCAAGGGTCCCGCGAAGAGGGCCTGCGCCGGTTCGGTCCATGACGCCGGTTCGGTCAACGACGCCGGTTCGGTCCATGACGCGGTTCGGCCCGCGGTAGCGGTTCAGTCCGCGACGCCGGGGCTGCCTTCGGCGATCCGGGCGAGTGCGGCCAGATGGTCCTCCAGGGCGCCTCTTCCCTCGGCGGTGAGCGCCACCCAGGTGAGCCTGCGGGAATCCGCACGTACGGGCGAGCTCTCCTTGCGCACCGTGACGAAGCCGGCCTCGGCGAGCACCCTGAGGTTCTTGGACAGGTTCGCGTCGTTCAGTCCGAGGGTGTCCCTGACGACCGCGAACTCGAGTTCCGACACGCGCCGCAGCAGCCCGCAGACGCGCAGGCGCACCGGTGAGTGGATGACCTCGTTGAACGCGGGGGTGGGTGGGGCGCTCACGCGCGCCCACCGGCGTCGTGGGCGAGCTCGTCGCGCAGGACGTCGTCGTAGCGGCGGCCGAGCACGAGGGTCGCGCCGAAGGCGAGGGCGGCCGGCAGCAGCCCCCATCGGGGGTCGGTACCGGTGAACTTGACGACCAGGGCGGCGAGCATGGCGAGGGCGAGCACCCCGGATATCACCCTCAAAAGCCGCTTGCCGCGGGAACCCGCCGGCTGGGTGATGAAGATCCCGTAGCGCCGGCTGTAGGTGGTGGTGAGCAGGAGGATCGCGACGATGCCGAGGGCCACGACGACGAAGGACGCCGCCCCCGGCAGTACCTGGGCGGCGGTGAGCACCCCCACGATCAGGCCGAGGGTGAGGTGGTACCACCACGGCGTGACCACTCGCTCGGCGAGTCTGACGCCGTCGAGGCCGAGACGGTCCAGGGTGTCGCGCGCCTGGGACGAGGTGAGCGGTCCCTCGCGGTCGTCGGAGCGGAAGTCGTTTTCCATGTTGGCAAGTCTATGCATGACTTGCGCATTTGGAAAGTCACATTCGCGGCACGCCGGTCGCGGGCCCGGCGACCCCGGGATCCACCGGCGGGCCGACGGGCCGGCGCCACCTCGGGGGCAGGAGTGACGGACCGGGAGGTGATGGACCAGCGCGCCTCCCGCTGAAGGGAGCTCCGGGCATCAACCCGCTGCAAGCGGACGTCAACTCCCGGGCAAGAGCCGGGGCGTACACCTGGTGGTAACGAGGAAAGGTGTTCGTCATGGTTCGGCGCGGCAGAGTGGTTCCGGTACTGGCCGGTGGGGTCGGGGGCGTCGCCAAGCTGCTCGTCGCCACCCTCGCCTTCGCCGGGGTCTACCTGGGCGTGTGGGGTACGCCCGGCGCCCAGGACCCGGTGCGGACCTCGGCCGGGGAGACGGTCCGCGGGCCGGTACGCCTGGTGGTGCTCTCCTCGCGATCGGCACCGGCCGACCTGGCCGCGACCGCGACAACCGCGACAACCGCGACAACCGGGGTGAACGCGGGCGACACGACGAAGACCCCGGCGAGGAAGACCTCGGCAACGAGGACCCGGGTCGCCGAAGGCCGGACGGCCACCGACCCGGTCGCCACGGGGCAGGCGCCGGCGGCGGGCAGGATCGCCGTCGGCGAGGGCGGCGCGCTCGGCCCCTGCGACAGCCCCCACCTGGCCCGTACGGTCGTCGCCAACGACGACCCGCGGGCCACCGTCTCCTACGCCTGGCGCCTGGAGCGGTGGAGTTCGGCCGCCCACCGCTGGCGCACCTACCTGAACGCCGGGGCCGGCTTCACCGGCGAGGGGCAGGTCGTCGAGTGGCGGCCCCGGATCGTCGGCAACCCCGGCTGGTACCGCGTGGTGCTCTCGGTCCAGGGCGAGTCCCCGCTGCGCAGCGAGAGGTTCCTCGTCCGCTGCTGACCGTCCGCGAACGCGCCGGAAGGCTCGGCCGCCGCGAACGCGTCAGGAGGCTCGGCCGCCCAGGACGCGCCGAGAGGCTCGGCCGTCCGGAACGCGCCGGGAGGCTCAGACGCCCAGGGAGCGCTGCGCCGCCTCCACCCAGCGGCTCACGCCGACCCGCTGCGCCACCGCCAGCGCGTTCTCGTAGTGCGGCCGCACCGCGTCGGTGAAGCCCAGCCGCAGCGCCAGGTCGCCCAGCGTCAGCGCCACCGGCCAGAGCGCCACCACGCCGGTGCCCGCTCCCGCGATCCGGTCGGCGAACGGCTTCAGCGTGTCGTACGCCTCGACCATCCGCTCCCGGTCGTCCAGCAGCATCCCGGCCAGGGCCCGCCAGACCATCGCCAGCTCGTAGAGGAAGTCCGGCCGGACGGGCGTCTTCACCGCGATGACGGCCCTGGCGTCACGGTGGTGTCCCGCCGAGGCGAGCGCCACCGCGTAGGCGTCGAGCGTCCACTTGGCGCCGCGCTGGTGCGCCTCGGCCAGCGGCTCGACCATCTCGGCGGCCCGCCCGTTGACCAGGTGCAGGCAGAACGTGGTGATCAGCGGAAGGTCCTGGCGGCCCTCCAGCATCCCGGCCTTGGCGGTCAGCCGGGCGGCGTCGCGGTAGGCGCGCGTCGCCCCGGCGAAGTCGCCGGCGATCATCAGCCGCTGCCCGGCGTACCAGGCGACCACGGCGGCGGGCGCGGACAGGCCGTACTGCCTGGCGAGCTGCTCGGCGGTGGCGACGTGCGCGTCGGCCTCGGCGAACGCGCCAGAGGCGGCGGCGCACTCCATCAGCACCAGGTGCGCCAGGGCCTGCACCGAGACCTGCCCGCTGGCCCTGCCGACCTCCAGCAGCTCTCTGCCGATGACCTCACGCTCGCCCACCGGCGTGATCGCGTACGACTGGCGCAGCCGCCCGCTCAGCGCGGTCGCCAGCAGCGCGGGGTCACCCGAGCGGCGGGCCAGCTCCTCGGCCTCCAGCGAGGCCTGCTCGCCCCGCGGGGTGGCCGAGCCCTCCAGCTCCAGGGCGAGCGTGGCCAGCAGGCTCGCCCGCAGCGACTGCTCGCCCGCGGGCAGCTCGACCAGCGCCTGCTCGGCGACGTCGACGATCTCCCAGGCCGTACGGGTGAAGTCGCGGGCCATGCCCTTGTGCGGCACGGCCAGCGAGGCGGCCACCCGGGCGGTGAGTTCGAGGTTGCCCAGCGGCAGCGCCGCGTCCATCGCCTCACGCCGCCGCCTGCGGGCCGCGGCCATGTCGCCGCAGAGGGCCAGTGCCTTGATCAGCCGCAGGGTCAGCAGCAGACGGTCCCGGGTGCTGTCGGGCGTCTGGGCGATGCCCGAGCGGTCGAAGGCGGCGATGGCCTGCTCCCACAGGGTGGCGGCCTCGCGGTGGGCGAAACGGCGCTCGGCCTGTTCGGCGGCCAGTCCGGCGTAGTGCACGGTCTTGATGGCGGTCTCGCTGGTGCCGGCCGAGGCGTAGTGGTGGGCCAGCGCGGCCACGTCGCCGGGGTTCCTGCGCTCGACCACCCCGGCCACCGCCGCGTGCAGCCGGGAGCGGCGCAGCCGGGAGGCGTCGGAGTACAGGGTGTCGCGGACCAGGTCGTGGTCGAAGCGGAGCCTGCCCGGGCCCGGCTCGGTGACCAGGCCGGCCAGGAGCGCCGCCTCCACCGCGTCGACCACGGCCTCCTCGTCGCCGGCCACGTCCACCAGCACGTCCACGTCCACGTCGCGGCCGATCACCGCGGCCTGCAGCAGGATCTGCTGGGCGGCCTGCGGCAGGCGGGAGATCCGCCTGCGCAGCACGTCGCGGACGCCCGAGGGCACCCCGGAGATCACCTCGGCGGCCGTGGCGCGGTCGCTGACCGCCTCGGCGTCGAGCAGCCGGACCGTCTCGCGGACGAAGAACGGGTTGCCGCCGGTGCGCTCGACGATGCTGTTGACCGCGTCCTCGTCGACCTCGCGCACGCAGGTGGCGCGCACCAGCTCGGCCACCGCCTTGGTGTCCAGGCCGGTGAGGCCGACCCGGACCGGGCCGAGCCTGGCCAGCGCGGCCAGTACGTCGGCCTGCTGGTCGCTCAGCTCGCTGTCGCGGCAGGTCACCACCAGCAGCACCCGGCTGGTCGCCAGCAGGCTGGGCAGCGCGCGCAGCAGCGCCAGCGTCTGGTCGTCGGCCCAGTGCAGGTCCTCCAGGGTCAGCAGGATCGGCGTCTCCTTGGCGACCGCGGCCAGGTAGCCGCCCACCGCCCGGTGCAGCCGGAAACCGCCGGAGGCCTGGTCGTCGTCGGGCTCGGGGGCCGCGTCGTCCAGGAGCGGGGCCAGCAGCGAGGCGTACTCGCCGGGACCGGCCGCGTTCACCAGCGTGCGCAGGATCTCCACCCAGGCCCAGCCGGGAGGTGTGGCGCTGCTGTCGGGGCAGGCGCCCGAGGAGATGCCCCAGCCGTCCTGCGACAGCAGCCTGATGAGCTGGCGTACCAGGGTGGTCTTGCCCGCCCCGGCGTCGCCGCTGATGACGGCGACGGTGAAGCGCCCGGTCCTGGCCGCGGCCGTGGTGAGCCTGTTCAGCTCGGCGTCGCGGCCGACGAACGGCTCGGGCTCCAGCGGCGGGAGCTCCACCGGGGCGACCGTGGGCCTGGGCGGCCAGGTGTCGGCGGACACCGCCTGCGGGCGCTGCCTGGCCTGCGGCGACACGGCGAGCTGCAGTCCCGGGTCCTGGGACAGGATGTCGGACTCCAGCTTGCGCAGCGCCGGGCCGGGGTCGATGCCCAGCTCGTCGGAGAGGATCGTGCGCGCCCTGCGCAGCGCGGCCAGCGCGTCGCCCTGGCGCCCGCACCGGTACAGGCCGAGGGCGAGCAGCCGCCAGCCCTCCTCGCGGAGCGGGTGCTCGGTGGTCAGCGCCTCCACGTCGGGCACCGACTCGGCGGGCATGCCCATCCGCAGGCCGCTGTCGGCGTGCCGCTCGCGCGCCACCAGGCGCAGCTCGGTGAGCCGGTTGACCTCGGCCTCGGCCCACGGCTGGTCGGCGAAGTCGGAGTAGGGGGTGCCGCGCCACAGGCCGAGGGCCTTCTCCAGGCGGGCCCGCGCCACGGCGGGCTCGTCGGCGTCCAGCTGCTCACCGGCGCCGCGGACCAGCGTCTCGAAGCGCAGCGCGTCGACCTGGTCGGCGGCGGCGCGCAGCGCGTACCCCGAGGCGACCGTCACCAGCAGCCGGTTGGGGCCCCCGCGCGGCCGGCCGGGCTCCAGCACCCGCCGCAACCGGGAGATGTACACCTGCAGGCCCGACTGCGCGCCCTTGGCCGCGTCGTCGTCCCAGAGGTCGTACAGCAGGGAGTCGACGGGCACGACCTGCCCGCGTGCCACGAGCAGGCGGGCCAGGACCGCACGCTGACGCAGCCCGCCCAGGTCGAGCTCGTCGTCGCCGGAATGCGCCTCGACCGGGCCGAGAACTCGGAACGCCACCATGTCAGCCGCCACGCTATGCGGGCCTTCGAATCGCGCACAAGGTATTTCCCAATCTAGCGGCTGATCGACTCCTTTTCAGGGGCCGGTGCGGCGTTCTCACGCCGGCGCAGGAACGTCCACGCGCCGAGCGCCAGCCCGCCGAAGGGGATTTCGACAGTGTAGGTCCAGAAGCCGAAGAGCAGTGCTGCGGCGGTGGCCGAGTCCAGTGGAGCACCGAAGAAGACCAGGGCGCCGATGGTTCCGGCCTCCATTATCCCCGTACCGCTCGGGGTCACCAAGGCCGTGGTGAGGACCCGGGAGAGGGCGAACGCGGCGATGGACTGGGCCAGTCCCGGGTAGGCGCCGGTGGCGTGCAGGCAGACGACCAGGATCAGCCACTGGAACCCCAGGAAGAACACCATGCCCAGGGTCAGCCCTGCCCAGCGGCGCCGTACGACCTCGGAGGTGTCGGCCCGCAGCTTGACCAGCGCCTCGGAGGCGGCGTGCCCGCCGGGCCGGATCCGGCGCGGGAGCAGCCGGGCCCCGGCGTCCAGGCCGCGGCCGAGCAGGGCCGCGGCGCGGTCCCAGTAGAGCGCGGCGGCCACCACCGCGACCAGGACGAGGATGGAGAGCGCGCCCGCCCAGCCCGCACGGGTCACCGCGGGGCTGAGCGCCTGCCCGCTGAGGAGCAGGGCCACGATGCCCGCCGCGGGCAGCAGGAAGCGGAACAGGGTGTTCCAGATGCCGGTGGTCAGGGTGGAGACCACCACCGCCCTGGAGGGGAAGCCCCACCCCTTGGTCATCGCGAACGTCACCGCGACCCCGGCCGCGCCGCCGAAGGGCAGCAGGTTGCTCACCGCGCTGCCGCCGGCGTTCAGCGTCAGGGCCTGCAGGTGGTTCAGGCCGGGCAGGGAGGCGGTCAGCACGAACGTGTACGACAGCAGGCTGAGCAGCCAGACGGCCGCCATCAGCGCGACCTCCCCGGGACCCAGCGCGGCGAACTGGGCGCCGATCTGCGTCCAGGACACCTGCTTGCCGGTCAGGGCGCCCACCACCTGGGGCATGAAGACCACGAGCGTGACGGCCAGCGCCAGCGACGCGACCGACAGCCCGACCTGCACCCACCTGTTCCTCATGTGACACATCCACTCGTCATGGGACAACCCTGGCCAAGTCTGCCGGTGCCGTCCTCATGCTTTGGGAGGAGGTTCGAAGGGGTGTCTCAGCCGGGAGCCCAGGGGGGCGTCGCGGCGGACGTACCACTCGGTGCCGAAGATCAGGCGGTACAGGGGCTGCGGGATCTTGAGCATGACCCCGAGCGTGCGGGTGTCGGCCCCGGTGGCCTGGGAGGCGTGGGCGGCCATGCTCGCCCGCTTCTGGCGGGCGAAGCGCCGCACGCCCACCCGGTGGGTGATCACCTCGGCGGGGGAGTAGGCCCGCTCGAAGGCGCGGATGTCGAGCTGGGGGTAGAACCTGCGGACCAGCCTCAGCCCCCGCAGCAGGGGGTCGCGGTTGACCGTGGCCTCCAGCACGATCGGGGTGGCGGCGATCTCGGCCGCCCGGCCGCCGACCCGGTGCACCTGGACGTGGTCGGGGTGGCCGTAGCCTCCGGCCGGGTCGTAGGTGGTGAGCAGGCCGGCCTCCTCCTCGGTGAGGACGGCGGCCAGCCGCCCGGCGGCCTCCTCGACGTCGGCGTCGATGAAGGCCCCCTCCGGGCGGTCGTCGGCGACCCCGCCGCCGGGGGCCAGCCCGGAGTCGGCGTAGCCCAGGTTCACCACCCGGGCGCAGCCGAGGGCCGCCGCCGAGGCGTACAGCTCGGACATCCGGGTGGCGCCGAGCGCCTCGCCGGGTTCGACGTCGGCCTGGCCCCGCTCTCCCGAGGTCGCCACGACGAGCACCACCCGGTGCCCCTCGGCGGCGAGCATCGCCATGGTGCCCGCGGTCAGCAGGGCCTCGTCGTCGGGGTGGGCGTGGAAGAACACCGCTGTCCTGGCTTCGCTGATCGGGTCCACTCCGTTCACGGCTCACAGGTGCCCGGCGGGCACGCAGGCATGATCTCACGCGGGTCTACGCTGGCACGGTGAGGATCCTCCATGTCAGTGACTGTTACCTGCCGCGCCTGGGCGGGATCGAGGTGCAGGTCGCCGATCTGATCCGGATGCAGCGGCAGGCGGGTCACCAGGTCGAGGTGGCCACGGCCACCCCGGGTGAACCCCTGGCCGGAGTGCACAGGATCGTCGCGCGCCTCCCCTTCGACCTGCCGGTCCACCCCTTGGGGACGGGGTACCTGCTGCGCCTGATGAGGGTGCGCCGCCCCGACGTGGTCCACGTGCACGCCGGCGCGGTCTCGCCGTTCGCCTGGATGGGGGTACGGGCGGCGACGCGGGCCGGGCTGCCCGTGGTCGTGACCGTGCACAGCATGTGGGACCCGGTGACCCGGGCGATGTACCGGGGGCTGCGGCTGCTGTCGGGCTGGCACCGGTGGGGGCTGGTGGGCACCGCGGTGAGCGAGGCGGCGGCCCTGCCGATCCGCGCGGTGGCCGGTCCCGGCGTGCCGGTGCACGTGGTCTCCAACGGTTTGGACGTCTCGGGCTGGCGCTCCGCCGGACCCGGGTCTGGGGGCGTTCCCGGGCGGGAGCCGTCCGGGCCGGGGGTGTCCGGGGGAGAGGCGTCCGGGCCGGTGCACGTGGTGGCGGTGGGGCGGCTGGCGCCCCGCAAGCAGCCGCTCCGGTTGCTGCGGCTGCTGAAGGAGGCCCGCGCGCGGGTTCCTGCGGAGACGCCGATGCGCGCCACCGTCGTCGGCGACGGCCCGGCCAGGTCGCGGATGGAACGCTACCTGAACGCCAACGGGATGACCGGCTGGGTCTCGCTCCCGGGCCGCTACAGCAGGGAGCGGATCCGCGAGCTGCTCGTCTCGGCGGACGTGTTCGTCGCGCCCGCGCCGCGCGAGTCCTTCGGGCTGGCCGCGCTGGAGGCCAGGGCCGCGGGGGTGCCGGTGGTGGCCCGCGCGCAGAGCGGGGTGGCCGACTTCGTCCGGCCCGGCAAGGAGGGGCTGCTCGGGCGGAGTTTCGACGAGCTGGTCACGTCGGTGGCCAGACTGGTCAGGGATCGGGAGCTGCGCGAGTCGATCGCGGCGCACAACCGGGAGACCGAGCCGGTCCGCAGCTCGTGGCCGGCCGTGCTGGAGGGCTTCGAGCGCTGTTACGACCAGGCCCGCTCCAGGCGGGACTGACCGGGCCGAGATCCGCCTCCGCGCGGGCCGGGGTCCCCTTCCGCGCGGGCGGAGGCCCGCTCCCGCGCGGGCCGGGGTCCCCTTCCGCGCGGGCGGGGAGGGCGAGAGGCGCGGGCGGGAAGACCGCGAGAGGGGCGCCCCGGGACGGGGGATCCACGCGAGGCGGGGAGGCGCGGGGCGGGAGACGCGAAGGACCCCCGCCGTGCGGTGGCGGGGGTCCTTCGGGTGTTCGGTACGGCCGCCGCCCCGCACTGCCCCCCGCAGGCGGAGCGGCGGCCGTACCCTGCCGTCCCGCCGGGGCCGGGGCCTCTCTCGCGAGAGGCGCGGGCGCGGGCGGGAGGGCCGTCAGGAGCAGGCGGCGCTGAGCTTGGTGCCGGCCTCCTGGATCTTCGCCGTCACCGGCCCCATGGCGGCGGCCGCGGCGGCCGGGTCGTTGGCGTCGATCTTGACCGCCTCGAACGAGGCCCCCAGGTCGTTCAGGGC
Source organism: Streptosporangium sp. DT93 (assembly GCF_049844535.1). Classification (NCBI taxonomy): domain Bacteria; kingdom Bacillati; phylum Actinomycetota; class Actinomycetes; order Streptosporangiales; family Streptosporangiaceae; genus Streptosporangium; species Streptosporangium sp. DT93. The sequence continues at coordinate 66,339 of NZ_JBNCLF010000019.1, forward strand.
GGCGGCCACGTCGCCGTCGGCCTTGGCCCCCACTGCCTTGAGGTCGGCGCCGAGCTTGGCGGCCGCGGCGTTGATCTTCCCCGCGTCGCCGGCGGCACCGGTCATCGCGGTGGTGAAGTCGGTGAAGGACTGCGTCCAGGCGGCGCCGGTGCAGACCTCGTCGTTGGCGCTACCGCCACAGGCGGCGGTCATCGAGACGAGGGCGACTCCCGCGGCGGCGACGGCGATACGGCGGGAGGAAAGTGCGCGGAACAATTTGTACCCTTCATTGCAGTTCGTGATGATAGGAACCCTATGGTGGCGTCCTTGCGCGAGACTTTCACCTTGCTTACAGAAGTGACTCCCGTGACGTGACGTGATTCCGGCCGGTCGCTGGGTAAGAGACGCCCATGGCTGAGTCGATCGTGGATCCGGGCTCCGGTCAGCACTCGCTCAAGCGGGTCATCGGCCGCAGGGTGTTGCTGCTCTTCGTGGTGGGGGACATTCTCGGCGCGGGCATCTACGCCCTGGTCGGCAAGGTCGCCGGCCATGTCGGCGGGGCGCTCTGGGTGCCGTTCCTGGTGGCCTTCGTGCTGGCGGCGCTGACGGCGACCGCCTACGCCGAGCTCGTCGGGAAGTACCCCCAGGCCGCCGGTGCGGCGCTCTACGCCAACAAGGCGTTCAACATCCCGTTCGTCACCTTCATCGTGGCGTTCGCGGTGATGATGAGCGGGATCACCTCGGCGAGCGCAGCCGCCAGGGCGTTCGGCGGGGACTACCTCGCGGAGTTCGTCTCGATCCCGGTGATCGTGGGCGCGTTCCTCTTCCTCGGCCTGATCACGCTGGTGAACCTCGCGGGCATCTCCGAGTCCGTCAAGGTCAACGTGGTGCTGACGATCATCGAGGTCTTCGGGCTGCTGGTGATCGTCGCGATCGGGATCTACGCCCTGTTCGCCGGTGACGGCGAGCCGTCCCGGGCCCTGGAGTTCCACCCGGCCAACGGCGCCTTCCTCGGCGTCCTGGGCGGCACCGCCCTCGCCTTCTACGCGCTGCTCGGCTTCGAGGACTCGGTCAACCTCGCGGAGGAGGCCAAGGAGCCGTCGCGCGACTTCCCGCGCGCGCTCTTCGGCGGCCTGGCCGTCGCGGGCGTCATCTACCTGGCGGTCGCGTTCACCGCCACCATGCTGGTCGACACCAAGACGCTGGTGGACTCCTCCGGCCCGCTGCTGGAGGTCGTCAAGGTGGCGGGGCTGGCGTTCCCGCCCAAGCTGTTCGCCCTCATCGCGCTGCTCGCGGTGGGGAACACCGCGCTGATCAACATGCTGATGGCCTCGCGCCTGGTCTACGGCATGGCGCGCGAGGGGATCGTGCCGCGGGTCTTCGCGACGGTCCACGCGTCGAGGTCGACCCCGTGGGTCTCCATCCTCTTCACGGTGGGCGTCGCGGCGGTGCTGGTCGCCACCGGGGACGTGGGCAACCTGGCGGACACCACCGTGCTCCTGCTGCTCTGCGTCTTCGCGATGGTCAACGTGGCCGTGCTGGTCCTCCGCAAGGACCGGGTGGATCACGATCACTTCCGGGCGCCGAGCTGGATGCCCGTCCTGGGGGCGGTGGTCTGTCTCGTGCTGGTCCTGCCCGTCACCGGCAGGGAGGCGGACGTCTACGTCCGCGCGGGGGTCCTGCTGGCCGTCGGGGCGCTGCTGTGGTTCGTCAACCGGCTGTTCGTGTCAGAACGGAAGGGCGCGTCCTGAGGGGGTGCGCAGATCGAGGGGCGCGGGCGTCCGGGGCGGGCGGGGCTTCTGGAGAATCACGACCTTTTTCATGTGGACTCCCTCTTTGTTGGAGTTTGAGAGAGAATACGTCAACTGACCGACTTTTTCTGTGATTTTTTACCGGGTACGCGCCAAGCCCGGTCCACACGGGGATCCGCCGTCCCGCGGGGTACGCGCCAGGCCCTGCGCGCGGCGATCCGCCGTCCTACCGGGTACGTGACGGGTCCGGCCCGCACGGTGATCCGGCCGGAGGGGGGTGCGGGGCGGTGTCAGCGCCGGAGCACGAACGCCTTCTCGTCGTCGCCCACCCCGACCGAGCCCACCGCCCACAGCGTGCCGGTGCCCGGCACCCGGGCGAGGCCGGTGGAGGTGACGTCGTCGGTCGCCTCGTACTGCTGGTCGGAGGAGTGGGCGCGCAGCAGCGGGCCGTACTCGCGTGACCAGGTGGTCCCGTCGTGGCGCAGGACGAGCACCTGCCCGGCGTGGTCGGCGTCGACGCCGCTGATCCACAGGTCGCCGGGGCCGGTGGCGGTGACACCGTGCAGCACCCCCCGGGAGACCGGCACCTCGACCTGGGACCAGCGGCTCCCGTCCCAGCGCACGACCAGGGGGCGCGCGTCCCCGGCCGGGGAGAGGTCCCGCGCCCGGCCGGCGTCGGGAGAGGTGGAGATCCGCCCGACCGCCCAGACCTCCGACGGTGAGACCTGCCAGACCCGGGTGAGGACGCCGCCGGGGATCGGGGGCACCGCGAGGTTCTCCCAGGACCCGTCCCTGCCGTGCCAGACCATGGGCGTACGGGTCGCGCTGGTCCCCACCGCCCAGACGTCGCCCTGCCGGGAGGTGATCGCCTCGAAGGTGCCCTCGGTGCTCAGCGCGTTGCGGAACCCGCCGTCCTCCGCCTCCAGCACGACCGCGCCCGAGGGGCCGTTCGCGGCGAACCAGGCGCCGCCGTCGCTCGCGGCGACGTCGGCCAGCCGGTAGTCCTCGGCCACCCCGAACGGCCGGTACGGCGTCCAGGCCCGCCCGTCCCAGTGCGCGGCGAACGCGCTCGGGCCGTTGCCCACCACCCACACGTCACGCGGCCCGCCCGCGCTGACCCCCACCAGGTGATGGGCTCCGGCCCCGTCGGCGACGGTCACCTCCCGCCAGCGGCTGCCGTTCCAGCGCAGCACGGCGGGCACGCCCTCCCTGTCCTCGGCGCCGTCCTGGAAACCGACGGCCCAGGCGTCGCGGGGGCCGGTCGCGGCCACGTCGAGCAGTGCGGTGCTCCCGCCGAGGGGCGCGCCCCCGACGGGCCTCCACGCGGCGGAGGCGGTGGCCGCCCCGGTCGCGGCGCTCGCGGAGGGGTGCTCCGCGGACGTGGAGGCCCCGGTCCCGTCCGGCGCGGGAGCGGCCGGGGTCGCCCGCCCCGGGGAGCCGTTCGCCGTGGCGGTGGCCGGTGCCGGGGTGGCGCCGGGAGCGGGCGTCGTGCGGCCCGCGCCGCAGGCGGCGAGGAGGAGCGTTCCGGCGACCAGGGCCGCCACCGGGCGCGGATTCGGCATGCCCTCATTGTCGCTCACACATCCACCCCGGGCCGTGCCCGTCAGGATTAGAACCCGCTGGCAGGGGCACCTGGGACATAGGCGGAGAGGATACCGATGTCAAGGGCCGAAGAAGAGGCTGTGGGGTTCCGCGTCCGGGCCGACAGGCGCGGCCGTGTCACCGCCCTGCACGCGGTGGGGCCGCTGGACTACGCCTCCTCGCCGATGCTCAAGAGGGAGGCCGACGCCGCGCTGGGCGCGATGGACCACCCCCGGCTGGTGATCGACCTCAGCGAGGTCACCTTCTGCGACTCCACCGGTTACGGCGTGCTGATGTACGCCCTCACCCGGGTCCGGCGGCTGGCCGGCTCGCTCGTCCTGGTCGGCACCTCCGCCGTGATGCGGAACCGGCTGATCCGGCTCGGGGTGGCCGAACTGTTCGAGACGCGCCGCACCGTCGAGGAGGCCATGGAGACGTTCCCGGAGACGACGTGATCCCGCACCGGCGGCGGGAGCCGACGCTCCGTCGTATCGGTCTGATCCGCGCCGTATGAGACAGTTGGGTGCTTGCGCAGGATCGTTCAGAGGATTGGTCATGTTCGCGGGAAATCAGCCGGAGCCGGTCTTCACCGCCACCTCCGGGTTGCACGGCACGACGCTGGTGATCCGTGCGAGCGGGGAGCTCGACCACTACCGGACGCCCGTGCTGCGGGAGGAGATGGCCAGGGCCTGGGAGACGCTGCGCGCGCCGATCCTCATCCTCGACCTCTCCGCGCTGACCTTCTGCGACTCCTCCGGGATCGGTGAGCTTCTCCAGGTGCGCCACCACGGCCTGACCGAGGGCGTCCGGGTCATCCTCACCGGTGTCCAGGGCAATCTGGCCCGGCGGCTCACGCTGGCCGGCCTGCTCCCGGTGTTCGAGATCTTCCCCTCGGTGGCGGACGCGCTCGAGGTCGCCTGAGACGAGGTCGCTCGGCCGCCCGACACGAAGCCGTTCGGACGCCTGAGACGAGGCCGCTCGGGCTCGGGGACGTCCGGCGGCGAGGCCGTCCGCGCTCGGGACGGCCGGAGACGACGAGGGAGCGCCGGGACCGCCCGTACGGGACAGGTCTCACGACACGCGCGGGTGAGGGTCAGGCGGCGGTGGCGTGCTCGGTGTGGAGGCGGACCGGGGCGGCGACGTGCCCGTCACGCTCGCGCAGGATGGTGCGCAGGACCCGGAGGCCGTCGCGGACGGCGTGCAGGTTGCTGGCGCCGTGGATGCGGCTGCGCTCGTGGCTGGGCACCTCGTGGATGACGAGCCCGGCCTGGGCGGCGCGGATGTTCATCAGCGTCTCGATCTCGAAGCCGTCGCAGTCGAGGTCGAGCGCGTCGAGGTGGCGGGCCCAGAAGGCGTTGTAGCCGTAGCACAGGTCGGTGTACGAGGTGCCGTACAGCCAGTTTGTGATCTTGGTGAGGGCCGTGTTGCCCAGCGAGCGGATCGGGCTGATGTCGTCGGACCCGCCGCCGGGGGCGCAGCGCGACCCCTTGGCGAAGTCGGCTCCCTCGACCAGCGCGGTCACGAAGGAGTGGATCTCGCGGCCGTCGGTGGACCCGTCGGCGTCGATCATGACGATGATGTCGCCGGTCGCGGCGGCGAACCCCTCGGTGAGGGCGTTGCCCTTGCCCTTGCGGGTCTGCCGGACGACGCGAAGGCCGGGACGGAGGGACCTGGCGACGGCCACCGTGTCGTCGGCGGAGTTCCCGTCGACGAGGATCACCTCATCGATCCAGGACGGCAGGGTCGCGAAGACGTGAGGCAGGTTCTCCGCCTCGTTCATGGCGGGGACGACCACACTGACACTGAAGGCGAAAGGCGCGCTGTTCATGGCCGAACGATGCACCGGGGCACCTGCAGGCCACTTGCCAACCTCTTGCAAACCTCGCGCGGACGAACGGTCCTGAAGCATGGCCTCTCCTTTGGGACATTGGGAAGGCCACTTTGCGGACCGTCAGAAAGGGAGTGTACGTCCCGAAGGAGTCCGCAGGTCAAGGGGGGTGGCCTCACGAGGAGGGCGCGGACGTTGGACGACCTGGATCTTTTTCACGTCTTCTCCTTCGTGCCGGTGTTGATCACCAAGTGGTACCCATGCGAAGGCAAAGAATCACCTATCGCCGTATCACATGAAGAACACTGGCCACACGTTCCGCTGCCGTGGCCACGTCCTCGACCTGCCCGATGCGCCCCGCCCAGGACAGCCAGAACCACCACTCCCCGTCCTCCTCGTGGGCGGCGAGCACGTCCTCGGTCATGGCCGGGACCATCGGGTTGATCACGTGCAGCCTGGGGCAGGGGCCCGCGGGCGACCTCAGGCGTACCTGGAAGGCGTGCGCCTCGAGTTGTGCGGCCAGCCGCCGCAGGTGGTCGACGGCCTCGCCGCGCTCTGCCCTCATCCGGATCACTCCTGGCGGATACCGATGGTCGCTTCCCTGCAGAGTGCGGTTTCGCGGCATCTGAGGCAATCACTCCTTCCGCGGCATCCCTCCGGATCAGTGGAATAGGGCAGGAACCCGCCGCCGTTCCGTGGGGAAACCGCGAATAAAGGGAATGCAATGCACAGGCACGCCGAGAGCATGGTGCGTTCTTGTTAATGTCGCGTGAACAGTCCCGGGAGGAACGCCGTGGCACGAGGAGAGCATTCGCCCGCGTGCGCGCGCCGCTGGCGGGAGACGGCCACGTCACGGCAGTGGACCCCCTGGCAGACCGCCCAGGCCGTCCACGGCTGCTGCGGGGTCAGCCTTCTGAAGGCCCACCGCCTGGCCAGGGGATGGTCGGCCAGGCAGGCCGTCCAGGAGCTGGAGGAGCTCTGCCGGCTCCAGGACCTGGGCGAGGCGCGGGCCAGCATCGACCTGCTCAACGCCTGGGAGAACAACCGCGCCAGGCCGCGCCCGCAGACGATCGACCTGCTGGCGCGGCTGTACCGCGCCAACACCGTCAGGCTCGGCCTGGCAGGTGACTACTGCGACGACGGCGACGAGGGCGGCGCCAAGGTGGTGGTCGTCTCGGCCGGCGAGGCCCGCTCGCCGTACCGGACCGAGGAACGGGAACGGTCCGGGGACGACATGGAGCGGCGCGCGCTCTTCCACCACGCGCTGCTCGGCTCGGGGACGGCGGGGACGGCGGGAACGACGGGGACGGTGATGACCGGCCGCCTGCTGGCCGAGGTCGAGCGCACCCGCCAGGACCTGGACCGCACGCTCGCACTCGCCACGGTCTCCGAGGATCAGCTCGACCGGCTGGACGAGCAGGTGCTGAGCTACCGCCGCGAGTACATCAGCAGCGCCCCGGTGCCGATGCTCTACCGGCTGATGCTGGAGCTGTCGGACGTGCGGACGCTCTCGCTGGCACGCCAGCCCGCGATGGCCCAGCGCCGCCTGCTCAACGCGACCGTCATGCTGGCGCTGCTCGCGGCCGACGCGCTGATGAAACTCGGTGACACCCGCCAGGCCCACGCCTGGTACGGCACCGCGCGCAGCGCCGCCGACGACATGGGGGACGTGCGGCTGCGCGCCCTGGTCAGGGCGCAGCAGGCGATGCTCCCGTACTACTACGGCGACCTGGCCGAGACCGTGCGGCTGGCGCGCGAGGCCCGCAGGCTCGCGGGCAGCGCGCCCAGCTCCCCGGCGGCGCTCGGCGCGGCGGCCGAGGCGCGGGCGCTGGCCAGGATGGGCGAGCACAAGGCCGCGAGGGTCGCCCTCGCCGAGGCCGAGCGGATCTTCGCCAGGATGCCCCCCGAGGGGCACGACCACCTGGCCTTCCGCTTCTCGGAACGGCGGCTGCAGTTCTACCGGATCGGCACCCTGATCGAGCTGGGCGAGGCCGTGGAGTGGAAGCCGGGACCCGCCGGGCCCTCGGGGTCCTCCGTGCCCTACGCCATCGACCCGGTGCTCATCCTGCTCGACCAGGCCGCGCACACCCTGCGCCACGGCAAGGTCGAGGACGCCTGCGAGCTGGCCGAGAGGGCCCTGCTCCAGGTCCCGCCCGAGCACCGCACCTCGATCGTGGTCGACCGCGCGCGGGCGCTGCTGTCGGAGGTGCCGCCCACGCGGCACAGGGCGGCGGCGGTACGCCGCCTGGCCGACCTCGTCTCCGGCGTCTCCGGCGTCTCCGGCGTCTCCGGCGTCTCCGGTGTCGCCGCCGGTGCTACCGGCGCCGGTGTGTCCGCCGGGTCCGGTTCCGGCGTCTCCGGTGGTCCCGGTGTCTCCGCCCCGGCGCCGGCCGGCTGATGGCGACGCTCGCCGAGGAGGCGTTCACCGTCCTGCGCGAGGTGTGCGAGGAGCTCGGCATCGACCACCGGGACGCGGAGCTGCTGCGGGTGCGCAGCAACGCCGTCTTCAAGCTGCGCGGCGAGATCGTGGTCAGGATCGCCACCGCGCCCAACGCGCTGACCCGGCTGCCGCTGGTGCTCGCGGTGGCCCGCTGGCTCGCCGAACAGGGCTTTCCCGCGGTACGGCCGGCCGACGAGATCTCCGAACAGCCCATGGTGCACGACGGCAGGGTCGTCACGTTCTGGCACTACGTGCCGGCCAGCGGGCGCCCCACCACCACCGAGCTGGGCGGGATCCTGCGCAGCCTGCACCTGCTGCCGATGCCGCCGGTGGCGCTGCGGCGCCTCGCCGACCCGCTCTGCGAGGTACGCCGCGCCGTGGACCGCTCCCGGGAGCTCACCGGCGGCCAGCGCGCCTGGCTGAGCCACCGCATCGCCGAGCTGACCGAGCGCTGGTCGGAGCTGGACATCGACGACGCGCCGGTGCTGCTGCACGGCGACGCCTGGATCGACAACCTGCTGCGCTGCGCGGACGGTCACGTGGTGCTCTGCGACTGGGACGGCGTCGCGGTCGGCCCCCGCGAGTGGGACCTCGTGCACACCTACCACGGCCAGCGCCGCTTCGGCCTGACCGCCGCCGACGTGGACGCCTTCGCCGACGCCTACGGCAGCGACCTGCGGTCCTGGCCGGGGTACTCCACCCTGATGGAGGTCCGGGACGTCTACGCGGTGGGCATCCACATCCGCAACGCCGCCGCCGACCCCTTCTCCCGGCGCGAGCTGCCCCGCCGGCTCGACTCCCTCACCCGGGGCGAGGACAACGCCCGCTGGTACATGGCCGAACCCGTTACTGTCTCCCAGTAAAAATCTTCAAACGGGGGCAGAACATGCCAGAGGTCACGCTGCGCAACACCTTCCACATCCGCAACTCGCCCGAGGCGCTACGGGCGCACCTGAGCCAGCCGCAGAGCTACGTGGGGCTCTCGCCGCTGATCGTCGCGGTCAAGGACGTCCGGCCGTCGCCGGACGAGACCTGCTACACCTCGGTGGAGCGGTTCAGGTTCCTCGGGCTCCGGTACGACAACATGATCAAGGTGACGCTGCGGAGCACGCCGCGCACGGTCGAGGGCGAGGTCGTCAGCCCCGGAGGGGTGCGCATGGACTACCGGTTCACCCTCACCGGGGACGGCCGGGGCACCGAGGTCGAGGACGTCCTGGTGGTGCACGCCTGGACCAGGCCGCTGCTGAACTTCGCCGCGAGGAAGGCCCGCGAGGTGCAGCTCGCCCGCGCCGGCCTGCTGGCCTCCCGGCTGGACTCCGCCGTGTGAGGGCCGGGCGGACGGGCGGCCGGCGGGCCCCCGGGACACGGCGCCTAGGGTGAACGTGTGAGGGCTCCGACGGTCACCGGGAAGGTCATGGCGATCCTCGGCGCGTTCCTGCCGGGGGACGTGCGGCTGACGCTCACCGAGATCTGCCGCCGGGCCGAGCTTCCCCTCGCCACCGGGCACCGGCTGATCGGGGAGCTGGTGGAGGGCGGGTTCCTGGAGCGGCTCCCGGACGGCTCCTACCGGGTCGGGATGCTGCTGTGGAGGCTCGGCGCCCAGGCCGCCGAGCCGAGGGAGCTGCGCGAGCTCGCCCTGCCGTACATGGAGGACCTCTACGCCACCACCCGCGAGAACGTGCAGCTCGCGGTGCTCCACGACGACCGGGCGCTGTACCTGGAACGGCTGCGGGGGCCCACCTCGGTGCCGATCGTGTCGCGGGTGGCCGGGGAGCTGCCGCTGCACGCGACCGGCGTCGGCAAGGTCCTGCTGGCCTTCGCCGGTCCCGAGACCGTGGAGCGGGTGCTGGCCGGGGAGCTCACCGCGCACGCGCCGAACACGGTGGTCGACCCGGTGCGGCTCCGGGCCGAGCTGGAGGAGGTCCGCCGCACCGGGGTCGCCTGCACGCAGGAGGAGATGTCGCTGGGCACCTGCTCGGTCGCGGTGCCGGTGCGGGGGGCGGGCGACCGGGTCGTGGCGGCGCTGTCGCTGGTGGCCTGGCGGCACAACGCCGACCTGCGCAGGCTGGTGCCGGCGGTGCTGTCCGCGGCCCGCGCCCTGTCGCGCGACCTCGCCGCCGTGGAACGACGGGGCGCCCCCTGACGCTTCCGCTGAGCGGAAGCACCCGGCGTGCGCGCGGGGGAGGTGCGTAATGCTCGGGGGATGCGAACTCAGGTGGGGATCGTCGGCGCCGGACCGGCCGGGCTGCTGCTGTCCCACCTGCTCCATCTGCGGGGCATCGACTCGGTGGTCCTGGAGGCGCGGAGCAGGCGGTACGTCGAGCAGCGGGTACGGGCCGGGGTGCTGGAGCAGGGCACGGTGGACCTGCTCCACGAGGCGGGCGTCGGGGATCGGCTGCGCGCCGAGGGGCTGCCGCACCACGGCATCGAGCTGCGCTACGGCGGCGGCGGCCACCGCATCCCGTTCGAACGGCTCGTCCCCGGGCGGGCCATCACCGTCTACGGCCAGCAGGAGGTCGTCAAGGACCTCATCGCCCGGCGGCTGGCCGACGGCGGGAAGATCCTCTTCGACGTGCCGGACGTCGCCCTGCACTCGCTGGAGAAGGACCCCTTCATCACCTTCGGCGGCGAGCGCCTGGACTGCGACGTCATCGCCGGATGCGACGGCTTCCACGGGGTCTCGCGGCCGTCGATCCCCGAGGGGGTCCTGACGGTCTTCCAGCGGGAGTACCCGTTCGCCTGGCTCGGCATCCTCGCCGAGGTCGCGCCCTCGGCCGACGAGCTGATCTACGCCCACAGCGACCGGGGATTCGCGCTGCACAGCATGCGCTCGCCGGCGATCAGCCGCTTCTACCTCCAGGTCCCCCCGGAGACCTCGATCGACGACTGGCCGGACGAGCGGATCTGGGCCGAGCTGCGGGCCCGCCTGGAGACGGTCCCGGGATTCACGCTGACCGAGGGGCCGATCATCTCCAGGGACGTGTCGGCGATGCGCTCCTTCGTCGCCGAGCCCATGCGGTACGGCGCCCTCTACCTGGCCGGGGACGCCGCCCACATCGTGCCGCCCACCGGGGCCAAGGGCCTCAACCTGGCCGTCGCCGACGTCCGGCTGCTGACCGCGGCGCTGGCCGGTCTCTACGCGACCGGCTCGACCGCCCTGCTGGACGCCTACTCCGGCGACTGCCTGAAGCGGGTCTGGCGGGCGCAGCACTTCTCGTGGTGGATGACCACGCTGCTGCACACCTTCGGCGCCGACGACCCCTACGAGCGGCGCCTGCAGCTCTCCCACCTCGACTACGTCACCTCGTCCGAGGCCGCCGCGACCACGCTCGCGGAGAACTACGTCGGCCTGCCCTTCGACTTCGGAGCCCGCCCGTGACCACCGCCGACAGTCCGTCCCCGCCGCCCCCCGCCGACCCGGCCCCGCCCTCGCCGTCCTCCACCGTCTCGCCCTCGTCATCCCGGGTCCCGGCCGACCCGCACCCGCCCCACCTCAGCCCCGGGTACGGCAGCACCGTGCTGCGGGCCCCCTCGCACCCGCCGCTGCGGCCCGCCCTCGACCCCGAGGCCGCCGAGCTGCTCGACCCGGTCTACGGCCACCGGCCGGTCGGGGAGCTCGACCACGACCTGACCCGGCAGCACGCGGGCGAGCCGATCGGCGAGCGCATCGTCGTCACCGGCCGGATCCTCGACAGCGGGGGCCGGCCCGTACCGAACACGCTGGTGGAGGTGTGGCAGGCGGCCGCCACCGGCAGGTACGCCCACCCGCTCGACCGGCACCCGGCCCCGCTCGACCCCAACTTCACCGGGTTCGGCCGCTGCCTGACCGACGCCGAGGGCCGCTACCGGTTCGTCACGATCAAGCCGGGCGCCTATCCCTGGCGCAACCACCCCAACGCCTGGAGACCGGCGCACATCCACTTCTCGGTGTTCGGCACGGCCTTCACCCAGCGGCTGATCACCCAGATGTACTTCCCCGGCGACCCCCTGTTCGCCCACGACCCGATCCTGGGGTCCGTCCCCGAGGCCAGGGACCGCGAGCGGCTGGTCAGCGCCTTCGACCTGGACGTCACCGAGCCGGAGTGGGCGCTCGGCTACCGCTGGGACGTCGTGCTGGGCGCGACCCCCTTCGAGGAGGAGTGATGGTGCCGACCCCGTCGCAGACCGTGGGCCCGTTCTTCGCGCACGCCCTGCCCTACGCCGAGGGCCCGTTCACGGTGCCCGAGGACCATCCGGACGCGATCGAGGTGTACGGCCGGGTCACCGACGGCGCGGGGGAGCCGGTGCCCGACGCGCTGCTGGAGATCTGCCAGCCGGGGCTGTTCGGCCGGTGCGAGACCGGGCCCGACGGCACCTACCGCTTCCGCACGGCCAGGCCGGACGACTACATCCCCCTGCTGGTCTTCGGCCGGGGCCTGCTCAAGCCGGTCTGGACCCGCGTCTACCTCGCGGAGGACGCGCCGTTCCTCGCCGAGGTGGACCCGGCCCGCCGCGGCACGCTCGTCGCCCGCGGCGAGGGGGAGCGGTCCTACCGGTTCGACGTGCGCCTCCAGGGCGAGGACGAGACCGTGTTCTTCGCCTTCTGAACGCTCCCGCGCGGGGGGTCCTCCGAACGGTCCGGCGAGGGGGCCGCGGACGGTCCGGCGAGGACGAGGCCGCGGCCCCTCGCCGAACCGTCCGGAGGTGGTCCGGGACGCGCCGGCCCGGGTCCCCGGGCCGGCGCGGCACCGGCCGATCACCTCCCGATCACTTCCCGATCGACGACATGTCCGCGTACCGCTCGCCCCTGACCGCGCCGGCCGGTACGGCCGCCTCCAGCGCGTCGAGCTGGGCCGGGGTCAGTGTGATGCCGGCCGCGGCGGTGTTCTCCTCCAGGTAGCGCATCCGCTTGGTGCCGGGGATCGGGACGACGTCCTCGCCCCGGGACAGCAGCCAGGCCAGGGAGAGCTGGGCCGGGGTGCAGCCCACCTCGGCGGCGACGTCGCTGATCCTCGCGACGAGTGCCTCGTTGGCCGCCCCGGCCTCCCCGGTGAAGCGGGGGTGGTTCTTGCGGAAGTCGTCGTCCGACAGCTTCTCGGCCGGCTCCAGCGTGCCGCCGAGCAGTCCCCGGCTGATCGGTGAGTAGGCCACCAGCGTGACGCCCAGCTCCCGGGTGACCGGCAGGATCTCCTCCGGGTCGCGGGTGAACAGCGAGTACTCGTTCTGCAGGGCGGCGATCGGGTGGGTGGCGTGCGCCTTGCGCAGCGTCTCGGCGTTGACCTCCGACAATCCGAGACGGCCGACCTTGCCCGCCGCGACGAGCTCGGCCATCGCGCCGACGGTCTCCTCGATGGGCACCCGGGTGTCGCGGCGGTGCAGGTAGTACAGGTCGATGTGGTCGGTGCCCAGCCGCCTGAGCGAGGCGTCGGCGGCCCTGCGCACGTACTCGGGACTGCCGTCGATGCGCCTGCCGGGCGGGGTCTCGCTCCGGACGATGCCGAACTTGGTGGCCAGGAAGACCTCGTCCCTGCGGCCGGAGATCGCCCGTCCCACCAGCTCCTCGTTGTGGCCGTTGCCGTACATGTCGGCGGTGTCGAGGAAGTTCACCCCCAGGTCGAGGGCGCGGTGCACGACCGCGACCGACTCGCCCTCGTCGGCGGTGCCGTAGAACTCGGACATGCCCATGCAGCCGAGCCCGACGGCCGAGACCTCCGGGCCGCCCCGGCCGATATGACGCTTGTTCATGACTGCTCCCTGGTGTCGTGCGTCTCGCTGGTGTCGTACATCTCGATCTTCGTGTCGAGGACCCCCAGATCCTCGGTGAGGCGCGTGATCCGTCCCCTCACCCGCTCGCGGTGGTCCGCCAGGATCCTCCGCCGCTCGGCGAAGGTCTCCGGTCCGCGCCTGCGGAGCTCGGCGTAGTGGCACATGTCGGCGATCGGCATGCCGGTCGAGCGCAGTCTGGTGAGGAAGACGAGCCAGTCGAGATCGGGTTCGGTGTAGACCCGGTGCCCGCTGACGCTCCGCTCCACCGGGTGGATGAGCCCGATGCGCTCGTAGTAACGCAGCGTGTGCGCGCTCAGCCCCGAGTTGCGCGAGGCCTCCTGGATGGTGATCCCCATGGGACCACCTTGCTCCTTCGAGCGCGCTCGAAGTCAACCGGGGTCCCCCGGCGGGCGGGAACCTCGTGGGCCGTGGACCCCGGAGATCGGGCACCGGGGGCCGGGGGCCCGGCCCGAGGGCGACCCTGAGGGGGAGGGCACTACCCCGGCCGGACTTCGCGCAGTTCAGGGGGGTGGCGAGGCGGACGTCCCGGGGGAGTGGGAGCCCTGGGCTCCCGGGGCGCCTCCGGGATCGCTCAGGGACGGCCGGGGGCTGTCTCCGATGTTCGGCGGACCCGGCCGTCGCCATCGTTGAGGCCATGGGAAGTCAGGCGTTCACGGGATCCATGGTCATCCTCGGCGGCCACACGGCGATCGGCGCGGGAGCCACCACGATGCTCGGGCTGCACGTGGTCACGGGCCTGGACCCGGTGCACACCGTGATCAGCGAGTACGCGTTCGAGGCGGACGGCTGGTTGCTGCCGCTCTCCCTCACGCTCTTCGCCGCCGCCGCGACGATCATCGCGGCCATGCTGGCCAGGCACGCCGAGAACCGCGGGGCCGCCCTGCTGATCGGCACCTGGGGCCTGTGCATGCTGCTGATCGGCGCCTTCCCCACCGACGAGCCCGGCCTGCCGCTCTCGATGTCCGGGGGCATCCACCGCTACGCCGCGTTCGTGGCCTTCCTCGCGATGCCGGTCGCCGGGCTGATCCTGGCGCGGCGGCGCGCGTCCGGCCGGTACGCCCGCGTGGTCCGCCTGCTCAGCCTGGCCTCGCTGGGGGTGCTGGTCCTGGTGATCCTCCCGTACGTGCTGCGGACGTTCGGCATGGAGGTCACCAACGACGACATCCCGGCGGGGGTGACCCAGCGGCTGGTGGTGGGTTTCGAGGTGGCCGTGCTGACCCTGCTGGGCCTGGCCGCCGGAACCTCCCGGCGGGTGGCCGGGGTCTCCCGGAGGGGCGGCGCGACCTCCCGCCGGGTGGCCGGGGTCTCCTAGAGGGTCGGCGCGACCTCTCGCCGGGTGGGCGGGGCCCCCCGGCGCGGACGCGGTGACCCCGGCCCGGTCATCGCGCTGGCGCGAAGGCCGTGACCCCCTCGTACTCCGCCACCGGGGCGGCGCCGGTGGTCTCGTACCGGAGCAGCAGCAGACCGTTCGCCGTCACCTCGTGGTGGTCGAGCCGGAGGCCGGCGGGCCGGCTCGGATGCTCGAACAGCCGTCGCCCGGAACCGGCCACGACCGGGGCGACGACGAGCCGGAGCGTGTCGACGAGACCCGCCGCCAGCAGGGCGTTGCCGAGCCGCGCGCTTCCGTGGATCTGGAGCTCCCGTCCCGGTCGCGTCTTGAGTTCCCCGACGGCCCTGAGCGGGTCGCCGCGGAGCACGGTCGTCGGATGCCAGCTCCCCTCGGTGAGGGTGCCGGTCACCACGTACTTCGGCAGCGAGTTCATCCGTTCGGCGAACGGGTCGTCAGGGTCGGTGATCCTCGGCCAGTCCCGGGCGAACGCCTCGTAGGTCCGCCGCCCGAGCAGCAGGCCGTCGGCGAGGTCCAGCCACTCGGAGGTACGCCGGACGAAGAGCTCGTCCAGGTGCGGAACGAGCCAGCCGCCCCGGGTGAAGCCGTCGCCGGTGTCCTCGGCCGGCGAGCCGGGCCCCTGGCTGACCCCGTCGAGGGTTACGAACTGCATGAGAGCGATCCTCATCGCGTGACCCTGCTCTCCGTGACCCTGCTCTCCGTGACCCTGCTCTCCGTGACCACGGCGAGTTGCTCGACGACCGAGCCCCAGCCCTCGAGGAAGCCGAGTTCCTCGTGGCGTGCGCGGGCGGCCGGGTCACCGTGGCGGACGACGGTCCGGTAGTCCGTGCCGTCCGGATGGTCGCTCAGCGTGATCTCGGCCGTCATGGGCACCGGCGCGGGTCGCGCGGGGCGCCAGGCGCTGTCGATCGCGTTCGTGAAGACGATCCGTTCGAGCTCGTCGACGACGAGGAAGCTCGCGTCGATGTGCGGGACGAAGTCCACCCCGTCGTCGCTCAGTCGCGTCACGAACGCGCCGCCGGGCCGGACGTCGAGGCGGTCGACGCGGCACACGGCCGGCGCCGGGACCCACCACCTCTCGAAGCGGGAGGGATCGGTCCACGCGCTCCACACGGCGGCGCGGGGGGCGCGGATGACGCGCCGCAGGGTCAGGTCGAGGTCGGGGTTCAAGGGTGTCTCTCCTTCGGGTCGGTGACGAGGCGTTCCAGGCGGTCGGTGCGCTCCTCCCAGATCCGGCGCTGCTCGTCGAGCCAGCCGTCGACGAGGGCGAGACGGTCGCGGTTGAGCACGCAGGTGCGTACCCGGCCTGACTTGACCGTGTGGATGAGGCCGGTCGCCTCGAGCGTCCGCACGTGCTTCATGAAGGAGGGAAGGGTCATCGGGAACCCGCGGGCGAGATCGCCCACGCTCGCCGGGCCGCGGCCGAGGCGCCGGATGACGTCGCGTCGCGTCGGGTCGGCGAGGGCGACGAACACGCCGTCGACCTCCGCCGAATACTGTGCCATGCGGCTAAGTGTTGTGGATCGAAACACTTAGCGCAAGGGCTAAGTGTCGGGGTCGTCCCGGGGAGGGCCGTCCTGGGAATCGGCGGGCCGGGTTCGAGGCCGCCACGACGGTGATCGGCCACGCCGTGCGGGCCGTGCCAGAGGAAGGGGGCCCGGCGGCGGATCGGGGCTTTGGGCGTTGATCCCCGTGGCATCCCGAATCCCGGCCGGTCCTGGTGTCGCGCGTCCGGTTGACGGCTCCGGCCGCCGGGCCTACCTTCGCAGGAAGCGACCGCTCGGTAGGTCAGCGCCGTCCGGTCGGGCCACCCCGAAAGGACGCGCATGCCGGTCGTGAACACCGTTCTGGGTCCCGTCGACGTCGCCGGCCTGGGGCAGACCCTCATGCACGAGCACGTCTTCGTGATCTCCCCCGAGCACGTCGACAACCACGGCAGGGGCGCCTGGTGGGACGAGGAGTTCCGGGTGGCCGACGCGGTCGCCAAGCTCAGGGCGGTGGCGGCCAAGGGCGTGCGGACCATCGTGGACCCGACCGTGTGGGGGCTGGGCCGCTACGTCCCGCGCGTCCTGCGGGTGGCCGAGCAGGTCCCGGAGCTGAACGTCGTCGTCGCCACCGGCGTCTACTCCTACGACGAGATCCCCTTCCACTACGCGCACCGCGGGCCTGGCCTGATGATGGACGTGCCCGAGCCGATGGTCGAGGACTTCACCCGCGACATCGTCGAGGGCATCGCCGGCACCGGTGTGCGGGCCGCGTTCCTCAAGTGCGTGGTGGAGGGCAAGGGCCTCACCCCCGGTGTGGAGCGGATCTGCCGGGCGGTGGCCAGGACCCACGTGGAGACCGGCGTGCCGATCACCGTGCACACCAACCCCTCGGCCGGGACCGGGCTGCTCGCCCTGGAGGTGTTCGGCGAGGAGGGGGTCGACCCGGCGAAGGTCGTGCTCGGGCACTCGGGCGACACCAACGACCTGGACCACCTGATGCGGCTGGCCGACACCGGCGCGACGCTCGGCATGGACCGCTTCGGGCTGGACGCCTACAACCCCACCTCGTCCCGGGTCGCCACGATCGCCGCGCTGTGCGAGCGGGGGTACGCCGACCGGATGGTGCTCAGCCACGACACCGCGTGCTTCATGGACTACTTCGGCGCGGCCTGGGACGAGGGCATCCCGCTGGCCGCGCCCAACTGGCGGTTCGACCACATCCACGACGACGTGCTCCCGGCCCTGCGCGAGGCAGGGGTGACCGACGGGCAGATCGACCGGATGCTGGTCGACAACCCACGAAGGTACTTTTCCTGACATTTCGTCGTTTGTCATATGTCTCCCGTACGCTCCGTGCAACCGAACGACGGAGGGGTGGAGCATGACCGCACGCAGCACGTACCTGGAGCTTTCGGAGGAGGACGGGAGCTCGCACAAGTTCTACGAGGTGGTGCTCGACGGGACCGAGGTGACGATCAGGTACGGCCGCATCGGCGAGCCCGGCCAGTCCAAGGCGTCGGCCTTCGCCAGCGCGGAGAAGGCCGCCGCGGCCGCCGCGAAGAAGATCGGCGAGAAGGTCCGCCGCGGGTACGCCCCGGCCGTGCGGGGGGTGCGCCAGCGCCGCAACGTCACCCGGCGCAGCGTGCAGAGCAGCCGCTCCACCGCCACCCAGGCGCCGGTGCTGTGGCGCTTCGCCAGCGGCGCGGCGGCGTTCGGCATCTTCGTCGACGCCGGGCGCTGCTGGGTCGGCAACCAGCGCGGCGACGTCTACACCGTCACCCACGACGGCACCGTCACCGGCCGCTTCCGCCTCCCCGACGGGGTCAAGTGCATCGTCGCCGACGACTTCTGGATCTACGCGGGCGCCGACGACGGCAAGGTCTACGACCTCAGCGGCAAGGTCCCCAGGGTCGCGTACGAGATCGCCGAGGACGTCGACATCTACTGGCTCGACATCCACGAGGGCGTGCTGGGTGTCTCCGACCGCGCGGGCCGGATCACCACCATCGACCACGAGGACGAGTTCCAGTGGGCCCGCAAGGGCAGGGGCGACTCGGCCTGGATGGTGCGCTGCGACGACGAGGCCGTCTACCACGGCCACTCCACCGGGGTGGCCCGCTACGACGCCGCCGACGGCGTGCCCGTCTGGGAGACGCCCGTCGACGGCGCGGTGCTCTTCGGCTGGCAGGAGGCCGACGCGGTGTACGCGGGCACCGCGCGCGGTGCCGTGCACCGCCTGCGCAAGTCCGACGGCGTCCCCCAGGCCGTCTACCGCTGCGACGCCACCGTCTTCTCCTGCGCCACCGCCCCCGGCGGCCGGTACGTCTTCGCCGGCGACAGCCACTCCTCGGTGTACTGCTTCGACGAGGGCGGCGAGCGGCTGTGGAAGCTGGCCACCGGCTGCGGGTCGGCCTTCTCCATGCAGTACCTCGACGAGCGCCTCTACATCGTGACCACCGACGGCACCCTGGCCTGCATCGACGCGACCGAGGAGGCGATCAGGGCGGCCCAGGCCGGCACCGTCCCCACGCCGGTCGACGTCAAGGCCGCCGCGGGACTGGCCGTGGTGGAACCCGCCACGACGCTGGAGACCGTGACCTTCGACGCCGTCCCCGGCGGCGACGGCGTGGTGGTCGAGTGCTTCCGCGAGGGCGACCGGCTGCGGGTGCGGGTGGTCAGCGAGGGCTACGACGTGCGGCGCAACGTGCAGTTCCCCAAGGACGTGCGCGAGGCCGGGGCCCGCTACCTCGTCGAGGGCGTCCGCTTCTCCGAGCGGGGCGGCTTCTACCGCGCGTACGGCGACATCAGGCGCCTGCTCTGAGCGATGGCGGAGCCGTCGCGGACGAGAGCCGAGGGCGGGGCGGCCGCGCACGGGAGCGAGGACCGGCCCGCCAAGGGCCGGAGCAGGAAGCAGCCCGTCGAGAGCGGGAGCGGGAGTGGCCCGTCGCGGGCGGGGACGGAGGTGTCCCGGCCCGCGGGCGGGGTCAGGCCGGGATGTTCCACTTCTGGTTGGCGGTGCCGCCACAGGTCCAGATCTGCAGGCGGGTGCCGTTGGCGCTGGACTGCCCGGTGGCGTCCAGGCACTTGTTCGCCGCGGGGTTCACCAGGTCGCGCGCGCCGCTGTACACCCACCGCTGGGCCGCGGTGCCGTTGCAGTCGTAGAGCTGGATCTGCGCCCCGTCGGCGGTGGAGGCGGCGGTGACGTCCAGGCACTTGCCGAGCGCGCGGATCGTGCCGTCGGTGCCGATCGTCCACTGCTGGGCGCCGGTGCCGTTGCAGTCGTAGAGCTGGACGGGGGTGCCGTTGGCGCTGCTCGCGGCGGCGACGTCCACGCACTTGCCGGCGATGCCGGTGATCTGCCCGGTACGGCCGCCGGTGCCGCCGCCCTGGGCGTAGACGCGGACGTAGTCGACGGTGAGCTGCTGCGGGAAGGTCGTGGAGGCGTCCGGGGAACCGGGCCAGTTCCCGCCCACGGCCAGGTTGAGGATCATGAAGAACGGGTGGTCGTAGACCCAGGGGTTGCCCCGGGTGTCGGCGGGGGTCTTCCTGGAGTACTGCACGCCGTCGACGTACCAGGTCACCGAGCCGGGCTCCCAGTCGACGGTGAAGGTGTGGAAGGCGTCGGCGAACGCCTGCCCGGCGGGCAGGTCGTAGCTGCCGCTCAGCGGGCTGCCGCCCGAGTAGCCGGGGCCGTGCAGGCTGCCGAGCACCTGCCCGGGGACGGTACCGACGTTCTCCATGATGTCGATCTCGCCGTTGGACGGCCAGGGAGCCCCGCCGGTGCCCAGCATCCAGAACGCCGGCCACATGCCCCTGCCGCGCGGGAGCTTCATCCGCGCCTCGAAGCGGCCGTAGGCGCGGGTGAAGGTGGCGGCCGTGGTCAGCTTGCCGGAGGTGTACTCGCAGGAGCCGTACCAGCAGCCGTGACCGGACGGGTTGCCCTTGCGCGCGGTGATGACCAGGTTGCCGGCGCCGTCGTGGGCGGTGTTCTGGGTGCCCGTGGTGTAGTACTGCCGCTCGTTGTTGCCCCAGCCGCCGCCGCCCACGTCGTGGCGCCACTTCGAGGCGTCCGCGCCGGTGCCTGCGGCGGCGTTGAACTCGTCCGACCAGACGAGGGGGCCGGGGGCCGCGGCCGACGTCAGTGCCGTGGCGTGGGCCGTGCCCGCCCGCGCACCTGTCTGCGCGCCCGCCTGTGTGTCGGCGGTGGCGGCCGGCACGGCCGCCATGCCGGCGACGGCGAGCAGGAGGGCGGTGAACGCACCGCCGAGAGCGGCCGGCAGCGAGACGCGACGGCGCCGGGGCGGCCGGGGAGAGGGTCGTGTGGCGTCCATGCGCGGACTCCTTCCGTCAAGGGAGGTGGTCTCCGGTGACGACGCGGCCCGTCGGACGGGAACGCGTGACCGGCACCACGACCCGGGTGGGGGGTGACGTGCGGATGCCGCCGGACGCGGTGGGCGTGTCGCGTACCGCGGGCGGCCGGGTGGGCCTGTCGCGGGGCGGCGCGCGGCGCGTCCTGGGCCCCGCCGCGACGGATACGGCGGGGAGAACGGCTCGGGAGGCGGGTCTGGAAGGCGGGTCGGGAGGCATCGAGAGGCAAGGTCTCGCTTGCCCGGAACCATAGGTCAGCCTTCGTTCTCGGGTCAATACAAGCAGTAAAAAAAGCCGCCCGCCCGTGGCGGGTCGCGGACGGGGAAATCCCCTGACCTGGAGGGTGGCGGCAGGGGCCGGCCTGGTGGAGGGCGGCGCCGGGGTCGTTCGGGGGGCCCGGGTGTCAGGGGGGACTGTCAGGGGGGCCGCCGGCCCCTCGTGCCACGGCGTTATTCCCTGCGTTCCCGGCGTGCCGTGTGGTGTGATGTCCGTCAGGTGATCGTTCCCGCGCGTCACCCGGCGACAGGGTCGCACGACATCCGACATCGAGGTCACGCTCATGCTTCGTGGAGACACGGTCCTGCTCAGGGCCATCACCAAGGAGGACCTGGTCCCCCTCCAGCGGCTGCACGACGAGGTGGAGACGGCGGTCGGCGCCACCGTGGTGCCCTGGGTCCCCGAGACGGCCGAGCAGGCGATCGCCCGGTACGAACGGCGCGAACCCGACCCCGCCAACGTCGAGTTCGCCGTCCAGTCCCTCTCCGGGGAGCTGCTCGGCTTCGGCATCGTCTGGGGCGTCGACACCCTCAACCGCAACGGGCACCTGGGCCTCTCGCTGCTCACCGAGGCGCGCGGCCAGGGCTACGCCCCCGCCGCGCTGAGGCTGCTGTGCGACTACGCCTTCCGCATCCGCGGCCTGCACCGGCTCGGCCTGGAGACACTCGTCACCAACGCCGCGATGATCGCCGCCGCCGAGAGGACCGGCTTCCGGCGCGAGGGCACGCTCCGCGACCACGCCTGGGTGGCGGGCTCCTTCGTCGACGAGGCGGTGTTCGGCCTCCTCGCCGACGAGTTCACCGGCCCGAACGCCGGAGGGGGCCGGTGAGGGCGCCGGCGTCCGCTCCAGGGCCGGGACCTTTCCCCGGCCGGTGTGCGGGCAGGGATCGGTGAAAGCGCCGTCGTCCCGCCCGGGGCCGGAGGTCCCGGGCCTTTCCTACCGGAGGTAATCGATGAAGACCTGGCTCCCTGCCGGTCTCGGTGTCCTGCTCATCCTGGTGGGCGGCCTCTGGGCGCTCCAGGGGCTCGGCCATGTCGGCGGGAGTTTCATGAGCGGGGCCCGCGAATGGACGTGGATCGGCCTGGCGGTCTTCGCCGCCGGTGTCGTTCTCACCGTCTCGGCCCTCCTCCGGCGCCGCCGCTGAGCCCGCTCCCGCGGGCCCCGGGCGGCGGCGTCCGGATTCCGGGGCGCCCCGTGCACGTGCGGGGACCCCTGCGCGTGCAGGGCACCCCGTGCGCATCTTCGAGCACGCCGCCACGCGTCCGGGAGCGCCCGGCGCGGGTTCCGGGGCGCCCCGTGCGGATCAGGGGCGCTTGCCCGTGCCGTCGAGCCCGGCCCGGCGCAGGGCGTCGGCCATGGCGCCGCCCGGCGCGTTGCGCGACTGCCCTCCGCGGTCCTGCCGCTGCCGGTCACCGCCCTGCCCGCGTCCCTGCCCCTGCCCGCGTCCCTGTCCACCGGCCTGCCCGCCGGCCTGTCCACCACCCTGGCCGCGCCCCTGCCCGGCGCCCTGGCGCTGCCCGCCGTCGCGACCGTCACCGCGACCGTCGCCGCGTCCCGCGCCGCCCTGCCGGTCGCGCTGCCCGCGCGGGCCCGCGGGCTTGACCTCGTCCTCCAGCCGGAGGGTGAGCGAGATGCGCTTGCGCGGGATGTCGACGTCCAGCACCTTCACCCGGACGATGTCACCGGGCTTGACCACCTCGCGCGGGTCCTTGACGAACTCGTACGAGAGCGCCGACACGTGGACCAGGCCGTCCTGGTGCACGCCGACGTCGACGAACGCGCCGAAGGCGGCCACGTTGGTGACCACGCCCTCCAGCAGCATGCCGGGCGTCAGGTCGGAGAGCTTCTCCACGCCCTCCTTGAACGTCGCGGTCTTGAAGGCCGGCCGGGGGTCGCGGCCCGGCTTCTCCAGCTCGGAGAGGATGTCGGTGACGGTCGGAAGGCCGAAGGTGTCGTCCACGAACTCCTGCGGGCTCAGCGTCCGCAGCACCGTGCCGTTGCCGATCAGCGTCGAGACGTCGCCGCCGGTCCGCTTCAGGATGCGCCGGACCACCGGGTACGCCTCCGGGTGCACGCTGGAGGAGTCGAGCGGATCGTCGCCCTCCCGGATGCGCAGGAAGCCCGCGCACTGCTCGAAGGCCTTCGGGCCGAGCCTGGCCACGTCCTTCAGCGCCCTGCGGGAGCGGAACGGGCCGTTGGCGTCGCGGTGGGCGACGATGTTCTCCGCCAGGCCCGAGCCGATGCCCGACACCCGGGTCAGCAGCGGCGCGGAGGCGGTGTTGACGTCGACGCCGACGGCGTTCACGCAGTCCTCCACCACCGCGTCGAGCGAGCGGGAGAGCTTGGTCTCGGCCAGGTCGTGCTGGTACTGCCCCACGCCGATCGACTTGGGGTCGATCTTGACCAGCTCGGCCAGCGGGTCCTGCAGGCGCCGGGCGATCGACACGGCGCCGCGCAGCGACACGTCCATGCCGGGCAGCTCCTGCGAGGCGAACGCCGAGGCGGAGTAGACCGACGCGCCCGCCTCCGACACCATCACCTTGGTCAGGCCGGGAACCAGTTTCACCAGGTCGGCGGCGAGCTTGTCGGTCTCGCGCGAGGCGGTGCCGTTGCCGATCGAGACGAGCTCCACGTCGTGCTTCCTCGCCAGCGCGGCCAGGGTCGCCAGCGACTGGTCCCACTGGCGGCGCGGCTCGTGGGGGTAGATCGTGGCGGTCTCCAGCACCTTGCCGGTCGCGTCGACCACCGCCACCTTCACGCCGGTGCGCAGCCCGGGGTCCAGCCCCATGGTGGCGCGGCTCCCGGCGGGCGCGGCGAGCAGCAGGTCGCGCAGGTTCGCCGCGAACACCCGCACCGCCTCCTCCTCGGCGGCCTGCCACATGCGCATCCGCAGGTCGATGCCGAGGTGGACCAGGACGCGGGTGCGCCAGGCCCAGCGGACCGTGTCGGCCAGCCACGCGTCGGCGGGCCGTCCCCGGTCGGCGATGCCGAAGCGGTGCGCGATGCGGCCCTCGTAGGTGCCGGTGGGCTCCGGCTCGGGCTCCAGGGTGAGGGTGAGGACCTCCTCCTTCTCCCCCCGGAACATCGCCAGGATCCGGTGCGAGGGCAGCCTGGTGAACGGCTCGGCGAAGTCGAAGTAGTCGGAGAACTTGGCGCCCTCCTCCTCCTTGCCCTCGCGGACCGCCGCGACCAGGCGCCCCTTCGTCCACATCCGCTCGCGCAGCTCCCCGACCAGGTCGGCGTCCTCGCCGAACCGCTCGACCAGGATCGCGCGGGCGCCGTCCAGCGCGGCCGCGGTGTCGGCCACGCCCTCGCCGACGAACGCCTCCGCCGCCGCCCTCGGGTCGACGGACGGGTCCACCAGCAGGCCGTCGGCGAGCGGTTCGAGCCCCGCCTCCCTGGCGGCCTGCGCCTTGGTGCGCCGCTTGGGCTTGTACGGGAGGTAGATGTCCTCCAGGCGCGCCTTGGAGTCGGCCGCCATGATCTGCGCCCGCAGGGTGTCGTCGAGCTTCCCCTGGCCGTCGATGGACTCCAGGATCGCGGTGCGCCGCTCCTCCAGCTCCCGCAGGTAACGCAGCCGCTCCTCCAGCGTGCGCAGCTGCGTGTCGTCGAGCGTCTCGGTGGCCTCCTTGCGGTAACGGGCGATGAACGGCACGGTGGCGCCGCCGTCGAGCAGGTCCACCGCCGCCCGCACCTGTCGCTCACGCACACCCAGCTCTTCGGCGATCCGCTGATGAATAGACGTGGTCACGATCTCTCTTCCTCCGTGGTGGCAGTGACCAAGCTACCGCCTCATCCGCGGCCGGACCGGAGGGCCGAGGGAGCGAATCCAGGGGACCGCAGAGGAACCGGGCGTACGGCACGGCCGGGGGGCTCGGCGCGACGTCCCCTTTCCGGGCGTCACGGCGGACGCCGGGCGTCGGCGGGAATGTTCCACTAATGAAAACCGTTATCACCGGCATCGCGAGACCGGTCCACGTGTCGCGCGAGAGATCCGAGTATCAGGTGAAGCATCCCGGGAGGAGCAGGCAGTGGCCAGGAACGAGGTGCGCTCAGTGATCAGGCTGAGGTCCACCGCGGGCACGGGATACACCTACGTGACCCGCAAGAACCGGCGTAACGACCCCGACCGGCTCACCCTCGTCAAGTACGAC
The DNA here is from genome assembly GCF_049844535.1 of Streptosporangium sp. DT93. Taxonomy (NCBI): domain Bacteria; kingdom Bacillati; phylum Actinomycetota; class Actinomycetes; order Streptosporangiales; family Streptosporangiaceae; genus Streptosporangium; species Streptosporangium sp. DT93. The sequence goes on from NZ_JBNCLF010000019.1 coordinate 91,318, forward strand.
CCCATCGTCCGCCAGCACGTCCCGTTCCGAGAGGACCGATAGATCATGAAGAAGGGCATCCACCCCGAGTACCGCCAGGTCGTCTTCCGCGACCCGAGCGCCGGTTACGCCTTCCTGACCCGTTCCACCGCCCGGACCGGCAGGACCGTCGAGTGGGAGGACGGGAACGTCTACCCGCTGGTCGACGTCGACGTCTCCTCGGCGAGCCACCCCTTCTACACCGGCCGCGGCCGGGTCCTCGACACGGCCGGTCGCGTCGAGCGCTTCAACCAGCGCTACGGCAGGCGCTGAGACCGGACCGCACGGGGCGGGAGGGACCGCGCGGCGGTCCTAGCCGCAGGTGATCTCGGTGAAGGCCGGGGGAGTGGACGCGACCCCGATGAAGCCGATCTCCGAGAGCGTCTTCCCCGGCGCCAGGGGCGCCGCCTCGGGCAGGGCGTGGATCATCGCGACCGGCCCGCTCTTCATGTGGGTGCCCTGCCAGGCCTGGGTGATCGTCGCCTCCAGGGGCATCATCCACTGGATGTACCAGCCTCCCAGTGGCCGGTCGCCCTTGTTGCTGATCGTCGCCGTGCCCCGGTAGCCGCCCGGCCACGTCTCGACCAGGGTGACCGTCGCCCGGCACTTCGCCGCCACCGGGTTGATCGTGTGCGTCGGGTCGCCGGCCGCCGAGGACGACGGGGCGGCGTCGGACGGGGCGGCGTCGGACGTGGTCGCCTGGGCCGCGTTCCGCGCGGTGCCGCTCGGCGGCGCCGCGTCCGGTGTGGCGGTGCTCTGCGCGAAGGGGGAGGGCGCGTGCGCACCGGCGTGACCGCTCTCCGCCGTACGACCGGCGCACGCCGCTCCGAGCAGGGCCGCCGCCGCCGTGAGCGACACGAGGCCCAGCAGCGAGGTCATCTTCATGGTGGGCGGCACGGAACTCCCTTGGGGAGGGCACGATGGCAGGACGGAGCGAGGCGATACGAGCGAGGCGGAGCGGGACGGAAGAGGTCCCGGCCGGTGCCGTCGGGCACCGGCCGGGACCTCTCTCCGCTACGGACTGGCGCAGGTCACCGTCGGTGTACCGCTGGTACCCGAGGCGGTGAATCCGAAGGTCGTCGAGGCACCTCCGGCCAGTGATCGGTTCCAGTCGGCGTTCCTCACCGTGACGGACGATCCCGATACCGTGTGCGTGCCGTTCCACACGCTGTTGACCGTGCTGCCGCTGTTGAGCGTCCAGTTGGCCGTCCAGCCGTTGAGGGCCGCCGAACCGGGGTTCTTGACGGTCACCTCACCCTGGAAACCGCCCGACCAGGAGCTGATGGTCTTGTAGGTGGCGGTGCAGGGTCCACCGGGGCCGGGCGTCGGGGTGACGGTCGGCGTGGGGGTCGGGGTCGGGGTCGGGCCGGGGGTCGGCGTGACGGTCGGGGTCGGGGTGGGCGTGGGGCCGGGCCTGCCGACTCCGGTCACCTCGCCGTTGCCGCCGTCGAAGACCACGTCGGAGCAGTTGTAGAACGTCTCCGCACTGTCGGAGCGCTTCCACACCGAGTAGATGATGTGGCGTCCCGACTTGCCCGAGGGGAGCGTGGCGTTCCAGTAGTAGTTGGCGTCGTTGGTGCCCGGCGAGCCGACGCTCTGGGGGTGGTCGGCCGTGTGGAAGGGCTCGCTCTCCAGGTCGTCCCAGGTGAGGGCCCGGTTGGGGTTCCAGCCGTCCTTGGTGATGTAGAGGTAGAACCAGCCGGGGTGGGCGGCCCACTTGTTGTACTTGAACTGCAGGTTCGAGCCCGCGGTCAGGTGCGTGACCGGCCAGTCGGCGCTGGGAAGGTCGTATCCGGTGTAGCCGGGGTTACCGCCGCTGCACACCTTGCCGTCGGGGATGAAGCCCCGGGTCCGCCCGGCGCCGTCCGAGCGCAGCAGGCTGAACCAGTTGTAGAGCGAGTTGGGCCCGCTCTGGGCCACGGCGGCCGAGCACGCCGGGTTGATGGGCACGATGGCGCCCGTCGAGGAGAGGCCGTCCTGCCAGCAGAAGAAGGTCCGGCTGCCCGGCACCATCATGGCGCCGTGCGCCGATGCCGACTGGGGGACGAGAACGACGGCAAGAAGCGCGGTCATCAATGTGACCACACCGGCGACAGCCATGCTTCGCCATTTACTCACAGGATTTACCCTCCCTTTCGGGGGATGAAGGGGTCGCTGATCAATGGCGGTGAGCGCTCACGCGAGACGGACTCTAGGTCCCTGTTTCGCGGGTGTAAACGAGGCACGTCCCCCTCCCCCCGGCGGCGGGTCGTCGTACGAGATCAGAGGGGGCGCGGGGGGTCGTGGCGGGATGAAACGTTCACGTATGGAACGCGCTTTCCTCCGGTTTTCCGCGTCCCGCGGGTTCGCCGCCCCGCTTCCGGGGGCGTGTTCGTCCGCCCGTCCGCGCGGGCGGGTCCCGACGATGTTCGCGGCCTTCCCGTGATCACGGCTCTCGCGTGATCACGGGAAGGCCGCGAACACTTTTTTCCGCGTACGCGGCTCTCCTACGCCCGCCGCTCCTCCGCGGTCGCGGCGAGCCGCCGGAGCGGGGGGCCGGTGAGGCGGTATCCGATCCACTCGTCCAGCGGTTCCGCGCCGATCGACCGGTAGAAGTCGATCGTGGGGGTGTTCCAGTCCAGCACCGACCACTCGAAGCGGCCGTAACCGCGTTCCACGCAGATGCGCGCCAGCTCCGCCAGCAGTCGCTTCCCGTGCCCGCCCCCGCGCCGGTCCGGGTGGACGTAGAGGTCCTCCAGGTGGATCCCGTGCCTGCCGAGCCAGGTCGAGTAGGACACGAACCAGAGCGCGAACCCCGCGACGTGCTCGCCGTCGGCGGCGATGTGACAGAACACGCTGGGGGAGGGGCCGAAGAGCGCCTCCCCGAGCCGGTCGGCGGTGGTCTCGACCTTGTCCAGCGCCTTCTCGTACTCCGCGAGTCCGCGGATCATGTCGATGATCGCCGGTACGTCGTCCGGCGTTGCGGGGCGAATCATGTCCGAAGTCTAGGCGGGGACCATCCGCCGCCTCAGAAAGGGATTTTTCGGTATAAATAGGGTCGTGTGGTCGTGGTGATGGCTCCTCCCGTAAGTTGTCTGCTGATCGAAGCACGGGTCGTTGAGAAAGGCGGGTCACCATGTCGACAGAGCCCAACGGGGAGCGGCTGGCGGAGCTGAGGCAGGCGTTCGCCGCCATCGACACCGACGGTGACGGCTTCATCACCGAACGGGAGTTCGGTGAGCACTTCCCGGCCCTGCCCGCCGAGGCCCTGGGCTCGCTGAACCGGGACGGCGACTCCGACGGCGACGGCCGCTTCTCGTTCGAGGAGTTCGTCCGCCTGGTCGGCCGCGACTGATCTGCGGCCCCCACGGCCCCCACGGCCCCCACGGCCCCCGGGGACCCCGGGGACCCCGGGGCGCGGGAGGTGGTCTCAGGCGCGGGCGAAGCCCAGGAGGGCCACGTCGTCGCGGTTCTCCCCGTCCTCGACCAGGGTGAGCAGCGACTCCAGCATGGCGCCGAGATCGAGCCGCGAGGCCCTCGCCATCTCCTCGCGCAACCTGTTCATGCCGTCCAGGATGTTCCGCGATCGGTTCTCCACGATGCCGTCGGTGTAGAGGAGCAGCCGGTCGCCGCGTCCCAGCCGGCTCGTACCGGTCGGGAAGTCGGTGAAGGGCATGGCGCCGATCAGCGGGGAGAGCGCTCCGCCGAGGAACTCCGCCCGCCCGTCCGCGGTGCAGACCAGCGCGGGCGGGTGGCCCGCGCTGGCGTACCGCAGCCGCCCGTCGGTGAGGGAGAGCCGCACGCACAGGACGGTGGCGTGCATGCGGTCGTGCCGCCCGGCGGTCATCCGGTTGAGACGGCCGAGGGTGCGCCCGGGGTCGGGGTCCTCCAGCGCGTACGCCCTGAGCGCGTTGCGCATCCGGCCCATCGAGGCGGCGGCCCGCAGGCCCTTGCCGACGATGTCGCCGATGACCAGCACCACCTCCGCGTCGGAGATCCGGATGACGTCGTACCAGTCGCCGCCGACCCCGGCCTCGTCGCTGCCGGGCACGTAGCGGCCGACGATCGCGGTGCCGCCGATCTCGGGGACCTCCGGCAGCAGGGCCAGTTGCAGCGTGGTCGCGATCCGGTGCTCCTGCTCGAACCGTTCCAGGTTCCGCAGCCGGGCCGAGGTGAGCTGGGCGAGCCGCCGCAGCACGCTGTCGTCGTCGTTGTCGCCGGTCGCGCCGGTCGCGCCGATCGTGTCGCCGGTGGCGTCGCCGATCGCGTCGCCGGTGGACGCCGCCCTCGCCCCGGAGGTGCCGGACAGCTTCTCGCCGTACCTCTGGGCCAGCGCCAGCACCTCCGCCGCGCCGGACGCCCTGTTGAGCGCGAGGGCCGCCTCGGTCAGCTCCCGTAGCTGGCGGTTGTGCCGGGACCGGACGGCCGAGAGGCTCAGCACGCCCCGTACGCGGGTGAGCAGCTCGCGCGCGGAGAAGGGTTTCGTCAGGTACTCGTCGGCGCCCGCGATCAGCCCGCTCAGCGACTCCTCCTGACCGGCCCTGGCCGACAGGATCATGATGGGAACGCTCCGGGTGGCCTCGTCGGCGCGGAGCCGGCGGACCAGGTCGAGACCGTCCATGCCGGGCATCATCACATCCGCGACGATCATGTCCGGCGCCTCCTCCCGGGCGGCCCGCAGCGCGGCGGCCCCGTCGGCGACGGCCGTCACCGTCCAGTACGGGCTGAGCAGCCGGACCAGGTAGTGGCGCAGGTCCTCGTTGTCGTCGGCGACCAGGATGCGCTCGGGCCCGCGCGGACCCGCCGAGGACGCGATCCCGTCCACGGGAAGCCTTCCCGAGGACTCGCCGGGAAGCGGCAGCCAGTGCGACAGGTGGTCGGTCCCCGGCTCGTACGACCGCGTCGCCTCGCCGACCTGCGCTGGGGGCAGGTGCGCGGAGCCGTACGGAAGCCTGATCGTGAAGGTCGTCCCCTCGCCGACGGCGCTGTCGGCCTCGATGTGCCCGCCGTGCTGGGCGACCAGCTCGTGGACGAGCGCCAGCCCGATGCCGGCCCCCTCGTGACTGCGCGCGCGGGAGCCGGGCACCCGGTGGAAGCGTTCGAACAGGTGCGGGAGCTCGCCGCCGGGGATACCGATACCGGTGTCGGAGACCGTGACCACCGCGTGGTCGCCGCCGGAGCGGACCCCGACGGTGACGCCCCCGGCGAAGGTGTGCTTCACCGCGTTGGAGAGCAGGTTGAAGACGATCCGCTCCCACATCCGCCGGTCGAGGAAGACCGGCTCGGGCAGCGGCTCGGACTCGACGCCGAGGGTGAGCCCGACGCCCTCGGCCGCGGAGCGGAACACGCTCACCAGCTCGGCGGTCTGCGCCACCAGGTCGGTCGGCCGGTGGTAGGCGCGGGTGCGGCCCGCGTCGAAGCTGGTCACGTCGAGCACGTCGTCCAGGAGCGTGAGCAGCCGTACCGCGTTGCGGCGCGCGGTCCGCAGCACCGCGTCCTGCTCCGGGCCGATCGAGGGGTCTTCGAGCAGCTCCTCCAGCGGGCCGAGGATCAACGTCAGCGGGGTGCGCAGCTCGTGGCTGACGTTGGCGAAGAACGCGGTCTTGTCGGCGTCCAGCCTGGCGAGCCTGCGCGCGTGCCCGCGCTCCCGCTCGTGCGCCTCGGCCCCCGACAACGCGCGCGACACGCTCGTCGCGAGCATCCCGAAGAACTCGTCGTAGGGCTGCAGCCGGGGGTTCACCCCGCACACCAGCAGTCCCCGGACCTCGGTGCCCGAGGTGAGCGGCAGGGCGACGGCGGGTCCCCGGGCGCCGAACCGCTCGCCGGGCACGGCCGTGACGTCCCGCGCGAACCACGCCGGTTCCTCACCGGCGCGGATCCGCTCGGGAGCCGTCCCGCCGGGCGCGACGATCCGCAGCTCGTCGGTGCTCCCGGTGGGTTCGTCGGTGCCCGCGGCGAGATAGGCGAGGGCGAACGGCACGTCGTCGCGCGCCTCGGCGAGGGCCGACAGCGCCGCCCGCGCCACCTCCTCCCGGGTGGTCCTGCCGCTGGTCGCCTCCCCGACCCGGCTCAGCGTGCGCATCCTGCGCTCGCCGAGCACCCGCCCGGTCGTCTCGCTGACCAGGCACATCACCCCGCCGACCGTCTGGTCGTCACGCCGGATCGGGCCGTAGGAGACGTCGAAGTAGGTCTGCTCCAGGAAGCCGTGACGTTCCAGCAGGAACAGGTGGTCCTGGGCCCAGAAGGGCTCGCCGGTCCTGCGTACCTCGTCGAGCAGGGGCTCCAGGACGTCCCAGGTCTCGGACCAGTTCTCCCCGGCGGGCCGGCCGAGCGCGGCCGGATGCTTCGCGCCGATGGTGGGGATGTACGGATCGTTGTAGAGCGCGAGGTGCTCCGGCCCCCAGAAGATGACGATCTGCATGCGGGAGGAGAGCGCGATGTCCACGGCGGCCCTCAGCGCCGCGGGCCAGTCCTCCATCGGGCCCAGCGGTGTGGCGGCCCAGTCGTGGCCGTGGATCCGCCGCCCCATCTCCCCGCCGCGGGGATTCGCCTGCCGCATGTCACTCCCTGCCCATCAGGTAATGTGACCATACCTGTTGGATCAACGGCTTTCGCGGTGAGGACATGGGCATTCGTCTGGAGCGAAGGACCGACCCCGACGGTTCACTCGTGATCGTCCCGATCGGTGACCTCGATCGGGACTGTGTCGAACCGCTGGCCGCCGCGGTGCAGGCGGATCTGGGGAGGTCTCCGGCCCGGCTGGTCGTCGAGCTGACGCAGGTGCCGTTCTGCGACTCCTCGGGGATCGTCGCCCTGTTCGACGCCCACGACGAGGCCGAGCGCGAAGGGGTGACGTTCGTCCTCACCGGGGTGAGCGGGCATCTGCGGGACCTGTTCCGGATCTCCGCCCTCGACCAGGTGATCCGGGTCGTCGAGGAGTCCCATGGATGACGGGAGGGAGAACGAGATCGCCGACGTGTCCTTCCCGATCGCCGGGGATCTGGCCTCCCTCAGGAGGAAGGCCCGCGCCTTCCTGACCTGGGCGCGGTTCGACGACATCACCGAGAAGAACTTCATCCTCGCCCTGAGCGAGGCGGCCAACAACGTGCTCGACCACTCCGGCGTCACCGGCACCCTGACGATGCGCTACCTGGAGGGACGGGTCGTCGCGGAGATCCACGACGGGGCCGGTCTGCTGGTCGATCCCGAGGCGGGCACGAAGCGGCCCCCGGTGGGTTCCCGCCGGGGGTACGGGCTCTGGCTGATGCGCCGGTTGTGCGACTCGGTGGAGATCCTGCACGGTCCCGGCGGCTCGACCGTACGGCTCACGATGCTGCTTCCCTGAGGACCGCGAGGCCGTGCCCCTCACGATGCTGCTTCCCTGAGGACCGCGAGGCCGTGACCGGGGCGTGAGCCCGTCGCGGGCCGGTTCTCCGGGGGGCCGGAGCGCGCTTTTCGAGAGGGAGCCGGGGCGCGCTCCTCGCGGGCCGGGGTCAGCGCCCGACCGGGACGCCTCCGCCGGACACCCTGCGCCGGGACTCCTCGACGGTGGAGTCGATCGGGAACGCGTCGCGCAGGCGGGTCAGTTCGAGCAGGCGGCCGAGGAAACCGTGCACGCCGGCCAGGCGGAGCCATCCCTTCCGCTCGTAGGCTCGCCGCAGGGTCGTCAGCAGCACCCAGATGCCCGTGGAGTCGCAGAACTCCAGGTTCGTGGTGTCGATGATCAGATAGACGTGACCACGTCTGATGAACTCCGCGAGCCGTTCCTCCAGCCGCGGTGCCGAGGACTTGTCCAGGTCTCCGGTCAGGGTCACCACGGAGAAGCGCGGGCAGGTGTCCACGGTGATGGAAAGTCGAGTCATATCGCCCCGCTGTCTGCGGCAGGTTGGGGACGGCGCCCGGCCGGGAGCCGTACCAGGACGGATGCCGTTGACACCACCGTACGCCCGTCGCTCGTGACAGTTCAACGGGTGACGTCATACCACCGGTGATCGAACAGCCCGCGACCCTCGCGGCCGGTGTCCTCACCCGTGCGTTCATGGCGGGCATGTCGGTCATGCGCCGATGCGCGTGCCGCTCTCGCCGCCGTGCCGCCGATGGGACCGGCCGGCCTGCCCCGAAGCGGTCGTTTGCCCGGCCTGGCCACGGGCACGGCGTGGGGGCGGGCCACCCACCGATCCGGCGGGCCGGGAACCCGCGGACCGGACACGTCGGAAGGAGCGACCATGTTTCGTGATCTCGTCAGGGGAGCCGTGAGCGGTGTTCTCGCCACCACGGCGATGAGCGCGGTGATGCTCGCCGGGGATCGCGCGGGCCTGATGCCCGACCAGCCGCCCAAGCGGATCGTCCGCGCCGTCCTGCCCGGACACCGGCACCGGCCCAAGCCGGGGGAGAAGGCGCTGGGCGCGCTCACCCACGTCGCGTTCGGGACCGCGTGCGGGGCCGCGTTCGGGGCGCTGTGCGGGAGACGCCGCGCCTCGGTGACGCTCGGGGTGGGGTACGGGCTGGCGATCTGGGTGGTCAGCTACCAGGGCTGGGTGCCGATGACGGGGATCCTGCCGCCCATCTCCGACGACCGGCCGGGACGCCCGGCGGTGATGGCCGCCGCCCACGTCGTGTACGGCGCGGCGCTCGCCCTGGCCGTGAACGGCATCGGCCGCTCCACCGGCCCTGCCGGACCGGGGAGCGGCGATCCCCGCGGATGAGCGCGGGATTCGCGGGGACCGCTGATCCGGCCGCCCCCGCGAACGAGGTCCCGTCCCAGGAGGCGTCTAGGAGGCGGAGGCCTGGGCCGGAGCGGACTGCCCGGCCGAGAGTGTCTGCCGCATCGGCCTGCCGACGGTGCGCGCCGTGGTCATGTCAGGCATCTCCGGTACGTCCACCGGGTTGATCCGGCCACCGTGCTCGTCGTGGTGGTCGGCGTCGGCGTCGTCGAACCACACGCCGCCGTCGGCGAGGTAGCGGAAGCGGATGGGCTTCCGGGCGGGAACGACGACGCTCACCTGGTAGGCACCGTTCTCCCTGCGCTCCATGGGGTGGGCGTAGGGGTCCCAGTCGTTGAAGTCGCCGACCAGCGAGACACCGCCATGGCCCGGATTCTCCGTTATCGTGAAAGTCAGCTTGACCTGGCCGTTCTTGGTCGGCTTACCGCGCTTGATCACTGAAATCCTCCTGACATCACTGTCTCTGTACGTCATGCGCCGTGATCTCGGTTGCGGAAAGCGTGAAGATCACGCCAACTACCGGATCGCGTCGACAGAGACGTGACGCGATCAGGAGGCCGACGCCCGGTCACGGCCGAGCCGTCGATCCATATGGTTCGTTACCGCCCATAGCGGCCGGACAACCCGGGCACACCGATTTTTGAGCGGCATCACGTCCGACCTTGACCGGGCCATGACGGCCGGCCGGTCCACGGTCGCCCGCCGGGGCCGTACCCGCGGGCCGGGCCCGCACCCGGGGGTCCGTGACGGCCGCGCGTCGGCCAGGATTGCAGGGTGCAGCAGATACGGCCGATCTCCCCGTCCTCGCTGGTGGAGGAACTCGCCGACCGGGTGGCCGCGGAACCCCGCGACTCCTGGGTGCGCGTCGCGCTCGACGGCGCCCCGGCGGCGCGGCCGGAGGACCTCGCCGACGCGCTCACCGGCCCGCTCAGGACGCGCGGGCGGGAGGTGCTCCGCGTCTCCGTCTCCGACTTCCTGCGCCCGGCCTCGCTCCGTTTCGAGTACGGCCGCACCGACCCCGACTCCTTCTACACCGACTGGTTCGACCACGGAGGGCTGGTCCGCGAGGTCCTGGGTCCGCTGGAGCCCGGCCGGTCGGGGAAGGTGCTGCCCACGCTCTGGGACCGTGTCACCGACCGCGCCACCCGCGCGCCCTACGTCACGCTGCCGAGGGGAGGGGTGCTGCTGCTGGACGGCCCCCTGCTGCTGGGCCGGGGGCTGCCGTTCGAGCTGACCGTGCACCTGCGGCTCTCACCGGCCGCGCTCGCCCGGCGGACCCCCGACGACCAGCGCTGGACGCTGCCCGCCTACGCCCGCTACGAGGAGGAGGCCCTGCCGGCGGAGGTGGCAGACGTGGTCGTCCGGGTCGACGATCCGCGTCATCCCGCCCTGGTCACTCCGGCCTGACCCGCTCCCGACCGGCAGGGAGCGCGACGGCCGCAGGGACACGACGGCGGTGCGAACGTGAGGGCGGGGCGGAACGTGAGGGCGGGGCGGACACCGCGGCGGCACGGACATGAGGACGGGGCGCGTCCTTCGACGCGCCCCGCCGCCCGATCATCCGGTGGTGCCGCTAGACACCTGCCCGCGAGGGCATCCTGCCCTCCGAGTAGGAACTGCGGAGCGGCTCCTGCTCGGACGGGTGCGCCTCGTCGCGGACCTCCTCCATGCGCAGTGCGACGCCCATCGCGAAGAAGGTGGGCGCCCACTCGCCGATGAAGATCCCCCATCGGTCCGCGCGGTCGACACCCGCCTTCTCCGACGCATGCGACGTCGCCCAGATCGCGATCGACACGCCGACCGAGGCGATACCGGCGATGTACATCGCGCCGGACTTCACGCCCATCTTGTGAAGCATTTTGATCATTTTGTCCCCCCGATGATGGTTCGTTCTTATGGTTACCCCCTGAAGTGATGGATAACCGAATGTCACGAACCGCAGGTGGGCGCTTCACGGAAGAAGGGCGCCGCGGCCCGGATCACTCCTCGTTCAGGCGTTTGAGCAGGTCCTCACGCCTGGCGTCGAGGGAGGCGATGAGATTCTCCTGCTCGTCCGCCTGGTTGATCATCATGGATCGCTCGGTGGGGTCGGTGGGGCCGACGTCCCCGACCTGGCGGCGCATGTCGGCGACCTCGGTACGCATTCTCTCCAGATCCGCCTCGACCTGTCGCAACTCTTCCTGAAGGCTCATCCGCTCCCCATACCCCTGCTTCCGGCCTCGACTCCACGCCGGCGCCTCCGGGGTCCGACATCGCCGGGAACCCGGGAACCTATGAACGCGGGAACGCGGGAACCCGGGAACGCGGAACGGCCCCGGGGTCACGTGACCCCGGGGCCGTTCACGCGGGGGAGAGGGCGTGGCCGGTCATCGTGCCTCCGGCCCGCCCGCGCCCCCGTCGTGCGGGGCGCCGCCGCGACGTCAGTCGTCGTCCTGGTCGTTGAGGTCGTCCTGGTCGTCCTGCTCGTTCACGTCGTCGTCCTGGCCGCTCGCCTGCTCGGCCTTGTCCTCGGCCTCGTCGGCGGCCCGCTCGGCGGCGGTGCTGGTCTCCTGGTCCTGCTCCAGGATCGCGCCGCTGGTGGCGTCGATGTCGAACTCGTGCTCGACGTCCCCCTGGAGAAGCTCGACCTCCCAGGTGGTCGGGGTCTCCCCGCCGTCGAACTGGGCCTTGACGAGCTTGGCGCCGGGCACCTTGTCCTGGGCGATCTTGACGGCCGCGTCCCGCTTGATCTTGGCCTCGGCCTCGCCGGGCTGCGGAGTGGTGGGGGCGGTCTCGGTGCCGGGGGTCGTGTTCACCGGGGCGGGGGAGGTCGCCGTACCGCTCGGAGCCGGGGTGGGCGTCGCGGTTCCGGCGAAGGCCACCGCGCCGCCTCCGGCGACGACGGCGAGAAGTCCGGCGCTGGCAATGGTGATTTTCGTCGTGTTTCGCATGTCCATCACTGTGCCGGTGTTCCCGTTAGCGCCACGCTGCGGCAACCCTAAAGGCAGGTTAAGACGGTCCCGGCGCGTGTGCGGGCCGGGTCGGGGCAATGCGGGCGCGGGGTGAACCCGGGACGCCGCCGCTGCGTACCTGCCGGTGAAAGCGACCCTGGAACCGGCGGCGCGAGCCGGGCGGGGCGGCGCTCCCGGGCCCGGGCAGGGCGCGAGCCGTCGTCGTGCCCTCACGCCGCCGGCGACCGGACCCGCGCGCTGGAAGGATTGGGATGGACGACATCACGGCCTCCGCCGGCACCCTTCGGCTCCGAGGCGAGGACTCGTGCCCGTCGTGGTGCGAGCGCGAGCACCGCACCACCTACATCACCCACGCGGCCGACATCGCGGAGGTGCGCAACCCGGACGGATCGACGGTCACGGTCACGCTCTCCCAGCATGTCCAGCCGGGGTACGTGGGAGAACGGGTGGTGCGGGTCTACACCTGCCTCGGGGAGGAGACCTGCATCGCCGACCTGTCGGCGGACTCGGCCGAATCCGTCGGCAGGTCGATCGTGGCCTTCTCCCCCGAGGGGCCCGTGCGCGCCTACGGGCGGGCCCTCCAGCGGGCCGCGGCGCACCTGCTGGTCCCCGGCCTGAAGGTGTCCCGGCGGGACGAGGGGACGGCGCCGAGGAGGGCCGGCCGCGACAGGACCGCGTCACCCTCGCAGGAGAAGCTCTTCCGGATCGCGTTCCTGTCCGGCTATCTCAACATGGCGAGGACCCCGGAACCGCTGAACGGGGGAGTGGTCGAGCGCCGTCTCAGCCAGGTGCTCTCGCCGCGGGAGACGAGCGAACTCTGCGACATCGTGCGGGGCATGCTCTCCCGGCGCACCGCCGCGGGCCGGGGCGTTCCCGTCCACGAGACCGGTGAGCGTGGGAGGGCGGGGGAGCGTGGGAGGGCCGGGAAGGTCGGCGACGCGTGCGACGCGTGGGACGCGTACGACCTCGCGTCGGGCCAGTGACCCGAGGGACTTGCCGGCGGCGGCTCTACCGAAGGGGAATGTGTCCTGGAACGATAATTCGACGGGACATACGCGCCTGTCCGCAAGTGCAGAGGCATATTCGGGTACATATAGCAGGACAATTCCACTATTAACGTGGAAAGGTATGGCATTGTAGAACGGTGAAGCAGGGAGCCGAGAAGGCCGGGCGTACCGCCGAGGACAGTGGCACGCGGAGCGGGATCCTCACCACCTCTGGCGGTGGTGGTCCCACCATCCTGCGCATCCTACTCGGTTCCCAGTTGCGCAGGCTGCGCCTCGCCAAGGACATCACCCGCGAGCAGGCCGGTTACGCCATCCGCGCCTCCCACGCCAAGATCAGCCGCCTGGAGCTCGGGCGGGTCGGCTTCAAGGAGCGCGACGTCGCCGACCTGCTGACGATGTACGGGGTGACCGACCCCGCGGAGAGGGACCCGCTGCTCGCCCTGGCCCGCCAGGCCAACGCCCCCGGCTGGTGGCACCAGTACGGCGACCTGCTCCCGAACTGGTTCGAGGTCTACGTGGGTCTCGAGGAGGCCGCCTCGATCGTGCGCACCTACGAGGTGCAGTTCATCCCCGGCCTGCTGCAGAGCCCGCAGTACGCGCGGGCCGTCATCATGCTCGTGCACGGCGGCGCCTCCACGGAGGAGGTCGACCGTCGCGTCTCGCTCCGGCTCGCCCGCCAGGAGCGCCTGACCAGGCCGGACGCGCCGACACTGTGGGCCGTGATGGACGAGGCCGTGCTGCGGCGGCCCATCGGCGGGCCCGAGGTGCTGCGCGCGCAGATCGACCACCTGCTCGAGGTCGTCGAGCTGCCCAACGTCAAACTGCAGATCATGCCGTTCGAGCACGGCGGTCACGCCGCGGCCGGCGGCCCCTTCTCCATCCTGCGCTTCCCCGAGCGGGACCTGCCCGACGTGGTCTACATGGAGCAGCTCACCAGCGCCCTCTACCTGGACAAGCGCGACGAGACCGACCACTACATGCGGGTCATGGACCGGTTGTGCGTCCAGGCGTACTCCCTCTCCGACAGCAAGCGTTTCCTGCGCGCGCTCCGCGACGAGCTCGCGGGCTGAGGCGGTCCGCGACGCCCGCGGGAACGATCGGGCGGGGCGGTGAACCCGGCGGGGCCGGTGGGCGTATCTGAAGGATGTTGACACATTCGTGCCGGACCGGTGTCGCCGGGAACATGCGCGTGGTCGCCACCGTGGTCCTCGCCCTCTCCTTCTCCCTCGCCTGCAGCGCCGAGCGGCCCGCCGCCGCTCCCGCGCCCGTCGCGGCCGGCAACGCCGCCCCTGCGGGGCCGTCGCTCACCGTGGAGCAGCTCGCCGGCAAGGTCGGCTGCAAGCCCACGATCCAGGTCGACGCGGTCGACATCCGGACGGGGGCCTGCAAGACCGCCGCGGGCAGGTTCTTCATCAGCACCTTCGTCACCCAGTCGGGCAAGGACCAGTGGATGGACCAGGCGCCGGAGTACAACCCCCACCTGGTCGGGGACCTGTGGACCGTGCTCGGCGCGCGGAAGGTCCTGGACGAGCTGCGGGTGGAACTCGGGGGCGACCTGCACCTGACCGACCATCGGGTGAGCTCCACCCCGGCGCCGCCCGCCGGGTGAACCCCGTTCCGGTGTGACCCGCGGGGGAACGGTGGCCCCGGCCTCGTCAGGGCCCCGCAGAACCCTCGCCGGGACCTGTCGCCAGGGCTTCTCGCCCTCCCGGGCTCCCTGGGAGGGCGGAATATCCCTTAATGAAATGGATACGGCATTGCCTGGTGATTCGGCGATCCGTAGCATCCGTCCCATGTCCATCACACGTGAGTTCGCCTACGCCACACCCTCGCGTCCCACCGACGCCGAGTGCGTGTGGTACCGATCCAAAGGCGACCTCTACGACCTGATCCGCACGGGCAGCGACGGGGACTTCCGCTACCACGCCTTCCACGCCCGCGACGGCCGCTACCTGCAGGCCTTCGCCTCGTGGGAGGACGGCCTGGAATGGATCCGGGAGCGCGTCGAGGACGAGTGAGGCGGACACCGGCCCGCCCCGGAGGACCGGGGGCGTGTGACGCGAGGAAGGGCCTGGGTCCGGACGGAGGAAGGGCGCCGGTCCGGACGGAGGAAGGGCGCCGGCCCGACGTCCGCCGCACGGGGTGAGAGCGCGGAACGCCGATCCCGCATGACCGATTAGAGATACCCTGCCGGACGTGCGGCGATTGATCACTTCCCGAGGGGTACGGCTCGCGTTCGCGTTCGGCGCGGCGGCGACGGTGGTCGTCGCGGTTGTCGCGGTCGTCACGCGTCTCCGCCGGAGCCCGGCACGCCGGGTCCCCCTCCGTCACCACGACCCGGCCGCCGAGCCGTCCTCCCCGGTCAGTACCGGCTCGCCGTCTCCCGCCCGTGCCGGGTCGCCGTCCCCGGCCCGCGCCCAGACCCCGGCGGAGGCCGGGAGCGGGCCCGTCCCGCCGTGGCCCCCGGTCCCGGTCCTCGGCGTTCCCACCGCCGAGGAGCTCAGGCGCTACGACGCCGGCCCCTCCGCCTTCCGCTCCGCCGTCGAGGGCTTCTTCACCCGAACCCGACCCCCGCGAGAGCCGCTGGACGAGGCCACCCTGCGGCGGCTGCGCCGCTGGGGCGCCGCCGGGCTCGCGTTCCTCCTCCTGCTGGGCGGCGTGCAGGCCCTTGAGGCCGCGGTCTTCTCCCCGGGGGCCTCGATCGAGAGCTCTCAGCTGTACGAGGACGGGTCGTGCTCCGCGGGCGTGCGGGTGGACCCTCCCGCCTTCACCGTCTGTATGGACGAGTCGGAGGCCGGCGCCTTCACGGACCCCCTTCCGGTCCCGGATCCGGTGACGCCGGAGGTGTTCCCGGAGATGTCCGAGCCGGCCCCGCCGGAGCCGGCCCCCGGGCCGTCCGCCGACGCGGACTGCCGTCCCGTCACCGCCGCCCCCCGCGTACGGCCGGTCGATCCGAGGGTGACGCGGGCGGTGAACCGGCAGTGGCGGCGGATCGAGAGGTGGCTGGCGGCCAACGCCCCCGAGAGCCGTCGCACGCTCGGCGAGCCCGGAAGGGCCGGGACGATCGCGGTGGCGGAGGCGCAGACGGGCCTGCGGTTCCCCGACTCCCTGCGCGCCTCGCTGCTGAGACACGACGGGTCCTTCTCCTCGGGGGACACCTGGGCGTTCGGCTTCCAGGGGGACGCGAACCTGAGCGTCCGGGGGATCCGGGACACGTGGCGGATGCTGTGCGGGATCGACGCGCGGGACGAGAGCGAGACGGACTCGCCCGGTCCACGGTCGGAGTGGTGGGACGGGCGGATGATCCCCATCAGCGCCGACGGGCTGGGCAACCATCTCGTGATCGACTCGGTGGAACGCGACGTCGGGCAGACCGACCACGAGGGAATCATGGACTTCACCGTCGGGGGCACGCGGATCCGCTCGTACCACGCCCTGCTGAAGGCCACCGCGGACGCCCTGGAGACGGGCGGCTCCGTCGGTTACATGAGGCCCGTGGTGGTCGGCGGCAAGCTCGAGTGGGAGGTCGACGAGCTGTCGCCGTTCGCGAACCCGGACGTGTCCGGCGCCTCCTGACGCGACCCGGGCCGGTCGTCACACCCCCGTCCTCGCGTGAACGGGCGGCGATCCCGGCTCGTAGGCGTAGAGCCAGGCGGTGGACCTCTCGTAGAAGTGGCGGAAGAAGATCGGCATGATCAGGTCGTTGACGCGGCGGCCGATCGGTCCCGCCGTCTTGGCGTCGCGGTTGGCGCTCGCGGCCCTGACCATCTTCCCCACGCGGTCGCGGCGGTCGCGGTCGTAGCCGGCCAGCGCGTCCGGGATGCCGGGGACGCCGGGGGCGGCGGCCAGGTGCCGGGCGAGCACCACGGCGTCCTCGATCGCCATGGACGCGCCCTGGCCCGCGCCGACCGGATGCGCCGCGTCCCCGAGGAGCACGACGCGCTCGCCGTGTCTGACCGGCACCTCGGCCAGCGTGTGCGTCAGGGTCGGGCGGTGCAGCCGGGTCGTGGCCCGCAGGATCGCCGAGGGCACCTCCTCGGAGCGGTAGAGCCCTCCCAGGCGCCGGAGCCACCGTTCCTCGTCCACGCCGGAGAGGTCGGGCTCGCCGGGGCGGGCGACCTGCGCCGACCACCACACCGAGCCGCCGGGGGCCGGTAGGTAGACGAACGCCCCGTTGCGGGCGAAGACCATGTTGAACGTGCCCTCCGCCACGCGGGCGTCCGCGGGGACGTCGTCGGCGATCCCCGAGACGCCGTAGAGCCCGGCGTAGACGGGGGAGGGGGCTCCGGCGTCCAGCACGGTCCTGGTCGCCGACCACAGGCCGTCGGCGCCCACGAGCAGGTCGGCGGTGTCCGTACGGCCGGTGCCGAACACGGCGCGCACCCCGTCCCCGGTGCGCGCGGCGTCGACGAGCCGCTCGCCGGTGACGACGGTCGCGCCCGCCCGCAGCGCGTGCTCGCGCAGCGTCGCGACCAGGTCGGCGCGCATCAGCGTGACCGACCGCATCGGGTCGCCGGACAGGCGGCCCCGGGGCACGTCGCCGAGGAGCCTGCCGGAGGCGGACCACAGGCGCTGCCGCGCGACGTCGAACCCGGCCCGCCGCACCGGCTCCAGGCAGCCGAGCGACTCCAGCGCGCGCAGGCCGTTGACCGCCAGGCTCACGAACGAGCCGACCTGCCCGCCGGGGTCGGCGTGGGCCTCGTACACGGTGACCTCGGCGCCGATCCGCCGGAGCGCGATCGCGCTCACGGCCCCGGCCACCCCGCCGCCCACCACGATGACACGCATGAACCCTCCTTAGTGAATCCTAATTCACCGAATCTATATTCGGCGAACTGAGGTTCAGTATGCTGGCCGTCCAGCGAGGCGTCAAGGAAGAACGGCGAACAGGCGAGTGAGGAGCGAACCGGTCGTGGTCACCCAGAAGGCGGGCGTTCGGAAGATCAAGGCGGCCGAGACCGAGCAGGCGCTCAAACAGGCCGCCCGTCGCCTGTTCGCCGCCGACGGCTACCTGAACACCAAGATCACTGACATCACCCGGGAGGCGGGACGCGCCACCGGCTCCTTCTACGACCACTTCTCCGGCAAGGAGGACCTGCTCCAGGCGCTGGTACGGGACATGGACGACCAGGCCGACACCGAGATCGAGGCGCGCGCCCACCCGCGCGACCACGACCTGACCGACCGCGACCAGCTCCGCGCCCACCTCGGCGTCGCCTGGACGGTGATGCGCGACCACCTGCCGGTCGTGCTCGCGCTCATGCAGTCGGCGATGGCCGAGCCGCCCGGGGGCGGCCGCGCCTGGCGGAACCTGACGACCGAGACCGCCGTCCTGCGCGACCACCTGGAGTACGCCAGGGAGCAGGGCCGCGACCTGCCCGGCGACCCCGCGGTCGTCGCCGCGGCCATGGGCGCGATGATCTCCATGTTCGGGTACGCGATGCTCACCTCCGGCGAGCACGGCCCGGACCTCACCGACGACGAGATCGTCGAGACCCTGACCTCCCTGCTGCTCCACGGTCTCGCCGGGCCCGCCGCCCCGGCCGGGGGGCGGGGGGAATAGGGGTGAGCGCGCCCGAGAGTGACGCGGGGTATTCGTGAAGAACGCTTTCACTGTACGTGGTCATTGCGTAACGTTCTGCGTGTCGAGGGCCCCCGAGGGCGGCCGACTCGTCGATCCGCCGAGCGTGACCACCTCCCGCTCCGCCGCGCGTCCCGGTGCCCGCGCCGGGGCGTCCGCGAGCGGGCCGGGGCAGAACGGGAAGGACAGCGCATGCCCCCCTTCGAGCTCCCCGACTTCTACCTGCCGTATCCGGCCAGGCTCAACCCCCACGTGCAGACCGCGCGCGACCACACCCGCGCCTGGGCCCACGACATGGGCATCCTCGACGACGACCTCGGGATCTGGGACGAGGCCAGGCTGGAGGCCATGGACTACGGCCTGCTGTGCGCCTACACCCACCCCGATGCCACCGCCGCCGACCTCGACCTCATCACCGACTGGTACGTCTGGGTGTTCTTCTTCGACGACCACTTCCTGGAGACCTTCAAGCGCAGCGGCGACCTGGCCGGGGCCAGGGAGTACCTCGACCGGCTGGCCGCCTTCATGCCGGTGCACCCCACCGGCACGCCCGGCGAGCCGCGCAACCCGGTGGAGCGCGGCCTGGCCGACCTGTGGGCGCGTACCGTCCCGGCGAGGTCCGACGGCTGGCGCGCCCGGTTCGCCGAGAGCACGAGGAACCTGCTCGACGAGTCGCTGTGGGAGCTGGCCAACATCAACGAGGGCCGGGTCGCCAACCCGATCGAGTACGTCGAGATGCGGCGCAAGGTCGGCGGCGCCCCCTGGTCGGCCAACCTGGTCGAGCACGCCGCCGGCGCCGAGGTCCCGGACGCCGTGGCCGCGAGCCGGCCGATGCGCGTGCTGCGCGACACGTTCTCCGACGCGGTGCACCTGCGCAACGACCTGTTCTCCTACGAGCGCGAGGTCGGCGACGAGGGCGAGCTGAGCAACGGCGTGCTGGTCTTCGAGCGCTTCCTGGGCTACGACACCCAGAGGGCCGCCGACGCCGTCAACGACCTGATCACCTCCCGGCTGCACCAGTTCGAGAACACCGCGCTGACCGAGCTGCCCGTCCTGTTCGAGGAGCACGGCCTGGACCTGAGGTCGCGCCTGGACGTGCTGGCCTACGTCAAGGGGCTGCAGGACTGGCAGTCGGGCGGCCACGAGTGGCACCTGCGCTCCAGCCGCTACATGAACGGCGCCTCGCGCGACTCCCCGGCCGCCGCCCCGGCCCTGCTGGGCGGCCCGACCGGCCTGGGCGTCGCGGCGTCGCGGATCAGGCTGGCGCCGGGCCTCACCGGTCCCGGCGGGATCAGGAGTCACCTCCACGTCCCGCTGCGGAAGGTGGAGCCGATGCCGCTGCCGCAGATCTACATGCCGTACACGGCCCGGATGAACCCCCACCTGGACCGCTCGCGCCGCAACGCCGTCGAGTGGGCCCGCGAGATGGGGATGTTCGAGCAGCTTCCCGGCTTCCCGGGGCTGGCGGTGTGGACCGAGCACAAGCTCGTCTCCTACGACTTCGCGATCTGTGCCGGGGCGATCGCCCCGGAGGCGACGGGACCCGAGCTGGACGTGTCGACGTTCTGGCTCACCTGGGGCACCTACGCCGACGACTACGTCCCGGTGGTCTTCGGCTCGCGCCGCGACCTGGCCGGCGCGAAGCTGTTCGACGCGCGGCTGTCGGCGTTCATGCCGCTCGACCTGTCCGCCACCCCGCCGCCCGCCAACCCGGTCGAGCGCGGGCTGGCCGACCTGTGGGTCCGCACCGCCACCCCGATGTCGCGGGACGCGCGGGTCACGTTCCGCCAGGCCGTGCGGGACATGACGGAGAGCTGGCTGTGGGAGCTGGCCAACCAGGCCCAGAACCGGGTCCCCGACCCGGTCGACTACATCGAGATGCGCCGCAGGACGTTCGGCTCCGACCTCACCATGAGCCTGTCCCGGCTGGCGCACGGCCGGGCGGTGCCGCCCGAGGTCTACCGCACCCGGACGATGCGCGCGCTGGACGACTCGGCCGCCGACTACGCCTGCCTGGTCAACGACCTGTGCTCCTACCGCAAGGAGATCGAGTTCGAGGGCGAGCTGCACAACTGCGTGCTGGTCGTGCAGGACTTCCTCGGCTGCGACCAGGCGCGGGCCGTGCACATCGTCAACGACCTGACGACCTCCCGGATGCGGCAGTTCGAGCACATCGTGGCGACCGAGCTCCCGGTCCTGTACGACGATCACGACCTCGACGCCGCCGCCCGCGCGACGCTCGACGGGTACGTGCGGGAGTTGCAGGACTGGATGGCCGGGGTCCTGCTCTGGCATCTGAGGACCCGCCGCTACGACGACTCCGAGCTGCACCACCCGCCCGCACGGGTCCGCCCGGTCGGTCCCGGGGGCCTGGGCACCGCGCTCGCCCACCCCGGGTCGCGGCCCCGCGCCGGGACGGTGCCGGCCCGGCCCCGCTGACGCCGGCCGGGAGGCGGGCGCCCGGCCCCCACGGGCCGGGCGCCCTCGCGCCGCCTGCGGGCTAGCGGGGCCGGTAGGACCGCAGATCGTACCGGCGGGGCCTGGTCCGGGGCGCCGGCCGCTCCGGTTCGGGCTCGGGGCCCGTCCCGGTCTCGTCCTCCTGGCCGGTCCCGGGTTCGGGGGCCGGAGGCTGGTCGGGCTCGGGCTCCTGCTCGGGTTCCGGCTCCGGCTCGGGCTGCCGCTCCGCCCCGCCCGGTTCGGCGACCTCGGGGATCACCGGGGCGGTGACGACCTCCGTGCGGGGCTCCTCGATCGGCTGCCCGGTGGACAGGTCGATGGCCCTGCCGTGGCGGCTGGTCGCGGCGTGCGAGGCGGCGAACAGCAGGAGCACGTTGACCAGCTTCAGGAACAAGAGCATGCCCACCGCGCCCGCGACGACCTGGTACGCCGGATTCGACGAGCTCGCGTTGAAGTATGCCTGCCCCAGGTTCTTGATCAGCTCCAGCCCGATCGTGATGATCAGGGCCGGGCCGATGACCCTGCGGGG
This sequence comes from Streptosporangium sp. DT93, assembly GCF_049844535.1. NCBI lineage: Bacteria > Bacillati > Actinomycetota > Actinomycetes > Streptosporangiales > Streptosporangiaceae > Streptosporangium > Streptosporangium sp. DT93. The sequence continues at coordinate 112,563 of NZ_JBNCLF010000019.1, forward strand.
GGAGAGGCGCAGCCGGGGGGTGAGCGTCAGCAGCGCCGTCGACAGCAGCAGGTTCACGCCGATGCCGAGGACGAAGGCCGCCGCCGAGAGCGTCCAGCGCGCCGGGGTCGCCTCGGTGCCGACCGTCTCCCCGATCAGCCAGGTCAGCGCGGTCTGGGCGCCGAAGGAGAGGGTCAGCGAGAGCGACAGCAGCAGTCCGAGCATGACCATCACGGCCAGGTCGATCAGCCAGCGCAGGAAGAAGTTGCCCGGGTACTGCACCAGGCCCCAGACGGCCCGGATGGAGGAGCGCATGGAGTCGATCCAGAACAGGCCGGTCAGCGGCAGGCCGAAGGAGGCGATCACCCCGGCCGTGTCCCGCGCGTCGCGCAGCGCCTGCACGTCCAGGCGCGGCAGCGTCTCGCTCAGGTAGTTCTCCACCTGGGAGATCGCCTCCGGCGTGTCCATCACATGACCGATGATCACGAAGCCCAGCAGGGCCAGTGCGAAGGTGGCGTAGAACGCGTGATAGGTCATGCCCGCGGACAGGCGGCCCGCGTCGGTGCGGTCGTAGTGGATCACGGCACGGACGAGGTGGTCGAGCCAGTCGTACCGGTCTCGTAGGTTGTTCCATCCCCTGGTGAGCCGGTCGGTCCACCGGCTTGCCCTCGCGGTGGCCGTCATGAGGCCAGACACTACCCGCAGGAACGTGTTTCACCGCCGCTGACCACCGCGAAAGCGGTCGTGCGGCCCCCGCGGGACCGGGCGGGGGCCGGGGCCGCGATTGCTTAATCCACTATTTGTTGGTAGGAAATAGGTATGTTCGTGACCGTGCACCTGGTCCGGCGCCTGCACCTCGACCTGTGCCGGGTGACCGGCTCGACCTGTCGCTTCTGACCGCGTCCTTCCGGCCGCGGCGCCCGCCTTCCTTTCCGTGTCATGCCGCGCCCCGCTCCCGGAGGCGCGGACCGATGGCCTCCCGGAGTGACAGCCGTGACCTCTTCCGCCCCCGTCTCCCTCTCCCGGGAGCCCGGCTCCCCGGGCCCCCTCTCCCCGGGACCCGAGGCCGGTTCCGTCCGCCCCGAGGGCCCGCGGCCCCGGGAAAGGGCACGGCCCTCCTCACGGCGGGCCCGGCTCACCCGGACGGGCCGGCGGTTCGGCGTGCGAGCGCTGTCGCTGCTCGTCCTGCTCGGGCTCTGGCAGCTCGCCGCGATCGCCACGGACAACCCGTCGTTCGTGCCCACGCCGGGCGCGGTGTGGGACCAGCTCGCCCTGCTGTCCAGCACCCACGACGGGGTACGCGGCTACAGCGGCAGCCTTCTCGTCGAGCACCTGGGGATCAGCCTGCGCCGTATCCTCATCGGCTCGGCGCTCGGGGTGGCGGGCGGGCTCGTGGTGGGCGTCGTGCTCGGGGTCGTGCCGTGGATCCGCTTCGTGGCCGAACCCGTGGTGACCTTCGTCCGGGCCCTCCCGCCGCTGGCGTACTTCAGCCTGCTGATCATCTGGTTCGGCATCGACGAGACCCCCAAGCTGTGGCTGCTCGCCATCGCGGCGCTGCCCCCGGTCGCGGTGGCCACGGCCGCCGCGGTGCACGGCGCCCCGGCGGGCCTGGTGGAGGCGGCCCGCGCGCTGGGCGCGTCCCGGTGGAGCACGATCAAGGACGTGGTGCTGCCCAGCGCCCTGCCGGAGATCTTCACCGGCGTCCGGCTGGCCGTCGGCATCGCGTACTCCTCGGTGGTCGCCGCCGAGACCGTGAACGGCGTGCCGGGCATCGGCGGCATGGTCCGCGACGCCCAGCGCTACCTGCAGACCGACGTCGTGGTGCTCGGGCTGTTCGCCATCGGGATCTCCGGTCTGCTCCTCGACGGCCTGCTGCGCGCCGCCGAGAACCGGCTCATCCCGTGGAGGGGCCGCGTCTGAGTCGTCCCGCTCCGCCGCTCCCTTCCCCTTCCCCTTTCCCGCCGGTCCCCGTACCACCATCCAGCCCAGAAAGAAGCCGATCATGTCACGGCCGCGTCTGTCCCACCTGCTCTCGATCGTCCTGGCCGCCACCACGGCCCTCGCCCTGACCGGATGCGGCGACGGCGCGGCCTCCGCCGGAAGCGGCGGCGGTGGCGACAGGGCGGCCACGACCATCCGCATCGCCTACCAGGCGTTCCCCAGCGGGGACCTCGTCGTGAAGAACAAGGGCTGGCTGGAGAAGGCCCTTCCCGGATACGCCATCACCTGGACGAAGTTCGACTCAGGCGCCAGCATCAACACCGCCTTCGTCGCCGGGAGCGTCGACATCGCGGCCATCGGGTCGAGCCCGGTCGCGCGCGGCCTGTCGGCGCCGCTGAACATCCCCTACCAGGTGGCGTTCGTGCTGGACGTGGCCGGTGACAACGAGGCGCTGGTCGTCAGGAACGACGCCGGGATCTCGGACGTGACCGGCCTGCGCGGCAAGAAGGTCGCCACCTCCTTCGCCTCCACCGCCCACTACAGCCTGCTCGCCGCCCTGGACCAGGCGGGGGTGGCCGAGTCCGAGGTGACAATCGTGGACCTGGAGCCCCAGGACATCCTGGCGTCGTGGACGCGGGGCGACATCGACGCCGCCTACACCTGGCTGCCCACCCTGGAGGAGCTCAAGAAGACCGGCAAGGTGCTCATCGCCAGCCGGGAACTGGCGACCGCGGGCAAGCCCACCCTGGACCTCGGCGTGGTGTCCACCGCGTTCGCCGGCGCGCACCCCGACGCGGTCGACGCCTGGCGCAAGGCCGAGGCCCAGGCGCTCACCCTGATCGCGGACGACCCCGACGCGGCGGCGCAGGCGGTGGGCGCGGAGCTGAACCTGAGCAAGGAGGACGCCACGTCCCAGCTCAGCCAGGGCGTCTTCCTGAAGCCGGCCGACCTGGCCTCGCCCGAATGGCTCGGCACGCCGGGCAAGGTCGGCGGCCTGGCGAAGAACCTGGTCAGCGCGGCCCAGTTCCTCAAGGACCAGCAGAAGATCGACTCCGTGCCCGACCTGGCGACGGTCGAGCGCGCCATCTACAACAAGGGGCTTCCCGGTGTCCTCGGCTCCTGACCTCGCGAGCACCGGCCCTCTCCCCGGCACCGGGGAGGACGCCGCCGTCCGGGTGAGCGACGTCGAACACGTCTACGGCACCGGAAGCGGCGCCGTGACCGCCCTGGGGCCGGTCTCGCTGACCGTCCCCCGGGGGGCGTTCCTCGTGATCGTCGGCGCCTCCGGGTGCGGCAAGAGCACCCTGCTGCGGCTCGTCGCCGGCTTCGAACGGCCCACCTCGGGGACCGTCCGGAGCGGCGGCGCCGAGCCGGTCCCCGGCAGGGGCGCCGGGGTCGTGTTCCAGCAGCCCCGGCTCTTCCCCTGGAAGAGCGTCGGCGGCAACATCGAACTCGCCCTGCGGTACGCGGGCGTGCCCCGCGCGGAGCGCGCCCGCCGGGTGCCGGAACTGCTGGAGCGGGTGGGCCTGCACGACGTGGCGGACCGCCGGATCTGGCAGATCTCCGGGGGACAGCAGCAGCGCGTCGCCATCGCCAGGGCACTGGCGGGCGACGACCCGCTGCTGCTGCTCGACGAGCCGTTCGCCGCCCTGGACGCGCTCACCCGCGAGCGGCTCCAGGAGGACCTGCGGCGGGTGAGCGAGGAGACCGGCCGCACCTGCGTGTTCGTCACCCACAGCGTCGAGGAGGCGGTGTTCCTGGGCAGCCGCGTCGTGGTGCTCAGCCGGCGCCCGGGACGGATCGCGCTCGACCTCGACATCACCCTGCCGCGCACCGGGCCGGGCCCCGACGAGCTGCGGGCCCTTCCCGAGTACGCCGCGTTCCGCGCCACGGTCGGCCAGGCCGTACGCGCCGCCGCCGCATGAGATCCAAAGCCGTACGCGCCGCCGCATGAGATCCAAAGCCGTACGCGCCGCCGCATGAGATCCAAAGCCGTACGCGCCGCCGCCGCATGAGACCACCGTCCGCGAGGAGAGTCCGATGACCGCCCAGACCGTTGCCGCGCCGCCCGCCGGCACCCCCGCCCCACTGACCCTGGACCCGCTCGGGCCGCACTTCGGAGCCCGGGTCGAGGGGCTGGACCTGGCGACGGCCACCGACGGGGAACTGCTCGCGGTCCGCGCCGCTCTCGTCGACCGCAAGGTGCTGTTCTTCTCCGGCCAGGACCTCGACGAGGACTCCCAGGTGGCGCTCGGCCGCCGCATCGGCGAGCTGACCGTCTCCCACCCCGTCATCGAGGGCGTGGACGAGGCCCACCCCGAGATCTACGCCCTCGACAGCGCCGACAACGGCTTCGCCGACGTCTGGCACACCGACGTCACGTTCATGCCCCGCCCGCCGCTCGGGTCGATCCTGCGGGCCGTCGTCCTGCCGCCCACCGGGGGCGACACGAACTGGGCCGACTCCCAGCTCGCCTACGACTCGCTCTCCGCCCCGGTACGGGACCTGGCCGACCGGCTCACCGCGGTGCACGACGGCACCCGGGAGTTCGGCTACTACCTCGCGCAGCGGCGCGGCGGCCGGGGCAACGTCTGGGAGGACGAGGCCGTCACCCGGCTGGAGCCGGTGGAGCACCCCGTCGTGCGCGTCCACCCCGAGACCGGCCGCAGGGGGATCTTCGTCAACCCCGGCTTCACCTCGCACATCGCCGGCGTCTCGGAGGCCGAGAGCCGGGCGATCCTGGACCTGCTCTACGCCCACCTGACCAAGCCCGAGCACATCGTCCGCCACCGCTGGAGCGTCGGCGACGTCGCCATGTGGGACAACCGCAGCACCTCCCACTACGCCAACCGCGACTACGGCACGGCCCGCCGCGTGATGCACCGCATCACGCTGCGCGGGGACCGGCCCTTCGGCCCCGCCGATCCGCCGGGGGCCGCGAGGGGCGCGTGACCGGCGGTTCCGCCTGGCGGGCCGTCCCGGGCCGGCCTCGGCAGGCCCGTCCCGTCGTCAGGCCGTCCCGTCGTTCGGTCGTCCCGCCGCCCGGTCGTCCTGCCGTCTGACGCCGTCCCGGCGCCGGTCCGTCCTCCCGGCCCGCGCGGGGTGGTGCCGGGCGGCCGCGCGCGTAGTAGCGTCCGGGGCATGGAACGGGTGAGCGGGCCCGGATACCGGCTGCGGTTCGGCCCGGACGCGGCCGGGCTGGAGCGGCTGGAGGCGTCGCTGGTCGGCACGGCGTTCGCACCGCACCGCCACGACACGTACGCGATCGGCATCACGCTCAGGGGCGTGCAGACCTTCCGCTACCGGGGCGAGCGGCGCCAGTGCCTGCCCGGCGAGTGGCACGTGCTGCATCCCGACGAGGTCCACGACGGCGCGGCCGGCACCGACGAGGGGTTCGGCTACCGGATCGTCTACCTCGACCCGTCCCTCGTGCGGGAGGCGCTGGAGGGCAGGCCGCTGCCGTTCGTCGCCGACCCCGTGGTCAGGCCCGGCGGGATGCCCGCGTCGCTGACCGCGTGCCTGGCCGACATCGACCGGCCGCTGGAGGAGACCGAACGCCTGGAGTTCACCGTGCTGTTCGCGGACGCGCTGGAGCGGCACTCCGGCGCCGCCGGGGTCAGGCCCGTGAGGCGGCCACCCCTCGCGCTGGGGGCGCTCTCCCGGGTACGGGAGCTGATCGTGGCCGACCCGGCGGTCAGGCACTCGCTCGCGGAGTTCGAGGCCGTCTCGGGCCTGGACCGGTGGACGATCGCGCGTCAGTTCCGCGCCGCGTACGGCACCAGCCCGACCCGTTTCCGCACCATGCGGCAGCTCGACCGGGCGCGGCGGCTGCTGGCGGGCGGGACACCGCCGGGCGACGCCGCGCAGGCCGCCGGGTTCGCCGACCAGAGCCACCTGACCAGGATGTTCAAGAGCGCCTACGGGCTGACCCCCGCCCGCTGGACGGCCGCCCTGGTGGCCGGGCGGTGACGGTCACGGCCCGACGCCCGTCCGCCGTGCTCGTGGCCGGGCGGTGAAGGTCTGACGTCCGTGTTCGTGGCCGGGCGGTGAGGGGGGCGGTCACGGCCCGACGCCCGTCCGTCGTTCCCGTGGCGGGGCGGTGACGGCCGAGGTCAGGGGCGTTCCCGCGTGCGGCGCGTCCTGTCCTCGACGGCGTGGACGACGGCCGCCATGTCGGCGCCGCCGTGCCCCAGCGCGAGCGTCTCCCCGAACAGGGCGTGGCAGACGTCCAGCAGCGGCGAGGCCGTGCCGGACCGCCTGGCCGCCTCGGCGATGAGCCGGTTGTTCTTCAGCACGTCGGCGATCGCCGCCTGGGGGGCGAAGTCCCGCCCGATCAGCTTGCCGAGCTTGATCCTGGAGACGTCGCTGGCCATCTGACCGGAGTCCAGGACCTCCCGGAGCCGTTCGAGGTCGAGGCCGTGCCGGTCGGCGAAGTGGAAGGACTCGGCCAGGCCGGTCACCGTCGTGATCAGGAACACGTTGACCGCGAGCTTCATCAGCAGCCCGCTGGGCACCGGGCCGCAGTCCACGGCCTGGTGGCACATCGGCCCCAGCAGGGGGCGGACCTCCCCGACGGCCGCGGGCTCGCCCGCCAGCATCGCCACGAGCCGCCCGGCCGCCGCGGGCACGCGCGAGCCCGAGACAGGGGCCTCGACGTAGCGGCCCCCGGCGGCCAGGAGATCGGTCTCCAGTCCCGCGGAGTAGGCGGGCGTGGTCGTGCCCATGTGGACGATCGTGCGTCCGGCCACGGTCGCGGCGAACCCGGGGGTGCCGCGCCCGAGAACGGCGTCGATCGCGGCCTCGTCGGCCAGCATCAGGAAGACCAGGCGCGTCCGCTCGAACACCTCGGCCGCGCTCGCCGCCACCGTCGCCCCCGCCTCGCGCAGCGGCTCGCTCCGTTCCACGGTGCGGTTCCACACGACGAGCGGTGTCCCCGCGCGTGCCAGGTTGAGCGCCATGGGCCGCCCCATGAGCCCGAGACCGATGAAGCCGATGTCCATGTTCCCTCCCGTCCGGGGCACCGTTCTAACCCGGGTGGCCCGTGAAGGTCTTGAACGGTTGTGCGGGCCGGCGCGGCCGGGGGCGGGTCGGGGACGGGGCGGTGACGGAGCGCGCGCCGGGGCCGGAAGCGGGGGGACGGGGGCGCGGGCGGAGGAGGAAATCGGCTGGTCGCCGGTGGCCGTCGTCTGCGAGGGTGGCGCGCATGACCGAGGTGACGGACGTGCGCGACGTGGAGACCCTGATCGCGGCCGTGGAGCGGGGCGAGCGCGTCAGGTACCTGATGTTCTGGGGCCACCGGCCGCCGCGCTCCGGTGGCGTCGGGGCCGGGTGCCTGTCGCAGTGGTGGCCGGCGGACCTCACCGTGGACGGGGTCGTCTACCGCACCGCCGAGCACTTCATGATGGCGGGCAAGGCGCGGCTGTTCGGCGACGAGGAGACCGCCGCGGAGATCGTGGCGGCGGAGCATCCGAAGCGGGCCAAGGACCTGGGACGGAAGGTGCGCGGCTTCGACGAGCGGGTCTGGGAGGAGGCCCGCTTCGACCTGGTGGTCCGGGCCAACCTCGCCAAGTTCGGCGGCCACCCGGACCTGCGGGAGTTCCTGCTGGGCACGGGGGAGCGGGTGCTGGTCGAGGCGAGCCCGGTGGACCGGGTCTGGGGGATCGGGCTGGCCGCAGACGACGAGCGGGCCGGGCGCCCCGAGCTGTGGCGCGGGCCGAACCTGCTGGGGTTCGCGCTGATGGAGGTACGGCGGACGCTGAGGCAGGGGTGAAGGGCGGTTCCCGTGCCGTGAAGGTCGTTCTCCATGGCGCGACGGCGGCTCCTCGTGCCGTGACGGCTGTTTCTCGCGCGACCTGACGGCCGCCGGGTCGCTCGCGTCCCTCGGACGCCGGTCGCCGCCCCGGTCACCCGCGTCCGCGGGGGACCGCTGCTCGTCGTTCGGGTCGCCCGTGCCCCTGGAGGGCCGCCGGGCGCGGACCGAGGACGCCGGATGCCGAGGAGGTCACCCGCGTCCGCCGAGGACGCCGGTCGCCAGTCGTGCCAGGCCCGCCGCGATCTGCTCGGGGCCCAGCCCGCGGTCGGCGCGCTGGAAGCCGTACACCTCGGGGGCCAGCGGGGCGAGCAGGGAGTCCGTCAGCGCGTCGGGGTCCGGCACTCCCGCGGCGACGAGCAGTGACCGCACGTGCGCCCGCCAGAAGCCGTACGCGCCGGTCGCGAACCGGGAGCGGCCGGTCTCGGCGCCGAGGACCAGGTGGGCGTGGTCCTCCAGGAGTCGCACCATGGCGGCGTAGAACGCCGACAACCGGGCCGCGGGCGGCGCGCCCGGACCCAGGGGAGGGGCGCCGCGCAGCAGCTTCTCCTGCAGGGTCCGCTCGTGCTCGTCGAGGAGGGCCACGGCGATCGACGCGCGGTCCGGATAGCGCCGGTACAGGGTGCCCCGGCCCACCCCGGCGGCGCGCGCGATGTCCTCCATGGTGACGTTCGGCGCCCCGTCGGCCGCGAACAGGCGCTCCGCCGCCTCCAGGATGCGGGCGCGGTTGCGAGCGGCGTCGGCTCTCTCCATGCCCCGGAGCATATCTGGACGTCATGTCCGCTTATCGCGTATGGTCCTTCAAGTGGACACACTGTCCGCTTAGCCGGAGGGACGACCATGAGCCATCTGCTTCACCTGGACGCCAGCGCCCGCCGGAACTCGATCTCCCGGGACCTCTCGCGGAGATTCGCCGAGACCTGGCGCGCGGCGCATCCGGACGGGCGCCACACCTACCGGGACCTGGCGGCCGATCCCGTACCGCACATCGGCGAGGCGTGGACCGAGCTGTGCGACCACGTGCTGGAACACGGCATCACCGACATCGGCCGCTACCGGGAGGCCGTGCGGACCCCCGCGCAGGAGGAGGCGTGGGCGGTCCTCGCCCCGCTGCTGGACGAGCTGGTGGCCGCCGACGTGGTGCTCATCGGCACGCCGATGTACAACTACTCGGTCCCCTCGGCGCTCAAGGCCTGGCTCGACCAGGTGACCTTCCCCAGGATGTCGCTGGCCGGGCGGCGGTTCGTGGTGACCGGGGCCCGCGGCGGCGCCTACGGCCCCGGCACCCCCCGCGAGCCGGTCGACCACGAGGAGCGCTACCTGCGGGACTTCCTCAAGGGACACTTCGGCGTCGAGGACGTCGTGTTCGTCCACGCGGAGCTGACCAACGCCCTGGTCGACCCGGCCCTGTCGCACCTGCGCGACCGGCAGTCCGCATCACGGGCCACGGCCGAGCTGCGGGTCCTGGAGGAGGCCGCGAGATGAGCCGTCGGCGCCCGGGGGCCGGCCCGTGGATCAGCCTTCGCGGGCGGCGTCGTACTCGGCGCGGGTGATCGCCATGACCCGCACCGGCCGCCCCTGGCCGGGCACCACCGTCTCCCGCTCCTGGCGCATGCCCAGCTTCGTCATCACGCGGGCCGACGCGGAGTGGTCGACGTGGCAGATGCTGACGACCCGATCCAGGCCCGCCTCGGCGAATCCGAAGCGCAGCGCCTCCCGGGCCGCCTCGGTGGCGATGCCCCGCCCCCAGAAACGCCGTCCCAGTCGCCAGCCGATCTCCACGGCAGGCAGCACCTCGGGCAGGAAGGCGGGGATCGCCAGCCCCGTCCAGCCGGCCAGCTCCCCGGTCTCGCGCAGTTCCACGGCGAACAGCCCGAAGCCGCGCTCGTCCCAGCCCTGTTCCATGAACGCGAGCGTGGCCGCCGTCTCCTGCCCGGTGCGGACCGAGCCGTCGCCGATGAAGCGCATGACCTCCGGATCCCCGTCGATCGCCGCCATCGGTTCCAGATCCTCCGCACGCCAGCGACGCAGCACCAGCCGCCCGGTCACCACCTCGACCACGATCGGTCTCCTCTCGGCAGGGGCCCGCCCCCGGTCAGAGGGCGGCGGTGCCGGTCTCGTCGCGACGGGACGGGACGGCGTCCAGGCAACAGCGTACGAAGTCCTGGACGACGGGGTCGGAGTCGTCGGCGGGTGCCCAGGCGACGCCCACCCGGCTGGGGCCGACCCCGCTGAGGGGCCGGTAGACGACGCCGGGGCGCGCGTAGAAGCGGGCGGCGGATTCGGGGGCCAGGGCGATGCCGTACCCGTTGGCGATCGCGCTGAGCCAGTCGTCGGGCAGGTCGGCGACGGCGCCGACACGGACCGGGCGGCCCTCACGCTCGTCGGCGGCCAGCCAGTGGTCACGCCACCGTCCCGATTCGGCCGGTGCCGCCACGAACGGCTCGTCCCACAGCTCCTCGAAGGAGATCAGGTCGCGTGCGGCGAGCGGGTGCGCCGCGGGGAGCGCGATCCAGCGGGGCTCGGTGAACAGCACCTCCACCCGCAGGCTCTCCTGGCCGGGGAAGGGCAGCCGCAGCAGGGCGACGTCGACGTCCCCTCCGGCGAGCCCGGCGGTCGGGTTCGACCACGCGGCCTGCCGCATGTCGGCCCTCCACCCCGGCCGGCGGAGGGTGAACGCCGCGACGATGTGCTGGGTGGCCTCGTTGGCGGCGCTGGCCAGGAAGCCGACCCGCAGCACGCGGGCGACCCGGCTGGTCGTGCTCCTGGTCTCCCGCAGCGCCCGGTCCCAGCCGGCCAGCAGATCCGGTACCCGTTCGGCCAGGGTACGGCCCGGTTCGGTGAGGGCCATCCCGGTCCGTGACCGGGTGAACAGCCGCACCCCGAGCCGGGTCTCCAGCTGCCGGATCTGCTTGGTCAGCGCCGGTTGCGACACGAACAGCCGCCCGGCGGCTGCGGTGAGGTTCCCCTCCTCCGCCACGGCGAGGAAGTACCGCAACAAGCGCGTGTCGACGTCCATGCCATCAGGTTATGGACACGGATATTGGACGCGTTCCCGGCCCTCGACGAGGCTTGACGCGGCGGGCGACGGCCCGCCGCCGTCCACGACCGGCGAGGAGACGCCATGCCCGTTCTGATGATCCGTTACCAGGTGGCCGACGAGGGCGCGGAGGAGGTGGCCGACGCCGTCCGGGCGACCTTCGCGGAGGTGGGGGAGCGGCGGCCGGACGGCATCCGGTACGCCTGCCTGCGCCTCGCCGGCGGCACCGAGTTCGTCGCCCTGCTGGAACTCGACGAGGGCGTCGAGAATCCGCTGCCCGGCATGGAGGCGGCGCGACGGCTGCGGGCGGCGGTGACCAGGTGGGCCGTGGAACCCGGCCCGGTGCCTCGGCCGGTCGAGGTCCTCGGGTCCTACCGGGTCCTCGGCTGAGCCGGGAATGTTCACCGCCTACGTGGTCGTCACCGTCGCCACGATCGTGGCCAACGCCGCGATCGTCGTGGCCGACCTGGCACGGGCCGGGTTCGTCCTGGACAACGGGGCCGAGGTGGGGGTCCCGCCGTCCTGGCTCCCGGCGCTCGCCGCGCTGAAGGCCGCCGGGGCGGCAGGGCTCCTCCTCGGGCTCGTGGGAGTCCGGCCTCTCGGCGTCGCCGCCGCCGCGGGGCTGTGCCTGTTCTTCGCCGGTGCCGTCGCCTTCCATGTCCGCGCCCGGGTGTTCCACAACATCGCCTTTCCCGGGGCTTACCTCGTGCTGGCCGTCGCCTCCCTGGTGCTGGCGGTCACGCGATGAACGCCGGGACCGCGTTCCGGGGTTCCCGGCCGAGACGGGCGACGCGTGCCGTGACGCGTTCCGTGATCCGTGACGCGTTCCTCGGGGCGTCCGCCGCCGGCGGCACGACGTGGCGCGGGGGCGTGTCCGGGTGCCGCGCCTCGGGCGCGGGCCGGTCTCACGGTGTCGCGAAGGCGTCCGCGTGGTCGGCCACCCAGGCGCGGAACGTACGGGCCGGGGCGCCGGTGATCTTCTCCACCGTGCCGGTGGCGGCCCTCGGCGCGGTCACCAGCGCGGCCTGCGCCGCCAGGACACCGTCCACGACCGGGGGCGGCCAGCCCAGGTCGAGCATCCGCCGCCGCGTGGCCCGCGGCGAGATCTCCTCCCAGCGCACCGGGCGGCCGGTCACCTCCCCGATGACGCGTGCCTGCTCGGCCTGGGTCAGGGTCTCGGGCCCGGTCGGCTCGTAGGTCGCGCCGTCGTGCCCGTCGCCCAGGAGGGCGTGCACCGCGACCGCCGCGAGGTCCCGTTCGTGCAGCGGGGGCATGGCGGCCGCGCCGTACGGCTCGCGCACGACCGCCTCGGCGCGGATCTGCCCGGCCCAGCGCAGGGTGTTGGCCGCGAAGGCGTGCGGCCGCAGGACCGTCCACTCCAGCCCGGACCGTTCGATCATCCGCTCGACGCTCCGCTCGTGCTCGCGTACGGCCGCGGAGGACAGGTAGACGACGCGGCGGGCACGCGCGGCGACGGCGTCCAGGAGCGGGGCCGTCCCCTCGGCCGTGGCGAACGGCCACAGGAGGAACACGGCCTCGACCCCGTCCAGGGACGCGCGCAGGGCGCCCCGATCGCCCGGGCCGCCGAGAGCGCCCAGATCGCCGCGTACGACCTCGACGTCGTCCGGCAGGCAGGCCGTCCCCGGGTTCCGGACCAGGGCGCGGACCCCGGCGCCCGCCTCCAGGAGCCCGGCCACGACCTGCCGTCCGACCAGGCCGGTCGCTCCGAGCACCAGGGTCCCGCGTTGCCGCGTCATGTAAGGCTCCCTACGGTCGATCGCTTCGCGTGCGCCCCACCGTAGGGGGGCCGGATGAGACGGCCAATGCCGGTGAGTCTTGTTCTCATACGTGATCGTCTCGCGGGAGCCGCTGGTTAGACTCCCGCCATGGACGTGCTCAGCGACGTGGTCGCCGCGACCCGGGCCGGGGAGCCCCGCTCGGCACGCATCCGCTGGCACGCCCCCTGGGGGCGGCGTTTTCCCGCGGTACGCGGATCGGCCGGCTTCCACGTGGTCCTGCGAGGATCGTGCCTGCTGATCCCCGGCCCCGCTCCCGCCCTCGCTCCCGCTCCCGCTCCCGTTCCCATGCCGGGAAGTGTCGCCGCGCCGGTCGTGCTGAACGCCGGTGACGTGGTGTTCCTGCCGCACGGAAGCGGGTACGCGCTGGCCGACGGCCCCGCCACCCCGCTGGCCGGACCCGCCTGCGACCCGCTGGACGACTCCCGGTCCGGGGACCGCTACGCCTCGGACACCGTGGGAAGGACCGGGCCGGACGGATCGCAGGCGGTCACCGTCACCCTCTGCGGCGGGTACCGGCTCGACGCCCGCCGCTCCCACCCTCTCCTGGACGGCCTGCCGGAGATCGTCCACCTGCCGGCCCGTCCCGGGCGGCGTCCCGAGCTGCGCGCCGCCGTCGACCTCCTCGGCGGCGAGCTGGACGATCCCCGCCCCGGCGCGGACACCGTCGTCCCCGCCCTGCTCGACATGCTGCTGCTCTACATGCTGCGTGCCTGGTTCGACGAGGAGGCCGGACGCGGCAGAGTCACCGGCAGAGTCACCGGCGGGGCCACCGGCGGGGCCACCGGCTGGGCCGCCGCCCTGGGCGACCCGGCGATCGGCGCCGCGCTGCACGCCCTGCACCGCGAGCCCGCCCGCCCCTGGACGGTCCAGACGCTCGGGACGCGGGCCGGGCTGTCCAGGGCGGCCTTCTCCCGGCGCTTCACCGCCCTGATCGGCCGTCCGCCCCTGTCCTACCTGACCTGGTGGCGCATGACCGTCGCGGCCCGGCTGCTGCGCGAGACCGACGCCGTGCTCGGCGAGGTGGCCGGCCGGGTCGGGTACGCCTCGGAGTTCGCCTTCGCCGCCGCCTTCAAGCGGGAGTACGGCGTCGCGCCCGGCGCCTACCGGCGGGAGGCTACCGGGGCGGGTCGTCGCCGATGACCGGTGCGGTGTGGGTGTCCACGTCGACGGCGGTGCGCGCGAGGACACGCCCAGCCTGACCACGGTCGCCCCCGACAAGGCCGAGATCGTCCGAGCGGCCGCCGGCACGCTGCTGTCGGCGATCGACGGGACGGCGGTGTCGGCGGCCGAGATCGTGATCCCGGCACCGGCTGATCGTCCGGGAGAGCTCGGGAGGCCGGCCGTCCCGCCCCCCGAGCTCCCGCGGTGTCACCCGGTGTGGTTGTGCCCGAGGGGCCGGCCGTCCCGCCCTCCGGCCCTCGCGGTGTCACCCCGTGTAGTTGTGCCCCAGGGGCCTGCCCGGGATCGGCCTGGCGATGAGGGCGACGGGGATGAAGAAGCAGATCTGGCCGATCGCCAGGGTGAGCGTCCAGAGCGCCCTGTCGTCGTAGTGGGCCGACGCCCTGGCGTACAGCTCGTCGGGGACGCGCTCCCCGGACGGGCCCGGGACGAGGACGGCCTCCACGAGCTCCAGCGCGACCCGCTCGGCGTCGGTGAAGTAGGGGGCGTCCCGCCACGAGGCCACGGCGGTGATGCGCTCCTCGCTCTCCCCGGCCTTGCGGAGCATGCCGGTCTGCCGGACGGTGTGGTAGCTGCTGCCGACGATCTGCCCGGCGCGCAGGTGCACCAGGCCGACGGTGGACCTCGGGATCGCGTCGTTGTGGACGCTCGCGTTCATGGCCCCGGCGACCGTGGCCAGCTCGGGAAAGAAGCGGGCGGGGTCGGGCAGGCGCGACCGGAGGCCGTCCTGCTCGTTCGTCGTGGTCGTGGACATCGTGGGGTCTTCCTCTCTCGATTCCGGCGGTGTTCGCGAGACCCGCCTCCCGGCCGGGGCGGGAGCCCCGCCGTGTCCCGGCCGGGACACGGAACCCTCCCGGCCGGGACACGGGCCCCCGCGTACGGGACGGGTCGCCGGTCCCGCGTACGGGACGGGTCGCCGGTCCCGCGTACGGGACGGGTCGCCGGTCCCGCGTACGGGACGGGTCGCGGAATCCGCCCGCGTGCCGGATGGTGTCTCAGGAGTCCGACGACGCGACCGCCGGGAATGTGAGGCGACGCGCCCGCCTCACATTCCGGTGCGCTGTCTCGTCGATCGGGTGAGCGCCATCGCAGCGAGGAGCCGACGACACCATGACCGCACCATGACCGCACCATGACCGCCCCGTCCGGGCCGGGACACGCCGGGCCCGATCCGGGCCTGAACGCGATCGCCGGCGAGCGGCGTCACCTGATCAATCTCGCCTACCGGCTGCTGGGCACCCTGGCCGACGCCGAGGACGTCGTCCAGGAGACCTACGTCCGCTGGTACGCCATGTCCCACGAGCAGCGGGAGGCCGTCCATTCCCCCGGAGCCTGGCTGACGACGGTCGCGGGCCGCATCTGCCTGGACCTGCTCGGCTCGGCACGGGCGCGGCGGGAGCGCTACGTGGGCGAATGGATCCCCGAGCCGCTGCCCGACCGTACGGAGTGGATCGGCGGGCGGCAGGGCGGGGCCCCGGCGGAACCCGCCGACCCGGCCGACCGCGTCACCCTCGACGAGTCGGTCACCATGGCCTTCCTCGTCGTGCTCGAATCGATGACCCCGGCCGAGCGCGTGGCGTTCGTGCTGCACGACGTCTTCCGCTACTCCTTCGCCGAGGTGGCCGAGATCGTCGGCCGTACGCCGGGGGCGTGCCGTCAGCTCGCCTCCTCGGCCCGGCGCCGCGTCCACGCCTCACAGGCCTCCCCGGCTCCGGCGGCCCTGCGCGCCGACGTCATCAGGGACTTCAGGCGGGCGTGGGAGGCCAAGAACATCGGCGCCCTGATCGGCCTGCTCGCCCCCGAGGCCACGATGACCTCCGACGGAGGCGGTCTCGTCAGCGCCCTGCTCCGCCCGATCGAGGGCGGCGAGCAGATCGCGCGCCACGCCCTGGCCATCGCCGCCATGGCGCCCGGCATGACGATCCTGGAACGGACGGTCAGCGGCCAGCCCGGTCTGGTGGCCCAGCGGGACGGCGTCACCGTGGCGGTGATGGCGTTCGAGGTGGCGGACGGCCGGATCACGCACATCTGGTCGGTACGCAACCCCGAGAAAC
Organism: Streptosporangium sp. DT93; assembly: GCF_049844535.1. Taxonomy (NCBI): domain Bacteria; kingdom Bacillati; phylum Actinomycetota; class Actinomycetes; order Streptosporangiales; family Streptosporangiaceae; genus Streptosporangium; species Streptosporangium sp. DT93. Next base: position 128,364 of record NZ_JBNCLF010000019.1, read on the forward strand.
TCCGGCCGTGGACGGCGGGGTGACGGCAGGGCGCCCCGGCCGCCGGCAGGGGGTCCCGGTCGTCCCCGCCGCCGTTCTCACCCGCCTCGCGGCCGTCGGGGAGTCACCCGTGTTCCCTCACCCCGGCCGGCTCCCGGCCGGTTCGGCGATCGGCCTCCGCCTGGACCGTGCGCGATGATTTCCCGGTCCTCCGCGGGTTGTACGCGGTGACGGATCTCATCGGCGCGCGGGAGGCGGGCATGTCAAACACGAAGAACCACGAGGCGGACACCGGGCAGGGCCGCGAGGCGGACACCGGGCAGGGCCGCGAGGCGGACACCGGGCAGGCGGACACCGGGCACGGGACCGCGCTCTGGGAGTCGCGGGCCTGGCGGCGGAGCGCGGTGACATGGCTGGACGAGCGGCTCGCCGCGGCCGGGACGGAACGGACCGGAGAGGTCACCCAGCCGCACCTGCGGCCCTGGGGGACGGTGCTCACGGCGCCCACCACCCGCGGCCCGGTGTGGCTGAAGGCCCCCGGGCCGGACACCGCGTTCGAGGTGGGGCTCTACCGACTCCTGTCGAGGGTCGCGCCGGACCGGATCCCGCTCCCGATCGCCGTCGACGTCGAGCGCGGCCGGGTCCTGCTCCCCGACGGCGGGACGCCCCTGGGCGATCGCGTGAAGGGCGCCGCCCTGGCCGACGCCCTGGTGACGGTCCTGCCGGAGTACGGACGGCTCCAGCGTGACCTCGCACCGCACGTCGAGGACCTGCGGGCGCTCGGCCTCACCGACATGCGCGCCGCCGTCATGCCACGGCGGTTCGACGAGGCGGCGCACGCGGTCGGGGAGTACGCCGAGCGGTACGGCGACCCGTCCGACCGGGACACCCACCGGCGCGTGAGCGCCATGCGCGGCACCTTCGTCTCCTGGAGCGAACGGCTGGCCGCCGCGTCCGTACCGCCGAGCCTGGACCACAACGACCTGCACCCCTGGAACATCCTGGTGGCCGGGACCGCGCCGGTCCGCGAGGTGCGCTTCTACGACTGGGGCGACGCCGTCGTGGCCCACCCGTTCGCGAGCATGCTGGTCGCCCTGGGATTCCTGCGCGACCACCTGGGGGTCGCCCCCGACGACCCGGCGATCCTGCGCCCCAGGGACGCCTACCTGGAGGTGTTCGGCGACCTCGCCCCGCACGCGGAGCTCGTCGAGGAGCTGGAACTGGCCTGCCGGGTCGGCAGGATCGCCCGCACCCTGGTCTGGGAGCGGTCGATCCGGGCCCAGGGTCACGCGCACGCGGGCGAGTTCGCGAGGGCGCCGCTGCGCTCCTTCGCGTCCCTGCCGGAGGACTCCTGGACGGCACTGGGTGCCTGACCTCCCCGGCCTCCCACGGGTTCACCGGGGGGAGCCCGCGGTGACGTCGTTCCGGACGGACGGCCGCTCCACCGCCCGGCGAGCGGCCGGCCCTCGCGGGATAAGGTTCCGCGAGATGAGCGAGCATGAGCGGGGATCCGGGAGCGAGACGCCGCGAACGCGGCTGCTGGAGGCCGCGAGAGGGGGCGACGCCGACGCCTTCGGACGCCTGGTCGGCCCGTTCCGCGGCGAGCTGCGCGCGCACTGCTACCGGATGCTCGGATCGGTCCACGACGCCGAGGACGCCGTGCAGGAGACGATGGTGCGCGCCTGGCGGAGCCTGGAGCGGTTCGAGGACCGCGGCTCGATCCGGCCGTGGCTGTACAGGATCGCGACCAACAGGTGCCTGACGCTGATCGAACGCCGGGGCCGCAGGGAGCTTCCCGCCGATCTCGGCCCGGGCGCCGCGCCGCTCGCTGAGACCTCGTGGATCGAGCCGTACCCCGACGAGGGATCGGGGCCCGAGGACCGCTACGTGGCGCGGGAGGGCATGGAACTGGCCTTCGTCGCCGCGCTCCAGCACCTGCCGGCCCGCCGGCGCGCCGTCCTGGTCCTGCGGGAGGTCCTCGGATTCTCGGCGCGCGAGGTCGCGGACCTGCTGGAGACCACGACCGCGTCGGTCAACAGCGCGCTGCAGCGGGCCCGCGCGACCCTCGTCCCCCGGCTCCCCGCCACCGGCCCGCCCTCCCCGGACGAGGCGGGGCTCCGCAGGCTCGCGGACCGGTACGCCGCCGCGTGGGAGGCCGGGGACGTCGAGGCCGTCGTGGCGATGCTGACCGACGACGCCAGGTACGCGATGCCGCCGTTGCCGGAGTGGTACCAGGGACGCGAGGCGATCAGGGCCTTCCTGCTCGCGGGGCCGTTCGACCACCGGTGGCGCTTCCTGCCGGCCCGCGCGAACGGGCAGCTCGCGTTCGGCACCTACGCGTGGGACGCGGGCAGGGGGGCCTACACGGCGGCGGGGCTCGACCTGCTCGCGCTGCGCGGCACGAGGATCTCCGAGGTCGTCTCGTTCCTGATGCCGGAGCTGTTCGCCGTGTTCGGCCTCCCCGACGAGATCACGGGCTGATCCGGCGCCGGGCGGCCTTCGCACCCGCGGTCCTCATGCCGGCGCCTCCCGTGCCGGGGATTCTCGGCGCGGGGCGACGATTCCGGCGCGGGGCGATGATTCCGGCGCTTCCCGAGGGTTGTACGCGGTGACACGACCCGATCGACGCGCAGGAGGCGGACCATGCTGCTCAAGGGCAAGAACGCGATCATCTACGGCGGGGGCGGCTCGGTGGGAGGCGCCGTCGCCCGCGCCTTCGGCCGTGAGGGGGCACGCGTCTTCCTCGCCGGGCGGACCCGGACGACCCTGGAGGAGGTCGCCGGCCGGATCCGCGCCGCGGGAGGCGCGGCCGAGACCGCCGAGGTCGACGCGCTGGACGAGGCGGCGGTCGACGCGCACGCCGCCGCCGTGGCCGGGGCGGGAGGCATCGACGTGTCCCTCAACGTGATCGCGGACAGGGACGTCCAGGGGACACCGATGATCGACATGTCGCCCGAGGACTACCTGAGCCCGGTCGTGACAGCCGTACGCTCGAAGTTCCTCACCTCGCGCGCGGCCGCCCGGCACATGGCCCCGCGCCGATCGGGCGTGATCATGGCGTTCGGCGGGGCGGGCGACCGGGACTCGGCGCGCCGCTACGACCTGGGCGGCCTGCAGACCGCGTTCGACGCGGTGGAGTCCATGCGGCGCCAGCTCGCCACCGAGCTGGCGCCGTACGGGATCCGCGTCGTCACCCTGCGGACCGGTGGCCTGCCCGAGGCGATCCCGGCGGGCCACGACGGGCGCGAGGCCATCGAGCGGGACATCGTCGGCAGGACCCTGACCGGGCGGGCCGCGTCCCTGGAGGACGTCGGCAACGTGGCCGTCTTCGCCGCCTCCGACTGGGCCCGCACCGTGACGGGCGCGGCGATCAACATGACCTGCGGCGCGGTCCTGGACTGACGACCGCGCCACGGGCCGTTCACCCGGGGCGGCGGGGGCCGATGACGCAGGCGCGGTAGCGGGCGAGGTGCCCGTTCAGCCAGGCGGCCCCCGCCCGGTCGTCGAGGTCCGTGCCCGCGAAGGGATCGGCGATCAGGCACCCGGAGGGGCAGCGGTCGCCGAACAGCACGAGCGCGGGCTGCCCGCCCTCCCGCTTGGACGGCCAGATCAGGCCGTGCGCCGCCGGAACCCGCTCCCTGATCCAGCTCCCCCAGCGGCGGGTGGCGTGGTAGTCGGCGGGATCGGCGTGGACGAGCCAGGAGTCCTGGGCCACCGCCGCCAGGGCCCCTCCCGAGCACAGGTCGACCAGGACCAGGTCCCCGGTCGTCAGGACGACGCTCGCCCGCCGGCCGCGCACCGTGGCCCGCCGCACCAGCCGGACCCCGCGGTCGTCGAAGGGGACGTCGCGCAGCAGCGCCTCGGCCAGCGCGGTCTCGGCCTCCAGCCCGGCGTAGTAGTAGGGGTACGGATCGTGGACGGTCCCGTCGAAGCGCCCGCCGCCGAAGTTGGCGTCGGACGGGCGGGGGTTGAAGTCGGTGGCCTTGAAGCGCCGGTCGTGCACCCGCCACAGCCGGGTGCCCGCGGGCAGTTCCCGCAGGTGGGGGGCGGCGTGGTGACGGGCGGGGGGAGGGGCGAGGGGCATCTCACACCTCCGTGGTCTCGGCGCGGGCCGCGGAGATCAGCCGTTCGTCGGGGACGCGGCCCATGAGCCGGGCCGGGGAGCCGCCGAGCCAGCCGTTGTCCCCGAGCCACCAGTCCGCCGCGCCGAAGGGGTCGTCGGCCGCCTCCAGGATCCGGTTGATCGTCCGTACGAGCGGCAGGGGCCTGCCGTCGGCGGCGAACTGGAAGGCGGGCCAGCGGGCGGCCCCGCCGGAGTGCTCCAGCCTGATCAGCCCGGGATCGCCGGGGTCGTGGCCGCCCGCGCGCACCTCGTCGGCGGTCAGCGCGGGGGCGTCCAGCAGCCGGGAGAGCGCCTCCCGCTCCACCTCGGAGGGCGGCGGGCCGAGGCCCAGCCGGGTCCGCAGCCTGGCCGGGGTGAGCAGGGCCGCCCCGGCGCGCCGCTCGTCGCGTTCGCGCAGGGCCTCAAGGACGGGATGGTCCGCCCGCAGCCGCTCGCGCAGCAGGTCGGCGACCTCCTCGGCGACCTCCTCGGCGACCCCGGGATCGCCCTCGCGGACCAGCTCCTCCACCAGGGCCGCCAGTTCGCCGAAGTCCTCGGGCGAGAGCGCCGAACGGACGTCGTCCCACTGCTCGGCCAGTACCGTCAACGCGTGCCGCAGCCCCATGGTCCTCCTTGGGTAACCGATGTCATGGTGTGCCCTCGCCCTCCTGCTTCAGGAACCGATGTCACGGTGTGCCTCGCCGTCCTCTCCCGGGAACCGACGTCACGGTGTGCGCCGCCGCTCTCAGGAACCGATGTCACGGTGTGCCTCGCCCTCCTCTCCGGGGAACCGACGTCACGACGCGCGCCGCCGCTCTCAGGAACCGATGTCATGGCGTGCCACCGCCGTCCTGGCCCGCTCGACGTCGGCCCGGTCCAGGCCGCCGATCTGCAGGTCGAAGCGGACCTGGCGGGCCGAGGCGGGCTCCACCGCGTGCACGGTGAGGAGCCCGGTCTCGCCCATGTGGAAGGTGATGTGGATCGGCGTCCCCCTCGGCAGCCTGGGCGGCAGGTCGCGGAGCCTGCCGCGCCCGGCGAGCGTGTTGTCGGCGACCTCCTCGGAGCTCTCCCGCCCGTTCTGCTCCCACACCTCGACGTCGATGCCCGGCTGGTTGTCCATGGCCGTGGCGAAGGCCACCGGGCCGGTGTCGGCGGGCAGCACGGTGCCGGCGGGCAGCAGATGGACGACGTACGCGCGCGCCCGCAGCGGATCGGTGTGCGCCAGCGGGTCGTTGTGGTCGAGCACCTTGACGCCGAAACCACGCGGCACCACGGTGGTCACCCGGCGCGAGCGCATGCTCTCGGCCTGCGCCCTGCTGATGCCCAGTCGGTCGGCGACGTCCTCGGCGTCGCCCTGCTGGGCCTGCCTGACCAGCGCGAACAGGGCCGCCCCCCGGGCCACCGCCAGGTCGGGCTCGTGATGGCGGGGCGTGGTGCCCAGCAGCCTCTCCAGGCGGGCCGCGACGGCGGGCATCCGCGTCATGCCGCCGACCAGGACCACCTCGTCGAACGCGGTGACGCCCTGAGCCCGGGCCCGCTCCGCCGTCTCCTCGGTGATCTTCATGGTGCGGTCGAGCAGGTCGGCGGTCAGCTCCTCCAGCCGCTGCCGGGTCAGCTCCGCCCGGACGGCCTTCCCGGCGAAGCGCAGGTTCTTGTGGCGGGTCAGGGAACTGCTCAGCTCCTCCTTGAGCTGCTCGGCCTTGATCCACAGGTCCTGGACGAACCGCTCGTCGGCGCCGGGGTCGAGCCGGGGATGCTGCTCGGCGAACGTCTCCAGCAGGAACGTCCTGATCCTGGCGTCCCAGTCGGCGCCCCCCAGCCGCCGGTCGCCGTCGGTGCAGACCACGTGGGCGTCGTCGCCGTCCATCCGGATCACCGTGGTGTCGAACGTGCCTCCGCCCAGGTCGTAGACCAGCAGGTGCCGCACGCCCCGCGCGGGGTGGCGCTCCTGGCCGGACAGGGCGGCGGCGACCGGTTCGGCGAGCACGTCCAGGACGTTCAGCCCGGCGATCTCGCCCGCCTGGCGGGTGGCCTGCCGCTCGGCCACCCCGAAGGAGGCGGGCACGGTGATCACCACGTCGCGGACCGGGCGGCCGAGCCGCCGCTCGGTGGCGGCGGCCAGCTCCCTCAGGACGAGCGCGGAGATCGACTCCGGGGTGTACCTCCTGCCGTGGAAGGTGTACTCGACGTCCTTTCGGCCCATGTGCCGCTTGACGAGCTGGACCGCCAGGTCCGGGGCCAGCAGCGCGGCGTTCCTGGCGGCGGCGCCGACCAGGACGCTGTCCCTGCCCTCGAAGTAGACGGCCGAGGGGGTGGTGTACTCCCCGAGCGCGTTCCGGACGACCACGGGCCGTCCGGCGTCGTCGACGTAGGCGATGCACGAGTTGGTCGTGCCGAGATCGATTCCGAACGCCATCGAAGGTCCTCTCAACGGCCCTGGTAGGTGAACGCCGCCCACGACTCCGGCTCGTGCAGCGGCGCCTCGCCGACGTATCCGGCCAGGTCCTCGCCGAGCCCGGCCGGCCGGGCCCGGCGCGGGTCGAGCATCCACAGCTGGGCCGCGCGCAGCGCGACCGCCGGATCGTCGTACCCGGCGTTCAGGTAGTGGTGGAACATCGTCGTGAACAGCATGGTCGGCAGGTCGTCCACGGGCCAGCGGGTGCCGACCACGCCCACGGCCCCGGCGGCGAGGAAGGCGGTCGCCAGCGTCAGCGCCTCGTCGTGGTCGCGGCCGGTCAGGTCGCTCCCGCAGGCGGCCAGCACGACCAGGCCGCCGGACACGCCGGGCGGCCTGGCCCGCGCCTGGCGCAGGATGCGCGTCATGCCGAGCGTCTGGCCGCCGGCCAGCAGCAGGTGGGAGTCCACCGGACGGCGCGCCGGGTGGGCGTGACAGCCCAGGTGCAGCAGGGTCGCGCCGCCCGAGTGCGGTCCTGGCAACAGGCCGACCACGTTCTCGGTGGTGGCCGGGAGGCCGGCGCGGCACGACGCCGCGCGCCCGGTCACGTCGGCGGGGGAAGGGCCGGCGCGGCGCGGCGACGCCTGCCCGCGCCCGGTGCGGCCGGCCCCGGAACGGCGCCCGCCGAGCAGCCTCCCCTCCGGGTAGTGGCGGCCGTGGATGTGCTCGATCTCCTTGGACGACCAGTAGAGGTGGCTGCCGCCGACCCGGACCAGCGCGGCGTCCTCGGCCCAGGGGCGGCGGCCGTGGCGGCGGGCGTCGACGAACTGGCGGGCGGAGGCGGCGTAGGAGATCACCCTGTCCTGGACGGCGTAGCGCCTGACGCCGTTCCCGACCTCGCGGCGGGCGGCGTGCCAGGGGACGGCGCCGAGTTCCCCGACGGGGACCAGCACCAGCCGGCCCCGGGCGGTCCGCCCCAGGAGCGGTTCCATGGCCGCCTCCCACGCCCAGTCGCACAGGTCACCGAGCGCGTGCCTCCACCGCAGGAACGCGCGCCGCCTCCCGGGGGTGTCCGCCTCGGTCATGTCGTGGTCGCGGTGGGCCCTCTGGAACGCCGCCACCCGGCTGCGCGGCCCCGTGTCCAGCCGCGGCAGCGGGATCTCGCCGGTCCGGCCGTCGGCGCCGACCACCAGGGCCGAGCCGCCGCGCCCGCCGTCGCGGACCACCAGGTACGCCAGCGCCGCCGCGCCCGCCTCGCGCAGCGCCGCGGCGACCTCGCCGGCGGACGGCACCGCGAACAGCCTGCGTTCGGTCTCGGTGCCCTCGATCGCGGCCATGACGCGCTCGCGCAGGTCGCCGGGCAGGGGCGCCGTCGGCAGGCTCTCCAGGACGCCGGCGTACCCGGCCGGACCCGCGGGGTCGTCCCACGGTGCGGGCCCGCTCTCCGCGGGCGCCGCCTCCCATTCGGCGGCCAGGTCGTGGTGGCCGCCCTCGCGCAGCAGCGACGGCAGGGTCGTGTCGGTGATCGCGGCGTGCAGGACCATCGCGCGGCCCTGTTCGAGCGCCTCGATCGCGGTGCCGGCCATCCCGCCGGCGACGCAGCGCATCGCCGCGTCCGCCGCCTCGCCCGCCGCGGCGACCGCGGCCTCGAACGCCCGCCCGGTGTCGCTCTGGATCAGCACGCCCCAGGCCCGCACCCGCAGGGAGGCCAGCCACGCCTCGGCCGCGCGGCCCCGGTCGTCCAGGCGCGCGTCGTCCCTCGTGTCGTAGGCGGTGGCCAGCGTGCTCAGGGTCATCGCCGTCAGGTTGCCGAACGGGTCGGCCTCCTGGACCCGGCGCGCCTCCTCCAGCCGCAGGATCGCGTTGCTCAGGTCGGCGCGGTCCCCACTGACCTCGTACCGCATCAGCAGGCTCTGCCCGAGCGTCCCGAGCAGCCAGGGACGGAACGGCAGCCCGACGGGGGCGGCGTCGTGGGCGTCGGCCAGCGTCGTGATCCCCTCGTCGAGAACCCGCAGGTCACGCCGGGCGAACCCCGAGTGGGCCCTGAGGAAACCGGCCGAGCCCACCTCGATGGAGTAGTACGGGCTCCGCCTGCCCAGCTCGCGCCCCCTGGCCTCGATGGAGTCGGCCGTCGCGGCGACGCCCCCGGGATCGGACAGCAGGCCGGCCGGGTCGGGCCCGTCCGGGCCGAAGGCGCCGCGGAGGAACTCGGCCAGGTGGATGTCGCTCTCGATCCGGGGACGCAGCAGGTGGTCCTCGGGCAGCGGCCCGGCCACCGCCCTGAGCGCCCCGACCACCGCGTCGATCGCGCTCGCGTCCAGCGAGCTCGGGTTGCGCAGCAGCGGCGTGACCGCCCGGAGCCAGTCCCCGGTGACGTCCGTCAGCCTGCTCCCGGACCCGCCGGACTCCCCGGACTCGCCGGACCGCAGACGCGCGTAGTAGCCCGCGGCGTCCAGGTGTTCCAGGCCGCCCCCGCGCATGTAGCGCAGGGCCAGCACCGACGACAGCAGCGCCGACCCGGTGGCGCGGATCTCGTGGTCGGCGGGGACGAGCGCGACGATCCGCTTGATCCGCTCGATCGCGTCGCCCGGTCGCGCCACGCCCTCGCCGAGCACGCTCTGGAAACAGTCCACGAAGACGAGCAGGAGCCGGTTGAGCGCGTCGTTCGCCGGGGTCGCGGCGGGACGCGCCATCGCGCCCAGGACCAGCTCCCGGATCCTGCCCAGCCGCTCCGGGGCGTGTCTGTACCACATCGTCCGCAGCAGGGTCTGGATCAGCCGCTTCAGGGTGGGGACGCGGTCCGGGTGATCGTCGGGGAGCTCCTCCAGGACGAGTTCCAGGAGCGCGAGCGCGGCCTCCCGTTCCTCCGGTGTGGCCTCCTGGGACGTCGAGTGGTCCTTGGCGGTCATGTCGCGGTACTGGCCGATCATCCCGCGCAGCACGTCACCCACGGCGCTGCCCGGGCCGAGCCCGGCGAGGGTGCGGTCGAGCGCCCCGAACGCCGTGCCGGCCTCCTCGGCCCGGTCGTCCCGGACGGCCTGGAAGGCGCGCAGGGCGTCGCGGAACCCGCGCAGTCCCTCGGCGTCGCTCCCCTCCTCGCCCTCGATGAGCGCCCCCAGGCCGGCGATGAGCTCCTCGGGGATCTCGCCCGCGGGCCTCGTGCCGGAGGCCGCGATCCTCGCCACCGCCCGGAGCGACGACACCACCCCGGCCAGTGCCGGGTTCGCGGCGCCCGGCCCGGTCATCCGGTCCAGGTGGCCGAGCGCGAGCCGGGCGTCCTCGGGGTCGTGGACGGCCCGCGACGCCATCAGGCGGGCGAAGTCACGCAGGCTCAGCGCCCGCTCTCCCCGGCGGAGGTTCTCCGGCACCGAGCGGTCGAGCCGCAGCATGCCCATGAGGGCGTGGCAGGCGTCGGCCATGGTTTCGTCGCATCCGGGCAGCCCGAGGAGCGTCTCGAAATCCCGCAGTGCCGCGTCGCAGTCCTCGACGTTCCCGCCGAGGCGGGTGAAGCGCGTCGCGCGCGTGAGCGCCCGCCAGTACAGGACGACGAGCCGGTAGGGGTCGTCGGCGGGCAGGCCCCGCAGCGCGGCGTCGAGCGTGCTGATCGCGGCGGCCACCCGCTCGTCCGGCGCGTCCGGCCGTTCCCCGTCCGGCGCGTCCGGCGCCTCCCCGTCCGGCGCGTCCGGCGCCTCCCCGTCCGGCGTGCCCGGGGGTTCCCCGTGCGTCGCGTCCGGGGGTTCCCCGTGCGTCGCGTCCGGGGGTTCCCCGTGCGTCGCGTCCGCGGGTTGCCCGTGCGTCGCGTCCGACGGCTCCCCGTCAGGCGGGACGGCGGTCACCCCCGCGATGTCGCGCAGGGCCGCCGTCGCCAGCGCGACCCCGAGCTCGCCGGCCACCCGGCCGGGGGAGGGGACGCCGCCCGGCTCGCCCGGCTCACCCGGCTCCCGCGGCCCGCCGGACCCGCCGTGCTCGCCGGACCCGCCGGTCCCGGTCCCGGTCCCGGTCCCGGACGTCATCGGTTCTCCAGGGACGACAGGTACGTCAGGAGCGACAGCCCCAGGTAGGCGGCGTACAGGACGGCGACCGCGACGACCACCAGGAAGACGGCCAGTCGCCATCGGCGGTACGGATCGGGCTGCACGGGCGTTCCCTTCGGTTCGGGGGAGGTCACGGGGAGTGGTGGACGCGCAGGCCCTCCCTGGCGAGGAGCCAGCCGGACAGGTCGAGCACGCCGGCGTCGATCTCCCCGGAGTCCAGCCAGGACGAGGTGCGGAAGAACCGGACCTCGGCGAAGTGCCGGCGCATCGCCCGCACCACCCCGTCGAGCCCGGCCGGGCCCTCCAGCCAGCGGCGGATGTCGTCGCTGTCCCTGCCCACCCCCTCCAGGGCCTCGCAGTGGCGTACCAGGTCGTCCTTGGTCAGCGCCACCGCCAGCCGCGCCTTCGCGAGCGGCACCCCGAGGCCCTCGATGTTCTGCAGGAGCTGGCCGAACACGAAGTCCGTCGCCATGTCCGAGCGCAGCCGCGCGTACCCGGCCCGGTCCGCTGCGGGGAGCGAGTCCCAGACCACGTCCACGGAGAGCGGGTCGAGGGTGAACAGGAACGTCCGCGCGGCCCTGATGTAGCGCAGCTCCCGCAGCAGCTCGGACGCGCCGACGAGCTCGCCCGGCGCGTCGAAGACGTGCAGCAGCCGGGGCGAGCCCCTGGGCGGGCTGACGCGCAGCGTGTACGCCCGCAGCGGCGCGTCCTTGACCCGGATCGTCTTCCACGTGTGCACGCCGGCCCGGAGCTTGCCGGCCAGCCCGCGGTAGGCGTTCTCGGACTGCTCGTCGGCGAACTCCGACCTGGCGCCGTGCCCGGCGGGCCCCTCCACCAGGCCCATGACCAGTGCCGTCATCAGCCGCGTCTTGCCGGTCGTGGCGGCGCCGAGCACCGGGATCACGATCTCCGGCACGGTCCCGACCCCCCGGGACATGGGCTCCCCGCAGTGCGGGCAGTGCGCCCGCATCCGGCCCCCGCCCCCCGCGAGCACGAGGGTCGGCAGCAGGGCCCCGCACCCGCACCGGCGCCTGACCACCCCGTGGCGCCCCGGCCGTACGTCGCGGTGGCGCCGTCCGCATCCCGGCGCCGCGCACTCGTAGGAGGGGCGCCGGACGCGCAGGTGGCAGGAGGGGCAGCTCGTCCGGATGCCCTTGACCCGGCGCAGGGCCGAGTCGGCGCCGCGCAGGACGAGCCCCGTCGCGGCCACGACCGCCGTCAGCGCGGCCACCGTCGCCACCTGCAGGGCGTACAGCGTCGCGACGGCGAGGTATCCGCCGGTGACGCCGGCGAACATGGCCATCACGATGAGCCGCCCGAACGGTGCCGACAGCCACGCCGCGTTCCCGGTCCTGGTGTCGCCGAGGACACGGAACCGGTGGTTCCGGCAGGCCTGCCACGGGGCCGGCAGCGCCGTCCGCGCCACGTGCCGCAGGTCGGCCAGTGCCGGCCCGAAGAGGTAGTGGGTGTACGCCGGTTCCGCCGTCCCCGTGGCCCTGCCGGGGGGCGGCGCGAGCCAGGCCGGGTACGGGGCGGAGCCGAGCCCCAGGGCCGACGCCAGCCGCGCGAGGTAGACGTACACCGAGTATCCGGCGTACGCCAGGGCACCCGCCGCCACGACCGGCAGGACGACCCACATCAGCGGCCACGCGCACAGCAGGAGCAGGCACCCCGCGGCCCTGGCCCCGCCACCGCCGGACGGGGCGGGGGCGCGCCGGTACTGCGGGGGAGGATATCCGCCGTAGTCGTAGTTTCCTGACATCATCCGCCCCCTCCGGCGCGGTGGTCCTCAGCCATGGAAGAGCCGGCCCGGGAGCCATCCGCGGCGTGGCCGGGCCTGCGCCCGCCAGCGCTTGAACTCGTCGCCCGTCCGGTTCGATCCGCGCCGCACCTCCTCCTCCACCGCGTTGAGATCGCGCCTGCGCCAGTTCGGCAGGGTGCGCAGCAGCACGTCCTGGACGTCCTCGGCGACCTGCCGGGTCCGCTCGTGGCGCAGCGCGGCGAAGAACGTGCCGAACGCGGCGGCGGCGACGGTCACCGCCCGCTCCCCGCCGAGTTCGCGCTCCACCTCGGCCAGGTACAGGTCGCGTACCCTGTCCGGAACCCGGGAGAGCAGTTCGGCCAGTGTCTCGCCCGGCAGCGACGCCAGCAGGACCGGCAGCCGCAGCCGCAGGTAGCTCCTGATCGCCGGTACGCCGGTCCGGTTGTAGACGGCCGCCAGCGTCTCACCGGCCGCGAGCCGTTCCCGCTCGCTCCCGGCGGCCGGTCGCCGCAACCCGTCCCCGGCCACGGGCCGCTCCCGCTCGCCGCCGGTCACGGGCCGCCGCCCGGTGCCGCTCTCCCCGGTGCCGGTCTCACCGCTCCAGGTCCCGCCTGTCCCGGTCAGCCGTCGCTCGGCCTGCCGGACGCGCGTCATGGCCGTCAGTACCTCCCGGGGCCCGTCCGGGAGCGCGTCGGCCAGCGGCAGCGGTCCCAGCAGGTCGCAGAGGGCGCCGTAGGCCTCCGCCCGGCGGTGGTCGCCGTCCGGCGACGGCCTCTCCAGCAGCGGCGCCACCCGGCTGGCGAGCCCCCGGTCGCCGAGCGCCTCCCGTGGCAGGCGCGCCAGCAGGGCGTGCGCGTCGCCCAGCGACCAGCCGTCCGGCCAGAGCGCGTCCAGCAGGGCGCCGTCGACCCCTCCGGCCGCCGGGGTCCGGCCGGACAGCAGCGCCAGCGCGGTGTCCACGCGCCGCTCCGGGCGGTCGCGGGTACGGGCGATCAGCGCGGCCTCGCGCAGGGCGGGCAGCGCGGCCAGCTCCGCGTCCGTGACGGCCGCGCCGAGACCCGCCGCGAACACGGCGTGCAGCGACTCCCCGGCCGCCGCCGACCGTTCGAGGTAGGCCAGCGCGCCCGCCCGCAGGTCCGGCCACCGCCGCACGGCCTCGTACACCCCGGCGGGGGGCGGGGGCCGCAGCAGCGCCGGGCCGACGGCCCGCAGGCCGCACTCGCGCAGCGTCTCCGCGCCGGGGGAGACGTCGTGCGCGACCGCCGTTCCCAGCACCCGCACGGTGGTGCCGGCGTCTGCCCCGGCCAGCAGCCGCGCGTACCCGCGCCGGGCGTGCTCGCGGGCCCGCGGCGACCGCAACGGGCGGACCGCGTCCAGGGCCGTCCCCGGCGGCGTTCCCGCGAGAGCCGTGGGGGGCCGCCCGCGGGGGGCGGGCGCCCGGGGCCGGCGCCCGCGGCCC